>NZ_QMEV01000135.1 GCF_003284935.1 Mycobacterium colombiense
ACCCACGGCGCGCGAGTCGAATTCGACGGTACCGGTGACGTGCCGGCGCGCGGCGTCCTGCGGCGAGATGTCGGACAACGTGCCGCCCACGATGTCGGCGATCTGCGCGACGGTCAGGTCGATCATGCGCGATCCTCCAACGCCCGCGCCAACTCGATGCGGTCGTCGAAGGGGCGGACCACGTCCCCGGTGCGCTGCCCGGTTTCGTGGCCCTTGCCGGCGATCAGCACCACGTCGCCGGCACGCGCCCACGCGACGGCGTGCCGGATCGCGTCGGCCCGGTCGGGGATCTCGACAACCTCTGCCGCGCAACCACTTTCGGTTGCACCGGCCAGGATTTCGCGCCGGATGGCCGCGGGGTCCTCGCTGCGAGGGTTGTCGTCGGTGACGACGACCAGGTCGGCGAGTTCGGCGGCGACGGCGCCCATCGGCGCCCGCTTGCCCGGGTCGCGCTCGCCGCCCGCGCCGAACACCACCGCCACCCGGCGACCCGGACGCGCCAGCGTGGTGAGCACCGCACGCAGGGCGCCCGGCTTGTGGGCGTAGTCGACGAGAGCCAGGAAATCCTGCCCGGCATCGATCTGTTCCATGCGTCCCGGTACGCGGGTCTGCCGCAGTCCCGGCGCCGCCTCCTCGGGCGACACCCCCACGGTATCCAGAAGTGCCAGTGCGACAAGGCAATTGGCGACGTTGTAGCGCCCGGGTAGCGGGACCCCGACGTCGTGCTTGACGCCGGCCGGGTCGATGACGGTGAACTGTTGTCCCCCGGCGCCCATCGGGGCCACGTCGACGGCGCGCCACTGCGCGGGCCGGCCCTCGGCGCTGACGGTGACCGGATCCGTTGCGCGCCCCGCCATCTCGCGCCCGGCGTCGTCGTCGATGCATATCACGGCCTTTGTCGCATGCAGCGGCGAATTCGGGTCGAACAGCAGCGCTTTGGCTTCGAAATAGTCGGCCATGGTGGGGTGAAAGTCGAGGTGGTCGCGGGACAGGTTGGTGAATCCCCCTACCGCGAAACGGGTTCCGTCGACCCGGCCCAAGGTGAGCGCGTGGCTGGAGACCTCCATGACGACGGTGTCGACGCCCTGTTCGGCCATCGCCGCCAGCATCGCCTGCAGCGCGGGGGCTTCCGGGGTGGTCAGCGCGCTGGGGATGTCGGCGCCGTCGACGCGGATGCCGATGGTGCCGATCAGCCCGCACCGACGGCCGGCGGCCCGTAGACCGGATTCGACCATGTAGGTGGTGGTGGTCTTGCCGGAGGTGCCCGTGATGCCGATGACGGCCAGCCGATCGGACGGGTTTCCGTACACGGTGGCGGCCAGGCCGCCGAGCACGCCGCGGGGGTCGGGATGCACCAGCGTCGGCACGGGCGGGGCGCCGGCCGCGCTCATCTCGGCGACCCCGGCGGTATCGGTGAGCACCGCGACCGCGCCGCGGTCGATGGCCTCGGCGGCATAGCGGGCCCCGTGCGTCGTCCGACCGGGCAGCGCGGCGAACAGGTCGCCGGGCAGCACGTCCTGGGCCCGCAGCGTCACGCCGGTGATGGTCACGTCGGGCACGACGGCGCCGCCGGCCAGGACGGCCCCCACCTGCTCGGCGAGCGCGGGCAGGCGCACACCCGCGGCGGCGCTCGGGCGTAACCCCGTGGGCACCGGCACAGCCACACCTCCCTCCGACGCCGCGTGATCCTCATGATCGGCCATGACACCCTACCTAGCCGCAACCGGCCATGAGGCGATCAGCGCGTCGACGGAAGGCCTGGCTTGACGGAAGGTCAGGCCCGGGTCAGGTGGCCTGCAGCGTCAGCGGGGGCCCGGGGTCCGGCGACAGCGGCACGTTCTCGCGCTGCATGAGCCAGCCGGCGATGTTGTGGAACAGCGGGGCCGCCGAGTGGCCCGGCGTCCCGTCGGCGTTGCGCTCCGGGTTGTCCATCATGATGCCGACGACGTACCGGGGGTTATCGACGGTGGCCATTCCGGCGAACGTGATCCAGTAGACGTTGTCGAAGTAGCAGCCGCAGGCGGGGTTGATCTGCTGTGCGGTACCGGTCTTGCCGGCCATCTGGTAGCCCGTCACCGCGCCGGCGGAACCGGTGCCCTGCTGGTAGCCCATCGGGTCCTTTTGCACCACGGCGCGCAGCATGTTGCGCACGGTCTGCGCCGTCTGCGGCGAGACCACCCGCACGCCGTCCGGACGCGGCTCCTCGGTGCGCGTGCCGTCGGGTGCGATGGTGGCCTTGATGATCCGCGGCGGTATCCGCAGCCCGTCGTTGGCAATCGCCTGGTACATGCCGGTCATCTGCAGCAGGGTCATCGAAAGACCTTGGCCGATGGGCAGGTTCGAGAAGGTGCTGCCCGACCACTGGTCGATCGGTGGCACCAGCCCGGCGCTCTCGCCCGGGAGGCCTACGTTGGTGCGTTGACCCAGACCGAATTTGCGGACCATGTCGTAGAAGCGCTCCGGGCCGACGCGCTGCGCGAGCATCAAAGTGCCGACGTTGGAGGACTTTCCGAACACGCCGGTGGTGGTGTAGGGCATCACGCCGTGATCCCACGCGTCGTGGATGGACACCCCGCCCATCTGGATCGTGCCCGGGACCTGCAGCACCTCATCGGGATTGGACAGGCCGTATTCGATGACCGACGACGCGGTGATCACCTTGTTCACCGAGCCGGGCTCGAACGGCGAGGACACCGCGAGGTTGCCCAGCTGCTTGTCGCCCTGTCGCCCGATGTCCTGGGAGGGGTCGAACGTGTTGTCGTTGGCCATGGCCAGCACTTCGCCGGTCTTGGCGTCCAGCACGACGGCCGAAACATTGTGCGCGCCAGAGACGTTCTTGGCCTGCTGAACCTGCTGCTGCACGTAGAACTGGATGTCGTCGTCGAGGGTCAGCTGGACCATCGAGCCGTTGACCGCCCGATGCCGGTTGCGGTAACTGCCGGGAATGACCACGCCGTCGGATCCGCGGTCGTATGTGACCGCGCCGTCGGTGCCCGACAGCACCGAATCCATGGCCTCTTCCAGCCCCAGCAGTCCGTGACCGTCCCAGTCGATGCCGCCGACGATGTTGGCCGCCAGCGACCCGCCCGGATACTGGCGCAGATCCTGGCGTTCGGAACCGACCTCGGGGTACTTGTCCGAGATCGCGGTGGCGACGGCGGGATCGACGGCGCGCGCCAGATAGACGAAGTTCTCGTCGGTCTGCAGCTTCTTCAGGACGGTCGCCGAGTCCGGCTTGTTGCCCAGGCGGCTGGAGACCTCCTTGGCGATGTCGCGCAACCGCTGCTGCGGGTCGGGCGCCGTTGAGTTCTTGGCTTTGGCTTCCTCGAGTTGCTTGCGAATGCGTTTCGGCTGAAACGTCAGCGCGCGCGACTCGATGGTGAAGGCGAGCTGGTCTTTGCGACGGTCGATGATGCTGCCGCGCACGGCTTTTTCCACATCGGTGACCTTGAGCTGGCCGGCGGCCTGGGCCCGCAGCGACGGGGCGTTGGTCACCTGCAAGACGAACAGCTGGGCCGCGGCCACCAGCATCAGCACCAGGATGACCACGTTGCCGGCCCGATGCCGGAAGACGAATGACCCACCGCGGCTGGTCAATTGGACGATCTGGCGGGTGCGACGCTCCCGCGCAGAGTGCCCCGCTCCCGCCTCCGGACGCTGCGCGGCCCCGGTGCCCTTGGCCTGCTTGGCTTTCCGGAATCGCTTCGGCTCCCGAACGTCGCGGCCGAGGTCGGCCTGCTGCGCCTTCAGGCGACGCTTGGGTTGCCGTACGGCCTTGCCCGCCAAGTCCTTGCGGGGACCGCGGGTCGGGCGCGCCGACTGCGATCGGCGGGCCCGCGGGGA
>NZ_QMEV01000136.1 GCF_003284935.1 Mycobacterium colombiense
TCCAGCCGCGCGCCGCGCGCCCAGTCGACCGCGTTCATGAATTTCTTTCCGGGTGGCTGGATTTGGCCCAGCCGCACGGCATCCGAGCCGGTGCCGACCCAGACGCTGGCGCGGTCGACGTGAATGGCGCCGGGCGGCAACGGTTCCGGCGGTCCGGGCGTCGCGGAAGGCTCGGCAGGCTGCACCGGGCCCAGTTTGACGCGCAGGTCACCGAGCAGCGTCCAGGCGCCGGGGTTGGGGGTGACGGCACGGATGCGGCGGTCGATCACCTGGGCCGGCAGGTCCCAGCGCACCCGGGCCTGCTCGACGGTGATCTTCGGCGCGATGCTGACCCCCTCGCTGGGTTGCGGCACCGGCGTCAGCGTCGCGTCGGCGATGCCGTCCAGCGTGGCCGACAACAGCTCCGCACCCGAAACAGCCAGTCGCTCAAGCAATTCCCCGGCGGTGTCGGTCGGCCGGATCGTCTCGGTCACGACTCCGTAGATCGGGCCCGAGTCCAGGCTCGGCTCGATCTGGAACGTCGAGGCCCCGGTGATGGCGTCCCCCGCCGCGATGGCCGCCTGGACCGGAGCGGCGCCGCGCCAGGCGGGCAGCAGCGAGAAGTGCAGGTTGATCCAGCCCCGCGGGGGCACGGCGAGCAGGCCGTCGCGCAGCAGCGCGCCATAGGCCACCACCGCGCAGCAGTCGGGGGCCACCTGTGCGAGCTCGCCGACGAATTCGTCGGAGTTCGGCCGCGACGGCCGCAGCACCGGAATGCCGCGCTCGAGCGCCTCGCGGGCCACCGGTGACGGCTCCAGCTTTCCGCGCCGTCCCACCGCGGCATCGGGACGGGTCAGCACCGCGACCACATCGTGACGCGGCGAGTCGATGAGGCGGCGCAATGCGGGCAGCGCGGGTTCGGGGGTTCCGGCGAAGACGAGGCGCACCGGGCCAGTCTAGAAAGCGACGGGCGCGGCCCGGACCCGCCGGCGGAATGTGCGTGCGTACACTATTGCTTATGGCTACTATTTCTAGGAGCCACTGTCTACCGGTGTGATCGCCGGTTCACGTCGACAACGAGGTCGAAAGACAACCCCCTTCCCCTCCCAAGGAGGTCTGATGACCCTCGACACTCCGATCAGTGACGCCTCGGTGGCCGCCACGCATCGCACGGTATGGGCGCTGGGCGACTATGCGCTGATGGCCGAGGAGGTGATGGCCCCGCTCGGACCCGCCCTGGTCGAGGCCACCGGCATCGGGCCGGGGGTGCGGGTCCTCGACGTCGCCGCCGGCTCGGGCAACATCTCGCTGCCCGCGGCCGCGACGGGCGCCACGGTCGTCTCCACCGACCTCACTCCCGAGCTGCTGCAGCGGTCGCGGGCCAGGGCCGCGGCGCGGGGCCTGACCCTCGACTACCGGGAAGCCAACGCCCAGGCCCTGCCGTTCGGTGACGGTGAATTCGATGTCGTCATGTCGGCGATCGGCGTCCAGTTCGCCCCCAACCAGCAGCGCGCCGCCACCGAGCTGGTCCGGGTCTGCCGCCCGGGCGGCACGATCGGCGTGATCAGCTGGACCCCCGAAGGATTCTTCGGCCGGATGCTCGCCACCATCCGGCCCTACCGGCCGAGCCTGTCGCACCCCGCGCCGCCGGCGGCGCTCTGGGGGCGCCCGGGCTACGTCGCCGCGCTGCTCGGCGACCAGATCGGCGAGATCACCACCACGCGAGGCATGTTGGCGGTCAACCGATTCGACAGCGCCGAGGCCGTGCACGCGTACTTCAAGCAGCACTACGGCCCGACCATCGAGGCCTACGCGAACATCGGCCACAACCCGGTGCTGGCCGCCGAGCTGGACGCCCAGCTCATCGAACTCGCGCAGCAGCACCTGACCGGCGGCACCATGGGATGGGAGTACCTGCTGGTGACCGCCGAAAAGCGAAGCGAATAACCGTTACAGGTCGACCTCGGCGTCCAGGTGGACGTCGGGCTCGCCGCCGGCGGCCGTGAACGCCGTCAGCGCCCGCACCAGCCCGTGCCGCTCCGGCGGCGGCATCTTCGCCACGATGGCCGCGATCTCGGCACGCCGGTGCGCGGTCACCTGCCGGACGACGTCGCGGCCACGCGTGGTGAGCGCGGCGAGCAGCTCACGCCGCGAGGTCGGGTGGGGCAAGCGGTCGATCAGGCCTGCGGCGACCAACCGGTCCACCATCCGGCCGGTGGCCGAGGGCTGCACGCCCAACAGTCCGGCGAGGGTGGCGAGGTTGACCGGACCGCGATTCGACAGGATCACCAGCGTCCGGAACTGGGCGATGGTGATGGTCTCGTCGACCTGGCCCACGGACCGCGCCGAGATCGCCATCAGCAAACGGGAGGCCGTCAGCAAAGCATCGGTGATGACGTCCAATGACTCGTCAACGGCGGTGTTGTCCGCTGTCATATCGCCCCTCCCGGATGGTTCCGGCCTCTCGGCGCTAAGGATGAGAAAGTGTAGCAACCTTCCAATGTCGTAAGAAGGAATTATTGCACGCACAAATTGTCGCCCAGGGTAACGGTTCATGAAAGTTAGCCGATGTGCAGCGGGTCGATCTGGACCCTGGCCGGCTCATGAGTCTGCCGGGCGCTGAGCACACCGACGGCGCGCCGCAGGGCCGCCGCCAGCGCCAGCCCCTGCTGACGGGGCACGCGCACCAGCATTCTCGTCACCGGCACGCCGGCCGGGGTTCCGGCCGGGCGGCGCACGCCGGGCGGAAGGTCCACGGGCCCAAGCAAATCCGCGTGCAAGGACTCCTGGCCCGCTAGCCTCGCTTCGTCGAGCAGCGCGGTGACCGCGCCGGCCGTTCCGTCGATGGCCGCCAGGTGCACGCTGGGCGGCAGACCCACCTCGGCCCGCGCCGTCACCTCCGCCTCCGCATGACCCACCGGATCCCATCGGATCAGCGATTGCACTGTGGGAAGCGCCGATTCGGCGACCACCAGCACCACGCCGCCCTCGCCGCGGGCGCGCACCAGCGCGGCGGCGCTCATCCAGCGCCACAGCGCGTCCTCGGCCGCGCGCAGGTCTTGGCGGCCCAGCAGCGCCCAGGTGTCCAACAGCAGTGCCGCCCCGTAACCGCCGGACGCCTGCGGCTCGGCGCCGGGGGTGGCCACCACCAGCGCGGGGCCGCGGCCGACCTCGGGCACCACGCCGTCGCCCGACGACGTGATCACCGCCGTGCCCGGAAAGGCGCGACCGAGCTCTTCGGCGGTGCGCCGCGCCCCGACGACGACGGCGCGCACCGCGTCGGACCCGCAGCGCGCGCACCGTCGCGTCGGGTCGACCCGACCGCACCAGCGGCACAGCAACGCCGCGCCGCCTTCCTGCAGCGACAGCGGACCAGTGCAGTGCCGGCACCGGGCGATGGTGCGGCAGCGCGCGCAGGCCAGGGATGGGACATAGCCGCGCCGCGGCACCTGCACCAGCACCGGCGCCTCCGCCTGCAGCGCCGAGCGGGCGGCGCGCAAGGCGATGGACGGCAGGCGCGCCGTGCGC
>NZ_QMEV01000137.1 GCF_003284935.1 Mycobacterium colombiense
CGCAGCGCCGGACGCCCCGCCGCCACCGCCGGCGGACCTGCCGCCCGCGCCTCCGGCGGACGCCCTCCCGCCCGCCCCTCCGGCCGACGCCCCGCCGCCGGCCGACGCCATGCCGCCCGCGCCCCCCGCGGACGCTCCGCCCGTCGTGGACACGGACTTCCACGGCTTCGTACCGGCCGGCATGCCTCAGCACGTCGAGGACACCGCCTACACGCAGCAGCTGTGGGACGCGATCCGGGCGCAGGACGTTCAGGGCAACGACGCGCTGGACGCTCTCGCTCAGCCGTCACCCAGCGCCTAACGCCGCCAGACTCCCCACACGCCCCGAAAACCCTCCTCTTCGGGGCGTGTTGGGCACGGCGCATCACTCGCCACCACGCGCCGTTCGCGACGGGGGTCGCGGCCAGGACGTCAGGCCGAGCCCACCCACTCCTCGGTTCCGTCGGCGAAAAATTGGTGCTTCCACACCGGAAGCCGGGCCTTGATGGTGTCCACCAGATGCGCGCAGGTGGCAAACGCCGCCTGCCGGTGATCGGCGGCGACCGCCGCCACCAGGGCCGCCTCTCCGATGCGCAGCGCGCCGATCCGGTGGCTGGCGGCTACGGCACGCACACCGCTGGATTGCCCGGCCACATCGGCGACCACGTCGGCGATGACCTGCTCGGCCGACGGGTGCGCGGAGTACTCGAGCCGCACCACGCGCCGTCCGCCGTCGTGGTCGCGGATCACGCCGACGAACCCCACGATGGCCCCGGCCGACTGATGGCCCACCAACTCTTCATGCTCGGCCAGTGAAATCGGGTGCTCGGTCATGGCAGCGCGCACCACGAGCGTCATCGCTGGTGATCTTTACCGGCGAGTTGGTCGAGCGCGTGATCCAGCACATCGGCGAGCACTCCGAGGCCGTCGCGCACCCCGCCGGGCGAACCGGGCAGGTTGACGATCAGCGTCTGGCCGGCCACGCCGCACACGCCGCGCGACAGCACCGACGTCGGCACCTTGGGCAGGCCCGACTGGCGGATCACTTCGGCCAGCCCCGGGATCAGGTAGTCGACGACGGCCACGGTCTGGTCCGGGGTGCTGTCGCTCGGCGAGATGCCGGTGCCACCCGAGGTGATGATGACGTCGACTTCGGCGTCGATCGCCGTGCGCAGCGCGTCGCCGACCGGCGGCCCGTCGGCGACGACTTCGGGCTGCTCGGCCGAAAAGCCGCGCTCGGCCAGCCATTCGGTGATGATCGGGCCGCATCGGTCGTCGTACACGCCCGACGACGCGCGGGTCGAGGCGATGATGACGCGGGCTGAACGGGTGCTCATGGGCGCGCCCACCTTCCGGTCTTGCCGCCTTCCTTGCGCAGCACTCGAATGTCGTCGATCCGTGCGGCCGGGTCTACCGCCTTGATCATGTCGTAGAGCGTCAGGCCCGCGACGCTGACGGCCGTGAGCGCTTCCATCTCCACCCCCGTGCGGTCGGTGCTTCGCACCGTTGCGATGATCTCGATCTCAGACTCGCCTACCGTGAAGTCGATGTCGACCCCCGTGAGCGCGAGCTGATGACATAGCGGGACGAGGTCGCTGGTGCGCTTGGCTGCCTGAATCCCGGCCACCCGGGCGGTGGCCAGCGCGTCGCCCTTGGGCAGGCCACCGGTCGAGATCAGCGCCACCACGTGCGCCGAGGTGCGCAGGACACCCGCGGCGACCGCGGTCCGCTTGGTTGCTACCTTCTCGCTGACGTCGACCATGTGCGCCGCGCCGTGGTCGTCCAGATGCGACAGCCCGCCCGAGCCGGGCTCGTTGGAGGCCCAGTTCGCCGAGGATTGCGAGGCCTCAGAGGCCCTGGCCATCTGGCGACCTACCGATTGACGACGGTGACCGGGTGCAGGTAGGGCAGCTCGGTGGAGGGCAGCGGGAACACCAGCTCGCCGAAGGGCGACAGCGCACCCGTGCGATCGGTCACGAGTTCGCTGACCGCGTGGTCGTCGGGGTCCGTCGTCGGCCAGCCATTGTCGACGTACTTGGTCTTGCGCGCTTTGCCCTCTGCAGTGTCAGCCACGACGTCCATTCTTACAGGTGGCAATGCGCGTGTGGCGCAAGACCGGAGTTCGCGACGCGTCGCCGTCGGACTCAGGGGCATGTGCCCAGGTGCGTCGATGGGCCGTCGAGGTCTGCTCGGTAGCCGCGACCTGCTTTACGCTGGTCAGCAATGACCGACAACACCCCGGATATCCCGCTGGGGTCGTGGCTGGCCGAGTTATCCGATGAGCAGCTGATCCGACTGTTGGAGTTGCGGCCGGACCTCGCCCAGCCCCCGCCCGGCAGCATCGCCGCACTGGCCGCCCGCGCCCAGGCCCGCCAGTCGATCAAGGCCGGCACCGACGACCTGGACTTCCTGCGCCTGGCCGTGCTCGACGCGCTGCTGGTGCTGCAGGCCGACGCCGAGCCGGTGCCCACCCCGAAGCTGCTGGCGCTGATCGGTGACCGCGCCACCGAAACCGACGTCCTAGAGGCGGTCGACGACCTGCGGCAACGCGCCTTGGTCTGGGGCGAAGCCACGCTGCGGGTCGCCCCCGACGCTGCGACGGGCATGCCGTGGCATCCGGGTCAGGTCATCCTCGAGGACACCTCGCGCAGCGCCGAACAGATCGCCGCCCTGATCGACGACCTCAGCCAGGCACAGCTCGACGTTGTGGAGAAGCTTCTCGAGGGCTCGCCGATGGGACGCACCCGTGACGCCGCGCCCGGCGCGCCCACCGACCGGCCGGTGCCCCAGCTGCTGGCCATGGGCCTGCTGCGGCGCATCGACGCCGAGACGGTGATCCTGCCCCGCCACGTCGGGCAGCTGTTGCGCGGCGAGCAGCCCGGCCCCACGCAACTGACGGCACCCGACCCGGTGGTGTCGACCACCACGCCCGAGGATGCCGACGCCGCGGCCGCCGGGGCCGTCATCGACCTGCTGCGCGAGGTCGACGTCCTGCTCGAAACCCTTTCCACCGCGCCGGTTTCCGAGCTGCGCAGCGGCGGCCTGGGGATCCGTGAAGTCAAACGGCTGAGCAAGGTGACCGGCATCGAGGAGCAGCGGCTGGGCCTGCTCCTCGAAGTCGCGGCCGCGGCCGGATTGATCGCAAGCGGCATGCCCGACCCCGAACCGGTCACCGGCGAGGCACCGTACTGGGCGCCGACGATCGCCACCGACCGCTACACGGCGATGTCGGTCGCCGAGCGCTGGCAGCTGTTGGCCAGCAGCTGGCTGGACCTGCCCGGGCGCCCGGCCCTGATCGGCAGTCGCGGCCCCGACGCCAAGCCCTACGGGGCCCTCACCGACGGGCTGTACTCCACGGCCGCGCCGCTGGAT
>NZ_QMEV01000138.1 GCF_003284935.1 Mycobacterium colombiense
CGCGCGGCGTCGGCCGAACGCACGTCGTTCCACAG
The DNA here is from genome assembly GCF_003284935.1 of Mycobacterium colombiense. Classification (GTDB taxonomy): domain Bacteria; phylum Actinomycetota; class Actinomycetes; order Mycobacteriales; family Mycobacteriaceae; genus Mycobacterium; species Mycobacterium arosiense_A. The sequence goes on from NZ_QMEV01000138.1 coordinate 36, forward strand.
CAGCGCCGGGCGCACCACCCGGCCGGTCGCGTCCAGGCACACCATGCCGTGCTGCTGCGCGCCGACGGCCACCGCGTCGACCCCGTCCAGCCCGCCCGCGGCCGCGATGGCCTGACGAGTCGCGGATTCCCATGCGGCAGGGTCGATTTCGGTGTTGTTGGGGTGGCTGGCGTGGCCCTCGCGAACCACCCGGCCGGTGGCGGCGTCGCACACCAGCACCTTGCAGGACTGGGTCGAGGAGTCGATGCCGGCGACCAGGGTCACGGCGGGTCGGCCCCGAGCAACGCCCGCAGGGTGGCGCGCGCGCCCTGCTGGTGCAGCGAGTCCAGCGCCCACAGGTAGGCCTCGCGGAAGCGCTCGTGGTCGACGAGGTCGCCGAAGACCGCCCGGTTGGCCAGGAATGCGAGCCGGTCGTCGCGCTGCGCGCGGGCCAGCGGCACCAGGGTGTCGGCCAGGCGGTCCACCACCTCGATCGGTTCGCCCCGTTCGTCGACGCCCTCGGCGTAGCGCGCCCAGCTCGCGACGATCGCCGCGGACAGCCGCACCGGCCCGCCGGCGCGCAGGTTGTCGCGCACCACCGGCAACAACCACTTCGGGATGCGGTCCGAGGATTCGGCGCACAGCCTGGCGACGGTGTCGCGGATGTAGGCGTTGGCGAAGCGCGGCAGCAGGCCGGCCCGGAACTCGTCGAGGCCCGGGACGCGCCGCAGCGTCGGCATGGCCTCCGAATCCATATAGCGGGCAAGGAAATCCGCGATCACCGGATCCTGGGCGGCGTCGTGCACCAGCCGGTATCCCGCGAGGTAGGCGAAATAGCACAGGCCCTGATGCCCGGCGTTGAGCAGCCGCAATTTCATCGCCTCGTACGGCGCCACGTCCTCGACGAGTTGCACCCCGGCCCGATCCAGCGGCGGGCGGCCGTCGGCGAAGTTGTCCTCGATCACCCACATGGCGAACGGTTCGGCGATGACGGGCCAGGCGTCGGCCACCCCGAATTCGGACTCCAGCCGCTCGAGCACGTCGGGCGTGGTCACCGGTGTGATCCGGTCGACCATCGAGTTGGGAAAGGTGGTCTTCTCGCGCATCCATTGCGCCAGTGCGGGATTCACTCGTTCGGCGGCTGAGGTGAAGACGCGCCGGGCCAGGTCTCCGTTGCCGGCGATGTTGTCGCAGGACACGATCGTGGGGGAGGGCAGGCCGCGCACGCGCCGCCGGTCGCACGCCTCGGCCACCAACCCGAACACCGCGCTCAGCGGCGGCTGGTAACCACCCTCGGTGATGGTGAGCGAGATGATCCGGGTGGCCGGATCGGCCAGCAGCTCGATCACCGAGTCGGGATCGTCGGGCGCATAACGGTAGTCGACGATCGCGCCGATCACCCGCGGCTCGCGGGTGCCGTCGGGGTGCTCGAGGATCAGCGTGTAGAGGTGGTCCTGGCCGCGCAGGGCGTCGCGCATGCGCTCGTCGCCCGGCAGCACGCCGACTCCGCAGATGCCGAAGTCGTGTGCGAGCCCGTCACTGAGCAGCCGGTCGATGTACATGGCCTGATGCGACCGGTGGAAGCCGCCGACGCCGAAATGTGCTATGCCGACGCCGATTTGGCTGCGGTCATAGGTCGGGACCGGGATCTCGAGGCCGGCCAGGTTCCGTGCGCTCAGCTTCACTCGAGTGTCACCCTAGCGCGGAGCGGACTGCCCGCCACTAGCTCGCCGTCAGGCGTTGGGGCACAGGTCGCGCAGCGCGAAGATGACGACGTCGGCGGCCTGGCGGCCGTTGATGCCCCCGGTGCCCTGGTCGGCGTCGGAGCGCTGCAGCGCCAAGCCCTCCAGCTGTTGCGGGGAGGCGCCCCAGGAAAGCTGCTGGCACAGGTCGGCGCCCATCTGCAGCAGCTCCGGGTCGCCGCCGTTGACGGCATGGATGCCGGCGTTGTGCAGGTCGTTGAGGAAGGCTGCCCCGTCGGCCCGCGCCGGGCCGGCGCAGAGGACCCCGGCCAGCACAAGTGGGCCACTGGCCAGCGCCGCGCCCATCACCCGGCCATATCGCCTGCGTGCCGCCATCCAACCTTCTCCTTACGTCTGCGCCCGATGCGGATGATGCACTTTTACACAAAAGTGCGACGACCCGCTGCGCAAAGAAATCGGGAGAGTGAATAGTCGGCAAAGAACGGCCGGTCGCTAGGCCGCCGAAGTCTGTTGGATCGGGGCCCTTTCTAGCTGGGGCACAGATCGCGCATGGCGTAGACGACCACGTCGTCGGCCTGTTTGGCGCTCAGGCCACCCGCCCCCTGCTGGTCGTCGGAGCGCTGCAGCGCCAAGCCTTCGAGCTGCGCGGGCGGAGCGCCCCAGGAGATTTGCTGGCATACGTTCAGGCCGGCCTGCAACAGCGCGGCGTCGCCGCCCGAGACGGCGTGGACCCCGTCGCGATGCATGTCATTGAGGAAGCCGGCCGCGTCGGCCTGCGCTGGACTTGCCCAGACAAGACCGGCCAGAAGCGGGCCGCCGAACAGGGCTGAACCGATGAACCCGGCGGCGAGACGACGTGGTGACATGGCCCCTTCTCCTCTTCCCGTCAACAGTTCTAATCACGATGTTAACTTCTACGTAACCTTGGGAACGATAACTGTTCACCTACAGTTTCCTGTGAAGGACCTGCGGAAAAATAAAGTCCGTGGGATTTGAAGTCGGCCAGCCGAGCATCCGGGCGGCTGTCCGTCGGGCGCTACGACGAGGGCGCGGCCAGCACGCGGGATCGCCGCACGACGCGCCCGGTCGGCGGCGTGGCCGGGGGGCGACGATCGCTGAGTACCGCTACGGCGCAAGCCCATTCGTGCAGGTCGATCGGTGTCCGCCGAGGGTGTTCTGATTCGTGACGCCGTTGTGACGTCACCATTTGGAAACGGCGCGGTGCGGCGTGGCGCGTGTCGCGCGTCGGCTGCTGACAATTGGCGCGGTCGTGAAAAGCGGCCTCGGTACGGCTAGGCGGGCCTGCTGCACCACATGATTGCGGAAATAGCTGAGCGTGGATAAAGGAGAGTTGACGCTGATGGCGATCGTCGATCGGTTCAACATCAAAGTAGTTGCCGGCGCTGGGTTGTGCGGAGCTGCTATCGCGTTGAGCCCCGACGCGGCGGCCGCCCCGCTGATTACGGGCGGCCACGCGTGCATTGAGGGGCAGTC
>NZ_QMEV01000139.1 GCF_003284935.1 Mycobacterium colombiense
GATGAAATACCAAGCGGGACGCCAGAAATCGAACGGAAAGCCGGGACGCTACGGCTGCGGAAAGTCCCCGTCCGCAGCCTACGCCGCGGGCCCCGACGCTTCGACCGCTGCGATTTTCGGTCCGCTACCGCCGGACGGCGGCGTGCTCGCGGACCAGGGCGTACAGCCGCCAGTAACCGGGCACGCCCTTGAGCGCGGTCTCACCGCGATCACCGAACCTGTGTCGCGAGCCGGTCACGATGTCGCGCAGCGTGGACGACACCAGCACCTCGCTGGGCCCGGCGAGCGCGGCGACCCGCGCGCCGATGTGAACGGCCATGCCCGCGACGTCCGCGCCGCGCACCTCGACCTCGCCGGCGTGAATGCCGACCCGCACCTCGATGCCCAGCACATGAACGGCGTCCACGATGGCGTCGGCACAGGCGATCGCCGCGCTCGGGCTGCTGAACGTCGCAACGAAACCGTCTCCGGCCGTATTGACTTCGCGACCGCCGAAGCGCTGCAGTTCGTGGCGCACGATCCTGTCGTGGTTGTCCAGCAGGTCGCGCCAGCGGTGGTCACCCAGCGCGGCGGCGCGCTCGGTGGAGCCGACGATGTCGGTGAACACGATGGTGGTGAGCAGGCGCTCGGCGTCGGAAGCGCCGCGCACTCCGGTGATGAACTCTTCGATCTCGTCCAGCATCGGGCCGGTGTCGCCGACCCAGTACAGGGCGTCCTCGCCGGGCAGTTCGACCAGACGCGACCCGGCGATGCGCTCGGCGAGGTAGTGCGCGTGCTCGACGGGGCTGAAGCCGGGGTTGTCGCGATGGACGATCAGCGTGGGTACCGCGATGCGCGGCAGCCTGTCGCGGACGTCGCCCTGCCTGACCTTGTTGATGAACGCGCGGGCCATGCTGGGAGACGCCGCCCGGTTGCCGGCCATGTCCCACCACGAGCGGAATGCGTCGTCGTGCGCGACGCTGGGGGCGATGATGCCGAGCATGTCGAAGCCCTGCTCGACGGCGTCCGGCTCCATCCCGACCGAGGTGAATCGATCGGCGTCGTCGAGTTCGGCGCCGATGGGGTAGTCGGGACCGCGCAACGTGCGTGCCGCGCCGTTGGCAATGACAAGGCTGTTCACCCGATCGGAGTGATCGGCCGCCAGGACCACACCGGCCAGCGTGGTGAAACCCGGCGCGAAGATCGTGGCTTTCTCGCAGCCGACGGCGTTCATCACGGCGAGCGCGTCCTGGGCCCACGATTCGGGGCCGAGCATGTCGAGGGAGGGAACCCTCGAGGACAGGCCGATGCCGCGCTGATCGAAGCGGATCACCCGGCAGAACGACGCGAGCCGACGATGAAAGCGGTACATCGAGGGCTCGAGGTCGACGCAGTCGATCGGGATCAGCGGGCCCGGCAGCATGAGCAGGTCCATCGGGCCATCGCCGAAGACCTGATAGGCGATGTCGATCTCGCCGCAACTGGCGTACCGAGTCCGCGGAGCCGCAGAACTCCCAGCCACGGCTCAAGGCTAGTTCAGGGCGCCGACAATGTGAGGTCTGTTAGCGGGATGGTTGCCGACTGATGATCGGCACCAGATAGCGCGCGGCGTAGTCGCGAACCGCCGCCGGATCCGACGTGTCGAGCCGGTCGGTCGGGAAGACGATGATGCCCAGGGCGACGCGGAGCAGGATGTCGGCGATGTTGTCCAGGTCGGCCTCGGCCAGGTCGGCGCCGCAGCGTCGCAGGGTGTGGGCGATCCCGTCGGCGAACTGGCGGATCGGGAAGGCCTGCGACCGGGAGAACATGCCGAACAGTTCGGGTTCGCTTTCGGCGATCCGCGAATACAGCGCGGAGTCCTGCACCAGGCGGACGCCGAGCGCGAACGCCTCGACCACCGCCTGTTGCGGGTCGCAACCCGTGGTCGCCTGGTCCAGCGTGCTGAAGAACAGGCCGGCCTCACGCCGCACCACCTGGGCGAACAGGTTCTCCTTCGTCGGAAAGCGGCGGTAGATGGTGCTGCGGCTGACCCCGGCCCGGGCGGCGACGTCGTCGATATTGGCGCGGCGCACGCCGTAGGTCTCGAACACGCTGCGCGCGGTGTCCAAGATGGTGCGATCGAGATCGGTGAGCGCCTCGGCAGTGGCAGAGCCCGGTTCGGACTGCATGATTGGCGGCATCGTATCAACTCCTCGGCGTGCTCCATGGCCGACTTTTTCGACATCGAGACCGGACTCGGCAGGTGCGACGGCGACCCGCGCCTGCTAGTGTTCGAGACGCTTGGAACAAAGATACGTCTTTGTGTCAATGGTTCACATGGATTGCCGTCGCCCAGCGCGGGTACGGCGAGGAGGTGGGCATGACCGCCCAGAACGACGAGTTGGCCGCGGCGACTGCCGGGCCGCGTTTCGACACCGGCGTCCGCGAGGCGATACCGATGCCCGTCGACGACGCGATCGCCGACGCCTCCCCGCGGCTGGGGCCGGATTCGTTGATCTGGAAGTTCTACGGAGACGTCCGCACCCAGCTCTTCGGGTTCCAGCGCACCGCCGGGGTGGAGAACTGCATCGAGCAGCTCGCCCAGGGCGTGCTGGACCACTCCGTCATCTTCAGCGACACGCTCGGCCGGGCCAAGCGGACCGCGCCGCCCCTGATGAACACCGTCTACTCCGACGAACCGCACGAGTGGGGCCGCAAGGTGCGGGACTTCCACAAGACGATCAAGGGCACCGTCAGCGACGGCTCGCGATACCACGCGCTGAATCCTGAGTTGTTCTACTGGGCGCACGCCAGCTTCGTCGACCAGGTCATCTACAACACCGACATGTTCATCCGCCGGCTCAGCCACGCCGAGAAGGAACAGATCTTCAACGAGGGCAAACTCTGGTACAGCCTCTACGGTGTCAGCGACCGGGGGCATGAACCGCCCCGGCATGTCCGGAGACTCCACTTGTTGGGAAAGTTGGAGTCATGTCAGGGAGTACGTCGAAGCG
>NZ_QMEV01000013.1 GCF_003284935.1 Mycobacterium colombiense
GGATGTCGTTGAGCTCGAGCGTATTTGGGCTGCTCTGTCCGCAGCCGCGCACCGCGGCGGCGATCAGCGTCGCCAGCGCCGACGCGCCGGGGACGGTGCTCGGCGTGTCGATCAGCACCGAGGCGGGAGACATCCCGGCGACGATGCCCGCGACGTCGCGGGCCACGGATCGCGGTTCGGCGTTACGCGGCACGGCGGTGACCTCGCCCGTGGTGATCGCCACCAGTCGCTCGGCGATTTCAATCACCGCGGTCGCGTCCCGTGCGGCACTGGACGCCCGCATCAGCAGCGCCGTTCGCGTCCGCGTCCGCACCTCGCCCGCGACGGCGGCACCGGCCGCGCGCAGCACAGCCACGCGCGCGGCCGACCACCACGACGGATGAACGACGACCAACGCCCCGCAGTGCCCGCGGATTGCCGATCGCAGCGCCGTTTCCCACAGCGCCTCGACGGCTACCGGGCGCTCCCCCACCAGCGCCACCTGGTCGTCTATCGCATCCAGCGCGGCCTGGACGGTGTCGGCCAGCTCAGTGTCGGCGACCGTGTTTGTGGCGCAACACAATCGGCGGATCACTCCGGGGCCGGCTTCGACGATTGCTGCGTGCCCGCTCACGGTGGGGTCCAGGCAACCTGGATGAGCTCTTCGTCACCGGCCCGCGTGGTCAGCACGCCGCGGCCCGGCGGCAATCGCAGCGGCTGGGTGGAACCGAACGATCCACCGTCCGCCGGGCATCCGCTCATCATCAGCGACATGCAGCCGAGGTCGCGTAGGGTCGCCAGTAGCGGCTCGAACATCGCGCGCTCGACGCCACCGCTGCGGCGGGCAATGACCAGATGCAATCCCAGATCTGCTGCGTAGGGCAAGAATTCGACGATCGGCCCGAGGAGATTGCCCGCCGGCGTGGCGACCAGGTCGTAGTCGTCGACGACGACGTAGAGGTCCGGTCCCGACCACCAGGCGCCACTGCGCAATTGGGCCTGGCTGGCGCCGGGCGGCGGCATCCGCGCCTGCAGCGACTCGAGCAACTCGGGCAGCACCACGGCCAGGGCGGCGGGCGACATGGCATAGCCGCTGAGATGCTCCGACTCGACGACACCAAGCAGGGTACGGCGAAAGTCGACGACCAATAGCCGGGCTTGCGTGGGCGTCGTCGTTCGCACGATTTCTCGGCACAACGTCCGAAGCGTCGCGGTCTTGCCGCACTCGTTGTCGCCGAGCACGAGCAGATGCAGTCGCTGCGCGAAATCCATTGGCACTGGGTCCAATCCCCGCTCCCGCAGGCCGAGCAGCATGGGCATCCCCGACTCGGGATTCGATCCGCGCACCATATCCTCGTAATTCACGCCCTGGGGCAGCAGCGGAATGGACGGGGCGGCCGATTCACCGGCGGGAACCTCGGCAACAGGCGTGGCTATCACCATGTGCAGGCCCTCCGGGGAAAGGCCACGACCGGGCCTGTCGCGCGGCACATGCTGCGCGGCCTTGCGATCGATTTCGGAGTCCGCCGGGTCGCCCAGCCGTAGCTCGATGCGAGTGCCGATCTGGTCCCGCAACGAAGGCCGCAGTTCCGCCCACCGCGTCGCCGACAACACCAGGTGCACCCCGAACGACAGCCCTTGAGCCGCAATCGCGGTGATCGACTCCTCGAGCGCGTCGAATTCTTGGCGCGCGCTCCCCCAGCCGTCGATGACGAGGAACACGTCACCGAACCGATCTTCGTTCATTCGCCCCTGGCGGTATTGGGCGATCGAGGCGATGCCATCCTCCCGGAACACCGCTTCCCGGTGACGAATGACCGCCTCGCATTCGGCGACGATCCGGCCGGCCAGACGGGGTTCCGCGCGTCCGGCGACCGCGCCCACATGCGCCAGGGTATGCACCGTCGACAGCGCCCCCCCACCGAAATCCAGGCAGTAGAACTGCACCTGGCCGGGGTCGTGCGTGGCCGCGAGGGCCGTGATGAGGGTGCGCAGCGCCGTCGACTTTCCGGCCTGGGGCGCGCCGACGACCGCCACATGGCCTGCGGCCCCGGACAAGTCGACCATCAGCGGTGTCCGGCATTGATCGAAGGGACGGTCGACGGTGCCGATGGGCACCGTCAGGCCTGCAGGGAGGCACTCGGCGTCGGCCAGCACGGTCTGCAGCGCCGGTGCCGGTCCCAGCGGGGGCAGCCAAACCCGGTGGGCGAGCGGACCGCGGCCGGACAGCCGGTCCAGGACGGCGTGCGAGACGCTCCGCTCGGGCCTCCCGGGTGTCTCGACGTTCCGGCTGACGGCACCGGTGACCCTGGTGCTGAACACGCGCACCGTGCCGGCCGCGGCGGGAATGCGGGATGGCCTGTGCGCGGGCAGCGGCGCCGAAACCGAGGCGGCCTGGAAGCGAACCGGTTCGCCGCCGCCTGCCCGTAAAAAGCCGCCGCCGGGGTCGCTCGGCAACCGGTATGCGTCGAGATTGCCCAGCAGGGTTTGGGATTCGGCGGCCGACAGCGTCTTGAGGCAGAGTCGATACGAGAGGTGGGCGTCCAGTCCGCGTAGCCGGCCCTCATCGAGGCGCTGGCTGGCCAGCAGCAGGTGTATGCCCAGCGACCGGCCGACACGGCCGATCGCGACGAACGTGTCGGCGAAATCGGGTTGTTGGCTGAGCAATTCGGAGAACTCGTCGACGATGATGAACAGTGCGGGCAGCGGGGTCAACGCCGCGCCGGCCGCCCGCGCGCGTTCGTATGTCGTGACGCTGTCGCAGCCCGCGGCGCGCAGCGATTGCTGACGACGGTTCATCTCACCGGCCAGGGCGTCGCGCATCCGGGCCACCAGCGGCGCGTCGTCGGCCAGGTTGGTGATCACCGCCGACACGTGGGGGGCGTTCGCATAGTCGAGAAAGGTTGCGCCGCCCTTGAAGTCGACGAGCAGTAGGTTGAGCGCCTCCGGCGAATTGTGGGCCATCATGCCCAGCGCGATGGTGCGCAACAGCTCCGACTTGCCCGACCCGGTGGCGCCGATGCACAGCCCGTGTGGGCCCATCCCACCTTCGGCCGGTTCCTTGATGTCCAGCTCGATGGCGGCGCCCTGCACAGTGGTTCCGATCGGTACGCGAAGGCGGTCGCGGTGTCGCTGGCGGCGCCACAGCGCGGCCGGGTCGAAACGGTCAAGGTCCGAAAGCCCCGCCAGCTCCGCCCATGTGGGGTGCGAACCCCTCGTCCCGGCCGTGCTCGGGTGGTATCCGGCCAGCCGGCGGGCGCAAACCAGCGCCTCGATGGGCGACATTTGGTCGGGGCACAGTCCCGGAGGGGCTGGCGTCGAGATGACTAGCGGTGCGCCCTCGCAGGTGTTGCCCACGCCGAGGGTGGTCGCGCCGCTGATCGGGTCGATGGCGTCGGCCAGATCGGTGACCACCACCACGTTGGGGCCCTGCACCGCGGCCAGCGCGCGCCGCGCCGATGCCGGGTCGGGATAGACCATCCGCACCGGACCCAGCGCATCGGCATCAACCGGATGCCGGTTGTGCGGCAGCCATTTCAACCACTCCCACTGATCGCGGTTCTGCTCGTCGACGGCGGCGGCGATCAGCACTTGATCGGGTGCATGCAGCACCGCGAGCTGGCAGACCATGGCTCGCAGGAGCCCGCGTACTTCGCCCTGGTCGCCGTCGATCCGCAGGGGTGACCCGCCCAGCAGGTCGATCGTGGCAGGCGCCCGGATGGTCGCGTGCGCATCCAGGAAGCGCCGAAGTGCGACGGCGGTGACCGGATCGCGGCGATCCTGCGGGGGCAGGGGCGGGGCGACCAATCGGCGAGCGAGTGGCTGAGGGCCGACGCCCACCCGCACGAGGCCGAAGCCGGCGCCGGCCGGGCGGCGTTCCCACATGCGCGGACCGCCGATCAAGGTCCACAGCGTGTCGGGGTCCGGATGGTCCCGAATGGCCGAATTGTGCTGCGCCAGGGCGACTTCGAACAGGTCCTGACTCAGACCGCTCAGGTAGTCGAGGTAGTGGTCGCGGTCGGCGTCGATCCCACCGCCGCGCCGGCGGGCGCCACCGGTCAGCCCGGTCACCACGGTCGAAACCAGCATCATCGCGGGAAATGCCAGAAACATGGGGTTGCGCGCCAGCCCATTCCCGGCGCCGGACACCGCGGCCATGAGACCGATGCACACCAGCGAGAGCACCACCGGAATCAGCCGCAGCGCCAGGCCCGACGATGGCGGGGACGGCAGGTCCGGCGGCGCGTCGACAACGATCTGCGCACCGGGCGGCTGTGGCACCGCCGCCAAACTCTGGGCCATCTCGTCCCCTTCCGGTGCGACGACGGTAGGTAGCACGGACATCGACGACAAGTCACCTGTGGACAGCCGCACACCGGTCCCTTCGAATCTGGTTATGTTCTCCGTCAATCCGACCGAAGGGTCCGCTGTTGCCTGCAATCGATACCGGGCTGCGGCGCGTCCGCGTGCACTGGGACACCACCGCCGTCGACGTCGCCCTGCCCGCCGGAATCCCTGTCGCCGTGTTGCTTCCGTCGGTCGTCGACATCCTCGGTGTCGGCTGCCCCGACGGTGACGGCGCGCGCTACCGGCTGTCGGCGCCCGGCGCGTCCGCGTTGGATCCGTCGATGACGCTGGCCCAGCATGGCATCGGTGACGGCGCGATCCTGGTGCTGACCCGCAGCGCCTCGCCGTTGCCCGGCCCCCGTTACGTCGACGTCGCGGACGCGGTCGCGGCCACACTCGACGCGGCCACCGAGCCGCGCGGGGGGACTTCGCGCCGGCGCGCGGTCCGGTCGATCGGCGCGGCGGGGGCAATGCTCTCAACGGGAGTCGGAGCGTTGACAATCCTGCGTAATGCGTTCGGCACGAACGTGCCCCGGGATTCGGCCACCACCGTCGCGTTGCTGTCGTCGGGCGCGCTCGCCCTGGGACTGGCGGCCCTCGCGCACCGCGGCTATGGAGACCGGACCGCCGGACTGGTGCTGAGCGCGATCGCGACCGCGTTCGCCGGGATCGCCGGCTTTGTGGCGGTGCCGGGCGCACCCGGCATTCCCAATGTCTTGCTGGCCGCAGCGGCGGCCGGGGTCGTCTCTGTTGTGGCGATGCGTGTATCGGGTTGCGGTGCGGTCACTTTGACGTCGGTCTCGTGCTGCGCCGTAATGATCGCGGTGGCGGCATTGGCGGGTGTGATCAGCGGGGTGCCATTGGGCGCCGTCGCTTCGGCGGCGGGGCTGGTGTCCCTCGGCCTGCTTCCGGTGGCGCCGCGCGCAGCGATCGCAGTGGCGGGGTTATCGCCGCGGCTGGGGACATCGGAGGAGACACAGGCCGATCCGAGCCGAGCCGCGGTCCATCGCCAAGCGGTTCGCGCCGATACCTGGCTGACGGGCCTGCTGGCCGGATTGTCGGTATCGGCCGCCGCCGCCGCGGTCGTCACCGTGCTTGCCGGGCCGCCGCGCCCATCGTGCACCGCGTTCGGCGCGCTCACCGCCGCGCTGTTGCTGTCCCGCTCGCGGTCCACCGACATCGGAAGGATGCTCGTCTTTGCGATCAGCGGACTAGTCGTTGCCGCAACGACCTTCGGTATGGCCGCCGCGCGCGCAGCGGTGCACGGCCCCTGGCTCACGACCGCAACGACGGCCTCCGTCGTCGCGGCGATGTATGTCGGTTTCGTCGGGCCCAGGCGGCCCGCCTCGCCCATCCTGCGCCGGAGTGCCGCCCTAGCGGAATGGCTGGGAATGGCCGCGATGGTTCCGTTGACCTGTTGGATATGTGGAATCTACGGCGCGGCCCGCGGTGTGAGCCTGCCATGGTGAGCCGCCGGGCCGGCCGCCTGGTTGCGGTGTCAGCCCTGACGCTGGCCATCGCGTGCGGAACCCCGACGGCGCAAGCCGTTTCGCCCCCCGACGTCGACGACAGGTGGTTGCCCAAGCCGGCGCGCCCGGCGTCTCCGTGGCCGACCACGCAACGCGAGGTTTGCGCCACGATGACCACCGACTCGGGACCGGCCCGCGACCGGCCATCCAATCTTGGCGACCTGTCGGCGGTGTGGCAGCTCAGCCGCGGCGCCGGACAGCGGATCGCGGTCATCGACACCGGGATCTCGCGACATCGGCGGCTGCCGGATGTGGTCCCCGGGGGTGATTACGTGTCCACCGGCGACGGCACCCAGGATTGCGACGCGCATGGCACACTGGTGGCCGGAATCATCGCGGCCACACCCGATTCCAAGTCCGACAGATTCAGCGGGGTGGCGCCCGAGGCCACATTGATCAGCATTCGGCAGTCCAGTGCGAAATTCGCCCCGACCGGTGACCGATCCCGAATCGGGGTGGGTGACGTCGACACCATGGCGAAGGCCGTCCGGACGGCCGCCGACCTGGGCGCCTCGGTGATCAACATCTCGTCCGTCGCATGCACACCGGCGGCGTCGGCACCCGACGACCGCGCGCTGGGTGCCGCACTGGCGTACGCCGTCGACGTCAAAAATGCCGTCGTCGTCGCCGCGGCGGGCAACACCGGTGGCGCCGGACAGTGCCCACCCCAACGTGGCGACGCCACCTGGCAGACGCTCACGGTCACCGTCAGCCCCGCCTGGTACGACGACTACGTGCTGACCGTCGGGTCGGTGAGTGCCGACGGAACCGCCTCGCCGTTCACCCTTGCCGGTCCCTGGGTCGATGTCGCCGCGCCGGGCGAGGCGGTGGCGTCACTCGCTCCGGAGCCGGTGTCCGGCACCAGCTATGCCGCGCCGGTGGTCAGTGGGGTGGCCGCGCTGATCCGCGCCCGCTTTCCGGCGCTGACTGCGCGCCAGGTGATGCAGCGCATCAAGACGACGGCGCACCATCCGGCCGCCGGGTGGGATCCTCTCGTCGGTAACGGCACCGTTGACCCGCTCGCCGCGGTCACCGCCGGCACCGCTGCTCCCGCCGACGGTCCCCACCCATCCGCGGCGCCCGTGCCGATCACCGCGCGCCCGCCGCTCCCGCCGCGCGATTCCCGCGCCCGGGACACGGCGCTGCGTGGCGCCGCGATCTGCCTGGGCGCGCTGGCGGTCGCGGTGGCCGCCGGGGCCGCGAGGGCTCGCCTACGGCGAGCCCGTGACCGCGTCCCGGGCGATTGATGCGCTCTGTCGGCTCAGCTCCGGACCGGCCGGCAACAGCGTGAGCAGCGGCCACGGCGCCGGGGACGCGTCCGTGAGACCGAGGTCGCGGGCGGCGTCGTCGTCGTGAACGGCGAACCGGACTCCGGTGTCGGTGATCAGGTAGCGGGTGCCGGCGTTGCCGCCCGCCCGCACGTAGGCGCTTCGGACGGCCGGAACGTACGCGGCGTCCAGCGCGGGGCCGTTGCCGTCGGCCTGCGCCAAGGCCACCGGTGCCCGGCCGGTCGGGACCGGTAGCCGGCTTTCTGCCAGGAACATGACGTCGGCTTGGCCGGTCTTCGCCTCCTCCCAGCCGGCGCACAGCGTGCCGGCGGGTGCTGCGAGCGAGGGCGCCCGGTCGGGAAAGAGGGCAACCGGGAGCTCGGCGGCGACGGGAGCGGCCCGGATCGCGTCGGGGGCGACCGAGACGGCGTTGGTCGTTCCCTGTGGGTTGCCGAAGCGCAGCAGGTCGGCGGCGACCTGGCCGATGCGTTGCACCCCGGTGGCCAGCACCGCGTAGTACTCGTCGCCGTCGGCGCGTGTGATGCGAAGCACACTGCCGACGGGAAATCCGGGCATTCCGGGCGTCGCGGCGCCACCGCCGCGGATTCGCGGAAGCGTGATCGGGGGCGCTTCGGGCACGGCGTTCAGCAACGCTTGCGAGACGATCACCGGCGCCCGCCGCTCGAGGCGCAGCGCGCGCAAAACAGCAGCGTCGTCGAGGTCCACCAACGCGCGGTGGCCGTGGTAGAGCAAGTAGGCCGGCGAATCCGCAGCGGCAGCCACCAGGAGGGCATCTCCGCCGGGCACCCGATGCACCGGCGGCGCCTGGGAGCGCAGCGTGATGACGACGGTCGTGGCGGTGCTAGCGCCGGTGCTAGCGCAGATCAACCAATCCGTATCGTCCGGGGACAGCGGCCTGCCGAGAAATTGCGGCGCGCCCGGAATGCCCAGCAGCGGACCGCGTTTGGTGGCGCTCAGGTCGGATTCGGTAACCGGCCGGGGGTCGGCGGCCGTCGCCGCGATGAGCCGGGCCGAGGCCAGGTTGAGCACCGGATGCCAGACGTCGCCCACACGGACAAACAGCGCCCCGGATTCTCGGCTCACCACGATCTGTTCGCGGTCGAGCGCGATGTGTGGTCGCAGGACGGCCAGCAGCGCGCAGCCGGCCACGGCGACGGCGGTCACCACGCAACCGGACAGCAGCGAGGCCCGGTACGCGCGAGAGCCGGACCCGGCCGCCGCAATGTCCTCGCCCACCAACGCGCTTTCGACGCGACGCAGCAAATACCGGTAAGCGCTGACGTGTAGCCACGTGGCGGGCGGACGCGGCACGAGTTCTCCTCATCCTGGGAATCGGTCGACGCCCACGCTAGGCCGCCGTTTCCCGCCGTCAGCGCGGTTATCCACAGGTCGCCGGGGTTTCGACGCACCAGAAATTGGGTAAAATCGCCCGGTGAAAACTCGCCGCACACGTACCCCTCGGGCGGGCACCGCGCGGTCAGCGGGCCGGTTGATCGGCCTGGGCGCGTCCGCCCTGGTTATCGCCGCTGGCCTGCTCGCAAACCCCGCCGTGGCGCCTAAGGCCGCCGCCTTCGACTGCCCTGACGTCGAAGTCATCTTCGCCCGGGGCACCAACGAACCCACCGGCCTGGGCCGGGTCGGCGACGCCTTGGTGGACTCGCTGCGCCAGCAGACGGGCTTGAACATCCTGCCCTATGGGGTGAACTACGCCGCCAGCAAGCTGCAGCTGCACGGCGGCGACGGCGCCAACGACACCATCGATCGCGTCAAGAAGAGCGTGGAAACCTGCCCGAACACCAAGATCGTGCTGGGCGGCTACTCCCAAGGCGCGTCGGTGATGGACATCGTGGCCGGCGTCCCGATCGGCGGCATCAGCTGGGGCAGCACCCTGCCCGCGCAATACGCCAACAACGTCGCCGCCGTCGTGACCTTCGGTGACGTGGCCGACCGCGCCGGAGGGTCGCTGCCCACCAAGAGCGCGCTGCTGGGCTCCAAGGCCGCCGACTACTGCAACCCCAACGACCCGATCTGTCACGCGGGCGAGGGCAACGAGTGGAGCGGGCACACCGAGGGCTACGTCCCCGTCTACACCACGCAGGCGGCGTCGTTCGTCGCGCAGAAGCTGGCGGCCGCCGGCCTCGGCCAGCAGTCGCCCGCCTTCGGTCCGCCGCTCGGCCCCGGCTACGGCCCGCAGCAGCCGGGCTACGGCCAGCAGTCACCGGTTAACGGGCAGACCCCCGGTTCGGGCCCGTCGATTCACGACGGTGGTCCGGGGCCCGCAACCGGTCCGGTCGTCCCGACCACGACCGCACCGCAAGCACCTCTCGTCTAAATCGTTACCGTCGGGTTATCAACGCCCCCTTAACATCGCTGTGTGAAGCTTATCCCGTTAGGGCTGGGCATCGGAATTGGCGCGACGGGCGCGTTATTGATTGCCCCCCAATTGATTCCGCATGCGTCGGCGTCATGCCCCGGCGTTGAAGTGGTGTTCGCCCGCGGCACCGATGAACCGCCCGGTGTGGGCAAGGTAGGCGGTGCGTTCGTCAGCTCGTTGCGCGAGCAGACTCGCAAAAGCGTTGGTGCATATGGGGTGAACTACCCGGCAAGCAAGGACTTTCTGGCCGCCGCCAACGGCGCCAATGACGCCAGCACCCACATCCAGCAGATGGCCGCCAACTGTCCCGGCACCAAACTGGTGCTGGGCGGGTACTCGCAGGGCGCCGCCGTCGTCGACATCGTCACGGCGGCACCGGTGTCCGGCCTCGGCTACCGCCAGCCGCTGCCGCCCGCGGCCGCCGATCACGTCGCCGCGGTCGCCCTGTTCGGCAATCCGTCCGGCCGGGCGGGCCAACTGATGAGCGCCCTGTCCCCCAACTTCGAGGGCAAGACCATCGACCTGTGCAACCCCGGCGACCCGATCTGCTCGTCGGGCCTGCAGTGGAGCTCGCACCTGAGCTACGTGCCCGGATTGACCAACAAGGCGGCGACTTTCGTGGCGGCCCGGGTCTAGCGCGAACGAATGTCGCGGGTGATCAGATTGCGCGCCGCCAGCTGGTCATCCGGCGGGTAGTCGACGGCGACCAGCGACAACCCGTGCGCGGGCGCGGCGGCGAAGTCGCTGGATCGCTCTGTCGCGCTCAGCAATTCGCGGCAATACGAAACGGGCCGGCGGTGCTCGCCGACGGCCAGCAACGCACCGACCAGCGAGCGCACCATCGACCAGCAGAACGCGTCGGCGCTGACCTGCGCGGTGATCAGGTCGCCGTCGCGGGTCCACTCCAGGCGCTGCAGTTCGCGAATGGTGGTGGCGTTCTCGCGATGACGGCAGAACGCGGCAAAGTCGTGTAGCCCCAGCAGGTCTCGTGACGCGGTCGCCATCGCCTCGACGTCCAGCGGACGCGGCCAGGCGGTGACGTAGCGGGCCTGCAGCGGCTGCACGCCCCAGGGCGCCGTCGAGAGCCGGTACACGTAGTGCCGGCGCAGCGCCGAGAACCGGGCGTCGAAACCCGCCGGGGCGCGGGTGATGTCGACGACGCGGACGTCGGTCGGCAGGAACCGGCCCAGCCGGCGCAGCAGCGGCAAAAACTCGGGCTCACCGATCTGCGGTGCGCGCGCGTAGGCGTTGGGCAGCGCGGCCAGCGGCACGTCGACGTGGGCCACCTGCCCGGTGGCATGCACGCCGGCGTCGGTGCGTCCCGCCGCGCGCAGGCGCACCGGCGTGCGAAACACCGTCGTCAGCGCCTCGTCGAGGATCCCAGCCACGGTCCGCTGGCCGGCCTGAGTGGCCCAGCCCGCGAAACCTGTTCCGTCGTAGGCGATATCGAGCCGCAGACGGACCTGAGAGTCCGGGTCGCTAACTCTCGTCAGCCTCGTCAGCCTCTTCGGCCTTCTCGGCCTCGGCCCGCGCCTCGATGGCCTCGTCGTGCTTTTCCTCGGCGGCGGCCTCGGCCTCCGTGGCCTCCGAAACCTCGGGTGTCTCCGTGGCCTCGGTCTCGGTCGCCTCCTCGGCCGTCGGGCCGACGGCTTCCTCGGGTTCGACGGCCGCCTGAGGCGCCGCCGCGGCGGCGACCGGGGCGTCGGACTTCTTGGAAGCCTTCACCCGACGGGCCCGGTCGGCCTCGGAGGTGACGGTCTTCTCCCGCACCAGCTCGATCACGGCCATGGGCGCGTTGTCGCCCCTGCGCGGCTCGACCTTGATGATGCGGGTGTAGCCGCCGTTGCGGTCGGCGTAGAACGGGCCGATCTCCGCGAACAGGGCGTGCACCACGTCCTTGTCGCGGATCTTCTTCATCACCTCACGACGGTTGTGCAGCGCACCCTTTTTCGCGTGCGTGATCAGCTTCTCCGCGTAGGGCCGCAGCGCCCGCGCCTTGGGCTCGGTCGTCTTGATCCGGCCGTGCTCGAACAGGGAGGTGGCCAGGTTGGCGAGAAGCGCCTTCTGGTGCGAAGACGACCCGCCGAGGCGAGGTCCCTTGGTGGGCTTGGGCATTGCGACTATCTCCTCATCGGGGGCCGGCCCCCGTATCAGGTAGGGCCGGGACGGACTTTCGTCGGTTGTGTCCGGTTCCTCAGCGGCCGCTGCACGGCCGCATTGTCACCGGACGGCTCTTAGAGCTGTTCGGTTTCGGCGTAGTCCTGGTCGTCGTAGGACGCCTCGGACGACCAGGTGCCGGTGGCGACGTCGTAACCCGCGACCTGCGAGGGGTCGAAGCTCGGCGGGCTGTCCTTGAGCGACAGGCCCAGCTGGTGCAGCTTGACCTTCACCTCGTCGATGGACTTCTGCCCGAAGTTACGGATGTCGAGCAGGTCGGACTCGGTGCGGCTGACCAGCTCGCCGACGGTGTGCACACCCTCGCGCTTGAGGCAGTTGTAGGACCGCACGGTCAGGTCCAGGTCGTCGATCGGCAGGGCGAACGACGCGATGTGGTCGGCCTCGGCCGGCGACGGCCCGATCTCGATGCCCTCGGCTTCGACGTTGAGTTCGCGTGCCAGACCGAACAATTCGACCAGGGTCTTACCCGCCGACGCCAGCGCGTCGCGGGGGTTGATCGAGCTCTTGGTCTCGACGTCCAGGATCAGCTTGTCGAAGTCGGTGCGCTGCTCGACACGGGTGGCGTCCACCTTGTAGGTGACCTTGAGCACCGGCGAGTAGATGGAATCGACTGGGATACGGCCGATTTCGGCACCCGAGGCGCGGTTCTGCACGGCCGGCACGTAGCCACGGCCGCGCTCGACGACCAGCTCGACCTCGAGCTTGCCCTTGTCGTTCAGCGTCGCGATGTGCAGGTCGGGGTTGTGCACGGTGACACCGGCGGGCGGCACGATGTCTCCCGCGGTGACCTCACCCGGGCCCTGCTTGCGCAGGTACATGGTGACCGGCTCGTCCTCCTCGGACGACACCACCAGGCCCTTGAGGTTCAAGATGATCGCGGTGACGTCTTCCTTGACGCCCGGCACGGTGGTGAACTCGTGCAGCACGCCGTCGATGCGGATGCTGGTGACGGCCGCACCCGGAATCGAGGACAGCAGCGTCCGGCGCAACGAATTGCCCAGGGTGTAACCGAATCCCGGCTCCAGCGGTTCGATGACGAACTGGGAGCGGCTGTCGGTGAGGACTTCCTCCGACAAGGTGGGTCGCTGAGAGATCAGCATGGTGTTTCTTCTTCTCCTTCTCGGCACCCGCTATTTGATGCCGCTGTGTTGTCCGCTCCGACCCGCTGCACCCGGCTTCGCCGCGCTTGCGATCGTCGCAGACCTGAACCAGGTTGGCCCAGGGGGTCTTTACTTCGAGTAGAACTCGACGATGAGCTGCTCGGTGAGCGGCACGTCGATCTGCGCCCGCTCGGGCAGCTGGTGGACGAGGATGCGCTGACGCTCCCCCACCACCTGCAGCCAGCTCGGGATCGGGCGGTCGCCCGCGGTCTCCCGCGCGATCTGGAACGGCACGGTGTTCAGCGAGCCGTCCCGCACGTCGATGATGTCGTACTGCGACACCCGGTAGCTGGGGACGTTGACGTGCACGCCGTTGACGCTGAAGTGTCCGTGGCTGACCAGCTGACGCGCCATCCGGCGGGTGCGGGCCAGGCCGGCGCGGTACACGACGTTGTCCAGCCGGCTTTCCAGGATGCGCAGCAGCTCTTCACCCGTCTTGCCGGGCTGGCGCACGGCCTCTTCGTAGTAGCGACGGAACTGCTTTTCCATCACGCCGTAGGTGAAGCGGGCCTTCTGCTTCTCCTGCAGCTGCAGCAGGTATTCGCTTTCCTTGATCCGCGCGCGGCCGTGCTGGCCGGGCGGGTAGGGGCGCTTCTCGAACGCCTGGTCGCCGCCGACGAGGTCGGTGCGCAGCCGGCGTGATTTGCGGGTGACGGGTCCGGTGTAACGAGCCATTGGGTTCTTTTCCTCCTAGACCCTGCGTCGCTTCGGGGGGCGAACGCCGTTGTGCGGCTGGGGGGTGACGTCGGAGATCGCACCGACCTCCAGACCGGCGGCCTGCAGCGACCGGATCGCCGTCTCCCGGCCCGAGCCCGGGCCCTTCACGAACACGTCGACCTTCTTCACGCCGTGTTCCTGCGCCTTGCGGGCCGCGTTCTCGGCGGCCAACTGCGCGGCGAACGGCGTCGACTTGCGCGAGCCCTTGAACCCGACGTGACCCGACGACGCCCAGGCGATGACGTTGCCCTGCGGGTCGGTGATGGTCACGATCGTGTTGTTGAACGTGCTCTTGATGTGGGCGGCACCGTGCGGGACGTTCTTCTTTTCCCGGCGACGGGTCTTCTGCCCCTTCTTGGGGGCAGCGGCTGCCTTCTTGGCTGGTGGCATGGGGGGTTACCTGGCCTTCTTCTTGCCGGCGATGGTGCGCTTGGGGCCCTTGCGGGTGCGCGCGTTGGTCTTCGTCCGCTGGCCGCGCACCGGCAGGCCGCGGCGGTGCCGCAGGCCCTGGTAGCAGCCGATCTCGATCTTGCGACGGATGTCGGCCTGAACCTCGCGGCGCAGGTCACCCTCCACCTTGAGGTTGGCTTCGATGTAGTCGCGTAGGTGGGTCAGCTGGTCATCGGTCAGGTCCCGGGTGCGCAGGTTCCGGTCGATGCCGGTGGCTTCCAGGATCTCGTTCGACCGGGTGCGGCCGACGCCGAAGATGTAGGTCAGGGCGATCTCCATCCGCTTGTCGCGCGGAAGGTCGACGCCTACTAGTCGAGCCATAGGTGGCGTTTCCTCTTTTTTCTAGGCGGAGGTCTGATCCCAGCCCGTTCCCGATCCCACGTGGGTGTTATCGGGGCCCGGCCTCCGACCGGGCGTGGATGAGCGACGCTGATTCGTCTTTTTTGGCGCTTGACGCGCCAGGCAGCTCAGTGGTGCTGGGAGGTCTGCATTCAGTTGTGTTGGTGCCGGGGCGATCAGCCCTGGCGCTGCTTGTGGCGCGGATCGGAGCAGATCACCATGACCCGCCCATGCCGACGGATCACCCTGCACTTGTCACAGATTGGCTTGACGCTCGGGTTCACCTTCACGGCTGTTCGATCCTGTTCTGTCTGTTCGTAGGTTGTTGGAGCTCAGGCGCTGCTACTTGTACCGGTACACGATGCGGCCACGGGACAGGTCGTAGGGAGACAACTCCACCACCACCCGGTCCTCCGGCAGGATGCGGATGTAGTGCTGCCGCATCTTGCCGCTGATGTGGGCAAGCACCTTGTGGCCGTTCTCCAGCTCAATGCGGAACATCGCATTGGGCAGCGGCTCGACCACCCGGCCTTCCACCTCGATGGCGCCGTCCTTCTTGGCCATAACTAGTTAAGAATCCTCGTCGTATAGTTTCGTTCTCGTCTGCGCCTAGTCGACGCGACAGTGCACCGACTTGGAACGTGAGCCGGTGACAGGAAATTCCTAGGGACTTGGCACACAAAAAGTCGGCGCGGATGCCGCACCGTTGTTCCACGATACCTGGTTGTTCCGCTGCACCAAAATCGCTGTCGGCGGAACGCGGCCGGCCTCCCTCGACCTCCCGCACGGCCGCTGACGAGCGCATACTTAACGCCGATGACTAATCCCTCGGCCCCCTCCGGCCCGCCCGAGGCCGCAGCGCACCAGCGCAAGCCCGTCATGCTGACCGTCGACGACGATCCCTCGGTGTCTCGCGCCGTCGCCCGCGACCTGCGCCGCCACTACGGCGAGGACCACCGGATCGTGCGCGCGGAATCCGGGCCCGACGCGCTGGGCACGCTCAAGGAGCTCAAGCTGCGCGGCGAGACCGTCGCGCTGCTCATCGCCGACTACCGGATGCCGCAGATGAGCGGCATCGACTTCCTCGAGCAGGCGATGGACTTGTATCCCGCGGCGCGCCGGGTGCTGCTGACCGCCTACGCCGACACCCACGCCGCCATCGACGCGATCAACGTCGTCGACCTGGACCACTACCTGCTCAAGCCGTGGGATCCCCCGGAGGAGAAGTTCTACCCCGTCATCGACGGGCTGCTGGACGCCTGGCGGGCCGCACCCGAGCACCCCATCCCGCACACCAAGGTGATCGGTCACCGCTGGTCGGCGCGGTCATGGCAGGTCCGCGACTTCTTGGCCCGCAACGGCCTCTACTACACGTGGTTCATGGCCGACGAGCCCGCCGGCGAGCGGCTGCTCACCGCGGCCGGCGAGGACGGCCTGCGGCTGCCGGTGGTCATCACCCAGCGCGGCGACACCCTGGTCGAGCCCACCGATGCGCGGCTGGCCGAGACCCTGGGCCTGACCACCACGCCGTCGCAGGAGTTCTACGACCTGATCGTGGTCGGCGGTGGGCCCGCGGGCCTGGCCGCGGCCGTGTACGGCGCCTCCGAGGGGCTACGCACCGTGCTCATCGAGCACACCGCCACCGGCGGGCAGGCCGGGCAGAGCTCGCGCATCGAGAACTACCTGGGCTTCCCGGACGGGGTGTCCGGCGGCCAGTTGGCCGACCGGGCGCGGCGGCAGGCGGAGAAGTTCGGCGCCGAACTGATCACCGCCCGCAAGGCGATCGCCCTCGAGGTGAACGGGTCCAAGCGCACCGTGCGGTTCGCCGACGGCGGCTCGGTCGACGCGCACGCGGTCATCCTGGCCACCGGCGTCGCCTATCGCCAACTGCAGGCCGAGGGCTGCACCGAGCTCACCGGCTGCGGCATCTACTACGGCGCGGCCATCTCCGTGGCCTCGGAATGCGAGGGCGAAGAGGTCTACGTGATCGGCGGGGCCAACTCGGCCGGGCAGGCGGCCATGTACCTGTCGCGGACGGCCAAGACGGTCAACATCGTGGTGCGCGCCCCGTCGCTGGAGGCCTCGATGTCCTACTACCTCATCCAGCAGATCGAAGCGAACCCCAAGATCAACGTGCTGACCTGCACCGAGGTTCAGCGCGCCACCGGCGACGGCCACCTGGAGCAGCTGAGGCTGGTCAACAACCGCACCGGCCAGGTCGAGGACGTCACCTGCGGCCGGATGTTCATCTTCATCGGCGCCGCCCCGCGTACCGACTGGCTCGACGGGGTGCTGGCCCGCGACGACCACGGCTTCATCCTGACCGGGCCGGACCTGCGCAACGTGTGCGGCTGGACGCTGGAACGCCCGCCGCATCACCTGGAAACCAGCGTGCCCGGGGTGTTCGCCACCGGCGACGTCCGCTCGACCTCCGCCAAGCGGGTCGCCGCCGCCGTCGGTGAAGGGTCGATGGCCGTCATGCTGGTCCACCGCTACCTGGCCGAGAACTAGGAGAAGCATGACCGGCCCCGAATCGGCGAAGGTGCCCTGCCAACCCGACGAGCTGCGCAGCCTGTTCCTGTTCGAGGCGCTGACCGACGACCAGCTCGCGGTGCTGTGCGCCAACGGGCACATCCAGCAGTACGAACCGGGTCCCATCTGTGTCGAGGGCGAGCCGGCGACCTGCTTCTACGTCCTGCTCGACGGGGAGCTGACCATGACCAAGCTCTCCGGCGGCCAGGACATCGAGACCAACCGCACCTCGCAGCGCGGCGTGTACTGCGGGGCCTGGCGGGCGTTCACCGGCGGCAAGCAGAAGAGCTACGACGCCTCGGTGCACGTGACCAAGCCGTCGCGCTTCTTCGTGATGGACGCGCCGGTGTTCGCCCAGTTCATGAAGGACCAGTTCCCGATGGCGGTGCATCTGCTCGACGGCATCGCTGTCGGCACCGACCGGACCCGCCGGATCATCGACAACCGGGAGAAGCTGCTGGCGCTGGGCCGGTTGTCGGCCGGGCTGACCCACCAGCTGAACAACCCCGCGGCGGCGATCTCGCGGTCCGCGGCGGATCTGCGCGAACGGGTGGCCAACATGCGCCACAAGTTGGCGATGCTGGCCGACGGGACCATCACCCCGGAGGCGCTCAGCGCCCTGGTGCGGCTGCAGGAGAGGGTGGCCGAGCAGGTCGCCAAGTCGGCCTCGCAGCATTTGACCGCGCTGGAAACCTCCGACCGCGAGGACGCCGTCGGCGACTGGCTGGCAGAGCACGGCATCGACGGCGGGTGGGACATCGCGCCGACGTTCGTCGAGGGCGGTGTCGACACCGATTGGCTGGAGCGGATCTCCGCGGTCACCGAGGAGCTCGCGTCGACATCGCTGGAGCAGGCGATCCGATGGATCAACTACACCATCGAGAGCGAGCTGCTGATGAATCAGATCCTGGAAGCCAGCAAACGGATTTCGGCGCTGGTCGCCGACGCCAAGCAGTATTCGCAGATGGATCGGGCCCCGTTCCAGGTGACCAACGTGCACGATCTGCTGCGCAGCACGCTGGTGATGTTCGCCGACCGGCTGACCAAGGACGCGGCCAAGGGCGCCGAGGGCGACCGCGTCGTCACGGTGGTCAAGGACTTCGACCAAACCCTTCCCGAGATCCCTTGCTACCCAGGCGATCTCAATCAGGTGTGGACCAACATCATCGACAACGCGATCGCCGCGATGCGCGACACCGGGGGCACCCTGACCATCCGCACCTGCGCCGACGGCGACAACCTGGCCCGCATCGAAATCTGCGACACCGGACCGGGCATACCCGAGGACGTGCGCGAGCACATCTTCGAGCCGTTCTTCACCACCAAACCCTTCGGCGAGGGCACCGGGCTGGGCCTGGACCTGGCGTTCAACATCGTCGTGAAGAAGCATCGCGGCGACCTGCGGGTGGAGTCGGCGCCCGGCGACACCCGGTTCATCGTGCTGCTCCCGCTCACGGCGCCCGCCGCCGACGTCGCAGCCACCGATCTCGACGACGTCGACGAGGATCTGGCCGTTTCGGAATAGCTTTCGCGGGGCGCAGGTTGGGAACAACCATGACCGATGCAGCGAGCAAGCCCGACCTCGGCCGGTTCGGATCGTTCGGACGCGGCGTCACCCCCGAACAAGCCAAAGACATCGAGGCGCTGGGCTACGGCGCCGTCTGGGTCGGCGGTTCACCGCCCGCCGAGCTGTCCTGGGTCGAACCCCTCCTGGAAGCGACCACGACGTTGCAGGTGGGCACCGGCATCGTCAACATCTGGACCGCCCCCGCCAAGCCAGTGGCCGAATCGTTCCACCGCATCGAGGCGGCCTACCCGGGCCGGTTCCTGCTGGGCATCGGCGTCGGGCATCCCGAGGCGCACACCGAGTACCGCAAGCCCTACGACGCGCTGAGCGACTACCTCAAGCAGCTCGACGACTACGGCGTGCCCGCCCACCGGCGGGTGGTGGCGGCGCTGGGCCCGCGCGTCCTCAAGCTGTCCGCGGAGCGCTCGGCGGGAGCGCACCCGTACCTGACCACCCCCGAACACACCGCGCGGGCGCGGGAGATCATCGGGCCGTCGGCGTTTTTGGCGCCCGAGCACAAGGCGATCCTGACCACCGACGCCGAGAAGGCCCGGGCGGTCGGCCGCAAGGCGCTCGACGTCTATTTCAACCTCGCCAACTACCGAAACAACTGGAAGCGGCTGGGTTTCAGCGAGGACGAGGTCACCCGTCCGGGCAGCGACCGCCTGGTGGACGCGGTGGTGGCGTACGGCACGGTGGACCAGATCGCCGCGCGGCTCAAAGAACACCTCGACGCCGGCGCCGATCACGTCCCCGTGCAGGTCCTGACGAAGGATGAAAACCTGGTCTCGGCGCTGGCCGAACTGGCGGGGCCGCTGGGGTTGAAGCAGTCCTGACCGATCACCGAGGGGGAAGCCGGATGACCGAAGGAGTTCCACTCAAGCCCGAGCTTGGCAGGTTCGGCGTGTGGCTGCCCACCCGCTCCATCTCTCCCGAATTGGCCGCGGGCATCGAATCGCTGGGGTACGGCGCGGCCTGGATCGGTGGCTCACCGGACGCCGAGCTGTCCTGGGCCGAGCCGGCCCTGGCGCGCACGACGTCGCTGCAGCTGGCCACGGGGATCGTCAACATCTGGTCGGCGCCCGCCGGGGCCGTCGCGCAGTCCTTCCGGCGGATCGAAACCGCCCACCCCGGAAGGTTTTTGCTGGGCATCGGGGTGGGCCACCCCGAGCACACCGCGCAATACGTGAAACCGTACGACGCCCTGGTCTCCTACCTCGACGAACTCGATGCCGCCCCGGTGCCGACCAGCCGGAGGGTGCTCGCCGCGCTGGGCCCGCGAGTGCTGCGGCTCGCGGCGCAGCGCAGCGCCGGCGCGCATCCCTATCTGACGACGCCCGAACACACGGCCAAGGCGCGCGATTTGCTCGGCGGGGCAGTGTATTTGGCGCCCGAACACAAGGTGGTGCTCACCACCGACGCGGAGCGGGCGCGGGCGATCGGCCGCCAGACGGTCGAGTTCTACCTGGGCCTGAGCAACTACGTGAACAACTGGCTGCGGCTCGGGTTCACCGAGGCCGACGTGCGCAAGCCCGGCAGCGACAGGCTGATCGACGCGGTGGTCGCCTACGGGACACCGCAGGACATCGCGGCGCGGCTGGGTGAGCACCTCGAGGCCGGGGCCGACCACGTGGCGATCCAGGTGCTCGGCGCCCACGCCGAGGAAACGCTGCTACCTGCGCTAAGCGAATTGGCCGGAGCTCTGGGGCTAACTCGCGCAAACTGACCGATCGGCTCGGTTAGGGTTTGGGCATGCGGTTACTGGTCACCGGCGGCGCTGGATTCATCGGCGCCAACTTCGTGCACAGCACGGTCCGCGAACACCCCGAAGATTCCGTCACGGTGCTCGACGCCCTGACCTATGCGGGTCGGCGCGAGTCACTGGCCGACGTCGAGGACTCCATCGAGCTGGTGGTCGGCGACATCACCGACGCCGAGCTGGTGTCGCGGTTGGTCGCCGAATCCGACGCGGTCGTGCACTTCGCCGCGGAAAGCCACGTCGACAACGCGCTGGAGGGCCCCGAGCCGTTCCTGCACACCAACGTCGTCGGCACCTTCACCATCCTCGAGGCCGTGCGGCGTTACGGCGTGCGGCTGCACCACATCTCGACCGACGAGGTCTACGGCGACCTGGAGCTCGACGACCCCCAGCGCTTCACCGAGGCGACCCCCTACAACCCGTCCAGCCCGTATTCGGCGACCAAAGCCGCCGCCGACATGCTGGTGCGGGCCTGGGTGCGCTCCTATCGCGTGCGCGCGACGATCTCGAACTGCTCCAACAATTACGGGCCGTATCAGCACGTCGAGAAGTTCATCCCGCGCCAGATCACCAACGTGCTCACCGGCCGGCGGCCCAAGCTGTACGGCGCCGGCGCCAACGTCCGCGACTGGATCCACGTCGACGACCACAACAGCGCCGTCCGGCGGATCCTGGACAAGGGCGAGATCGGGCGCACCTACCTGATCAGTTCCGAAGGCGAGCGCGACAACCTGACCGTGCTGCGCACGCTGCTGCAGATGATGGGCCGCGAGCCCGACGACTTCGACCACGTCACCGACCGCGCCGGCCACGACTTGCGTTACGCCATCGACCCGTCCACCCTGTACGACGAATTATGTTGGGCGCCAAAGCATACCGACTTCGAGGAGGGTCTGCGTGCCACCATTGACTGGTATCGCGCGAACGAATCGTGGTGGCGCCCGTTGAAAGACGCCTCGGAGGCCCGCTACGAAGAGCGTGGGCAGTAGCGTGCAGATTCGCGAACTGAAGATCCCCGGCGCCTGGGAGATCACCCCGACCGTGCATGGCGATTCGCGCGGGCATTTCTTCGAATGGCTCACCGACAAGGGCTTCTGCGGCTTCGCCGGTCACCGCCTCGACGTCCGGCAGGCCAACTGCTCGGTGTCCTCGGCGGGCGTCTTGCGCGGATTGCACTACGCCCAGGTGCCGCCGAGCCAGGCCAAGTACGTGACCTGCGTGCGCGGTTCGGTGTTCGACGTGGTCGTCGACATCCGGGAGGGCTCGCCGACCTTCGGGCAGTGGGACTCCGTGCTGCTCGACGACACCGATCACCGGACGATCTACATTTCCGAAGGCCTCGGCCACGGCTTCCTGGCGCTGCAAGACAATTCGACGGTGATGTATTTGTGCTCGGCGGAATACAACCCGCAGCGCGAACACACCATTTGCGCGACGGATCCGGCGCTGGCCATCGACTGGCCGCTGGTGGATGGCGCGCCGCCCAATCTGTCCGACCGCGACGCCGCCGCGCCCAGCTTCGACGAGGCGCGCGCCTCCGGCCTGCTGCCCACCTGGGAAGAGACGAAGGCGTTCATCGACGGTCTGCGCGGCTGACCGCGCGGTGGCAGGGGCCTAAGCCCCTGAGGTTGCGGGCACCGAATCGGTGCGAGTACTTTCAACCGCCCATCATGTCTGGCCGGTGACGCTAAGATTGCGCCGATGATTCCGATGATGCCCAGTGCGCGCGCCGGGGGACGCCGATGAAGCTCGGGCAGGTATTCGATCCGCGCAGCAATGCACTGAACGCATGGCGGTTAGCGCTCGCGGCCGAAGTCATCTTCTGGCACACCTACCCGGTTCGCGGTCATCTGCCCTCGTTGCGGGCCGTTCTGCAGCTTCTCCTCTCGGTCGGGGTGGATGGCTTCTTTGCGATCTCGGGATTCCTGATCACGGCGAGCTGGCTGAGCAACCCGAAGCTGCGCGCCTACCTCGCTGCCAGGGCCCTGCGCATCCTGCCCGGCTTCTACGTCTGCATGATCGTGACCGCCTTCGTGTTCGCCCCGCTCAGCGTGGCGATCCAGGGCGGTTCGCCGGCCAAGCTGCTGTTTTCGTTCGCGCCGTTCGAGTACGTCCTGAAAAACATCGGTGTCTTGTGGCTCAAGCCCGACGTCGGTGGCACTCCGCACGACATTCCCAACGCGGGCATCTGGAACGCGTCGCTGTGGTCCCTGTTCTGGGAGATCATGTGCTACCTGGTCGTTGCCGCCATCGGCGTCGCTGGACTGGCCAATCGCCGGTGGGTGTCGCCGGTGATCTTGGTGGTGGCGGCAATCGGGGCGTCCATGATGCCGCCGGTCACCTTCCCCGAAGTGTTCAATCGGCCGACGGGGAACATGGGCATCGTCCTGGTCTTCATGGCGTGCCGGGCCGCGATCATGTTCGCGGCCGGGGCGCTGCTCTATCAGTGGCGGGACGTGATTCCCGCGCGCTGGTGGCTGGTCGCGGTGAGCGTCGTGATCGTCCTGGTGGCCGGCCAACTGCCGGATTACCGCGTGGTCGCCGCCGTTCCGCTGGCCTACGCCGTGATCGTCTCCGGGTCCTTGCTGCACAACCGGCGATTGCGCTTGCGCACGGACCTGTCCTACGGCATGTACATCTATGCGTATCCGACCCAGCAGCTGCTGGCGGTCCTCGGGTTGCTCAGCCTCAATCCGATCGTGTTCTGCCTGACCGTCGCCGTGGCCACCCTGCCGCTGGCCGCTGCGAGCTGGTTCCTGGTCGAAAAGCCGGCGAGGTCGCTCAAGGCGCGGCTCAAACGGAGATCCGTTGGCTCCCGCGAGCAAGCGGCCATGGCGATGCCGCCGGAGGTGCCGGGTGCCGTTTAGCCATCGTCGTTGCAATTCAAGGGCGCAAGCCGCGGCGCCGCGAGCAAAGAATCGCGGGACAACGACCTGATCAAGGCCACCGCGCGCGTCAGCGTCAAAATGTCTTCGGCCCGTACGATGGCGCCGACGGCGAGTGGTGTGGAGGGGGCGGAGGCTGGATGAAGCTAGGGCAGGTATTCGAGCCGCGAAGAAACGCGCTCAACGCACTTCGGTTGGCGTTGGCCGCCGAGGTGATGCTCTTCCACTCCTGGCCGTGCACCGGTCACATGCCCCCGAAGGCGACCCTGCAGCTGTTCTTCTCGGTCGGCGTTGACGGATTCTTCGCGATCTCCGGCTTTCTCATCACTCGCAGTTGGCTCACCGATCCCCGTCTGCGTGACTATCTCACCGCCCGCGCGCTTCGCATCCTGCCCGGCTTCTACGTGTGCTTGGTCGTGACCGCGTTCGTCTTCGCCCCGCTCAGCATGGTGATCCAGGGTGGTTCGGCCGCCAAGCTGCTCGGGTCCACCGCCCCGCTCGAGTACGTCCTGAAAAACAGTGCGATCGCGTACCTGCAGCCGACCATCGACGGAACACTGCATGGCGCGCCGGGTGGACCCGCCTGGAACGGTTCGATGTGGTCGCTGATCTGGGAACTGCTGTGCTACCTCTTCGTTGCCGCCATCGGCGTGGCGGGCCTGGCCAACCGTCGCTGGATTTCCCCCGCGGTTCTGGTACTGGCGACGCTGGCGGCGCTGGTGGTTCCGCCTCTGACGTTTCCCGGGGTGTGGACCATCCCGCAGCTTGCGGTGCGCGCGGCGATCATGTTCTCGGCCGGGGCCCTGCTGTATCAGTGGCGAGACGTCATCCCCGCCCGATGGTCGCTGGTCGCGGTCTGCGTCGTCATCGTGGTGGCGGCCGGATTCCTGCCCGACTACCGGGTGGTCGGCGCCCTGCCGCTGGCCTACGCCGTCGTCGTCACCGGCTCCTTGCTCAAGAGCGAACGGTTGAGGCTGCGCACCGACCTGTCCTACGGCGTCTATATCTACGCATTCCCGGCCCAGCAATTGCTGGCCGTCACCGGGCTCGCGACGCGCCTGCACCCCGTGCTGTTCTTCCTCGCCGCGGTGGCGGCCACCCTGCCGCTGGCCGCGGTGAGCTGGTTCCTCATCGAGAAACCCTCGATGTCCCTCAAGCGCCGGCTTCGGGTCAAATGGTCGGCTCCCGTCACGTCCAGCTCCGACGAGCCCGGACCCGTCGACGCGGCCGACGCCCTCGCCGACCAGCCGGCACCGGAGGCCCCGGGCGCCGCCTAGGCGCGAGCTCACCGGCCGTCGCTGTCACTCAAACGTCGGCTCAAACGGAAGTGGTCTGGCGCCCTCGACGCCACAGCAGGCCGCCAAACCCCCACAGCACCAGCGTGATCGCCTCGGCCGTGACGCTGACGGCCGCATAGGGCGCTGGGTCCCAGCCGCGTTCGGAGAAGCCGGACAGGCCGACGGTGCGCGACAATACGAACGCGACCAGCGAGCCGGCCGCCAGCGCGGCGCCCGCCCAGCGCAGCCAGGCGGGTCCGCCGACCAGGATCAGCAGCGCGAGCGCGAACGAAACGCTGGCCTGGGCCATGAATGCCGTGCCGATCCTCGGAATATGTTGGTAGCCATGGACATAGAGGTAGGCGTGTGCGGCGGCGGCGACGGCCAGCGACGCGGCGAGGCCGAGCCGAACCAGTGCGTGCGTGAAAGTCATTGCAGTGTGCGCTCCTTCAAGGCCAAGGCGGCCTCTCCCCTGGTGTAGCTGACCTCGCGGATGCCCAACGCGTCGCGCAGCTTGCCCGCGGGCAGCGTGACCGGCTTGGGCGCCGGCCCGTCACCCGGGCGTGGTAGCGGGTAAGCGGTGGTGGTTCCGCTGTAGAAGCTCACGTTGCCTTCGGTTTTGGAGAACAGTTGGTGGACATGGCCGTTGAGGCAGGTGACCGACGAAAAGCGGCGCAGGTAGCTCAACGCCTGGGTGGCGTCGTCGGTGCCCCAGCCCCATTGCGGGTACATGGCGAACAGCGGGATGTGGCTGAACACGACGATGGGCGTGTCGCTGGACAGGCGGGCGACGTCCTTCTTGACGAACTCCAATTGATCGGCGCCCAGGTGGCCGAGCTTATGCAGGTTCAGGGTATTCACGAGCGCGATCAGGTGCACGCCGGCGATATCGAGGCTGTACCATCCATCGCCAACAGAACCGGCGCCGAATGCGTTTCGGTACTTCTGCCCCGCGTCGTCGACCGAGTCATGCTCCCCGGGCACGGTGAGCACGTGTGGCGTCTTGAGGCCCGTCATCATCTGCTTGACCTGGTCGAACTGCTCCGGACTGGAGAGATGGGTGAGGTCCCCGGTGTGGATGACGAAATCCGGTGTGTACCCGAGGTTGTTGACCTGATCGATCGCGTGGCCAAACGTCGAGGTGACATCCGGGTTGGGTGCGCCGGTGAAACCGAGGTGGCTGTCGCTGATCTGGGCGAATCGCAGGGCGGGCCGGCCCGCCGTGTGCTGGGCCGCGGCGTCCCCGGCGACGTGGGAGATGACCTCGCCGCCGGCCACGGCGAACCCGACGGCCGCACCGAACCATGCCGTGTGCCGGATGAGCTGGCGGCGGGTCATGCCGTTCGCGTGGTCGCTCATCCCGTCACCACCACCGTGCCGCGCATCATCGGGTGAATCGAGCAGACATAGTCGAAATTCCCTGCGGTGGCAAAGGTATGGGTGAAGGTGGCTCCGGTGCCCATGCCGGGTGAGTGAAACGAGCCGTCGCTTGCGGCCACCGTATGGGGTTCTTCGTCGCGGTTGGTCCACGTGACGGTGGTTCCGGCGGTGACGGTCAGCGAGGCGGGTTGGAACGCAAAACCGTCGATGGTGACCTGGTTTCCGCGCACGGGAGCCGCCGGTGCGGTTATCGACGGCTCGGTCGTGGGCGCGGGGGTGGTCGCGACCGGCCGTGACTGGGAGCAACCGGCCAACAGCAGCGCGGCCACGGCGGGCACGACCACCGAACATCTTCGCAGCATGGGGATATCCATGCCCAGAGATATGGCGGTGGGTTACACCGCTTAGGCCGGCCGCTCGGGCCGCGGCGGGGCGAACACCTCGATGCTCCCGTTGGCCTCACGAACCATCAGGGACGGCAACGGCTTTGGTGCAATCGGCAATTGGTGGGTGAGCACCTGGCCGGCGGGCGAGAACGACGTGGTGTGGCAAGGGCAGCGCAACGTGTCGTCGGGCGCGTCGAACCACAGCTTGCAACCCTGATGCGTGCACACCCCCGAGACCGCCTGAACTTTGCCGTCGACGCGGCGGACGAATCCGGTCACCGAGCCGAGGTCGAAGGCGTGCATGACACCGTCGGGCACCTCCAAGCTGGCCGCCACCCGCTGCCAGCTGCCCTCGTTGGGGGTGAGTTGCCCGGCCGCGGCCTCGGGGGCGTGACCGTCGCCGGATTGGCCGCGGATCAGGGCGCGATCGACGGAAACCGCGGCGACCGCCGCCGTCGCGGCGGCCGACGTGCCGACGATGACCTGGCGGCGGGTGCTGCCGCGGCCCGGCGCCGTTTGCGTTGGCGCGCCGGACATCTGCTCGGCGAGGCGCCGGTGCAGGTCGGTCAGGAACTCTGGACGCGGCGCGTCACCACCCTCGCGCGCCGCGCGCAGCTCGATCGCCGTGCGCAGCTGCGCCGCCTCGAAATCGTCGGGCGCGAACGGCCTGGGCCGGCGCCCCCGCAACAGATCGTCGACATAGCGTCGCAACCCTCGCGCATTCATGGCTGGCCCCCATCATTGACCTGGGCCGCCAGCCGCAGGGCGCGGTGCTGGAGCACTTTGGCGTTGGCCACGCTGATCCCAAGTTCCGCGGCTGACTCCTTGATCGAATTGCCCTGCAGAAAGCGCGATTCCAATATCTGGCGGTAGCGGTCCGGCAGGCTGTCCAGAACGCGGGCAACCCGCTGCGGCGCGGTGCTGATCGCGTCCTGGCTGTCGGCTGGTTGTTCGACGTCCTCGATCGAGGTTATCTCGCGCCCCAGCGTCTCGCGCCAGTGCGCGGCCAGCACCGTCCTGGCCGTAGCCCGCAGATACGCCCGCACCTCGGCGACGCTCGCGGTCAGCCGCAGCGGCCGCAGCGCGGCCAGGAACACCTCGGCGGTGAGGTCCTCGGCGTCGGTGTGGTTTCCGACGCGCGCGAACAGCGTGCGGTACACCCAGGTCGCGTTGTCGGAGTACACGGCTTCCCAGCTCGGGTAGCCGGCGTCATTGCCGTCGTCGGGCACCGCGCGCAGGGGTCGCGGGCCGACGGGTTCATTTCTTGCCGCCACTTGCCTCCTTCACCCGATGAATATCGACTCGGGTTACACGGGTCAGGGCGCAGCGAGTGCGGCTTCGGCGGCCATGAGCTGGTCGAGCTTGGTGGCGGTGGCCGAGAACACGGATTTGGCGATGCTCAGTATCCGCTCGCGCACCCGCGGCTTCGCCGACGCCGCCGGCAGCAGGTGGCCGATCAGATGGCCGAACAGATCCAGGCGCGCCGCGGAGAGCCACGACATCAGCTCCGGGTCGTCGAACCAGCGCAATTGATTGGTGTAGTCGGCCAGCGCCAGCCGCAACCAGTCGAGGTCGGTGTCCGGATGCGGCAGCGGCACACACAGCTCGTTCTTCACCGCGTCGTCGCGGTACGCGGCCTCGACGTGCGCGATCAGCGCAGCGCTGAAGATCTGCTGACAGCCGCGCACGCTTTGCAACGTGATGCCTGCGGCGTCGAAAATGGGTGTGGCGGGACGCTTTTCGGCACCGTCCGCAGTGCAGTCGATGTACAGTTCGTCGCCGCTGACCGCCACGGTGCCGCCGTCGAGAATCAGCCTGCCCGCCTCGACGGCCACCAGGTGACCCATGCGCACCACGTCGGTGACGCGCCGCAGCTGCTCGAGTTCGAGCCGGGTGACGGTCGCGCAGCGATACATCGCGGGCCGGACCGCCGGGTCGACCCGCAACAGCACGCCCGCGTCTTCGAGACGCGCGAACAGATCCTGCGCCGAGGCCGCGTCGTTGATCGCGCGCAGCTGTGCGGTGAAACTGGCCTTGAGCTTGTCGGCGAACAACGTGCCGGGCTGCATCGTCTCGCGGTCCAACAGCCACGAATCCCGGGGCATGATCCAGGTCAGCCGATCCGGTTCGACGCCGTGACCGAGCAGCCACAGGCAGGTGTCGATTCCGGTCTTGCCGGCCCCGACGACGACGTAGCGCTCGTACGGGCCGAGGCGGGGCAGGTCGTTGGGCGGGACGCACGCGATGCCGTCGGCCACCTCGTACGGAGGGCGGCGCATCGCCGGAACCGTGACCCGCATGTAGGTGGCGTCGACGACGCGGCACGCCCCGCCGACGGTGTAATCGGCGCCGCCCAGCGTGCGGAACCGGCCGTCACCGAGGTATTCGCTCATCGGGAAGTAGCTGACCCGCCCGGTCGGCAACCACTCGCGGCGCATGATGCGGTCGTAGTACGCGCAGATTTCGCCGGCGGTTGCCAGTTCGTAAAGGCCCCGGTTCCAACCGACTTGGTCGATGGTGTCGCTGCCGAGCCTGGCGGAGTTGACGCCGTAGAACGCCGAGGGCTGATGCAGTCGCACAAACGGGTAGGCCATGGTCCAGTGCCCGCCGGGGGCGTGGTGGCGGTCGACCACCACGACGCGGGCCTCCGTCTCGGAGACCAGCGTGTCGGTGAACGCCATGCCCATGGCGCCCGCGCCGACCACCAGATAGTCGGCCTCGATGGTGTGCATCAGCTGTCAGGCTAGCCCGCTCCCGACGTTTAGGCAGGCCCGTCTTCCGCGCGCCAGCCGACCGACTGGTCGCGCCACTCGTCAGGAAACTCCGGCAGCGTGAAGTCGTTCTCGTACGGTGAACAGCCCACCGTGCGACCGATGTCGAGCGCCGGATCGGCCAATTCGCTCAACTCGACGCCGGTTCCCATCGGCATGATGTGCACAACGCAGTTGCCCACAACCGCGCGTACGTGTCCGAGGTAGTGGAGGATGAAGACGTACTCGCCGGGTTGTGGCCCGGAAATCTCGTACGCCTCGGGATTCGGCGTATGCAGATCCAAGACGGGTGGGCACTCCTGTCGCATCATGTCCCGGATTTCGCGCGCCCTCTGTTCACCGTCAGCGGCTCGGTATATCGAGATCGTAAGGCTGCGCGTGCGACCCGTTTCGCGGTCTGCCCAACTGCATAAAAGCGAGTTGTCCCAGAACTTTTCGACGCTTTCCGATGTCGGCCTCATGTTACTCGGAAGCATGTTGCTGATGTGGAAGTACGGTTCCAGCTTTTCGGCAATGAGATCGCGGCGCCCCGTGTAGGTGCGCGGCGGTTCAACGCTTTCAGTCAATCTGCCTATCCCCTCGTCTGCGGGAATGCCGTGATGATCTTCCCGTCACTCGCCGAGATGACGACACGGGTCGTAAAGACGTAGGTGCCGTCCGCACTCGAGATCTTGCGGTAGAGAGCGAAGGTGTCGTTGGTTTGGTTGTACTCCACCCGCTCTGGATAGGCCAACGTTTGAGCTATCGAGTAATCGGCGAGGTAGCGCCAATTGCCGGCTGTCGGCCACCGAGTGTTGGCGACTTGGTCCCACTGGTCTCCGTGTTCCTTTTCGATATGCAGCAACCCGTACTTGTCGTTGCCGCAGTACAGAACGGAGTCGCCTCCGGGTAGTGAACGGAATCCCGCGCTGATCGGCGCGCGATTGAAAGTCCGGACAACTTTGCCGGGATCCTGACCACGCAATCGGCACGCCGCCCACACCTTCGGTTGATATGGCGGGAATGGCACGGGTGGCGGAGGCGGCTCCGCCGGCTTGGGGCCATAGCCGACGGCCTGGTAGGACGGCGCGAGCGATCGCAGGGCGGACGCGCCGGTTTGAGAATCAGCGACCGTCCGGGCCACTACTCGGTTGATATCCCGTGTTTTGGCACCGAGGAATCTGGAGAAATTGGCCGCGCCTGCCGGAGTGTCCAAGGCCAGCCCCTGCTGATTGGCGACGGCCGTCTCGATATCCACCCCAATAGCGTCGAGCTGCTGACGCCCCCGTAGCGCGCTTTGATAAGCAGCACGCAGCGCGGGACCGACTGCTCGATCAGCCGCACCGGGGACTCGCGCAGCCTCGGCCAGCTCCGCCTCACGGCCGCGTGCCGCGTCGGCGCCACGTCCGGTCTCGTCCGCCACGTCGAAACGGTAATTACTGCAGGAAAAGGCGACAAGTCACCCACCTTGCCAACGCCCGAACCGAGTTACTAGGATATGCAAGTATCCGCTTAAGCGCTCAACCACACCCGAGGGCCTCATGACCACACAGATTCCGCACTTCATCGACGGGCAGCGCACCGCCGGCCAGTCCGGCCGCAGCGCCGACGTCTTCGACCCGAGCACCGGGAGCGTGCAGGCCACCGTGCCGATGGCCGGCCAGGCCGACATCGACGCCGCGGTGGCATCGGCAGTTGAGGCCCAAAAGGGTTGGGCGGCAACGAATCCGCAGCGGCGAGCCCGGGTGATGATGCGCTTCATCGAGCTGGTCAACCAGTCAGTCGACGAGCTGGCCGAGCTGCTGTCGCGCGAACACGGCAAGACGCTGGCCGACGCCAAGGGCGACATCCAGCGCGGCATCGAGGTCATCGAGTTCTGCATCGGCATCCCCCACCTGCTCAAGGGCGAGTACAGCGAGGGCGCCGGGCCGGGCATCGACGTCTACTCGCTGCGCCAGCCGCTGGGTGTGGTCGCCGGCATCACCCCGTTCAACTTCCCGGCGATGATCCCGCTGTGGAAGGCCGGCCCGGCGCTGGCCTGCGGCAACGCCTTCGTGCTCAAGCCCAGCGAGCGTGACCCGTCGGTCCCGGTCCGGCTCGCCGAGCTGTTCTTGGAGGCCGGGCTGCCGCCGGGCGTGTTCCAGGTCGTGCACGGCGACAAGGAGGCCGTCGACGCCATCCTGAACCACCCCGACATCCAGGCCGTCGGGTTCGTCGGCAGCTCCGACATCGCCCAGTACATCTACGCCGGGGCCGCGGCCACCGGCAAGCGCTCACAGTGCTTCGGTGGCGCCAAGAACCACATGATCGTGATGCCCGACGCCGACCTGGACCAGGCCGTCGACGCGCTGATCGGCGCCGGGTACGGCAGCGCCGGCGAGCGGTGCATGGCCATCAGCGTCGCGGTCCCGGTCGGTGACAAGACCGCCGACCGGCTGCGCGCCCGCCTTATCGAGCGGATCAACAACCTGCGCGTGGGCCACAGCCTGGACCCCAAGGCCGACTACGGCCCGCTGGTGACCGAAGCGGCCGTGGCGCGGGTGCGCGACTACATCTCCCAGGGCGTCGACGCGGGCGCCGAGCTGGTGATCGACGGCCGCGACCGCGCCAGCGACGAGCTGACTTTTGGGCTGACTGACGGCACTGCCAACCTCGAAGGCGGCTTCTTCATCGGCCCCACCCTGTTCGACCACGTGACCCCCGACATGTCGATCTACACCGACGAGATCTTCGGGCCCGTGCTGTGCATCGTGCGCGCGCATGATTACGAGGAGGCCCTGCGGCTGCCGTCGGAGCACGAATACGGCAACGGCGTGGCGGTTTTCACCCGCGACGGCGACGCCGCCCGCGACTTCGTCTCCCGCGTGCAGGTCGGCATGGTCGGTGTCAACGTGCCGATTCCGGTGCCGGTGGCCTACCACACCTTCGGCGGCTG
Organism: Mycobacterium colombiense; assembly: GCF_003284935.1. Lineage (GTDB taxonomy): Bacteria > Actinomycetota > Actinomycetes > Mycobacteriales > Mycobacteriaceae > Mycobacterium > Mycobacterium arosiense_A. Next base: position 31,834 of record NZ_QMEV01000013.1, read on the forward strand.
GAAGCGGTCCGGGTTCGGCGACCTCAACCAGCACGGTCCCTCGTCGATCCTCTTCTACACCAAGACCAAGACCGTGACGTCGCGGTGGCCGTCGGGCATCAAGGATGGCGCCGAATTCGTCATTCCCACAATGGATTAGGGAAATCATGTTCACCCTGAACGACGACGAGCGGGTCATCACCGAGACGGCCGCGGCGTTCGCCGCTAAGCGCATCGCGCCGCACGCCCTGGAATGGGATGCGGCCAAACATTTTCCGGTCGATGTGCTGCGCGAGTCCGCCGAACTCGGCATGGCGGCGATCTACTGTCGTGACGACGTCGGCGGCAGCGGGCTGCGCCGGCTCGACGGGGTCCGCATCTTTGAGCAATTGGCCATCGCCGACCCGGTAACGGCCGCTTTTTTGTCCATTCACAACATGTGCGCGTGGATGATCGACAGCTTCGGCACCGAGGAACAACGCAAGGAATGGGTCCCGCGGCTGGCGTCGATGGACGTCATCGCCAGCTACTGCCTCACCGAGCCGGGCGCCGGGTCCGACGCCAGCGCGTTGAGCACCCGCGCCGTCAAACAGGGCCCCGAAAAAAATGCAGACTATGTGCTCGACGGCGTCAAGCAGTTCATCTCCGGCGCGGGCGCCTCGGACGTGTACGTGGTGATGGCCCGCACCGGCAATGAGGGCCCGCGCGGCATTTCCGCCTTCGTCATCGAAAAGGGCACCGCGGGACTGAGTTTCGGATCCCTTGAGGAGAAGATGGGCTGGCATGCCCAACCCACCGCCCAGGTGATCCTGGAGGGGGTCCGGGTGCCGGCCGACGCGATGCTGGGCGGCGCCGACGGCGAGGGCGCCGGGTTCGGCATCGCGATGAACGGGCTCAACGGCGGCCGGCTCAACATCGCCGCGTGTTCGCTCGGTGGCGCCCAAGCCGCCGCCGACAAGGCCGGAGCCTATGTGCGCGATCGGCAGGCGTTCGGGTCGTCCCTGCTCGACGAACCGACCATCCGGTTCACCCTGGCCGACATGGCCACCGGTCTCGAGACATCGCGAATGATGTTGTGGCGGGCGGCCAACGCGCTGGACACGAACGATCCCGACAAGGTCGAGTTGTGCGCGATGGCCAAGCGCTACGTTACCGACACCTGCTTCGAGGTCGCCGACAAAGCCCTGCAGCTGCACGGCGGCTACGGCTACCTGCGCGAGTATGGTCTGGAAAAGATCGTCCGCGACCTGCGGGTGCACCGAATCCTGGAAGGGACCAACGAGATCATGCGGGTGGTCATCGGCCGGGCCGAAGCCGCACGGGTCCGCGCATCCGTATAGAAAGGTCGTGGAGATGACCGAGCACCTGACGGTGGCCTTCCTGGGCCTGGGCCACATGGGCGGCCCCATGGCGGCGAATCTCGTTGCGGCCAAACATGCGGTGCGTGGATTCGATCCGGTGCCCGCGGCGTTGTCCGCGGCGACGGAGGCCGGCGTCACCGCATTCGGCAGCGCCACCGACGCGGTGGCCGGGGCTGACGTCGTCGTCACCATGCTGCCCAACGGGGAGCTGGTCAAGCGCTGCTACGCGGAGATCCTGCCGGCCGCGCGACCCGGCGCCCTGTTCATCGACAGCTCGACGATCTCGGTCAACGACGCCCGCGAGGTGAATGCGCTGGCGGAGTCGAACGGCGTCGCGCAGGTGGACGCGCCCGTCTCGGGCGGGGTCAAGGGTGCCGTCGCCGGGACGCTGGCGTTCATGGTCGGCGGTGACGAGGAGGCCCTGCAACGTGCGAGGCCGGTGCTGGAACCCATGGCGAGCAAGATTATTCACTGCGGCGCGGCCGGGGCCGGGCAGGCCGCGAAGGTGTGCAACAACATGGTGCTGGCGGTGCAGCAGATCGCGATCGGCGAGGCGTTCATCCTGGCGGAGAAGCTGGGGTTGTCCGCGCAGTCGCTGTTCGACGTCATCACCGGGGCCACCGGCAACTGTTGGGCCGTGCACACCAATTGCCCTGTGCCCGGCCCGGTTCCGACGTCGCCGGCCAACAACGACTTCAAGCCGGGTTTTGCCGCCGCGCTGATGAACAAGGACCTGGGCCTGGCGATGGATGCGGTGTCCTCCACCGGATCGGCGGCGCCGCTGGGCTCCCACGCCGCCGAGATCTACGCGAAATTCGCCGCCGCCCACGCCGACAAGGATTTCAGCGCGGTCATCGAGATGCTGCGGGCGCCTGAATAGCGTCCACCGTCGACTTGTTGCGAGAAGTCGGCCGATTCGGCGCAACAACGCGACGTTGGGCGCGGGGGGCTAGGGCTAGAAGTCACCGGCGTTGCGCCGCAACGTTTCAATGCTCGCCGCCAGGTTCTGCGATTCGGTGTCGGTCATCCCGATGTCGGCGAACACCTGCTTGTTGAGGGTGACGGTGGCGTCCTCGACCATGGAGCGGCCCAGGTCGGTGATCTGCACCAGCGTGGTGCGCCCGTCGGTGGGGTGCGGTACCCGTTGCACCAGTCCGTCGGCCTCCAGCCGCCGGATGGCGTGCGTCACGCTGGTGACATGGACCTGCAACCGGTCGGAGGCCTTGGTGATGGGCAGCGCCCCGGTCCGGCTGAACGCCAACAGCCGCAGCAGTTCGTACCGCGAGAAGCTCAGGTCGTAGGGGCGCAGCGCGGTCTCGACCCGCGCCAGCAGGATCTGGTGCGCGCGCATCACCGAGGTCACCGCCACCATGCCCGGTGCCACGTCACCCCACCCGGAGCGCTCCCAATTGGCTCGCGCCGCGGCGATCGGATCGCGCTTGTCCGGTTGTGATTGCGCCACGCCCCTTCTTACCGCACTTAGCGCCCGGGTGTGGCCTTTCCCAGCGCCGACAGCACCGCCGTCGTCGACGCTCGGCTGCCCACGGTGATCCGCGCACCACCGTCGGCGTAATACCGCACCCGGGGGCCGCTGTCGCCGAAAACCTCACGCCACGGCCGACACTGCCCACCGCGGCAGGGCAGATACATGAAATTCGCATGCGCGTCGGTGGTGTCGATCCCCATCGCGCTGAGGCGCTTCCGCAGATGGCGGCGTTCGGCGGTGATCAACCGGATGCGGCGCAGCAGTTCGTCTTCCGCGTGATAGGACGCCGCCACCGCAAGCAAACTGGTGATCGCGATGCCGAACGGCAACTGCTGGGACCACAGCATCCGGGCCAGCTCGGCCGACGCCACCGCGTAACCGATCCGCAGCCCCGCGAGGCCGTAGGCCTTGGAAAAGGTCCGCACCACCACCACGTTGGGAAAGCGCGCGACCAGCGCCGCCACGTCGAAACGGTGCTCGGCCGCGGTGAACTCGATATAGGCCTCGTCGAGCAGCACGACGGTGTCGCGCGGCACCCGGCGGAGAAACCGGAACACGGCGGCCGTGGGCTCGATGGTGCCAGTCGGGTTGTGCGGCCGGCACACCACCACCACCCGCGCCTGCCCGGCCGCGTCGGCCAGCGCGCCGAGGTCGTTGTGGCCGCGCTCGTCGAGCGGGACGAGCGACGGATTCAGCCGCGCCATCTGCGCGACGATCGGATAGCCGTCGAACGTCGGCGATGACATCGCCATCGTGTCACCCGGCGACGTCAGCGCACGCAACGCCTGCAACACGACACCCGTCGCCCCCGCACCCAGCACCACCCGGTCCGCGGACACACCGATGTGGGCGGCGATCACGTCGCGCAACCGTTCCGGCAGGAACTCCGGATACCGGTTCGCCGCGCCAACGGACCGGATCAGCGCCGAACGGACCGCCGGCAGCGGGGGAAACGGATTCTCGTTGAGCGACAGGGCAAACGGATCCACCGCGCTGGGCAGCGCTTCGCAGATCCCGCCGTCCATCAGGCCCGGGACGCGGTGCATCAGCCCCGCCCACCCCAGCGCACCGCGGCGGCGGCGGCGAAGTCGCCGGCATGCGCGAAGGCCGCCATCAGCACCACGTCCCCGGCCGCGAGCCGACCGTCGGATATGGCGCGGTCCAGATTGATCGGGATGCCGGCGCCGAACAGGTTGCCGCACTCATCGAAGGTGTCGAGGTGTCTCGACTGCGGCACCTCGAGCGCGTCGCGCCAGTTGCGCAGAAACGCCCGGTTCGGCTGGTTGGTGACCAGCAGGTCGATGTTCTTGGCGGCCAACCCGATTCGATCGCACACCGCCAGCGCCACCTCGGGGACCTGCCGGTTGCCGCGGGCCAGCACCTTGGTGATCTTGCTTTCGGTGAAGCCGATGCTGCCCTCGCCGGGCCCGGCCTGCCACCACTTGCGGGGCGGGTCGTAGGAGAGCGTCATCTCGCCCGCGTACTCGCCGTAGTTGCGGCACTCGATATCCAAGATGGGCGATTGGTCGCCCACCGTGACCAGTCCCACCGCGGCCCCGTCGCCGGGCACCGCGGACTGCGCCTTGCGCCGGATCGTGGGCTGGTCGAAGAATTGACCGGCCGCGTTCTGCGCGATCGCAATCAGCGCGGTGTGCCCTTCGCCCGCGGCCAGCAGTTTGCGGGCGACGTTGAGCGCCAAGACAAATGCGCCGCAGCCGCCGTTGTTCAGGTCGAGCACCCACGACGGTCGCATGCCCAGCCGGTGCGCGATGCCACCGCCTTGGCCGTAGAACGCCATGTCGGGCACCTGGGTGTGGGTGATCAGCACGTCGGCGCCTTCGATGACGTCGTGACCATGCCGCTCGATCAGGCCCTGGGTCGCACGTTCGATCATGTCGATGGAACTCTCGTCCGCGCCGACGTGATGGCGGAACTTGGGCGCGCGGAACATCACGTTCTCACGCAGGTCGTCGGATTCGGCGAACCGCGCATAGTAGTCGGCGGGGATCCGCTCGCCCGGCAGGTACGTGGAGACATCGATCAGGCTGACGCTCATGGTGTCACCTCATCCATACCGGCGTCACCGGCAGCCCGTTGCGGTGGCGGTACTCGGCGATCGCCTTGAGGTTGCGCAGCTCCAGGTAATGCCCGGCGCCGAACATGTCCCAGAAGTCGCCGACCCACACCGGGCGCTGGGCGGGCGCGGTCTCCGGATAGGGGTTGTGGTCGTAGAACGGGTGGTGGCAATTCGTCCACAGCACAACCGATCCCGGTTTATCGAGGACCACCGCCGCGTCGACGACGCGCATCAGATAGATCATCCACAGGTGCTTGCCCTGATCCCAGGCGCAGTGGTAGTCCACGGTCCGGGCCTGCGCGTTGGCGACCGTGCGGGTGTAGATCTCGGTCTCCGAGCCGAGCCGATCGTGGGCCAGCCACAGCCCGGGTTCGTCGGTGGGCGTGAATCCGCGCAGGCTGTAGGTCCACTCCTCGAGGCTGCGGGTGTCGGCCATGTACTCATACAACTCGTCGGGTGGACAGTCGACGTAATCGTTGACGGTGCAGTACTGCCCGAAGACCTGATCGTGCGGGTATACCGACCGCATCATGTCCATGATGATGGGCGTGGCCTTCTCCCTGGGACTGGTTTCGATGCGGGTGACCCCGTCGATCAGGTCGGGGATGTCCTCAAGCGCTGGCAGCGACATTGGTCTGGTTCTCCTTAGCAAGCGAAATATGGTTCGCGACAGCACCTTTGATGGGTGCCGCCGCGAGAAACGGCGCAAAAGGCGGGATCTCGTCAGCGTTGCACTCGACACTGACCACCGCCGGACCGTCGATGCCGAGGGCGGCGCCCATGGCCGCCGCGAACCCATCGACGTCGTTGACGTCCACCGACGTCAAGCCCGGGAACATCGCCGCCAGCCCGGCACCCAGCCGGCTGGGGCGAAAACGGTTGTAGCTGTACAGGTTGTCATAGAACAACTGCTCGCGGGTCACACACATCGCGTGCGCGTTGTTGTTGAACAGGACGAACGTCACCGGTAGCCGATACTGCACCGCGGTGTGCACCTCCATGCCGTGCATGAAGAACGCGCCGTCCCCGGCGATCACGACGGTGCGGCCGCCGGGCCGGCCACTGCTGGCACGCCCGAAAGTCATTCCGATCCCCGCCCCGAAGCTGTAGCCCATCCCGCCCATCCCGAGCGCGACGGCAAACCTGCCGCCGCGGCGCGCCGGCAGGTAGTGGATGGCGGCGGCGCCGGTGTTGCCGGCGTCGACCACGATGTCGGCCCCGTCGGGCAGGACGCCGTCCAGCACGGCCATGGCGTCGCGGTACCGCACGCCCGGCCCGGCGAAGGGCGGCGGCGCCAGCTCGTTGGGCCGCAGCGCGCCCGGCACCCGCACCTTCGCGGGCCGTCCCGGACCCGAGAGCGCCAGGGTCAGCATGCGCAGCGAGCCGCGCAGGTCGTCGGTGTGCACGTGCGGGCATGCGACATACGGCGGCGCAGACCCGAGCGACACCGTCGGCACCGCCGCCAGAGCGCCGTCCAACCCGGTGCGCGCGGTGACCGCCAGGCGCGTGCCCACGATCAGGCATACGGCGCTGCTGGCCACCGCTTCAGCCACACCCGGGTGGCCCATGACGCCCGTCACCCCGAGCGCGGACGACGATCCGAGGCCGGGTGTGCCGGCGACGTCTTTGGCGTCGGGCACGGTGGCCACCCGCGCGCGCAACACCGCGCGCAGGGCTTCGAGCTCGACGCGGGCGTCGTCGCGGGCGACCTGCTCACCGACGATGATGGTCACCGGGCCGCTGGCGTCGCGCAGCATTTCGGCGATCGAGTCCGGATTGCCGATGGGGCGCTGACCCTCGACCGGCCTGCCGCCCTGGCCGCACTCCAGGGTTGCTTGCTGAATGTCCTTGGGCAGCAACAGGACCGCGGGGCCGCCGGTGCGTGCCGCGGCGATCGCGCGAGGCAGCGACGCGACGATGTCGGCGGGTGTCCGCAGCCGCTGACAGAACAGCGACACCGCCGAGAACAGCGCCTCGGCGTTCAGCGATCCGTTTGCGCCGCTGGTGTCCTGGAAGCTGCCCTGGCCGTCCATGGCGGTGGCGGGCTGACCGACCAACGCCAGCACCGGCACCCGGCTGGCGAGCGACTCGCCCAGCCCGGCGACCAGGTTCAGCGCTCCCCCGCCCGAGGTCGCGGCCACCACACCCAGGCCGGCCCCGCCGCGGCTGTACCCGTCGGCCATGGTGGCCGCGGAGAACTCGTGCTTGGCCAGCACGGCGTCGATGCCGGGCCGGAAGTGGGCGGCGTCGTACACGTCCTCGATGTTGGCGCCGTCCACACCGAAGAGGTGGTCGACCCCGATTGCCGCGAGGTGCCCGACGATGTGGTCGGCCACCCGGTACCTGCCGAGCATGCGCTGACGTTCTCCTGACGCCGCAAAGGGCCGTGATATTTGCCCTTTTGCGAAGAAACGAGGTAGATGCCCGGCCGGTTCATTGCCGCCATGAACCGTTCGCCGGTCGCCATCGTGGTGTTGAGATGACCATCGAACTGCGCAACGTGGTGCGCGAGTACCGGGTCGGCGGTCACACGGTGCGGGCACTCGACGAGGTCAGCCTGCGGCTCGCGGACGGGCAGTTCGTGTCGATCGTCGGACCCTCGGGCGCCGGGAAAAGCACGCTGCTGCATCTGCTCGGGGCGCTGGATTCCCCCGATTCCGGGTCGATCACGTTCGACGGCGAAGAGATCGGGCGACTCGGCGACGAGCAACAGTCGCGGTTCCGCCACCACCGGGTGGGCTTCATCTTTCAGTTCTTCAACCTGCTGCCGACGCTGTCGGCGTGGGAGAACGTGGCCATTCCCAAACTGCTCGACGGTGTCCGGCTCGGCAGCGCCAAGCCGGAGGCGATCCGGTTGCTCGAGCGCGTCGGGCTCGGCGACCGGACCCGGCACCGGCCCGCCGAGCTGTCCGGCGGCCAGATGCAGCGGGTCGCGGTGGCGCGCGCGTTGATGATGAATCCCCCGCTGATTCTCGCCGACGAGCCGACGGGCAACCTGGACTCGGCGACGGGAGCGTCCATTTTGGCGCTGCTGGCCGAGGTGGCGCACGAGGACGCTCGCGACCGGCTGGTGGTGATGGTGACCCACAACGCCGACGCGGCCGCGGCCACCGACCGGGTGATCACCCTGCAGGACGGCCGGGTCGGTTCGGACGTGATGGCGGTCGCCGGGTGAAACCCGGAGCGCAGGACCACTTTAAGATCACCGCCACGGCGAGCAGGCTGTGGGTATTCAGCCTGCGCGAGCTCACCGTGCACAGGCGCCGCACGGTCGCATCGATCGCCGTAATGGCCGTGTCTGCAATGTATTTGGTGGCGGTATTCGGCATCTTCGGGTCGATCACCGGGTCGGTCAGCCGGCTGTCCGACGGGATCGCGGGCGTCGCGGCGCTCGAGGTGTCCGGCATTACCGACGCCGGATTCCCCGACAAGATCGCAGCCGAGGTGGCCGCCGTCCCGGGCGTGGCCACCGCGGCGCCGATGATTCGGACGTCGGCAACCACGCCGTCGGGGACCGTGCTGCTGCTGGGCGCGGATGCAAGGACCGCCGCCCTGGGCGGCGCGCTCAAGGACGCGGTCTCCCGGCCCGTGCAGGCGCTGTCCTCGACGCCGTCCGGCGTTCAGGTCGGGCCCGGCGTCGGCTATGCGAAAGGTCAGGAATTCCAACTGGGTTCGGCGTCGGTCACGGTCACCGACGTGCTCGCGGGCAAGCAGTACGCGAACCTCAACGGCGGGCACTACGTGCTGGCCCCACTTGCCTTGGCGCAGAACGCCACCGGCCGCACCGGTCAACTCGACTCGATACTGATCACCACCACCCCCGGCGCCGACCTCGGAGCCGTTCGCGCCGCGGTCACCGGCGCGGTGAACGGTCGCGCAATCGTGGCGGCCCCCAGCTTCCGGGCGGCCCGGGCCGGTGACGGGGTCAGGCTGATGAACTACATGGCCCTGCTGGGCGCCGCGGTCGCGTTGGTGGTCGGCGCGTTTTTGATCTACACCACGATGACGATGGCGATCACCCAGCGACGGCCCGTCATCTCGATGCTGCGGGCCATCGGCGGCCGGCGCGTCGCCATTGTCGGCGACATGCTCGCCGAGGCCGCGATTCTCGGGCTGATCGGCGGGGCCATCGGGTCCGCGATGGGAATCATGGCGGGCCGCATAGCGATTCGCCGACTGCCCCCCGCGATGACCCAAGGGCTCGAAGCCCGCGTCGAATACTGGTTGCCCGGTTATGCGCTGCCGCTGGCGCTGGCCGTGACCGTGCTCACCAGCGTGGCGGCCTCGACGATGGCGGCCCGTCAGGTGTACAAGGTTTCGCCCATCGAGGCGCTGGCGCCGGTCGGGGCTTCGGCGGCCGACGTCGTGCCCCGGTGGTTGCGCATCGGCTGTGGGGTCGGTGCCGTTGCGGTGATCGCGGCGGCGACGGTGCTCGTCACCGGTCAGCGCGGCAGCTACGCCGTCGTCGCGATGACCGCCTTGTTGGGCGCGCAGATCGCCCTGGGATTCGCGCTCACCAGGCCCATCGTCAACGCGGCGGCGGCGACGGCGCGCACGTTCGGATCGTTCGGGGCACTCGCGGCGGCGACGATTCAGCGGGCGCCGCGGCGCGTGTGGGCGACGGTGATGACCGTGCTCATCGGGGTGCTCACCACCGTCGTGATCACCGGTACGAACGCCGACATGATCCGATCCGCCCGGGCCATCTTCTCGCCGGTCGCCGACACCGACGTCTGGGTGAGCGCCGACCCCCCGGACAGTTACCCCACCGACGCGCTGCCACAAGGCCTTTCGGGCAAGATCACCGCCCTCCCGGGCGTGGCACGAGTGACCGAGGGCGCGTTCGGTTTCGCCGTCGTCGGCGGTACCCGGGTGCTGCTCGACGGGTTCTCCACCGGCAGTCACGATGCGCTGTTCCGCGCGCTCGATGAACGAGTGCGTTCCGAGGTGCTCGGTGGCCGGGGCGTGGTGCTCACGCAGAATCTGGGCGCGATCCTGCACGCCCGGGCCGGTGACCAGTTGCGGCTGCAGACGCCGCACGGCCCACGGGAGACGACCGTGCTGGCCCTGGTGCCGTTCTTCTCGACGGTCATCGGCACGGTCGGGATCGACCTGGATCACCTGCGGGCGTGGTTCGATCGCCCGGCGGCAACGACGCTGCAGGTCGACGCGGCGCCCGGCGTGAGCCGGCAGCGCTTGCTGGCCGGCGTTCGCGCGGCGGTGCCGGCGCCGGACCACGTGTACGACGGTGCCGCGGCGTTGGCGGGGCTGCAGGCCCCGCTGCACCAGAGCATGTTCATCGCCAACGCGGTGTGGATCATCGTCGTGGCGGTGGCCGCGGTCGCCCTGCTCAACACGTTGACCCTGTCGGTGATCGAACGCCGCCGCGAAATCGGCGTGCTGCGGGCGATGGGCTCGAGCCGGCGGTTCACCCTGCGGATGGTGCTGGCCGAGGCGGCCGGAATCGGCGTGGTGGGCGGCGTTTTGGGGCTTGCGCTCGGATTGACCGACCAGTGGCTGTTCAGCCGCATCAGCGGGGACATCATGAATTTCGCCGTCGACTTTCGGCTGAGCCCGCTCGCGCTCGCCTTCACCCTCGGGGCGTTGACGATCAGCCTGCTCGGCTCGGTGCCGCCGGCGCGCCGCGCGGCGCGCCTGTCCATCATCGAGGCGGTCACCGTCGAGTGAGGACGGCGAATCCCTGCAGATGGGGTTTGCACGGGAAGGGCACCGGCGTTCGCGGAATGCTGCGCAGCGCGGTGGTGTCGAACCCGGCCGCGGCAATCGCGTCGAGGGTTCGCCGGTTCGGCTCGCAGCCGCCGGCCAGCCACGACCAGGGCCTGGCGATCAGGTCTTGGAACCGGCCCGTCGCGCCGTCCCCGCGCACGTGCTCGAGGACCACCAGCCTGCCCCCGGGGACCAGGACCCGCCGGATCTCGCGGAGGGTGGCCGCCACATCGTCGACCGAGCACAACACCAGCCCGATGTGTACGGAATCGAAAGAGTTGTCCGGGAAGGGAATTGACTCACCCACCCCCTCTACGATGTCGACAGCGACGCCACAGCGTTCGGCGAGCCGGCGTGCCATCCGCCGAAACGGCGCGCCGGGTTCCACGGCGGCGACCGACGTCACCGCCGCGGGCAGAAACCTCAGGTCGTTTCCCGGCCCCAGGCCGAGCATCAACAGCCGACCGGTCGCGTTGCTCAGGGCGGCCCGCCGATACCGGTGGTAGAACAACCGGTCGAAAACCGGCTGGCCGAATCGATAGACGTATGGGAACAGACATCGCCGAAGCGTCATCGGCCACCCAGATCCATTCGGAACGGCGGATATTCGTCGCGCATCAACGACACGTACACCGCCACCCGATAGCGCCAGCGCACCATGCCCATCAGCAGATCGAAGATGCCCTGCGGGATCGTTCCGGTGCACAACAACGTCACCGCGCCGATGACGCAGAGCACCTGTAGCGGCGCCTCCATCGACCAGCACAGCAGAACCTGAGGGATCGCCAGCAGCCACTTCACCAGCACCGCCCAGTTTTTCAGGCGTTCCGGATAGTCGACCGCAAGATCACCCGGGTAGTCGGGCCGGGGCGCGAGCGTGAACGGCGGGTACCTGTCGGTGCTGTTCATCGGGAACCGGTAGTTCATCACGCGCCACGACCAGCGCAACACCCCGACGTTGAAGTCGAAGAGCGGCCGCGGATACCGCCCGGTGCACAGGATGACCACGCCCGCGGCGACGGTCGAGAACGGGTACACCAGGTAGAGCAGAATCAGGATGGGGTAGTGCGGCAGGGCCAGCACGCACCACTTGAACGACCAGAGCCAGCGCGAGGGCGCATCGAAATCGCCCCGCACCCTTACGGATTCGGCCTTTTCCGTCACGGGCTTGACGGGATCTTCGCCATTGCCCCCAAGTTTCGGCTGATGTGAGCGGACATCCGGCGATGACTCGTGCAGCGCAGAAACGTCGTCAGCGCCGAGGTCTGTAGCCGGTCCGAGATCAGTGCGGCCGGCCTGAGCACGCGCTCACCGTGCGACACCGGCAGCGACGCCGCCCACGACACGGCCATGACCCTGCGCCGCCGGGTCTTCTCGTAGCACCGCAGGGCGCGCGAAACATCGTCGCCGCGAAGATTTGTCGCACCTCGGAGGTCCGCCAGCGCGTTGCACAGCACCATGGTGTCGAGCAACGCCTGGTTGGTGCCCTGCGCCAGGGTGGGCGGCATCGTGTGCGCGGCGTCGCCGAGGAGCGTGACCGGGCCCTGACCCGCGTGCGGGATCGGATGCCGGAAATGCGGGAAGGGCGAGCGGGCCAGATCGTCGTCGGTCAGGGTGGCGAGCACCCGATCGACCGAGTCGGACCATCCGGAGAAGTGCGACCGCATCATCTCGATCGGACGCTGCGGCCTGACGAAGTCGGACGACCAGGGCAGGTCGAACCACCACTGCACGTCGGAGCCGCCGGCCGGCCACAGGCCGAGGTTCCCGCGCCCGCCGATGATCATCAGTGCGGCATCGGAATCCGCGATCTCCGGCAGCGTGGCCAGCCCCTGCCAACTGCACCAGCCGGTGGGCGTTGCGCCTTGGGCGCCAACATGTTCGCGCACCAGCGAGTGCAGACCGTCGGCACCGATCAGCACGTCCCCCTCGGCGACCGTGCCGTCGTCGAACTCGACGCTGACCCCGTCCACCGTCGTCGCCAACCCGATCGCGCGGGAGTCACACCGGATGCGCTCGACCGGAAACCCCTCGAGGAGCCGATCCAGCAGGACGCGACGCGGAACCATCCGGATGGGCGCACCCAGTCGCCGCACCATCGCGGTCACGTCGAGGGTGCCGACCCTGCGACCCGCGGGCGTCACCGCCCGCACGGTGGCCAGTGGCCGGCCGGCACCGTCCATGTCGACGCCCAGCTGACGCAGGACGGTCTCGCCGTGGGACCAGATCGTCACCGCACCGCCGGCCGCGCGCACATCGGGCCGCTGCTCGAAGACGGTGACGTCATGTCCGTCGCGCAGCAAGCCCCGGGCGACGGAGATGCCGGCGACACCGGCGCCCACCACGAGCACCCGTAGCGAACGCGCGGCGCCGAACACGCGATCCCCTATAGCGAGCGTTGCAGGAGCACTTGGCCGCTGTCGGCGGCAACCACCTGGACGGCGGCGATCTGGTCGACCGGGGTCGAGATGGCGCCCGCCGGTGACGCGGTATGGCCGGGCACGGCCACCCATGTCGCCAACCGCGTGTGGCTGCCGTCGCGACCCACCACGACCATGGCGAGCGTGTCGTGGTGCGCGTTGAGCGGTGCCAGGCACACGCAACGGAGGTTGATGGACGTCCCCCAGTGCTGGCTGCTGACCGCGACCGTCGACGTGAGCAGGGTGGTGCCCACCTGAGCCATCGGCTCCGACGAAGCGGTCACCTGCTGGGACGGAGTCGACGACCACCCCTCGAGACCGACGAACACCCCGATGGCCAGCACCGCGGCCGCCGCCGCCGACGCCACCCAGGTCACCACCCGGGTGCGGCGCCGCCGCCAACGAACCGTCGCCAGCAGGGACGGCAGCAACTGTGGAGACATCTCCGGGGCCGGACCGGATTCGTCGATCGCGGCCACCTCGGCACGGTCAAGCTGTGACAGCAGGGCCGGCACGCCACTGAGATCGGCGACGGCCTCCCGGCAAGCCGGGCAGCGCGCCATATGCGTCTCGAATTCGCGGCGTTCCGCGGCCGACAACGATCCCAACACGTATGCGGCATCCCACATCGCGTAGCGGTCTTCGGGAGGGCCGACATCCTGCACCGGCGTCCTCATTTCATCCATCTCCGTCACCCCTCAAGCATTCGGAGCCCCTCATCGGGTAACTCCAAGTTCCTGCAGAGTGAGTCGCAACGCCCGCACGGCATAGTGTAGTCGCGACTTCACTGTTCCCTCGGCGATGCCGAGGTCCGCAGCGATCTGCGTGGTGGTCCATCCGCGGTAGTAGGACCGTTCGATCACTGCTCGGTGCTCGGCGGACAACTGGGCCATCCCGTCCGCTATCAGCAACCGGTCCAGCGCCGCATTGACCTCATCCGGCGTGGACTGTTCGGGCGCACCCGATACGTCTGTGGAACCGACGACGTTGCGAAACCGCGCGCTGCGCCGGTCGTCGATGATCATGTTGCGGGCCACCGTGAACAACCAGGCCCGCGCCGAGCGCTCGGTGTCCCCGACGACCTCGGGGTGCTGCCATGCCCGCAGCAGCGTCTCCTGGACCACATCCTCGGACTGGCTCGCGTCCCCCGTCAGCCGCAGCGCATAACGCCACAGAACTGCGGCGTGTTCGTCATAGAGCGCCTTCATCAGGGCGGCCTCGGCAGCCCCGGAAGCGCGCCACGTGCCAGCCACACGAGCCACTCGATCACCTCCTGCCGGGGAAACGAGCGGAGCAGGGGCTCGGTTCAATGGCCCCGACCCGCCACGCCCGGCTTCGCCGCGCTGGCGATCGCGGCTAGTTCATGCGAGGGTCAGGATGCGCGGCCCCGCGTCGGTCACCGCGACGGTGTGTTCCCAGTGTGCCGCGCGCGACCCGTCGGTGGTGGTAACCGTCCACTGGTCGTCGAGCACCACCGTCTTGCCGGTCCCCAGCGTCAGCATCGGTTCGATGGCCAGCACCGACCCGGCCGCCAGCACCGGGCCCCGGCCGGGCGAACCCTCGTTGGGCAGAAACGGGTCCATGTGCATCTGCCGGCCGATCCCATGGCCGCCGTAGCCCTCGACGATCCCGAAGGCGCGCGAATACCGGGCCTCGGCGTCGCGCGTGCCCATCTCGATGGCGTGCGAGACGTCGGTCAGCCGGTTACCGGGGACCATCGCCGCGATCCCGGCCTCCAGCGATTCCCTGGTCGCCTGAGACAGCGCTTCGTCGGCGGCGTCCAGCGTCCCGACGCCGAAGGTGATCGCGGCGTCCCCGTGCCAGCCGTCGAGCACCGCGCCGCAGTCGATGGACACCAGGTCACCGGACGCCAGGATCTCGGCGGCCGACGGTATGCCGTGGACGACCCGCTCGTTGACCGAGGAGCAGATCGACGCGGGATAGCCGTGATAACCCAGGAACGACGGCACTGCGCCGGCGTCCCTGATCACCGATTCGGCGATCTCGTCCAGGCTCAGCGTGGAGACCCCGGCAACCGCTGCCGCCCGCACCGCCTGCAGCGCCGCCGCGACCACCGCGCCGGCCGCGGCCATGGCGTCGAGCTCACCGGCGCTGCGCTGCGGCACCACCTTGCGGCTGCGCAGCCGCGCCAGCGGGTTCATCCCTACTTGCCCAGCGCCTGCAGCGCGCGGGCGAACACTTCGTCCTGGGTGCCGACGGCGTCGACCGTCTTGAGCTCGTCGCTGTAGTACTCCAGCAGCGGTGCGGTCTCGTCGCGGTAGACCTTCATCCGGTTCAGGATGATGTCGTCGGTGTCGTCGGCCCGGCCACGCGCCTTGAGCCGTTCCAGCAACTCCTCCTGCGAGACCCGGAATTCCAGCACCGCGTCGATGTCGGTGCCCCGCCGCCCCAGCATGTCGTGCAGCGCTTTGGCCTGCTCGGTCGACCGCGGGAAGCCGTCCAGGATGAACCCTTTGGCCGCGTCGGGATCGCTCAGGCGGTCGTCGACGAGCTGGTTGGTCAACTCGGAGGGCACCAGGTCACCGGCGTCCAGGTAGCGCTTGGCCTCCAGGCCCAGTTTGGTTCCGTTCTCGATGTTGCTGCGGAACAGCTCACCGGTGGAGATGTGCGGGATTCCCAGCTTTTCGGAGAGCTTCTGGGCCTGCGTTCCCTTGCCCGCCCCCGGCGGTCCGAGCAAAACCACTCTCACTTGAGGAACCCTTCATAGTTGCGCTGCATGAGCTGACTCTCGATCTGCTTGACCGTATCCAAGCCCACGCCGATCATGATCAACACCGCGGTACCGCCGAACGGCAGATTCTGAACCGCTCCGCCGTTGCCGATCTGCAAGAACAAGTTGGGCAACACCGAGATTGCGCCGAGGTAGATCGAACCCGGCAGGGTGATGCGGCTCAGCACGAAACGCAGGTAATCGGCGGTCGGCTTGCCCGGCCGGATGCCGGGGATGAACCCGCCGAACTTCTTCATCTCGTCGGCACGCTCGTCGGGATTGAAGGTGATCGACACGTAGAAGTACGTGAAGAAGATGATGAGGCCGAAGTAGATGCCGATGTACACCGGGTCGCTGGGGTCGGACAGGTAGCTGCCGACGAACTTGTCCCACCAGCTGTTGCCCACACCGCCGCTGCCGCTGCGGATCAGCTGGGTGATCAGGTGCGGGATGTAGATCAGCGAGGACGCGAAGATCACCGGGATAACGCCGGCCTGGTTGACCTTGAGCGGCAGATATGTCGAGGTTCCGCCGTACATGCGCCGGCCGACCATGCGCTTGGCGTACTGGACCGGGATCCGGCGCTGCCCCTGCTCGACGAACACGACGCCGACGATGATGACCAGCGCAGCGACCAGGACGGCGGCGAAGATCATCCCGCCGCGGCTGTCCAGGATCGTCTTGCCCTCGGCGGGGATACGTGCCGCGATGCCGACGAAGATCAGCAGCGACATGCCGTTGCCGATGCCGCGCTCGGTGATCAGCTCACCCATCCACATGACCAGCGCCGCGCCGCTGGTCATCACGAGCACGATCACGACCAGCGTGAAGATGCTCTGGTCGGCGATGATGTCCAGCGAGCAGCCCTGCAGCAGCCCGCCGTTGGCGGCCAGGGCCACGATGCTGGTGGCCTGCAGGATGGCCAGCGCAATGGCCAGGTAACGCGTGTACTGCGTCATCTTGGCCTGGCCGGATTGGCCTTCCTTGCGCAGTTCCTCGAACCGCGGGATGACCACCGTGAGCAGCTGCACGATGATGCTGGCCGTGATGTAGGGCATCACCCCCACCGCGAACACGGTGAGTTTGAGCAGCGCACCACCGGAGAACAGGTTGATCAGCGAGTAGATCTGTCCGGCCGCGCCACCGCTGGCCTCTTTGATGCACTGCTGGACGTTCGGATAGTTGACGCCAGGGGACGGTAATGCGGCGCCGACCCGATACAAGACGACGATGCCAAGCGTGAAGAGGATCTTCCGTCT
Organism: Mycobacterium colombiense; assembly: GCF_003284935.1. Lineage (GTDB taxonomy): Bacteria > Actinomycetota > Actinomycetes > Mycobacteriales > Mycobacteriaceae > Mycobacterium > Mycobacterium arosiense_A. The sequence continues at coordinate 48,874 of NZ_QMEV01000013.1, forward strand.
CAGGTCGACTGTCCGCAGCGATGAGATGAAAGCGGAAAGCAACTCTTCCTCCTGCGCAGCCGGGGGTTTCCTGCATCACGCGCCCAACACCCGCAGGCCAGGACGTACGGCCGACTAATCTACAGCGCGTCAAACCGTGTACGAGACTAACAGCTGGTACGGGCAGGTCTGGTCAGGGCCTTTACTGCGCCCCCCTGAACGACCGCTCGCGACGCGGTTAACCGGGCGTTTGCGCCGCCGCCGCCACGCGGGAGAAAAACACAGGAAGCCGTAAGCCGTGAGGCGTAGAGTTCCCCTGACTCGTTGCATTTGCTAAATAACTTGGGAGCAGCATGACACGCACTGACCAAGACAGCTGGGACTTGGCCTCGAGCGTCGGTGCCACGGCCACCATGGTCGCCGCGGCCCGCGCACTGGCCAGCGAGGGTTCCAATCCGATCATCAACGACCCCTTCGCCGCGCCCCTGGTGCGCGCGGTCGGGCTGGATTTCTTCCGGCGCCTGGTCGACGGCGAGCTCACCGCGTCCGAGGGCGACGAGGGCAAGGACCTGGGGCTCGAGACCGACTCGATCGCCGTGCGCACCCGCTTCTTCGACGACTTCTTCCTCGACGCCGCCCGCGACGGGGTCCGCCAGGCGGTGATCCTGGCCGCCGGCCTCGACTCCCGCGCCTACCGGCTGAGCTGGCCGTCCGGGAGCGTGGTCTACGAGGTCGATCAGCCTGCCGTCGTGCAGTTCAAGAGCACGACGATGGCCGAGCTGGGTGCCGCCCCGGCCGCGGAGCGGCGCACGGTCAGCATCGATCTGCGCGAGGACTGGCCGGCCGCGTTGCGCGACAACGGCTTTGACGTGACACAGCCGACGTCGTGGAGCGCCGAGGGACTGCTGATGTACCTGCCGCCCGACGCCCAGGACCGGCTCTTCGACAACATCACCGAGCTCAGCGCCCCCGGCAGCAGGCTGGCCACCGAATATCACCCGGACACCGCAGGCACGACGATGTCGCAACGCGCCCAAGAGTTCAACGACCGCTGGGCCAAGGTCGGCTGCGACATCGACCTGTCGGGACTGTTCTTCGACGGCGAGCGCAGCAACGTCGTCGACTACCTCACCGGTAAGGGCTGGGAGGTGACCGCCCGGCCGCGCCGCGAGCTGTTCGGCGACTACGGACTGAAATTCCGCGACGACGAGGCGATGGCGCAGTTCCGCAACATCGTCGCCGTGACCGCCACCCTGCGCTAGCGATGGCCGAGACCGACAGCAAGCGATCAGACGGCGACAGTTGGGATCTCGCGTCCAGCGTGGGCGCCACGGCCACCTGGGTCGCCGCTTGCCGGGCGTTGGCCGGTCGGCGGGCCGACGCGCTGATCGACGATCCGTTCGCCGACCCGCTGGTCCGCGCGGTGGGTGCGGAGTTCTTCATCCGGGTGCTCGACGGTGACATCACCGACGAGACCGGCGGTATCGACGCCGACGCCGACCTGGAGGCCGAATTCAACCTGGAACGCATGGTCAACATGATGGCCGTGCGCACCCGCCACTTCGACGACTTCTTCACCGACGCAACGGCTTCCGGCATCCGCCAGGCCGTCATCCTGGCTTCCGGCCTGGATTCCCGCCCGTACCGCCTGGCCTGGCCGGCGGGCACCGTCGTCTACGAAGTCGACCAGCCCGCCGTCATCGAGTTCAAGTCCACGACGCTGGCCGCATTGGGCGTCCGGCCCACCGCGGAACGGCGCACCGTGTCGGCCGACCTGCGCGAGGACTGGCTGAGCGCGTTGCGGGACAAGGGTTTCGACGAGTCACGGTCCAGCGCCTGGAGCGCCGAGGGGTTGTTGATGTATCTGCCGCCCCACGCGCAGGACAGCCTGTTCGACGCCATCACCACGCTCAGCGCGCCGGGCAGCCGGCTGGCGACCGAATACCACGACGGCGGCACACGGGACCTGCTGGAAAGGCGCGCGAAGGCGATGGCCAGGCGCTGGGGGCAATACGGCTTCGACGTCGACGTGTCGACGCTGGTCTACCGCGGCGAGCGCACCCCGGCGGCACAGTATCTGAGCGACCTCGGCTGGCGGGTGTCGACGCGCACCCGCGCCGACATGTTCGCCGAGGCCGGCCTGCCCGTCGCACCGGGCGACAGCCTCGAGTCGCTGCAGCACAGCATCGCGGTCGACGCCGTCCTGCCCTGACGCTCAGCCGGGGTTGGCCGCCGGTGCCCGCACCACCATCGGCACCGCCGGGAAACACCAGGCCATCTCCGAGCGCGACTTGCGCAGCGCGGCAGTGCCGTAACCCCGCTTGCGGTGATCCGGGTGAATCCAGATCCGCACGTCGACCTCGCCGCGGACCAGCTCGCCGAACACCATGCCGACCTTCTCGCCGTTGTCGATGGCCACGAACCAGGCGGCCTCTTCGTCGTCGACCCGGCGCAGCGCGGCACCGATCTCGTCGTCGAGGTTGCCCGCCTGCCCGCCGGATCCGTCACCCGAGGCACCACCCATGTCCTGGGTGCGGACGCCGAAGATGTCGCGGTCCTCGCTCGCGGAGAACGGCCGGAGTTCGAGGGTGTCCCCCGAGCTCGCCGGTCGCTCGCCCAGGGTGAAGCTCAGCTGCTTGTTCAGGTCCTCGAGTTCGGCCTGGATCGTCCTGCGCGAGTCCTTGGTGAGCCGGTCGAAGGACAAGCCAAATACCGCTTCGGCGCCCGTGTTCGACGTGCCGAGCAATCCGGCGATGGCCTTGACCGCCTCGGAGTTGTTGTCGGCCTCGACGATCAGGTCGAGTACTTCGTGCCGTCGTTCGAGGGCTTTCAACAATGCGTCGGCGATTTCGCGGCGGGCGGCTTTGCGGTCCTGGTCGGTCATTGCACCAGCCTAGATCGCCGGTGGTACCACCGCGCTACATCTTCGGTTTCCCAACTCCAGGAAGCGCTGGTAGCGATCCCCGACCGGGTCCGCCCAGGCGGGGTCGGGCTCGACGATGCGCTCGGTGCGCACCCATCGGGCGGCATCGGCGATCGTCGTCTCCAGGCCGGCCGCCATCCGCGCCAAGAAGGCCGCCCCCAGCGCGGCCCCTTCCGGCACCCCGGACACCTCGACCGGTCGCCCGGTGGCGTCGGCGATGGCCTGCAGCCACGCGCCCACCCGGGTGCCGCCGCCGGTGGCCACGATGCGCGCCACCGGCGCCCCGGACAGTTCGATGAGCTGGCGGACCACGAAGCCGGACGCCTCGTAGGCGGCCCGCCGCAGCGCGGCGGCGTCGTGGGTCAGATCGAGGGCCTCGAGCACGCCCCGGCGGTCCGGGTCGTGGAACGGGGTGCGCTCACCCCGCAGGTAGGGCGACCACACCGGGACGCGTCCGGGTTGCACGTCCGCCGGGTCGGCCGGCGCCACAATGCGATCCACCCAGCCCAGGAATAGCCCCCCGGCGTTGCTGGCCCCGCCGATCTGGCTCTTGCCGGGCGTGGTGTGCGGGATGGTCCACAGCCCGGGCATCTGGCGGGCCTCGGGAATGGTCGTCCAGACGATCAGCGTGGTGCCACACATCACCAGCACGTCGCCGTCGTGGTCGGCGCCGGCGACCATCTGTTCGCACAGCGCGTCGACGGCGCCGGTGGCCAGCGCGGAATCCGTGCCGTGCACCTGCCCGACGACGGCGCCCATGCTCTCCACCCGGGGCAGCTGCCCGACGTCCGCGCCCCGCTCGGCGCACGCCTGCCGATTCCAGCCGGTCCCGTCGAACAAGGGAAACGCCGTGGCGGCGGTGGCGATGTCGATGACCGCCTCGCCCGACAGCGCGTGGTTGGTCACCGCCGGCGCGGGCCAGTAGCCGGCGGCGCCCGGAGCCTGGGCGGCCGTCCAGCGCAAGAACTCGGCGGCCTCGCCGAGCGCGGGCAGCGGCTGCGCGGCACCGCCGGGCGCGCGGCCGCGTGCGTCGCCGTACAGCAGTCCCGGGGTGATCGGTGTGCCGGTGCCGTCGACGGCCGTCATCGACGGGACCATCGCCGAGACGGCCACCGCCGCGAGGTCGGGCTGGCCGACCAGTTCGTCCAGTGCCGCCGAGGGCCCACGCCGCCACGCCGCCTCGGCGTCGTGCTCGAGCCGGTCGGGTGCCGGTACCCGCAGCTCGTGCGGGATGCGCACGCGCGCCGTCACGTTGCCGTCGGCGTCGGCGGCTATCGCCTTGACCGCGGTGCTACCGACGTCGATGCCGATTGTGACGTCTTTGCGTGACACGGGCGTCACCGTACGCCAGCATTGGCACTCGTGACGTCCAAACCGCGCGCCTTGGTGACCGCCCCGATGCGGGGGCCGGGCTTCGCCACACTGCGCGAGCTGGCCGACGTCGTCTACGACCCCTGGATCGAGCAGACCCCGGTGCGCATCTACAGCGCCGAGCAGCTGGCCGAGCGGATCACCGACGAGGGCGCCGAAATCGTGGTGGTGGAAAGCGATTCGGTGCGCGGCCCGGTGTTCGACCTTGGTGTGCGGGTGATCGCGTCCACCCGCGGCGACCCCAACAATGTCGACATCGCCGGTGCCACCGCGGCCGGCATTCCCGTGCTGAACACCCCGGCCCGCAACGCCGATGCCGTCGCGGAGATGACGGTCGCCCTGTTGCTGGCCGTCACCCGCCATGTGCTCACCGCGGACGCGGATGTGCGCGGCGGCAACATCTTTCGCGACGGCAGCATCCCCTACCAACGCTTCCGCGCCGCGGAGATCGCCGGGCTCACCGCCGGGCTGGTGGGCCTGGGCGCCGTCGGCCGCGCCACGCAGTGGCGGCTGTCCGGACTGGGTCTGCGCGTCATCGCGCACGACCCCTACAACCCCGAGGCCCGGCACAGCCTCGACGAGTTGCTGGCGGAGGCCGACGTGGTGTCGCTACACGCCCCGGTCACCGACGACACGGCCGGCATGATCGGCGCGCGGGAGTTCGCGGCCATGCGCGACGGCGTGGTCTTCCTCAACACCGCCCGCGCCCAGCTGCACGACACCGATGCGCTGGTCGACGCCCTGATCGCGGGCAAGGTGGGCGCCGCGGGGCTCGACCACTTCGCCGGCGAATGGCTGCCCACCGATCACCCGTTGGTCGGCATGGGAAACGTCGTGCTGACGCCGCACATCGGGGGCGCCACCTTCGACACCGAGGCGCGGCAGGCGCAGATGGTGGCCGACGACCTCGAAGCGCTGCTGGCCGGCAACGCACCCACCCACATCGTCAACCCGGAGGTGCTGGGGGCATGAAGTTCGTCGACAATCCGGAAACCGCGGTGCTGGACGCCGCCAAAGACATGCTGCGCCGCGGCCTGGTCGAGGGGACGGCGGGCAACATCTCCGCGCGCCGCGCCGACGGCCACATCGTCATCACCCCGTCGTCGGTGGACTACCGCGACATGACCCTCGACGACCTGGTGCTGGTCGACGCGGACGGCTCGGTCCTGCAGGCGGCGCAGGGCCGCGCACCGTCGTCGGAGATGCAGCTGCACCTGGCCTGCTATCGCGCCTTCGACGACATCGGCAGCGTCATCCACAGCCATCCGGTGTGGGCCACGATGTTCGCAATCGCCCACGAGCCGATCCCGGCGTGTATCGACGAGTTCGCGGTGTATTGCGGCGGCGACGTCCGGTGCACCGACTACGCCGCGTCCGGCACGCCCGACGTCGGCGTCAACGCCGTGAAGGCGCTCGAGGGCCGCGGCGCAGCGTTGATCGCCAACCACGGCCTGGTGGCGGTGGGGCCGCGACCCGACAAGGCGTTGCATATCACCGCGCTGGTCGAACGCACGGCTCAAATCGTTTGGGGTGCAAGGGCTCTCGGCGGTCCGGTGGCTATCCCCGAGGACGTCAACCGCAATTTCGCGTCCGTGTACAGCTATCTGCGCGCCAACACCTAACGCTGATCGATCGCGACCTTCACCGCGCCGCTCTCGCCCTGGTTTGCGATCGCGTGGAAAGCCTCGCGCCACTGCCCCAACCCGAAGGTGTGGGTGAGCATGGGACGCAGGTCCACCCGCCCCGCGGCGGCCAGGGCGAGGTAGTGCGCGATGGCGTGCCTGCGGTGCCCGTCCACCTCCTCGACGCCGAAGGCGTTGGAGCCGACGAACGAGATCTCCTTGAAGTAAAGCGGGCTATCCTCCCAGCGGCCGGGGGCGTGGACGCCGGCCTTGACCAGCGTCCCGCGCGATCGCAGCACCCGGACCCCGACCTCGAACGTCTCGGGCTTGCCCACCGTGTCGTAGACGACGTCGACCGCGCCGGGGTGCGCCATCGGCAAACCCCGCAACGGCTGGCGTAGCCGGCCACCACCCCAGGCGGCGATCTCCTCGATGAGGACCGAACGCGGCTCGTGCGCAAGGACTTTCGCGGCACCGAACCGGCGCGCCAGTTCGGCCTGCGCGGCGAAGCGCGCCACCACCGCGATGGCCACGTCGGGATACAGCGTGCGCAGGATCGCGACCGCACACAATCCCAGCGAACCCGCCCCGTACACCAGCGCGGCGCCCGAGCGGGGTGGCGGGTGGCGGGTGATGGCGTGCAGCGAGACCGAGAACGGGTCGGCGAAGACGGCCATCTCGTCGGGAATCGAGTCCGGGACCGCGAACAGCATGCTGTCGTGGGCGGGCATCAATTCGGCGTAGCCGCCGGTCACGTCGGCCGAGACCCCGGTGTGGATGCCGGGCTTGATGTCGCCGTCGGCGAAGCTCCAGCACAGGCTGTAGTCGCCGGCTTCGCATGCGGGACAGGGCGGTTGGATGCCACGCGGCCCGCAGGACAACCACGGGTTGAGCACCACCCGCTGGCCGACCTGCAATCCCCGGGCCCCGGGGCCCAGCGCGACCACGTCGGCGACCACCTCGTGACCCATGACTTGCGGGAATGAGCAGAACACGGCCATGGCGTTGTCACCGTCGCCCTCGCCGAAATCCATCAGGATCTGCTTGGAGTCCGACCCACAGATCCCCGTCAGCCGCGGCCGGGTGATCACCCAGTCTTCGTGCGGCGGTCGGGGATCCGGCACGTCGCGCAGGGCCGTCGGGGTGCGGGCCAGGTTCTGGGTCAGCGGGTTGGCGTCACGGGGCACCTCGAAGGGCTCCGGTTCCACACCGTAGACGAGCGCCTTCATCGGGCCCGATGACCGGCCGCCGCGTACGTCATCGCTCAAGGTTGCCGCGAATCCGGGGAAGCGTACAGTGGGAGAAGCTTGTTATATCGGCTAAATATTAGATTGACTACCTCCGATAGGGGCACACAATATGACCTCCACCAGGTACGAAGGCGACACGTGGGATCTGGCGTCCAGCGTCGGCGTGACCGCGACCATGGTCGCGGCGGCCCGCGCCATGGCCACCCGCGCCGAGCGCCCGCTGATCAACGACCCCTTCGCCGAGCCACTGGTGAAGCTGGTCGGCGTGGACCTGCTCTCCCGGCTGGCCAGCGGCGAGCTGGACCCCGCCGAGTTGAACGACGTCCACGACGGCGCCGCCGGATCCGCCGGGGCGATGTCGCGGATGGCCGACAACATGGCCGTGCGCACCAAGTTCTTCGACGAGTTCTTCCTGGACGCGACGAACGCCGGCATCAAGCAGGCGGTGATCCTGGCGTCCGGGCTGGACGCGCGCCCGTACCGGTTGGCGTGGCCGGCCGGGACGGTGGTCTACGAGGTGGACCAGCCCCAGGTGATCGAATTCAAAACCCGCTCGCTGGCCGAGCTGGGCGCGCAGCCCACCGCCGAGCGGCGGGTGGTGGCCGTCGATCTGCGCGACGACTGGCCCACCGCGCTGCGCAACGCCGGATTCGACCCGGCCCAGCCGACCGCGTGGAGCGCCGAGGGCCTGCTCGGCTACCTGCCGCCCGAGGCGCAGGATCGCCTGCTGGACACCATCACCGAACTCAGCGCCCCGGGCAGCCGGCTGGCCACCGAGAGCGCGCCCAACCCCGAGCCCGGTCACGAAGAGAAGATGAAGGAACGCATGCAGACGATCTCCGAGCGTTGGCGTGCGCACGGTTTCGAGCTGGACATGGCGGGACTGGTGTACTTCGGCGACCGCAACGAGGCGGCCGGATACCTGGCCGACCGCGGCTGGCGGCTGAACAGCGCCAGCATCACGGAACTTTTCGCGGCCAACGGGCTCGACCCGCTCACCGACGACGACACGCGCATGGGCGAGATGCTGTACACCAGCGGCACGCTCGGCGAGAAATAGGAGGCGAGACGATGACCACCGACGCCGGAAGAACCGAGGGCGACAGCTGGGACCTGGCGTCCAGCGTGGGGGCGACGGCCACGATGGTCGCCGCTTCCCGCGCCGTGGCTTCGCAGGGGCCGAACCCCCTGCTCGACGATAAATTCGCCGATCCCCTGGTCCGCGCCGTCGGGCTCGACCCCTTCATCCGCATACTCGACGGAGACGTTGATTTCGCCGACGACCCGCTGATGAACCGCAAAACCAGGGCCGAGCAGATGACCGTGCGGACACGGTTTTTCGACGACTTCTTCATCAAATCCACCGAAGACGGTGTGCGCCAGGCGGTGATCCTGGCCTCCGGCCTGGACACCAGGGCATACCGCCTGCCGTGGCCCGCGGGCACCGTGGTCTACGAGATCGACCAGCCACAGGTCATCGCGTTCAAGACCGACACCCTGACAGGCCTCGGCGCGGTCCCCACCGCCGAGCGGCGAACCGTCGCCATCGACCTGCGCGAGGACTGGCCCGCAGCGTTGCGGCAGAGCGGATTTGACGTCACCCAACCGACCGCGTGGAGCGCCGAAGGGCTGCTGCCCTACCTGCCGCCCGAGGCGCAGGACCGGCTGTTCGACGACATCACCGAGCTCAGCGCGCCCGGCAGCCGGCTGGCGACCGAACACGTGCCTGACCCCAATGCGTTCACCGACGAACGCATGCAGCGCATCACCGAGCGATGGCGGCGCGCCGGGTTCGACCTCGACGCGGGTGACCTGTTCTACCGGGGTGAGCGCAGCGTCGTCGTCGACTACCTGACCGGGCACGGCTGGGATGTGACGGCCCACCCCGTCCGGGACCTCTACGCCCACAACGGCTTCGAGTTTCCCGAAGAGGTGGTCGCGGCCTTCGGCGACCTGAATTACGTCGCCGCCAGGCTCAAGTAGGCTGCTGCCATGTCACGCACTCACGATGACGAGTGGGATCTGGCCTCCAGCGTCGGCGCGACCGCGACCATGGTCGCGGCCGGGCGGGCCATGGCGTCCAAGGATCCCCGCGGTCTGATCAACGATCCGTTCGCCGAGCCGCTGGTGCGCGCGGTCGGGGTGGATTTCTTCACCAAGATGATGGACGGCGACCTCGACCTGGATGCGATCGAGAACGCCACGCCCGTGCGCTTCCAGTCCATGGTCGACGGAATGGCCGTACGCACCAAGTACTTTGACGATTACTTCGTCGACGCAACCGGCGGCGGAGTGCGTCAGGTGGTGATCTTGGCCTCCGGGTTGGACTCGCGCGCCTACCGGTTGCCCTGGCCGGCCGGCACGGTGGTCTACGAGATCGACCAGCCGAGGGTGATCGAATTCAAGAGCAGCACGCTGGCCGATGTGGGCGCCGAGCCGACCGCGCCCCGGCGCACCGTTCCCATCGATCTGCGCGCGGACTGGCCGACCGCGCTGAAGGCGGCGGGGTTCGACACCGCGGCGCCGACGGCCTGGCTGGCCGAGGGCCTGCTGATCTACCTGCCGCCCGACGCCCAGGACCGGCTGTTCGACAACATCACCGCGCTCAGCGCACCCGGCAGCACCATTGCCACCGAATTCGTGCCCGGCATCGTCGATTTCGATGCGGAACGGGTGCGGGAGATGTCCGGTTCGTTCCGGGAGCACGGCGTCGACATCGACATGGCGTCGCTGGTCTACGCCGGCGAGCGTAACCACGTCATCGACTATCTGTCCGGCATCGGATGGAAGGCCGAGGGCGTCACCCGGACGGAACTGTTCCGGCGCAACGGCATCGAACCGCCCGCGCCCGAGAACGACGATCCGCTCGGCGAGATCGTCTTCATCAGCGCCAGGCTGGCGGGCTAGACCGGCCCGACCTCTAGAGGCGCCAGGGACCCAGCCACAGCGCGCTGGCGCCGCTGCAGGACCGTTCCACGTTGTCCAGGATGCCGCCGATGGTGCGGCCCAGCAGCGCCCCCAGCGCGTCGGGCAGCGACGCGGCGGCCGGCTGCGAGGAGGCTCGCGGCCGCAGCATGTCCAGCAGCGAGCCGCCCGGGAAGGTGACCAGGCGCACGTCGGCGTCCTCGTCCAGTCCCGCAAGCACTTTCGCCCGGCGCAAAGCGGTTCGGAAACCGCCCAGTTCGTCGACCAGACCCCGCTCGCGCGCGTCGGCACCGGTCCACACCCGGCCCCGGGCCACGCGATCGACCGCCTCGGTGGTCAGATTGCGACCGTCGGCGACCCGCTCCAGGAAGTCGGCGTACACCAGGTCGGCCTCGGCCTCGCGGTGGGCGCGCTGCTCGGGGGTGAACGGCGTCTCGATCGACCAGGCATCGGCATTGGCGTTGGTGCGCACGGTATCCAGCCCGACGCCCAGGCGCTGCAGCAGATCGCGGATCACCAGCTTGCCGGTGATCACGCCGATCGAACCGGTGATGGTCGCGGGGCTGGCCACGATCGCGTCGGCGGCGGCCGCGATGTAGTAGCCGCCGGATGCGGCGACCGCACCCATCGACGCCACCACCGGCTTGCCGCGCTTGCGCGCCATTTTCACCTCTCGCCACAGCGTTTCCGACGCCGTGACCGAGCCGCCGGGGCTGTTCACCCGCAGCACGATCGCGGACACCGAATCGTCGGCGGCGGCTTCCCGCAGCGCCGGGGCGATGGTGTCGCTGCCCACGGTGGAGGCACCGAACGGCAGGAACTGCGGTCCCCCACGCCCGTCCACGATCGTGCCGTCCACGTTGATCACGGCGACCGTCGGTTTGGTGCGCCGCCCGGGAACCGGGGGGACCGGCGGCGTCAGCCGCGACCGGGCCGCGCCGGCGTAGCGCGACACGTACAGCCGCGGGGGCGCGTCGTCCTCCGAAACATCTTTCACGCCAACCATTTCCGCGATGCGGTCGTAGGCTTCGTCCCGGAAACCGATCCGGTCGACCAGGCCCGAGGACACGGCGTCCTCGCGCAACAGCGGGGCGCGGTCGGCCAGCGCGTCCAGCGCGGCGGCGTCGAGTTTGCGCGATTTGCCGACCGCTTCCCACACCTGCTCCTGCAGGCTCTCCAGCATCCGGGTGACGGCCTCGCGGTGGGCCTCGGTGAAGCCGTGCTCGGTGAAACGGTTTGCCGCCGACTTGTATTCGCCGCGGGCGACGAATTGTGCTTCGATGCCGGCCTTGTCCAACGCGTCGCGCAGGAAGGTGGCATTGCTGGCAAAGCCGATCAGCCCGACGCTCCCCGCCGGCTGCATCCACACCTCGCCGAACGCCGACGCCAGGTAGTACGACAGGGTGCCCGGGTAGGTCTCGGCCCAGGCCAGTGACGGCTTGGCGGCGGTGAAAGCGACGACGGCCTCGCGCAGTTCCTGCACCGCCGCCGCCGGCGACGCCGTCAGTTGCACACGGGCGATCAGCCCGGCCACCCGCGGATCCTCGGCCGCCCGGTAGATGGCGGCCACCACGTCGCGCAGCGCGACCTGCCGGCTGCCCCCGCTGATGAGGCCCAGCGGGTCGAAGCCCGACGTCTCCGGCGGCATCGAGCGCAGGTCCAATTCGAGCACGCAGCCGTTGGGCACGCCGTGATGGCGGGCGGTGTCGACCCGCCCGGCCAGCGCCCGAACATCGTCGACGCCGGGAATCGAAGGCAGGAAAGCGAACATGTCTGCAGACTACCGATGCGCGCCCGTACGGTGGTCGGGTGAGGTTTTCCATCGCGATTCCGCAGTTCGACTACGACGACTTCGACGCGGCGGGGCTGCGCGCTTTCCTGGCGCGCGCCGAGGACCTCGGGTTCGAGGGCGGTTGGCTGCTCGAACAGATCATCGGGCCCGCGCCGCTGCTGGCTCCGCTGGAACTGCTGGCCTACTGCGCCGCCTGCACCGAGCGGCTGCGCCTGGGCGTCGGCGTCCTGGTGACGTCGCTGAACGACCCGCTGCAGCTGGCCTCGGCCGCCACCGCGGTCGACCGACTCAGCCACGGCCGCTTGGACATTGGTGTCGCGCCCGGGGGTGGTCGACGGAAATTCGCAGCCTTCGGCGTCGACGGGGACACCTTCGTCTCGTATTTCACCGAGGGCCTGGAGCTGATGAAGGCGGCCTGGTCCGACGAGCCGCGGGTGACGTTTCACGGTCGGTTCCGCGACGTCGACGACCTGCCGATATCGCCCAAGCCGGTGCAGCGCCCGCACCCGCCGATCTGGTTCGGGGGCCTGGCGCCCAAGGCCCTGGCCCGCGCGGTGCGACACGGCGACTCATTTTTGGGCGCCGGCTCGTCGACCACCGAGGCGTTCGCCGGCGCCGTGAACGTCGTGCGGCGCGAACTCGACGAGCAACACAAGGACCCCGCGACCTTCACCATCGGCAAACGGGTCTATTTGATGATCGACGACGACGCCGCCACAGCCCGCGAACGCGTGCTCGCCGGCCTGGACCGCATCTATGGGCGGATGCCCGGCGTGGCGGACGTGCCGGTGTCCGGCACACCCGACGACGTGGTGCGCGGGCTGCGCGAGGTCATCGACGCCGGGGCGCAGATGGTGTTACTCAATCCCGTCGGCATCGACGCCGGCGAGAACCGCGAGCAGATGGAACGCCTTGCCGCAGAACTGATTCCGCAGCTGAGCTAGCTAGGACAGCTCGGTGGCCGAACCGCCCGCTGCGGTGATCTTCTCGCGCGCGCTGCCGCTGAACTTGTGCGCGGACACCTCGACCTTGACCGTCAGCTTGCCGTCGCCGAGGACCTTGACCAACGAGTTGCGGCGAACCGCGCCCTTGGCCACCAGCTCGTCCACGCCGATCGAACCACCCTGCGGGAAAAGCCGGTTGAGGTCGCCGACGTTGACGATCTCGTACTCGGTGCGGAACCGGTTGCGGAATCCCTTGAGCTTGGGCAGCCGCATGTGGATCGGCATCTGGCCACCCTCGAAGGTGGCCGGCACGTTCTTGCGTGCCTTGGTGCCCTTGGTACCGCGACCGGCGGTCTTGCCCTTGGAGCCCTCACCGCGACCGACCCGGGTGCGCGCGGTCTTCGACCCGCGCGCCGGCTTGAGATCGTGCAGCTTGATCGTCATTTCTTGCTACCTCCGGTACCCGCGGTCGACGCCTCGGCGGGCTCCACCTCGACGAGGTGGCTGACCACCGCGATCAGTCCGCGGGTCTGCGCGTTGTCCTCGCGGATCACCGAGTGGCGGATCCGCCGCAGGCCCAGGGTGCGCAGGGACTCACGCTGCTTCCAGCGGGCCCCGATGGTGCTGCGCACCTGGGTGATCTTCAGTTGACTGCTCATGGTTGTGCCCCCGAGGTCTGGGCCTCGCGAGCCGCCGCGCTGGCCATCGCGTCACTTTCCCGACGGGCTTTGAGCATTCCGGCCGGCGCAACGTCCTCGATGGGCAGGCCACGGCGAGCGGCGACCTCCTCGGGGCGCTGCAGCAGTTTGAGGGCGGTGACCGTCGCGTGAACTACGTTGATCGCGTTGTCGCTGCCCAGCGACTTGGCCAGGATGTCGTGTACGCCGGCGCATTCCAGCACCGCGCGCGCGGCGCCACCGGCGATCACCCCGGTACCCGGGCTGGCCGGGCGCAGCAGCACCACGCCGGCCGCCGCCTCACCCTGAACCGGGTGGGTGATGGTCCCGCGGATCAGCGGCACCCGGAAGAAGCCCTTGCGGGCCTCCTCGACGCCCTTGGCGATGGCCGCGGGAACTTCCTTGGCCTTGCCGTAGCCGACACCGACCATGCCGTTGCCGTCACCGACGATCACCAGTGCGGTGAAGCTGAATCGCCGTCCACCCTTGACCACCTTGGAGACGCGGTTGATCGCGACAACCCGCTCCAGGTAGTTGCTCTTGTCGCCGTCGCGGTCGCGGCCACCACGACCGCCGTCGCCGCGTCGACCGCGGCTGTCGCGGTCGCCGCGCGAGTCACGGCTGTCGCCGGCGCCTTGTCCGCCGGTCGGCTGCTCCGCCATTATGCGGTCCTTCCAATCGTGTTCAAGCTCTTCGTCATCAGAATTGCAATCCGTTCTCGCGTGCGGCATCGGCCAGCGCCGCGATCCGTCCGCCGTAGGTGTATCCGCCACGGTCGAAGACCACGCTGTCGATGCCGGCGGCCTTGGCGCGCTCGGCGATCAGCTGGCCCACCCGCACGCTGCGGGCTTTCTTGTCTCCCTGCAGGCTGCGCACGTCGTCCTCGATCGACGACGCGGCCGCCACCGTGGTGCCGTTCTCGTCGTTGACCAGTTGCACGTGAATGTGTCGCGAGGACCGGTTGATCACCAGCCGCGGCCGCTGGCCGGTGCCGGCGATCTTCTTGCGCAGCCGTGCGTGCCTGCGCAGCCGAGAGACGCGCCGAGTCGCGGATACGCTCTGCCCCACCGGCTTTCGCGCGGCGGTGCCAGCTTGTGTTTGCGCCATGATTACTTACCTGTCTTTCCGACCTTGCGGCGGATCTGCTCACCCTCGTAGCGCACGCCCTTGCCCTTGTACGGGTCGGGGCGGCGCAGACGGCGGATGTTCGCCGAGATCTGGCCGACCTTTTGCTTGTCGATCCCGGTGATGGTGAATTTCGTCGGCGACTGGACGGCGAACGTGATGCCGTCCGGAGCCTCGATCACCACGGGGTGGCTGTAGCCCAGCGCGAACTCGAGGTTGGCACCCTTGAGCTGCACGCGGTAACCCACACCGAAGATCTCCATCTTGGTGGTGTATCCCTGCGTCACGCCGGTGACCAGGTTGGACACCAGGGTCCGCGACAGGCCGTGCAACGAGCGGTTGCGCCGCTCGTCGTTGGGACGGGTGACCACGATCGCGCCATCGTCGTTGCGCGACACGGTGATCGGCTCGGCCACCGTCAGATCCAGGGCGCCCTTGGGCCCCTTCACCGACACCTTCTGGCCATCGATCGTCACGTCGACTCCCGACGGGACCGGAACCGGCTGCTTACCAATGCGAGACATAGTCTTTCGTTACCTCCGCCCTTACCAGACGTACGCGAGGACTTCGCCGCCCACGCCCTGTCGGGCTGCCTGGCGGTCGGTCAGCAGGCCCGAGGAGGTGGAGATGATCGCCACACCCAGGCCACCGAGCACGCGCGGCAGATTGGTGGATTTCGCATACACCCGCAAACCGGGCTTGGACACGCGGCGCAAGCCGGCGATGCTGCGCTCCCGGCTCGGCCCGTACTTGAGCTGAACGATCAGCGACTTGCCGACCCGAGCATCCTCGGTCCGGTAATCGGTGATGTAGCCCTCGCTCTTGAGGATCTGGGCGATGTTCGCCTTGATCTTGGAGTGCGGCAGCGTCACCTCGTCGTGATACGCCGAATTGGCGTTGCGCAGACGTGTCAAGAAGTCTGCGATCGGGTCCGTCATCGTCATGACAGCGTTGGTACCTTCCTCGCGATGGTTCCCGGTCCGGGCCTGTCGCGCACCTTTTCTGGGTTGGTCTTAGTGGTTGGGGCTGTTACCAGCTGCTCTTCTGCACGCCGGGCAGTTCGCCCGCGTGCGCCATCTCGCGCAGGCAGATCCGGCACAGGCCGAATTTGCGGAAGACCGCGCGCGGGCGGCCGCACTTGTTGCAACGGGTGTAGCCGCGCACCGCGAACTTCGGCTTGCGAGCGGCCTTGTTGACCAGTGCCTTCTTTGCCATCGCTCAATTTCCCCTTTGAGGTTCTTCCTTGAACGGAAAGCCGAGGGCCCGCAACAGCGCTCGTCCTTCGTCGTCGGTCGTCGCCGAGGTGACGACGTTGATGTCCATGCCGCGGACCCGGTCGATCTTGTCCACGTCGATCTCGTGGAACACCGACTGCTCGGCGAGCCCGAAGGTGTAGTTGCCGACACCGTCGAACTGCTTGGGCGACAGCCCACGGAAGTCGCGGATACGGGGCAGCGCGATCGAGGTGAGGCGGTCCAGGAACTCCCACATCCGGTCGCCGCGCAGGGTGACCCGCGCACCGATCGGCATGCCCTCACGCAGCTTGAACTGCGCGATGGACTTGCGCGCGCGACGAATCTCGGGGCGCTGCCCGGTGATCAGGCTCAGGTCGCTGACCGCGCCGTTGATCAGCTTCGCGTCGCGCGCCGCATCGCCGACGCCCATGTTGACGACGACCTTGGTCACCGTCGGGATCTGCATGACGTTGCCGTAGCCGAACTGCTGCTGCAGCGAATCGCGAATCTCGCTGCGGTAGCGCTCTTTCAGGCGCGGCTGAACCTTTTCTGCAGTACTCATCAGATGTCCTTGCCGTTGCGCTTGGAGATACGAACCCGCTTGCCGGTCTCCTCGTCGACCCGGTAACCGACGCGGGCGGGCTTACCGTCCGAGTCGACGACCATCACGTTGGAGACGTGGATGGGGGCTTCCTGCGTGACGATGCCGCCCGACTGCGCTCCGCGCTGGTTGGTCGAAATCGCGGTGTGCTTCTTGATCCGGTTGACGCCCTCGACCAGCACTCGGTCGCGTTCCGGGTAAGCCTGCAGCACCTTGCCTTTGGCGCCCTTGTCCTTGCCGGCGATGACCAGGACGGTGTCGCCTTTGCGGACCTTCATTTACAAAACCTCCGGGGCAAGCGAGATGATCTTCATGAACCGCTTCTCGCGCAGCTCGCGGCCCACCGGCCCGAAGATGCGCGTCCCGCGCGGGTCGTTGTCGGGCTTGATGATCACCGCGGCGTTCTCGTCGAACTTGATGTAGCTGCCGTCGGGACGGCGGCGCTCCTTGACCGTGCGCACCACGACGGCCTTGACGACGTCTCCGCGCTTGACGTTGCCGCCGGGGATGGCGTCCTTGACGGTGGCGACGATGACATCACCGATGCCGGCGTAGCGTCGCGACGAGCCGCCGAGCACACGGATGCACAAGATCTCCTTGGCGCCGGTGTTGTCGGCGACCTTCAGTCGCGATTCCTGCTGAATCACTCGATCTCCTGACCTGGTTGCGTGTGCACGGCAGGAGAACCCACCTGGGCGGGCATTCGGCGGGCATGACCCACCAAAAAACCTGACGTGCGCGGTCTTTGTCACCGAAGGGCACGCGGGGCCGATTCGCACCGGCCGAGGTCTGCCCAAGGCAACCCCTAGAGTCTAGGGGACGACCAGCTCAGAGCCAAATTCTGCGCCAAGGCGGTCGAGATGGGTCGATTCTGCACCTAAAAGGGTGGCGGGTCCTCGTCGAACCCGTGGGTGGTGGGCCAGGCGTGGCCGGCCGGCGGGGTGGTCCGGGCCAGGCGGGCGTCGCGGTTGTGCCGCCGTTCGGCGGCGACGCGATGGGCGCGGTCTTGGGCCCGGGTGCGGCAACGTCTGGGCATCATGGCGGCGCGTTCGGTGCAGTAGTCGGGCGGCGGTGCCGCCGTCACTCGAACGTCACCGGTGGGGGCGCACAGCTGGGGAAACAGCAGCGCGCTGCCCGGGGTGGTGACGTAGGTGTGCCCGCCGGGCAGCGTCCAGATGACCGTGCCGTCGGGCAGTTGGCGGTCGCGCCAGCCCCAAAACGTCTTCATCAAATGGTGGCCGCGGCACAGCGCCTTGAGGTTGGAGGCGTGCGTCGCGCCGCCGTCGGCGTACGGGACCGTATGGTCGAGATCGCACTCGCCGGCCGGCCGGTCGCAGCCCGGGGCCCGACACGTCAGATCCCGGCAGCGCACGAAATCGGCCAGCGCGGCCGAGGGGGTGTAACGGGTTTCGGCGCCGCTCGGGGCGATCAGCGGCATCAGCCGCGCCGAGGTGGCCAGCTGCGCGATTACTTCGGCCGGGATGAGCCCTTCCACCCCCGGCACCACCGCCGGCGTCGGCGCCGTGCCCTCGAGGCTGGCCTGCTCGGCGATCACGTGGATCACCACGTTGCTCTTGACCCCGTTCGGCGCAGCCGCCGCGCAGTCGGCACTCCCGCAACCACACATCAAACGCGAAGCGCCGGCGGCCAACGCCCCCAACGCATCCGCGCGCCGCTGCGTGACCGTGCGCGGATCCGCCTCACACACCGTGGCGGCCAGCGCATCGAGGCGCCGATCCAGGGCCAGCCCGTCGGTGGCCAGGACGCTGCCGGTCACATATGCCATCCCCGACTCGTTGGACAGCACATCCACGTAGCGATCGCGCAGTGCGTCCTTGGCCCGGCGCACCGCGTCGGCATCGACCACGGCGACCAGCCGGTCCACCGCGGCGCCCAGCGCTCCCCGGGTCAGCGACGGCCGCCGCGACACCAGTGCGGCAACCTGCGCGTCGACGCGGGCCAGCACCTCCTCATCGGTGATCAAGTCGGTGCGAAACACGACCGTCTGAAACGCCCGGTAATCGATGTGCCCGGCCCGAAAGACCGCACCGACCCGCGGCAACCGATCCCGCATCGCCATCGCATACCGCACATAGCTATGGCCCATCGCCACGCTGCACCCCAACGCCGCACCCACCTGCGCGGCCACCGCCTCCCACGCGTCCGCCGCCCAATCCGCGCGCTCCCCCGACTCGCGGCAGCGCAACACCAGCAGCTCACCGACGGCCACCAACCGCTCCGCGGCCGCCCGCGCCTCCGCGCACCCCGCCTCGCGCACCCGAGCCAGCAGCGCCGCCGACTCCGGCGTCTCCCGCGAGGCATACCACCACTCGAACATACGTTCGATTATGCCATCGGGCCCCGACACGTATGGTCAGTCGCCCTGCCGGATCCACGCGACGATGTACAGCGTCATGGCCGTGACCAGCGCGATGAGCACCCACTGCACGATCGCCTGGTCGGTCCACGACCCGGGCGGCGGCGCCCCGGGCAGGATGTTGCGCAGCGGGACGATGGCGAACAGGTTCGCGGCGTACCAGGTGGCGAACGGCGGCAGGAACTTCCTTCTCCCCAGCGCCATCGGAATGGCGACCAGCAGGGCCAGGGTGGGCAGGCTGACCAACACCAGGCAGATGCCCAGGTCGAAGATCAGCGGCCCCTTGGCCCGTTTCAGGGTGATCACCACGTTGCCGCTGTCGGTCGCGCGCGAGGTGGGCAGCGCGCTGGGGTCGTGCATGCGGTTGACGCTCACCTGCCAGCCGTCCAGCGCGCCGGTCACCTCGACGCGGGCGGGGACCTTCCTGCGGCCCTCGCCGGTGCCCACGAACGCGTCGGCGGCGATCGGCTCGGTCTGGTAGGAGTCGAACGGCCAGTTTCCGGGATCGCCGTGCGCCTCGATCGTGGTGCTCAGTTGGTCCGGCGCTTTGCCCTTGGGGTATTGCAGATCCCCCAGATCGCTTGTGGGATAAAGACGCACCGCGACGTCGTTGGCCAGTACGTCAAAGCGGTTGTCGTACTGGGCAACTCCGGGATAGGCGAGCACCTCGACGGACAGGCGGTTGGCCACCGGCTTCAGCTCTTCGAGGCGCAGCTGCACGATCGTGGCGTCCCCGCCGCCCTGGCTCAGGTCCAGTGGCGGCAGCGGCCCCTCGGATCGCTGCAAAAAATGCACGCCGAAAAGCGACAGGACATAGACGATGATGACGCCCGCGAGAATGCACACACCGATCGCGATCCGCGGCGCCTCGCGCTTCTTCGTGGGGGCCTCGGTGGTCATTGCCGGCCGCCGCGAGCAACACGACGGCGGACACCCCACGAGGCTTGCTGGCGCCGCGGCGACGCCGCGGGCGGCGTCCGGTCGGACATGGGCGACACGCCGTCAGATGCTAGCGGAATGATGCGGGCAACCGCGCGGCGAAAGCGCCTGTCCAGAAACGCATCAGGCGCCTGTCACCCCACGGCCACGCACCGTTCATTTCGCCCGTTGAGTGGGCCAGGCCGCGACCGGCCAACCAAGAGTTGCCGATTTGCTAACTAGGCGACGAGTCGGCCACGCAGCGAAACCCGATGTGCGTCGTCGCGGAGTCCTGCGATTGCGGTGACCGGGCGGCCGGACGGTACCGGTGGCAGTACTCCGGTGCGCACAGGTGGCTGCCGCCCTTCAGCGTCTGGTTGACGGACGGATCGGCGGGCCCCGACGGGGTGCAGCAGGACTTGGGCGGCAGGTCGAGCCGGTGATGCGCGGAGTATTCGGTGGCCGTCCACTCCCACACGTTGCCGATCATGTCGACGAGACCAAAAGCGTTGGGGGCGAAGGCCCCTACCGGTGACGTCCCCACCCAGCCGAGCGCCCCGTCGTTGCGGTACGGGAAGCTGCCCTGCCAGGTGTTGGCCATCAGCCGGCCCCCGCTGGTGGCCTCCTCACCCCACGAGTAGGTGGTCGCCGACCCGGCCCGGGCCGCGTACTCCCATTCGGCCTCGGTCGGCAGGCGCCGGCCGGCCCAGCGCGCATAGGCCGTCGCGTCCGGATACGCCACCTGCACCACCGGGTGATCGCCGCGGTCCGCGACATCGCTGTCGGGGCCGAACGGGTGACGCCAACTCGCCCCCGGCACCCACTGCCACCACTGCCGCCAGTCGCGCAGGTCGACCGGGCCAGCGGTGGGACGGAAAACCATTGCGCCCGGGACTAACTCGCCGGGGTCCGCTCCCGGATACAGCGCCGGGTCGATCGGCTGCTCGGCCACCGTCACATACCCGGTGGCGGCGACGAATTCGGCGAACTGCGCGTTGGTCACCGGGTGCCGTTCCACCGCGACGGGAGCCACCGTCACGGTGTGGATTGGCGCCTCTTCGGGGTAGAAGTTGGTCGATCCCATGCGGAATGACCCGCCCGGGAGGTCGACCAGCTCGGTGAGCACCCCGCCAGGCTACGCCGGCGAGGCGCGTCAGTCGGATTGCCGGTACCAGGTGAGCATGTAGAGGGCCATCGCCGCGACCAGCGCGATCAACACCCAGATCACCAGGACTTGGTCGATCCACGCTCCCGGCGGGGGCGCCCCCGGCAAGAAGTTGCGGATAGGTATGACGGCGAACAACATGGCGGCAAACCACGTGACGAACGGGGGCACGAATTTCCTTCTGCCCAAGGCGATCTGGATGACCACGGCGAACGCCAACGCGGGCAGCGCGAACAGGACCAGGCAGATGCCGAGGTCGAAGATCAGCGGCCCCTTGGCCCGATGCAGCGTGATGACGACGTTGTCGGCGCGATCGGAGTCCTGGCTGGCCTCGCCGACGCGCTGGACGATGACGTCCCAGCCGTCCAAGCCGCCGGTGACCTCCACCCGAGCGGGAATGTAGCGGCGCGCATCGCCCTGGCCGACAAGCACATCGGCGGACAGGGCGTCGGTGCGGTAGGAATCGAACGGCCAGTTGTTCGGGTCGCCGCGCGCCTCGATGGTGGTCGCCACCTGCGCCGGTGACTTGCCGGCCGGATACTGCAGGTCGCCGAGGTCGTTCGGGGGATCCATGCGCACCGCGGTGTCGGTCTTGAGCACCTCGAGGCGCTTGTCGAACATCGACTCCTCGGGGATCACCAGGACCTTCACCGTCAGTCGGTTCGCGGTGGTGTCCAGCTTTTCGAGGCGCACCAGCACGACGGTGTCATTGGTGGCGTTGAGGTCCGGGGGCTTGAGCGGGCCCCCCGATTTCGCGAGCAGGTGCACCCCGAACAGCGACAGCACGTAGACGGCGAGGAAGCCCGCGACGGCCGCCACGGCGACGATCCTGCGCCGCTTCCGCCGATCGGGCGCGGACGCCGGCGGGGGCGCCGCGGGTGGTTGCTCCGAGGGCGCCGGAGGCGGTGGCGAGGGCGGTGCGTGGTGGGTCATCGGTCAACACCTCCGTGGCGAATTCGGACACTCGAGGACGGATGCTAGCGAACTCGCGCTCGGCGCGGGGGAAGTTAGAAAATTCGTCACGTTTAGGTAATTTCCCCAAGCATCCGCGGCGGCGCGCACAGCTCAGCGAAACGGATGCGGGGGCCTCGGTGCTCGTCGCGGCCCGCACCGCGCCCACTAGCGGTACGCGGCCGGCCGGCGCACCAGTTCATCCGGAGTTTGTTTGCCTGTTAAGCCGGTGGCGGTAAATGTCGGGTGTGAAGCGCAAGCGTTGGGCACCGGCCACCGGTGTTCTGGTGGCCGCCACCGTGGTCGCGGCATGCAGCAACTCCCCCGCAAGCCTGCCGTCTACCGCCGGGGCCAAGGTCGACTGCGGCGGCAAGCAGGCCCTGGCGGCCAGCGGCTCGACCGCCCAAGCCAACGCGATGACCCGGTTCGTCGATGCCTATCGCCAGGCCTGCTCCGGGCAGACCCTGAACTACACCGCCAACGGATCGGGCAATGGGATCTCCGACTTCCTTTCCGGCAGAACGGATTTCGCTGGATCGGACACCCCGCTGTCGGGTGACCAGTACGCCGCCGCCAGACAGCGGTGCGGCGGTGCCGACGCCTGGAACCTGCCGGTGGTGTTCGGCCCGCTGGCCATCACCTACAACCTCGCCGCCGTCGACTCGCTGGTGCTCGACGCGCCCACGCTGGCCAAGATATTCAACGGCACCATCACGCGCTGGGACGACCCCGCCCTGACCTTGCTCAACGCCTCCATGCCGGCCGAGGACATCCACGTCATCTACCGCAGCGACGGTTCGGGCACCACCGACAACTTCCAGGCCTACCTGCAGTCCGCGTCCGGCGGGGTCTGGGCCAAGGGCGCGGGCAAGGCCTTCAACGGCGGCGTCGGCTCCGGCGCCGTCGGCAACACCGGCATCGCGGCCGCCGTGAAGAGCACCGAGGGGGCGATCGGCTACAACGAACTGTCGTTCGCGCTCCAGCAGGGGCTGTTCGCGGCCGAGATCAAGACGCCGGCCAGCCGCAGGTCGTTGCGCCCCGTCCGGATCGGCACCGACACCGTCGGCAAAACCATCAAGGGCGCCAAGATCACCGGCGCCGGCAACGATCTGGTGCTCGACCTGTCGTCGTTCTACAACCCCGCCCAGCCCGACGTCTACCCGATCGTGTTGGCGACCTACGAGATCGTCTGCTCCAAGTACCCCACCTTCGATGTGGCCAAGGCGGTCAAGGCTTTTCTGCAGGCGGCCATCGGACCCGGCCAGACCGAACTGGCCAAGAGCGGCTACATCCCGCTCTCGCCCGATTTCCAGGCGAGGGTGTCCGGCGCGGTCGACGCGATCACCTCGGTGGACGCACCCAGGCCCGAATGAGCGAAACTAGGTCCGGGTGGGCGTTTTTCGATCGCGCTGTCGCCACCAGCCGACCAGGAACAGCGTCAGCGCGGTGACCAGCCCGATCAATACCCACAGCACGATCGCCTGGTCCACCCACGAACCGTAGGGCGGGCTGCCGGGCAGGATGTTGCGCAGCGGGACGATCGCGAAAAGCATTGCGCCGTACCACGTGGTGAGCGGCGGCAGGAACGACGTCCGGCCCAGCGCCACCGGGATGGCGACCCACAACGCCAACACGGGCAACGAGATCAGGACCAGGCAGATCCCTACATCGAAGATCAGCTGCCCCTTGGCCCGGTGCAGCGTGATGACCACGTCATCCTTGAGATCCGGGTTGTTGTCTTCGGCGTCGTGGACGCGGGTGACGGTGGCATCCCACCCGTCCAACCCCCCGGTCGCTTCGACGCGCGCGGCGGTCTTCTCCTTGTTCGCGCCCGACCCGGTGAACACGTCGGCCGAGATGACCCCGGTCCGGTACGAGTCGAACGGCCAGTTCGCGGGATCGCCGTGCGCCTCGATGGTGGTGGTCACCTGCGCGGGCGCCTTGCCGACCGGGTACTGCAGGTCGCCGAGGTCGTTGTCGGGATACAGCCGCACCGCCGCGTCGGTCGTCAGCACCCCGAAGTTCTTGTCGTACAACGTGTCTTTGGGGTAGACCAGCACATTGACCGTCAGCCGGTTCGCGACGGTGTCCAGCTTCTCCAGCCGCACCTGCACGACGCTGTCCTCGGCCTCGACCTTGCTCAGGTCCACCGCGGGCAGCGCGGGCGCCGATTTGGCCAGCAGGTGCACGGCGATCAGCGAGAGCACATAGATGACGACGAGGGAGGCGACGATCCCGAACGCAATGGCGATTTGCCGTCCTCGGGCACCGGCCGGTGCCTGCGGCCCCGTCGGCCCGGCGGTCATCGGGGTACCCATCAGTCCCGCGAAAACGCAAGTGCGATTTCGGCTTCCACGTCCACGTAGGGCCGCCCCGACAGGTCGACGGTGACCTGGGTGATGGTGCCGCCGGTGAAGGTGAACGGCGCCTTGTAACGGCTGGACACTCCCGACCCGCCGTTGCGCCCGACCGTAATGCCGGCGCCCGCCAGCCCGAAGGTGCCCGGATGGGTGGTCACCCCGGGCAGCGTGCCGACGACATTGTCGTCGATGAACAAGGTGACATCGCCCAGCGGCGTATGACTGTTCTCGACCGTCCCGGTGCGTGAATAGCTGGCCCCGAACAGATGTCGGCCCAGCGGCACGGCGTCCGACGACGACACCTCCTGGTGGCGCTCGCCGAGGAAGTTGTACACGTAGTGCAGCCGGCCGTCCTGGATGAACAGCACGTGCCCGCCATGCGCGCCGCCCTGCTTGAACAGCACGCCCTCGGCGCCGGTGGTGTCGACGGTCACCTCGGCGAGCACCGAGAACGACCGCCCGCGGATTTCGGCGGCGGCACCGATGCCCACGTCGGCGCAGTCGGGATAGTAGATGTAGCTGTTGCGGTCGCTGACCAGGTACGGCCGCGAGCGCCCCAGCGTCTCGAGAATATTCAGATCCGCCAGCGGCAGCCCGTTGTATTTGTCCGCCTCCGAGAACCACAGCGCCTTGAGTTCTTCGAGTTTGTCCGGGTTTTCGGCGGCCAGATCGTGGCACTGGCTGCGGTCGGCCTCGATGTGGAACAGTTCCCAGCGGTCGGCGTCGAAATGCGACCAGCCCGCCGGCGTCGCCGCATGTATGGTGTTGGCGAACCAGCCCCGGTGCCAGATCCCGCGGGTGCCCAGCATGGTGTAGAACTGGGTGCTTTTGCCCGTGTCGGCGCCCGGATCGGCAAGGGCCGCCTTGAAACTCACGCCGTCCAGCGGTTTCTGGGCGATGCCCTTGACGGTCTGCGGCGGCGCCATGCCCAGCAGGTCGTAGACGGTCGGGGTGATGTCGCAGACGTTGACGTAGTTGTCGCGGACCTCTCCGTGCGCGGCAATTCCGTTGGGCCACGAGATGATTGCCGTGTCGGCGATGCCGCCCTCATGGGAGGCGTACCGCTTGTAGAGCTTGTAGGGGGTGTTGAAGGCCATCGCCCAGCCGATCGGGTAATGGTTGTAGGTCTCGGGGCCGCCGAGGTGGTCGAACAGCTTCATGCTCTCTTCGACCGTGTCGATGTAGCCGTTGAAGAACTTGCCCTCGTTGACCGACCCGTTCGGGCCACCTTCGCCGCTGGCGCCGTTGTCGGAGATGACCACGATGATGGTGTTGTCCAGCTGGCCCGAATCCTCGAGATAGTCCAGGATGCGGCCGATCTGGGCGTCGGTGTAGCTGAGGAACCCGGCGAACACCTCGGCCATCCGGGCGAACAGCTTCTTCTCTTCGTCATTCAGCGATTCCCAGGGCCGCACCGTGTCCTGCAGCGGCCACGGCTCACCGCCCGGCCCCTTCACGTCCAGATACGGGTTGACCGGTGACAGTTCGGTGTCTTGCGGCACGATTCCGAGCGCCTTCTGCCGCTCCAGCACGACCTCGCGGTAGCGCTCGTAGCCCATGTCGAAGCGGCCGGCGTAACGGTCCGCCCATTCTTTGAAGACGTGGTGCGGCGCATGCCCGGCGCCGGGGCACACGTAGGAGAACCAAGGCTTCTCGGGCGCAATCACTTTGGCGTCGCGGATGAATTCGATGGTCTTGTCGGCCAGGTCCTTGGAGAGGTGGTAGCCGTCCTCCGGGGTGCCCGGGGGGCTCACCGGGTGGTTGTCGTACACCAGGTCGGGATACCACTGGTCGGTTTCACCGCCGAGGAATCCGTAGAACCGTTCGAAGCCACGCGACGTCGGCCAGTGCCGCTTGGTCGCGGCGAGATTGGATTCCTCGAGCGGCGTCAGGTGCCACTTGCCCACGCAGTACGTGTTGTAGCCCTGCTCCGCGAGCGCCTCGGAGAGCAGCCCCGTCTCAAAGGGTATGCGGCCGTTGGCGTTGGGGAAGCCCTCGGTGAACTCCTCGATGGTGGCCATGCCGACGGTGGTGGCATTGCGCCCGGTGAGCAGCGACGCCCGGGTCGGCGAGCACAGCGCGGTGGTGTGGAACTGCGAGAGCCGGACGCCGCGCTCGGCGATGCGTGACATGGCCGGCATCTCCACCAGGCCGCCGAAGCAGTCCCAGGTCGCGATGCCCGTGTCGTCCCACACCAGGTACAGCACGTTGGGCGCGTCGGCCGGCGCCGTCGGAGCGGCGTAGGGCCCCCAGTCCGGTTCGGAATCCCGGATGTCGAGCTCGATCTTGCCGCTGAAGTCACCAGACATGCGCCGAGCGTAACGCCACTGCGAAAATTCCGGCGTTCTTTCGCAGTGAGGTTACGCTCGGCGAACGCGAATACGCCGGCGGGTTACTTAGCCTTTTCCAGAATTTCGACGAGACGCCAGCGCTTGGTCGCCGACGTCGGGCGCGTCTCCATCAACGAGACGCGGTCACCGATTCCGGCCGTGCTGTTCTCGTCGTGCGCCTTGACCTTCGTGGTGGTCCGGATGATCTTGCCGTACAGCGGGTGACGCACGCGGTCCTCGAGCTCGACCACGATGGTCTTCTGCATCTTGTCGCTCACCACGTAGCCGATGCGCACCTTGCGCCGTCCCCGCACCTTCGGGTTGGCCGGAGTGTGCTTGGGGCCCTTGTCCTTCGACGCGGCCTCGATTGCGGCGGCCTTCTTGGGGGCAGCCTTCTTGGCTTCTGCCATCACGATTCCTTACCGTCGGGCCCGGATGCCAGGCCCAGTTCTCGTTCGCGCAGCACGGTGTAGACGCGCGCGATCTCCTGACGCACCGTGCGGAGCCGGCGGTTGTTGGTGAGCTGTCCGGTCGCCATCTGGAAACGCAGATTGAACAGCTCTTCCTTGGATTCGCGCAACCGCTCGGTCAGCTCCTCTTCGGTGAGCTCACGCAGTTCGCCAGGCGAAATTCCCACTGCCATCAGAACTGATCCTCTCGAGTCACGATGCGGGCCTTGATCGGCAACTTGTGGATCGCGCGGGTCAGCGCCGCCCGGGCGGTCTGCTCGTTGGGGTAGCTGAGTTCGAACAGCACCCGGCCCGGCTTGACGTTGACGACCCACCACTCCGGCGAACCCTTACCCGAACCCATGCGGGTTTCGGCGGGCTTCTTGGTCAGCGGCCGGTCCGGGAAGACGTTGATCCACACCTTGCCGCCACGCTTGATGTGCCGGTTGATGGCGATACGAGCGGACTCGATCTGCCGGTTGGTGACGTAGGCGTGCTCGAGGGCCTGGATGCCGTAGTCACCGAAGTTCACCGCGGTGCCGCCACTGGCGATGCCGCGCTGGCGGGGGTGGTGCTGCTTGCGGTGTTTAACCCTGCGGGGAATCAACATGATTCAGCTCTCCGTGCTTTGTGGTTCTGCAGCGGGTGCGGACTGGGCCGCCGCGGCCGCAGTGCCCTCTTCGGCGCTGGCGGCCGCGCGGCCGGCCTCGGTGCTGGTCGCCGTGGTGCCCGAAGCGCCGCTGCGACGCGGACGGGTGCCCGACGGACGCTCGCGGCGCGAACGCTCGGCGCCTGCCGGAGCGGCCGCGGCCAATTCGCGCTTGCCACCGACGATGTCGCCCTTGTAGATCCACACCTTCACGCCGATCCGGCCGAAGGTGGTCTTGGCTTCGTACAGGCCGTAGTCGATGTCGGCGCGCAGCGTGTGCAGCGGCACCCGGCCCTCGCGGTAGAACTCCGAGCGGCTCATCTCGGCGCCGCCGAGACGGCCCGAGCACTGCACCCGGATGCCCTTGACGTTGGGCTGGCGCATCGCCGACTGGATCGCCTTACGCATCGCCCGGCGGAACGCCACGCGGTTGCTCAGCTGCTCGGCGACGCCCTGGGCCACCAGCTGCGCCTGCGACTCCGGGTTGCGCACCTCGAGGATGTTGAGCTGAACCTGCTTGCCGGTCAGCTTCTCCAGGTCGGCACGGATCCGGTCGGCCTCGGTGCCGCGGCGGCCGATGACGATGCCGGGGCGCGCGGTGTGGATGTCGACCCGGACCCGGTCGCGGGTGCGCTCGATCTCCACGTCGGCGATCCCGGCCCGCTCGAGGCCGGTCGAGAGCAGCCGCCGGATGGCGACGTCTTCCTTGACGTAGTCGGCGTACTGCTTGTCGGCGTACCAGCGCGACTTCCAGTCGGTGGTGATGCCCAGCCGGAAACCGTGCGGATTGATCTTCTGGCCCACTAGTCTGAGCCTCCCTTCGCGTCAGAGGTCTCAGACGTCTTGGCTTCGGCTTTCTCGGTGGCTTTCTTGGCGGCCTTCTTCGCGGGCGCTTTGGCGGCCGCCTTCTTGGCGGGTGCCTTGTTGGCCGGTGCTTTCTTGGCGGGGGCCTTCGCGGCGGCCTTGCTGGCCTCGGCGCGACGGGCCCGGGTCGACTTCGCCGACCCCTGGTCCTTGCCCGGCCGGCTTTCCACCACGACGGTGATGTGGCTGGTGCGCTTGCGGATCCGGAACGCACGGCCCTGGGCGCGCGGGCGGATGCGCTTGGCGGTGGGGCCCTCGTCGGCGTAGACGGTGGCGACCACCAGGGTCGCCGGGTCCAGCCCGTTGTTGTTCTGCGCGTTGGCCGCGGCACTGGCGATCACCTTGGCCACCGGCTCACTGGCCGCCTGCGGCGCCCAGCGCAAGATGTCCAGCGCGTCGGCCACCGAGCGGCCGCGCACCAGGTCGATCACCCGGCGCGCCTTTCTCGGCGACACCCGCACGAACCGTGCTTTGGCCACCGCCGATGGGAATTCCGTTGTGGTCATCGCCGTTTGGCCTTCCGGTCGTCCTTGATGTGTCCCTTGAAGGTGCGGGTGGGCGCGAATTCACCAAGCTTGTGGCCGACCATCGCCTCGGTGACGAACACCGGGACGTGCTTGCGTCCGTCGTGGACGGCGAAGGTGTGGCCGATGAAGTCAGGAATGATCGTCGAACGCCGCGACCATGTCTTGATCACCTGTTTGGTGTTCTTCTCGTTCTGCGTGTCCACCTTCTTGAGCAGGTGGCCATCGACGAACGGGCCCTTCTTCAGGCTGCGTGGCATGTGCTACTCCTGACTTCCTAGCGACCGTGCTTCTTGCCGGTGCGCCGGCGTCGGACAATGAGCTTGTTACTGGCCTTGTTCGGGTGACGGGTGCGGCCCTCGGGCTTGCCCCACGGGCTCACCGGGTGGCGACCACCGGAGGTCTTGCCCTCGCCACCACCGTGCGGGTGGTCCACCGGGTTCATGACCACACCACGGACGGAGGGGCGCTTGCCCTTCCACCGCATCCGGCCGGCCTTGCCCCAGTTGATGTTCGCCTGTTCGGCGTTGCCGACCTCGCCGACGGTGGCGCGGCAGCGCACGTCGACGCGGCGGATCTCGCCGCTGGGCATACGCAGCGACGCGTAGGTGCCCTCTTTACCGAGCAACTGGATGCTCGACCCGGCCGACCGCGCCAGCTTGGCACCGCCGCCCGGCCGCAGCTCCACGGCGTGGATGACGGTACCGGCCGGGATGTTGCGCAGCGGCAGGTTGTTGCCCGGCTTGATGTCGGCGTTCGGCCCGCACTCCACCACGTCGCCCTGCGAAAGGCCCTGCGGCGCAATGATGTAGCGCTTCTCGCCGTCCAGGAAGTGCAGCAACGCGATGTTGGCGGTGCGGTTGGGGTCGTACTCGATGTGCGCGACCTTGGCGTTCACGCCGTCTTTGTCGTTGCGGCGGAAGTCGATCACCCGGTAGGCGCGCTTGTGGCCGCCACCCTTGTGGCGGGTGGTGATGCGGCCGTGCGCGTTCCGGCCACCGTGACCGTGCAGCGGGCGCACCAGCGACTTCTCCGGGGTGGAACGAGTGACCTCGGAGAAATCGGACACGCTCGAGCCGCGGCGGCCTGGGCTCGTCGGCTTGTACTTACGAATTGCCATGTCTAATCCGGTCTTCCTCTCGCGGCGGCTACGCCGGTGCCCCGAACAGATCGATCGGCTTGCTACCCGGCGCCAGCGTGACGATGGCCCGCTTGGTGCTCTTGCGCTTGCCGAAGCCGGTCCTGGTGCGCTTGCGCTTACCTTGCCGGTTCGCGGTGTTCACCGATGCGACCTTGACGGAGAAGATCTTCTCGATAGCGATCTTGATCTGCGTCTTGTTCGAATCGGGGTGCACCACAAACGTGTACACGTTGTCGTCGAGCAACGAATAGGACTTCTCCGAGATGACCGGGCCCAGAATGATGTCGCGGGGGTCAGTGATGGTCGCCATCTACGCCGTTACCTCCACATCCTTGTCGGCACCGCCGGTGGCCCCGGCGATATAGGCGCGCAGCGCCTCAACGCTGAACACCACGTCGTCGGAGCGCAGCACGTCATAGGTGTTGAGCTGGTCGGGAGTCAGCAGGTGCACACCGGGCAGGTTGCGCACGCTCTTGGCGCCGGCCTCGTCGCTGCGGCCGATCACGACCAGCACCTGCTTGCGGTCGGTCAGCGTGCCCAGAAACGCCCTGGCGTTCTTGGTCGACGGCGTCTGACCCGACACCAGCTCGGTGATCGCGTGGATGCGGCCGTTGCGCGCCCGGTCGGACAGGGCGCCGCGCAACGCCGCGGCGATCATCTTCTTGGGCGTGCGCTGGCTGTAGTCGCGGGGCTTGGGGCCGTGCACGATGCCACCACCGGTGAACTGCGGGGCGCGCGTCGAACCCTGACGGGCCCTACCGGTTCCCTTCTGCCGGTACGGCTTACGGCCGCCGCCGCTGACGTCGCCGCGGGTCTTGGTCGAGTGCGTGCCCTGACGCGCCGCCGCCCGCTGTGCGGTGACGACCTGGTGCATCAGCGCGATGTTGGCGGGCGCATCGAACAATTCGGCCGGCAACTCCATCGAGCCCTCGACCTTGCCGTCCGGCGTCTTGACGTCAATCTTCAACGATGCCATTACTTCTCACCTCGCTTGACCGCGCTGCGGACCACCACGAGTCCACCGGTGCGGCCGGGGACCGCGCCCTTGATCAACAGCACGCCGTTCTCGGTATCGACCTTGTGCACCAACAGGTTCTGGACGGTCACCCGGTCGCTACCCATCCGGCCCGCCATCCGGGTGCCCTTGAACACCCGGGCGGGGGTGGCGCAGCCGCCGATGGAGCCGGGCCGCCGGTGCACCGCCTGGGCACCGTGGCTGGCGCCCTGACCGCGGAAGCCGTGGCGCTTCATGGTGCCGGCGAAGCCCTTGCCCTTGGAGGTGCCCGTAACGTCGACGTAGGCGCCGTCGGCGAAGATCTCCGCCGTCAGCTCCTGGCCGACTTCGTATTCGGCGGCCGCCTCGGGGTTTTCCAGTCGCAGCTCGGCCAAAAACCGGCGCGGGTTGACGCCAGCGGCGGCGTACTGACCGGTCACCGGCTTGTTGACCTTGCGGGGACTGATCTCGCCGTAGGCCAGCTGCACGGCGCTGTAGCCGTCGCGCTCGGGGGTACGGATCCGGGTCACCACGTTCGGGCCGGCCTTGACGACCGTCACCGGCACGACCCTGTTGTTCTCGTCGAACACCTGCGTCATGCCCAGCTTGGTACCCAGAATGCCTTTTCTTGCCATGAGTCTGGATCTCCTACTGGATGTTGACGTCGACACTGGCCGGAAGGTCGATGCGCATCAGCGCGTCGACGGTCTTCGGCGTCGGGTCGAGGATGTCGATCAGCCGCTTGTGCGTGCGCATCTCGAAGTGCTCCCGCGAGTCCTTGTACTTGTGCGGTGAGCGGATGACGCAATACACGTTCTTCTCAGTCGGCAGCGGCACCGGACCTACAACACTGGCACCCGTGCGGACGACGGTCTCGACGATCTTGCGCGCCGACGCGTCAATAGCCTCATGGTCGTAGGCCTTAAGCCTGATGCGGATCTTCTGTCCCGCCACGCTTCTCCTACCCTCACTCCTGTTGAGGCCCGAAACCCGGGCCTGGTGCCACCGGCGCGCCGATCGGGCCGGCCAACTCTGGGCCGATCGAGCGTTGCGCCGGATATTGCGCCGCTGTTTACCTGTCGTGGTCCACCGGCCCCCGCGGTCGGGCGTGTCACCCTCACGCAGCCTCATCCGCGACCGAAATTCGTCGCTCTCAAAGGATGGGACCGGACGCGCCCGTTTGGACGCTGGTCGTATGCCCGACCAGGCGCAAACCCGGCTCAAGGCAACCTGAACAGTATGCCTGAAGATCGGGCCCGAACAAAATTCGGCCGGGATCCCGGTCCGAATCCGCCGCACCCGCCTGGCAGACGGTAGCACCGTAGCATAAACGCACTGGTCAGAGGCGTTGAGCCGGCGGGACGCCGGGCCTCAGGCCCCCGCCGATTCGATGTTCGCCGCGCCGGATCGGGCGCACTGGACGTGCAGGAAGCCGTCGACGGCCTCCAGCGCGCATTGCCGGTAGTCGAAGTCGGGCAGGGTGGACAGCCGGCCCAGCACCAGCGGCCCGATCAGCAGGGCGATCGCCCGCGACCGGTCCACCTCCCCCAGTTGGGCGGCCTCGGGGCTGTCGAAGATGGCGTCGAAGGGCTCCGCGTACTGCTGGGCGATGCGCTCGCGCAGGGTGGTGATGGCCGCGCTGTCGGCGTTGTGGGCGCGCCGCGGCTCGGGCATGCCTTCCAGGTCGCGACCCAGCGCGAGCCAGGACATGGCGGTCATCATGGTGGGCGCCAGGGCAACGGCCTCGGCCTGGGCCAGCACCACCGCGACAAGCCGGTCGCGCAGCGAACCCTCGGCCGGTGGGGTGGGTGATGCCGGTATCAGGCTGTTGAAAGCCGCTGCCAGTAAATCGTTTCCGCTCGGGAAGTGACGATACAGGGTTGCCCGGGCCACGTTGGCGGTGCGGGTGACCGCGTCGACCGTCACCGCGCTGGGACCCCCGGCGCGCAGCAGCGCGACGGCGGCTTCCAGCAGCCTGGCTCGTGACCGAGCCGGGCGCGGATCGGACGTCCCGGTGGTAATTGCGGCCTCCTGTTTGAAAACAAGACTATCGGTCTATCTACAAGACTATTGGTCTCGAAACTTGGCCCACCCTTAAGGAGGCGCGCCGCATGGTCGAAACCCTCGTCCGGAATGACCAGCGTACTGACGGGATCGCCATCGGCGGTAGCTTCCGGGCCCGAAACTGGACGCTGGCCGTCGCCTGCATGGGTGTCGCCCTGGTCGTGGCGTCGATGACGGCCTTGAACACCGCGCTCGGCGACCTGGCGGTGGCCACGTCGGCCACCGCGTCGCAACTGAACTGGGTCGTCGACGGCTACACCGTGGCGCTGGCCTGCCTGCTGCTGCCGGCCGGCGCGATCGGTGACCGCTACGGCCGGCGCGGCGCGCTGCTGATCGGCCTGCTGGTGTTCTCGATCGGCTCGATGGCACCGGCGCTGCTGCACAACCCGTCCCAGATCATCGCGGGCCGGGCGGTGGCCGGGATCGGCGCCGCGTTCGTCATGCCTGCCACGCTGTCGCTGCTGACGGTGGCCTATCCAAAAGACGAGCGCACCAAGGCCGTTGGCATCTGGGCGGGGACGGCCGGTTCCGGTGGCGTGCTGGGCATGCTCGGTTCTGGCCTGCTGCTTCGCTTTTGGGACTGGCATGCCATCTTCTGGTCCCTGGGCATCGCCGGCCTGGTGATTTTCGCGCTGGCCTGGACCGTGGCATCGTCGCGCGACGCGGGGGCGCCCCGGGTCGACGCGCCGGGCGCGGTCCTGATCGGCGTGGCGGTCGCCGTCGCGGTAGCCGCCATCCTGGAGGCGCCCGGGCGCGGGTGGAGCGACCCACTGGTGTGGGGCGGGTTGGCCGTCGGCGCGGTCATGGCCGCGGCATTCGGCGCCCTTGAGTTGCGCCTGGCGGCCCGCGGCCGGCAACCACTGCTGGATGTCCGCTTGTTCGCCGACCCGAACTTCACCACCGGGGTGACCGCGATCGTCATCCTGTTCGGCGCCACCTTCGGGTTCTTCTACATCGGCATGCAGTACGTGCAGCAGATCATGGGTTACTCCGCGCTGGCGACGGCGACCGCGTTCGGGCCGTTCATGGCGCCGCTGGGCATCTTCTCGGCCCTGTCGTTCTGGTATGTGCCCAAGCTGGGTCTGCGGCTGGTGTTGTTCGTCGGCACCTTGCTGATGGCGGTCGGGTTCGGGTGCATGTACTGGCTGGACCTGCACTCCACCTACCTCGAATTCGCCTGGCCCACCCTCATTCTCGCGACCGGTATCGGAATCTGCACGGCACCGACGACCTCGGCGATCATGGGTGCGGTTCCCGACGAGAAGCAGGGCGTCGCCTCCGCGGTCAACGACACGTCCCGCGAGATGGGCGGCGCGCTGGGCATCGCGGTGGCCGGTTCCATCCTGGCCGGTCGCTACTCGCACGAGCTCGCACCGCGGCTGTCGGGGTTTCCCGCACCGGTCCGGGGTCAGGCCACCGACTCGCTGGCCAAGGCGGTCGAGATCGCCGGGCGGCTCGGACCGCAGGGCCGGCAGCTGGCCGACATCAGCAAGTCCGCGTTCCTGGCGGCCCTGCACGCCTCCACCATCACGATGGCCGCGATCGTCGCCGTCGCCGCGCTGGCGATCGGGGTGTGGGCTCCCGGCCGCGACGGCCGTCAGCTGCGGCCGGTGCGGCGATTGCTGTCACGTCACTGAGCCCCCTTTCGGGCACGGCCAATGCCGTTGTCCGACAGCGGTTTCAACGTGCGTGGCGGCGCCCCGAAAGCCTTGCAACGGCCCGCCGATTCTGGTATCAGGGATGTATATCGACAGATACAAGTCATCTCTGTACTCCCGAGGTGGATGTGGTGTTGATGGGCGTTACCAGCGGGGTCGAGCCGGCATGTGCGGCGATCCGTGAGGCGGCGGCGATCGTGGAGGCCGAATGGATGCGCCTGCGGCGACCGAGCGTGCCGGTTCGATACCGCAACTGCGAGTTGCCCGCGGCGCGCCGTGAGCGGCGCCGCACGTCCACCCTGGTCTCCATCGCGCCGACGCGCGTCAGGCGCTCGACGTGCCCGCGTGCCGCCGATGGCCGATGGCCGGCCTCCCCGGTGTGGGCGCGGCAGCGTTCCCCTCCGCCGTGCCAACGTCGTTCGCAGTCCGGCGAAAGGAGGTAACTGACAACAGACACGCACGGGCTATCGAAGAATGAGATGGCGGTCGTGCCGTCCACGAATATTGCGACGCATTGTTCGCGCGACGCACACCTGCGCGCGCACAGCCACTTGTCGTGGCCATCTACGTGGACCGCACGAGAGTCGCCGCCTCTTCGGGCGGGCC
Source organism: Mycobacterium colombiense (assembly GCF_003284935.1). Lineage (GTDB taxonomy): Bacteria > Actinomycetota > Actinomycetes > Mycobacteriales > Mycobacteriaceae > Mycobacterium > Mycobacterium arosiense_A. The sequence continues at coordinate 84,368 of NZ_QMEV01000013.1, forward strand.
GCCGTGGTGCCGAGGATTCGGTTACCGCGTCGCGGCCCGCCCACCCGGGTCTTCACTGTACGAACTGCGCGGCCCGATGCCCGATCATCACGATCGTGGCGTGCGGCCCGCGGCTGGTGATCGCCGGCAGGATCGAGCCGTCGATCACCCACAGGTTGTCGATGCCGAGGACTCGGCACCGCGGGTCGACGACGGCCCGCGGGTCGCCGTCGGCACCCATCGGTGCGGTGCCGCAGAGATGTTGCGAGGTCGACCAGACCACCGCCGTGGCATCGACTGTGCCACCGGCCAATTCGCGGGCCAGCTCGCTGCCCCGGCGCAGCACCGCGACGTCGTCGGGCTCGCTGTCGTAGCGGTGTTCGATGCGCGGCGACACCTCGGGATCGGCCGAGACCAGCGTCATGCGCCCCCGCGCGCGTGGTTGCATCAGCGCCACGCCGAGGTGTGGCCAGTCGGCATGTCCGGCGGTGCCGTCACCGGTCATCGCCACGAATCCACCGGTGTACGGCCGGATCTCGAGACCGTCGGCGGTGCACAGCACCACCTCGAGCACCGGCCGGCCGGGGGCCACCGTCCAATCCGTGGGCAGCACCCATTCGGCGTGGTCGCTGAACGACGTCCCCACCGGCAGCGGCGCCAGCACCGGCACGCTGGCGGCGGTCAGCATGGCCTCGTCACCGATGCCCGAGAGCATCAGCAGGTGCGCCGTTTCGATCGCGCCCGCGCACAACACCACCCGGTCGGCGGTGAAGGTCACCCGGCCGTGCGGGCCGATCGCGTCCACGCCCACCGCGGCGGTGCCGGAAAAACGCAGGCGGGCCGCCCGGGTCCGCGCATGCACGGTCAGGTTCGGCCGGCGCAGCGCCGGGATGAGGTATTCCGACCCGGAACCCCGTCGCACGCCGTCGACGATGTTGAGCGGGACGGCGCCGATTCCCGAAACCCGTTCTGTTGCAGCGTCATTGAGGTCGGCGATCCAGCCGAACCCCCCGCGCTGGGCGGCGCCGATGAAACGCTCGGTGGTCCCGGTCATGTCGCGCGTGCGGCGCACCCGGATGGGGCCGCTGCGCCCATGCGCGGGACCGTCGAAGTCCAGGTCGGTCTCGATGGCGCGGAAGCTGTCCAGCACCTCGGGCCAGCCCCAGCCCGGTATGGCCATGCGCTCGAAGTCGCGCGGTAACCCCCGGCAGAAGTAGCCGCCGTTGATCGCGCCCGATCCGCCCACGGTCGCCCCGCGCACGATGGGGTGCTGGCGGGCGGGTTCGTCGGTGAGCCGGGTCTGGTACCGCCGGACCAGCGGGCTGCCGACGCCTATCGGCAATTGCAAGCCGTTGGTGGTCTGGGCGAGCAGCCCCGGGTCGTCGAGCGCCGGGCCCGCCTCCAGGACGCTCACCGAACATTGCGGATCGGCGGAAAGACGTTCCGCAACAACCGATCCTGCGCTGCCCGCGCCGACGATCAGCACATCGCTGTGCGAGACGGCGTTACTCAAGGGCGGGTCAAGGTGCGATTAATTCCGGATCTGGGGTTTTAGGGCTCGCACGTTGCGTTCCCGCAGCACACCCCACCACAATCCGAGCCCGTACGCGAGGTCGTCGACGCGCTTGAGCAACAGGTAGGTGGGCAGCCCGATCGGTTCGACATCGTCGCCGATGGCGTCGCGGCGGCGAAGCCAGTCGACCACCCCGTCCATGACGGCCGCGACCAGGACCACCCGCCGGAAATGACGCGACATGGTGGCGGCCACCAGTGCCAGTGGCCAGTAGTGCCGGCACAGCGCCGACGCCAGCTGCAGCGCCGCCGACCACAGGCCGCGGCCCGCGATCATCGCGACGTCGGTCATCGACGTCTCGGCGGTGCGCATCGCCCGCGCGATCCGCCGACCGGTCACCACGGCGAGCAGGATGGACGCCAGCCGCGACAGGGTGGACCCGAAGGCCATCAGGATCCAGGTCATCAGCGCCCAGCCGGAGATCACCACCGGCGCCGTCTTGTCCGGGTGGCGCACCGACAGCGGGGCCGCCGAGCCGCCGTAAAAGGCTTTGCGCGCCAGCCAATCCCGCAATTCGGTGCGGTGGTCGTGGGCGACCAGGGCGATCGGTTCGTAGCGCAGCCGAGCGCCCGCCTCGATGAGCCGCCAGCACAGGTCGACGTCCTCACCGGACTGCAGGGTCTCGTCGAACCCGCCGACCTCCCGGATCGCCGAGCACCGGCAGATGATCGCCGCGCTGGGCACATACGACACCGTGCTGTGCGGCAGCACGGGCGCTTCGCGCTCACCGAGGTCGAGCGAGGAGTGCACCGCCTCGTAGCGTGCCACCACGTTCTCGCTGTGCGACAGGCCGACGATGCGGGGCGCGACGAGGCCGACCGTGGGATCGCAGAAGTGCCCGAGCAGGGCCTCCAGCCAGCCCCGGCGCGGGGCGACGTCGGAGTCCAAGAAGGCGACGAAGTCCGTCCGGCACGCCCTGAGCCCGGTGTTGCGGGCCGCCGCCGGGCCCCTGCTGCGGTCGTGTCGCAGCACCTCGATGTCGCAATGCGCGCCGACGAAGTCGTCGGGGACAATCGGGGGAAACGAGCCGTCGTCCACCACGACGACGCGCAGGCCGCGCAGTGAACTCACCAGGCGTCGCACACCAGATGGGTTGTCCCGCACGGGAATTACCACCGTGACGTCATGGTGCGACGGGCCGCCCGCGGGCCGGGGATGCGCCACCGTCGCGTCCAGCAGGGTGCGGGCCAGCTGGGCGGACAGCTCATCGCGCACCTTCAGCCGGCCGTCCGAGAGCATGTCCTGGGCGGCGGGAGCGAGCTTGAGCAGCCGGGTGGGCGAACCGCCGAGCAGCGCCGAGCCGTCGCCGAGCACCCGCACCCGGCGATCGACCTGAACGGCGAACCCGTTGGGCAGCCGGGGCGCGGTCACGCCAGCATCCCGTCGGGCCCGGGGCGCCAGCGGGCGACTCGCCGGACACAGCCGTCGACCATCTCGGTGAGGATCCGCTCGCCCTCGGCGGCGGTGGCGGTGGTCGGGTCACCGAGGACGCCGACCGGGCTGACCGCCGCCACTCCCCCGCGGCGCATCGACCCGAGCAACTCGGGCAGCGGTGCGGTGTTGCCGGCCACCCGCCGATCGGTCCGGACATCGGCCGGCGAGATGTGCAGCAGCACCGATGTTTCGGTATGGCCGGCGTGGGCGTCGCCGCCGGTGGCCAGGCAGGGGCACCAGCCGGCGTCGCGGCCCTCGGTGCGCAACAGGGCCACCGCGCTGCGCAGCGCGGTGACATTGCCGCCGTGGCCGTTGACGAACACGATCCGCCGGGCCCATTCGGCCGCTGACCTGCCGTACTCGACCAGCAGGGTGGTCAGCGCCTCGGTGCCCAGCGAGATCGTTCCGGCGAAGCTCTGGTGCTCGCCGCTGGCTCCGTAGGCCAGGGGCGGCGCCACCAGCCACTCGTGGCCGAGACGGCCTCGAGCGCCGCGGGCGACCGCCGTTGCGATCCGGGTGTCGGTGTCCAGCGGCAGGTGGGGACCGTGTTGTTCGGTCGACCCCAGCGGAACCATTACCGAGGCCGCCTTGTCTGATAGCTGGCTCGACGTCGCGGTTCCCAAGTCGCCGAGTACGGGCACTCGGTGATGGTAGGACGAATTCACCTGGCGTGCACCGATTGTTGAAGCTTCAAAATGACTTTTTTTCTTCGGTCGTTCATCGGGCGTTCGAATCGTGGGCTCGTCCGTCACGGTTACCCCGCCCGTATCACGATTTGCGCGAGCGTCACTTAATCCGGATATATCCGCCCTGGATAACCGGGCTTCCGCTAAGCGCCGCCGCCCGAGGGCACGCCCAGCGCCCGGGTGAACCCGGGCGGGACCAGGATGTGGTCCGGTCCGAGGTCGTGCACCGAGGACAGGCCCAGACCCATCAGCGCCGAGTCGATGCCACCGCGCAGGATGTCGAGCACGTTCTCCACACCCGGTTGCCCGGCCGCGGCCAGCCCCCACAGGTAGGCCCGGCCGATCATCACCGCGCGCGCCCCCAGCGCCACCGCCTTGACGACGTCGCTGCCGCGCCGGATACCGCCGTCGAGAACCACCTCGATCTGGTCGCCGACGGCCGCGGCCACCGCGGGCAGGGCGCGAATCGAGGCCGGGGTGCCGTCCAGATTGTTGCCGCCGTGGTTCGACACCGAAATGGCCGAAACCCCCGCGTCCACCGCCCTTTTGGCGTCGTCGACGCGCATCACGCCCTTGAGCATGAAGGGCCCGCCCCACAGCTCCCGCAGCCAGGCGATGTCCTCCCAGGTCGGCGGCGGCGTACCCATCCATTCCCCGTAGGCCTGAAAGAACGGGGGGCCGGGCTCGCCGCGACGGCCCTGGTTGGGCACGCGCAGCTCCGGCGGTCGCATGGTCTTCGCCCACTGCAGCAGCCACCGCGGCTTGGTGATGACCTCCGGGCTCATCTTGACGATGGTCTTGAAGTCCATCTTCTCCGGGATCGACGGGCTGCCCCAGTCCCGGCCGTGCGAGAAGCTCCAGTCGGTGGTCACGATCAGTCCCACGGCCCCGGCCGCCCGGGCGCGCTCGACCCGCGCGGCGATCGCGTCGCGATCACCCAGCCAGTACACCTGGAAGAACACCTTGGGGTTCGCCGCGATGACCTCTTCGATCGGCTTGCTGGCGAACGAGGACAGCCCCATGGCGGTGCCGCGGGCGGCGGCGGCCCGCGCGACGGCGACCTCACCGTCGGGGTGCACCGCCTGCACGCCGGTCGGCGAGATCAGCACCGGCAGCGAAATGTCTTGTCCCATAACACTGGTCGACAGGTCGCGCTTCTCCTGCGCGCCGATGACGTGTGGGGCGAATCCGAGTTCGCTGAAGGCTGCCACGTTGTCGGAGACCGTGACTCCCTTTTCGCTGGCCGAGATCAACGACGAATACGCCGATTTCGGCAACCGGCGCTTGGCGCGTTGCTGCGCGATGGCGACGGTTTCAAACCATGCGTCGGCCATGGTTACACCGGACTTTCGTTACACATGCGGGCCGGCGGTGTCGCCGGCGTGATGGCCGGCGGCCGCAGCGACAGGGTGAGCGGCACCGGTTGGCGGATGCGCTTGCCGCGGGAGTGGTCGGCCCGGGGGCGCGGCGTCTCGCGGTCGTGCGCCAGCGCCGCCGCGCTGTGCCCCTGGACGCATTCGGGGTCCGGCCCGTCCAGCGGCAGCCCGGTGAAGAACTTGGCGGCCATGCATCCACCCCGGCAGCTGTCGTAGTGCCCGCAGCTGCCGCAGGCGCCGGCCGACTGCGGCTCGCGCAGCTCGCGGAACAACGGGGCGTTCTTCCAGACGTTGTCAAATCCCCCGTCGGACACCACGTTTCCGGCCAGGAAGCGGTCGTGGATGGCGAACGGGCAGGCGTAGACGTCGCCGACCGGGTCGATCAGGCACACGACGCGCCCGGCTCCGCACATGTTCAGGCCGGCCAGGGCGCCGGACCCGCCGAGCGGGGCCAGGTGGAAGAAGGAGTCGCCCGTGAGCACCCGCTCGCCCTTGGCGACCAGCCAGTCATACAGCTGGACCTGCTGGTCGGCGGTGGGGTGCAGTTCTTCCCAGACATCGGCGCCGCGCCCGGACGGGCGCAGCCGGGTGATCCGCAGCGTGGCGCCGTAACGGCTTGCCAGCGCGGCGAATTCGTCGAGCTGGTCGACGTTGTGCCGGGTGACGACCACGGAGATCTTGGCGTCGGAGAAACCGGCGTCGGCAAGGTTTTGCAGGGCCCGCACCGCCATGTCGAACGACCCGGGTCCGCGCACGGCGTCGTTGACCTCGGCGGTGGCACCGTCCAGCGAGATCTGGACGTCGACGTAGTCGCTGGCGGCCAGCCGCGCGGCCACCTCGGGTGTGATCCGCACGCCGTTGGTGGAGAACTTCACCCCGACGTGGTGGGCGGTCGCGTAGTCGACCAGCTCCCAAAAGTCCGGGCGCACAGTGGGTTCCCCGCCACCGATGTTGACGTAGAACACCTGCATGCGTTCCAGCTCATCGATGATGTCCATGCACTGACGGGTGGACAGCTCGCGCGGGTCCCGCTTGCCCGACGAGGACAGGCAGTGCACGCAGGCCAGGTTGCAGGCGTACGTGAGCTCCCAGGTGAGGCAGATGGGTGCGTCGAGCCCGTGCTCGAACTGCTCGATCAGTCGCGGCACGGGTGCCTGCGATGGCGCGGTCATTGGTTGTCCTCCCGGGGCACCAGCATGTTGGAATCGACGAGCACACCGAGCGCATGCAGGTACGGCGCCTGCGCGGCGTCCTGAACTCCCGCCGCGCGGCAGGCGGACCGGATGTCGGGGTGGTCGGCCAGCGACTGCACCACCGTGAGGATGGTGCGGTTCTTCAGGAACGACAGCTTGCGGGTACCGAAGTGGTAGAGCAGCGCGCCGAACGGTTCCGGCCGAACCGCCACCTGCGGGTGCAGTCGCCAGCCGCGATCAGGATCGAACGGGGGGGCCGTCCGGGCCTGCGCGGGCGCGGGCACGGTCAGTAGACCCCGCACATGCCGTCGATCGATACCTCTTCGACCAGGGTTTCGGTGACGAGCTGGGTGTCAGTTTCGGTCTCGTGGTCCACGGGGCCTTGCCTTTCGTGCGGTCTTGACAACGATGGGATCTGAGTCACACTCGCCGTCAGAATATGGCATCGAGTGCCGAAATGGAAGGGCGGGGTCCGATGATGCCGCAGCCGCGGGTGGGCAGGCGCCGCTCGACCACCCCGCACCACATCACCGACGTCGCCATCGACATGTTCAGCGCGCGCGGTTTCGCCGACGTGAGCGTCGACGATGTCGCCCAGGCCGCCGGCATCTCCCGCCGGACGCTGTTCCGGTATTACGCGTCCAAGAACGCCATCCCCTGGGGCGACTTCGACAACCACCTTGCGCACCTGCGTGATCTGCTCGACAACGTCGATTCCGACGTGCGCCTGGGCGATGCGCTACGCGCTGCGCTGTTGGCGTTCAACACCTTTGATGAATCCGAGACGGCCCGGCACCGCCAGCGCATGCGGGTGATCCTGCAAACCGCTGAGCTGCAAGCGTATTCGATGACGATGTACGCGGGCTGGCGAGAGGTGATCGCCGGGTTCGTGGCCCGCCGCCTGGATTGCAAGACGACCGATCTGCTGCCCCAGACCGTCGCCTGGACGATGCTCGGCGTGGCACTGTCGGCCTACGAGCACTGGCTGAGCGACGAATCCGTCCCGCTGCCGGTCGCCCTGGGCAACGCCTTCGACGCCGTCGGCGCCGGGCTGGACGGGCTGGACAGGTGACGGCCGAGCACCTGGTGCACACCTTGCGGTCTCAGGGCAAATTCTGCGCGTCGTCGGGTTCGAGGATGTACGGCGAGCTGTTCGAACTGGTGGCCGGCGACGTGGAAGCCGGCGGCGTGTTCGCGACCGTCCTGTCCGGGCGCGAGGACGCCCCGTCGCGCGACGCGGTGCCGCTGCGGTTGCTCGGCGGGTTGCACCGGTTGGTGCTCGACGGCCGGGCGGCGCGGTTGCGCCGCTTCTATCCCAGCACCGGCGGCGTGTGGGATGCCGACCGCGCGTGGCGTGAAATCCTGGACACCGCGGCCGGTCACGTCGCGGCGTTGCGCGCGGCGCTGGCCCACCCACCGCAGACCAACGAGGTGGGCAGATCAGCCGCGCTGATCGGCGGACTGCTGCGCATCAATCACGAATTCGGCTTACCGATAAGGCTTTTCGAGATCGGCTCGAGCGCGGGACTGAACCTGCGTGCCGACCGCTACCGCTACCTCTTCGCCGGCGGCCAGTGGGGACCGGCCGGCTCGCCGGTGACCATCGACGACGCGTGGCGCGGCGCGCTGCCGCCCCGCCGCGACGTGCCGATCGTGGCGCGCCATGGGTATGACATCGCGCCCATCGACGTCGCGACCACCGACGGGGAGATGACGGTGCTGAGCTACGTGTGGCCCGACCAGGACGCCCGACTGGCCCGGCTGCGCGGCGCCATCGACATCGCCCGCCGGGTCCCGGCGGCGCTCGAGCGCAAGACGGCGTCGGCCGCCGAGGAACGCGGCGCGGTGCGGGCCCACGTTCACGCCCTGGCCGCGCGGGCCGACGCGCGCGCGCCGTTCGCCCACCTCACGATGGAGCCCACGCGCGCCGGCCCGGGCGCACCGATCAAGTTCGTGGTGCGCGCCCGCGTCTGGCCGGACGGCGATCCGCAGCTGCTCGGCCAATGCCATCCGCACGGCCCGCCGGTGGACTGGCTCAGGTCCCCATGAAGGTCATCGGGTCGTGCAGCACGCGGGTGCCGTCGTGCAATCCCTCGATGGCCGCCATGTGCTCGGGGTCCAGGGTGAAGTCGAACACGTCCAGGTTCTGGGCGACGCGTTCGGGCCTGGACGACCGCGACACGACGACGTTGTCCAACTGCAGGTTCCAGCGCACCAGCACCTGCGCGGGGGTGCGGCCGTACTCGGCGGCGATGGACGTCACCACCGGCTCCTCGATCAGCCGGCCGACGCCCAGCGGGCTGTAGGACTGCGTCGTCACGTCGTGCTGGGCGTGCGCCTGGCGCAGCTCGGCCTGGTTGAGGCGCGGGTGCAGCTCGACCTGGTTCACCGCGGGCACCTCGTCGGTTTCCTCGATGACGGTTGCCAGCAGGTCCTCGGTGAAGTTGCATACGCCGATCGAGCGCACGTGTCCCTCGTCGCGGGCCACCTTCATGCCCTCGAAGCTCTCCACGTACTTGCCCAATTTCGGTGCCGGCCAGTGGATCAGGTAGAGGTCGAGGTAGTCCAGCCCGAGCCGGTCCAGGCTCTGCTTGCACGATTCCTGCGCGGTGTCGAAGCCCTGCCTGGAGGTGCCCAGCTTGGTGGCGACGAACAGCTCCTCGCGGGGAACGCCCGAGGCGGCTATCGCGCGCCCGACGGCTTCCTCGTTTCCGTAGGAGGCGGCGGTGTCGATGAGGCGGCAGCCGGCCTGAAGCGCCGCGAGCACCGAGCTTTCCGTCTCCTCGTCGGACAGCTTGGCTACCCCCAAGCCGAGCACGGGCATCTTCGCCTCGTCGTTGAGAGCGACGGTCGGAATCACGCTGGGCGAGCTGAATGTCTCATCAATCACTGTCACTTGCCAATCACCTGCCTGCCAATGTGGATTACTGGATTTACTGGTAAGGAACGACGATTCGGCGGCGGCCATCGAGCCGGGCGATTGCGCCGGCCCGCCGCATCGTGCGAGGCCGCCACATCGTTCGCCTGCAGACAGTAACCGAGCCCCGCAAGCGGTGCACCGCACACCGCGAGGCATGACGACACAGCAAAATTCGCGCCGCCGCGCAGTTACGTATTTCCAGCACAATGGCTTTGGTGCCGCCGTGATGGCAATTATGTGACACCGGCTACAGTGCCGCCGCAGCAACCATCGAAGTGCTGCAAACGGCGGTGATCAAGCCCAAAAACTCGATGTGCTAAGTGCTTTCGATTTCGCGTCGCGGCACCCGGGGTGCGCGCGACACGAAATCGCCGATCCCTTATGCTCGAAAAACGCCGACCGCACGCCAACACCGGAAGCGAGGCAGACCCGTCCCGTGAAGACAATGCAGGAGCTTTTCGAAATAGCCTGGCAGGCAACACAAATCGGTGCCGGAACGCTCAAGAAATCTCAGCCGAGTTCGGTGCAGCACAAGGGTGATCGCGACACGGTCACCGACGTCGACCTGACGATCCAGCGCGACATCGCCGCCTACCTTGCCCAGACCACACCCGACATCGCGCTGCTGGCCGAAGAGTCCGAACAACAACCGGACATCGAAAGTTCCGAGTGGCTTTGGGTTCTTGACCCCATCGACGGGACGTCGAACTTCGCTCACGGACTGCCGTTGTGCGCAGTCTCGCTGGCCCTGCTGCGCGCCGGGCGCACCGTGGTGGCGGTCACCCACGCTCCCCTGATCGGCAAGACCTACCACGCCGTCGAGGGCAAGGGCGCGTTCGTCAACGGGCAGCGGATCACCGCCAGCGCCACCGACAGCCTCAGCGCGGCGATCGTGTCCCTCGGCGACTACGCCGTCGGCCACGACGCCGGCCGGCTCAACGAGCACCGGCTGGCGATCACCACCGAGCTGGTCCCCCGCGTCGAGCGGATCCGGATGATCGGGGCGGCGACGCTGGACCTCGCCTTCGTCGCCGAGGGCGCACTGGACGCCTGCGTGATGATGTCCAACAAGCCGTGGGACACGGCCGCGGGGACCCTGATCGCCCGCGAAGCCGGGGCGCGGCTCACCGATGCGCACGGCAACCCGCACACGCACCAGTCCGCGTCGACGATCGTCACCGCGCCGGGCATCGCCGAGCAACTCGCCGCGGTGCTGCTCAACACCGAGGTCCCCAGCGACCGGTACGCGGGCGCCGTGGGCTAGTGGCGGCTCAGCCCAGTATTTCGGCGATGGGCACGGCCGCGGCGATCTTGGCGCGCACCTTCATCACCTTGCCGGGCATCCCGCCGCCGACCACCCCGACCAGGGCCCCGTCGCGTTCGTAGTAGGCCAAAAACTTGCGGCCGTCATCCTCGACGATGTGGACGATGTCGCCGGCCTCCGGCTCGCCCAGACACTGGATCTTGACGTCGTACTGGTCGCTCCAGAAGTACGGGACGACCACCACCGCCGGCACATCCTGCCCCAGCATCGCGGGCACCACGGCGCGGGCCTGATCGGCGACGTTGCTCCAATGTTCAACGCGCCCTTGGTGTCCCGTCGCATCGCGCCACGACGCGACGTCACCGAGCGCCCACACATTCGGCGCGCTGGTGCGTCCGGCTTCATCACAGATGACGCCGTTGTCGACCTGCACGCCGCTGCCCTCGAGCCATTCGGTCGCCGGGCGCGACCCGATGCCGACCACCACGATGTCGGCCGGCAGCTCGGTGCCGTCGCTCAACACCACCGCCTCGACGCGGGAGTCACCACGCACCTCGGCGACCCCGACGCCGAGGCGCACGTCGACACCTTCGGTGCGGTGCAGCCGGGCCACCAGCTCGCCGATCTGCTCGCCGAGGACCGCGGCCAGCGGGGTCGGCTGCGGCTCCACCAGCACCACGTCCACGCCCAGGCTGCGCAGGCTGGCCGCCACCTCGCAGCCGATGAAGCCGGCACCGATGACGACGGCGCGCTGCGCGGCCGACGCGTGCTCGCGCAGCGCCAGGCTTTCGTCGAACGACCGCAGCACGCGGATGCCCTCGAGGTCCGGGATCGCCGGAATGCGCCGGGGCACCAGCCCGGTGGCGATGACGAGTTCGTCGTAGCCAAGCGTCGTTCCGTCGGCGAGCGTCACCGTCTGCGCCGCGGTGTCCAGACCGGTAGCGGCCGAGCCCAGTCGCAGGGTGATGTCGTTCTCGTCGTACCACTCGCGCGGCTTGAGCGCGGTGTCGTCGACCTCTTTGCGCAGCACCTCCTTGGACAGCGGCGGCCGGTCGTAGGGCAGGTGCACCTCGTCGCTGACGATCGTGATGGGCCCGGAATACTCCGAGCGCCGCAGCTGCTCGGCGGTGCGGGCGGCGGCCAATCCGCCCCCGACGATCACGATTCCGTTGGCGGCGCTTGCGTCACTACTCACGTGGAGTTCTTAGCACGATGGCCGCTCAGTACTTTAGGGCACCCTTATCCACCGGGATCTGGGTGCCGGTGAGGGTGCCGGAGCCGTCGCCGGCGAGCCAGGCCACCACGTCGGCCACTTCGTCGGCCCCCATGAAGCCGTTGGGCTGCACCGGCATTGGCGGGAAGCTGTGCACGAAGCTGGGATGCTTGGCGAAAATCTCCATCATCGCTTCGGGTTCGATCATCGGGGTGTCCACCGAGTACGGGTGAATGGAGTTGACCCGGATGCCGAACTCGCCGAGCTCGATGGCCAGCGTGTTGGTCAGCGCGGTGAGCCCGTGTTTGCTGGCCGAATAGTGGCCGTTGCCCGGGGTGGCCTTGATTCCCGCCGACGAGCTGACCACCACGATGGAGCCGCCGTTTCCCGCCTCGATCATGGCGGGGACGGTGGCGCGCAGCGTGCGCCACGTGCCGGTCAGGTTGACGCCGATGACCGTGTCCCACTGCTCGTCGGTGAGCTCCCAGATGCGGCCCCAGCTCAGCACGCCGGCGTTGGCCACCACGATGTCGAGCCGGCCGAACTGCTCGATGCCGTCGGCCACCAGTTGCCGCAGCGCGGCGTCGTCGCGGACGTCGACCTCACGGGCGAGGATCTTGCGGCCCTCGCCCTCCACGAGGCGGGCCGTCTCGTCGAGGTCCTCGCGGGTGGCCGGCGTGTAGGTCACGCTGGCCGACGCCGGAGCGCAGATGTCCAACGCGATGATGTCGGCGCCCTCACGGGCCAGCCGCACCGCGTGCGAGCGTCCCTGCCCGCGGGCGGCCCCCGTGATGAATGCGACCCGCCCCTGCAGTGATCCGCCCTGTCCGGCCACGCGTAATCCCTTCGACCGCCGATAGATCAAGCCAGGCTAGCAGCGGAACTGAAACGTGTTCTAATTCACCCGGCCTTGCCGGGCGGGCGCCTAGATTTCGGAGATGATCGCGGCGCGCCGGCTGCTGTATTCGGCGTCGGTCAGGGCCCCGCTGGCGTGCAGATCCTTCAGCTCTTGCAGCCGCGCGGCGATCGTCGGTTCGGGCGGCGTGACGACGGCCGACGCCGCGGGCGCCGCGGCGGCCGGCGCCGGTCGGGCGGCCGGCGCCTGTTGCTCGACCGCGCGACGCACCACCGCCTGGATCTGGGCGCGCAGCGCCGGGTTCGACCGAATGTCGACCATCTGGTTGAGCGCAACGTTGTTGGCCTTGAGGATCTGCAAAATCTCCATCAGCGGCCCGGCCTGCCCGCTCAGGTCATACGTCGTGTTGTCTTCGGCGACGGTGAACTGCGCGGGCACCAGGCCGTTGACCAAAGCGCTTCGCTCCCAGTCGATCCGGTATTCGCTGGTGGTGGGGTTCACCAGGACCACCACCTTGCGGGCGTTGAGGTTGCCGAGCCGCGTCACGCTGGCGATCACCCGGTCCTCGCTGTCGAACGGCACCAGCCCGGGTCCCGCGATGTGCAGGTGCACCTTGACGACCTGCTGGTTGTTGACCCACGTCCCGGTCTCGGTGATCCCGGTGATCTGGGCGAGCGCCAGCACCCCGTTCTGCTCGAGTGCGGCCACCTTGGCCGACGACTTGGCCCCGTAGTTCGCCAACGCGAGCGCGACCAACACGTCGGCCACGGTGATGAGCAGGCCGACGTAGAACATCCACTGCAGCAGGTTGTCCAACCCGAGCGTGAAGTACACGATCAAGAAGATCGGTCCGACCAGCCCACCGCACAGCAAAACGATCAACTGTGCCTTCAGGTAGCGCGCTAACACATGCCCCTCCTCGGCTTACTGGGGAATCCGTGTCAGATTAGCGCCGCCGCGGTCGCGGCGAACGCGATACGCGCAAACCGCTTCCGGTCGCCTACACCGGTTCGGGCGGCACGATCGGCAC
>NZ_QMEV01000140.1 GCF_003284935.1 Mycobacterium colombiense
TGCCAAGACGTACCGCACCGACATCGACCGCGCCGCCCACCGCGTCGGCCACACCGCGCGCCCCGGCTCGGGTGATCGCGATCGGCATGCCCGAGATCCGGGCGGCCAACGCCACATAGGCCTCGAAATCCAGCCCCGCGATCACACCGTCGGCGAAGATGCCGGCGGCCCGGGACAGCGCGTCCGCGCGCCCGGCGGCCGGCAGTGGCGCGGCCCTGCGCTGCGCGCCCAGCGTGCGCGAAACATACAGCGGCGGCACCAGGCTCAACTCGGCGACCGCGACACCGGCGGTGGTGGTGACGAGTTCGCGTTTGCGGGTCCGGTACTCGCCGTCCACACCGAGCGCGTCGAGGGCGACCAAACCGGTTGCCGCGCGGCCGCTGTCAGGGACCACGCTCAGTACACGCCCTCGATGACGGCCTCGCCCTCGAAGGTGGACACCGGCCGCACCGCGCTCACCGAATCGCTGAGATCGCCCGCCGGTCCGGGCATCCTGATCGCCAGGTCGCGCTCCAGGTTGTTGGGGATGAACATGCCCTTGCTGATGTGATGCATCACCACCTGACCCGGCTGCCCGTACGGCACCCGTTCCCCGGTGTCGGGATCGACCACCCAGAACACCACATACGGGGTGCGCGGATCGAAGACGAAGCAGTCGTCGTCGCCGGCCCGGGTGACCGCCTGCGAGAGCACCATGGTGCTGCCGAACGCCATGGTGATGGTCGTCGCGGGAAAGATGTCGCGCAGCAGGTCGAGCGTGTCGGCGTCCACGTGCGCCCCACTGAGCAGCAGGTAGCGGATCTTGTCGTTGATCAGGTCGACCACCCGGTCGTCGCGGGCGATCGCCTCCAGCAGCGGCGGGGTGGTGTGCAGGTTGGCCACCGCCTGCGTCCGCAACACGAAGACGGCCTGCTCGACGACGTGGTCCACGTACGCCGACACCTCGGCCGCCGCGCCGCGGGCGGCGAGCTTTTTCACCCAGCGGGGATCGATGTCGATCGCGTGGAAGACGGCGCCGAGGCGCTGCGACACCAGCCGGGAGAAGTAGCCGACGCCGTGCGGACCGCTCGGCATCAGGCACAGAAAGCCCTGGCCCCGCCGGAACCCGCCCGCGGCGAAGTCCTCGGTTTGCCATTCGACGACCTGTGCGACCCAATCCGGCAGCTGCACAGTGCGTTTCGGGGCGCCGGTGGTGCCACCGGATTCGAAGATCTGGGGTACCGGGGGCGGCGCCCCGTAACCGCGCGGAATGAGGTCTTCCACGCCGACAGTGCGTAATTCGTTGACCAGGTTGGGGAACAGCCGCAGATCGGCAAAGGTGTGGACGTCGGTCAGCGGGTTGAAGTCGAACGAGCGGGCGGCCCGCAGCCAGAACGGCGAACCGGTGTCGTCGCCGAAGTGCCAGGCGATCGCCGCCCGCAAGTAGGCCTGCGCGTCCGCGACGGGTGCCGCCCGCGGGACGTCGAGCACCGAGAAATCGACTGTGGCCATGTCCCCGATCCTGTCGCATCGAGACCGTTACGCCAAGGACAACGGGCGCCCGCGCCCGCCGCCGCATCGCCGTATCCGCTTATTTCACAGGGAGTTTCATCTGCGTGCACGCGGTGTTCAGCGGGAGCCGCCCGGCCTAGCTGCCGAACATGGCGGTGATCGTCTCGTTGAAGCGGGGGTAGATGTCGTCGTAGGTGCCGTCGCGCTCGGCGAACCGGAACATCTTGGCGCGCTCCACCACGATCTCCCTGGCCTGCGGCTGCGTCTGCAGCAGCGTGATCGTCTCGGTGATGTAGTCCTCCAGCGGCATCGCCCGGGGGTCGAATCCCCGTTCGCCCTGCAGCGCGGTTTGCACGTGCGGCGGGATGATCTCGATGACCTGCACCGAGGTGTCGCGCAGCTGGAAGCGCAGCGATTCGGTGTAGGAGTGCAGCGCCGCCTTGGAGGCGCAGTAGCTCGGGGTGAGCGCGCTGGGCATGAAGGCCAGACCGGACGTGACGTTGAGGATGGTGGCGTGCGGCTTGCGCAGCAGCGCGGGCAGCAGGGTAGAGGTCAGCCGGATGGGGCCCAGCAGGTTGATGGCCACCGACTGCTCGGCCAGTCCGACGTTGCCGGTGGTGAGGTCCTCGACCCGCTGGATGCCGGCGTTGTTGACCAGCACGTTGAGGTCCGGGTAGTGGTCGGTCAGGTGGGTGGCGAACCGGCGGATGTCGGCGGGGTCCCCCTGATCCAGCGACAGGGTCTGGATGCCCGGGTTGGCCTCGGCGACGGCCCGCAACTGGTCGCTGCGCCGGGCGGCGATGATCACCTGGTTGCCCAACCGGTGGAAGGACTCGGCCAGACCGCGACCGATGCCGCTGCCGCCGCCGGTGACAAGAACGGTGTTGCCCGTCATCTGCATCGCGGTTCTCCTTCGGGTCGCCCTGCCATCGGCTCGATCGGCCGGCCCACTGGGCCGACGTAGCGGAATGCCCCAATGCGCAGCCGGCTAACCACCATGCCCTATCCACGGGCGCGGTGTCACGGACTTCGCCGCGGCGACGACGAGCTGCCGCGGACCCGCTACGCGGCCGGGCGGTTGTGCAGCCGGCGCGGGTCGACGCCCGCGCGCTCCCACGCCGCGGCGGCCCAGCTCGTGTAGAGCGCTCGGACGGGCAGCCGGTTCAACAGCGGGTTGAGCGCTCGGACGGTCGCGGCGAAGCGCTGAAAGCGCTTCTCCTTCTTGGCATCCCACTGCAGCTGGCACACCTCGCGCATCTGCGGTGGCAGCGTCCCGACCACGACCAGCCGGGTGTAGGCGTTCAGCGGCGCCGAGAGGACCTTCCACACCGGCTTGGGAATCCGCCGGGGGCCCGGGATGCCCTTGCGGATGTAGCCGGTGCCGTACAGGACGGTCTTGTGCGGCACGAACCGGTCGAGCATCTCGTCCCAATAGGCGAGGAAGTCGTCGAAGGTCTGCGGTTG
>NZ_QMEV01000141.1 GCF_003284935.1 Mycobacterium colombiense
GGCGGGCCGTATCTGGCGCGCGGCGCCGCTGACCTGGTGCCCACCGCCCAGCTGCTGGACACCTACAGCCCCGAGCTGTTCTGCGCCGTGCGCAACTACCACGACATCGAACCCAAGGCCGCCGCGTTCCTGGGCGGCAACGGCTACTCGCTCAACAGCCACACCCAGGCGCTGTCCGGATTGGGGCTGATCGCCAACCCCCTGTCGCTGGTCGCGGTCGCCGCGCTCACGCTGGGGCTGGGCGCCGCGGCCGGCCTGGTCGGTGGCGCGCCGAACCCCTACGTCTGGCCGGAGAACCTGCCACGGGTCAACGCGCGCGGCGGGCCCGGCGGTGCGCCGGGTTGCTGGCAACCGCTCACCCACGACCTGTGGCCCGCGCCGGAACTGGTGATGGACTCCGGCAACAGCATCGCGCCGTACAACCACCTGGACACCGGGTCGCCGTATGCGATCGAGTACGTCTGGGGCCGCCAGGTAGGGGATAACACGATCAACCCATGAAAATCACCGGAACTCTTGTCAAGCTCAGCATCTTCTCGGTGGTGCTGCTGATCTTCACTGTGATGATCATCGTGGTGTTCGGTCAGATGCGCTTCGACCGCACCAGCAAGTACTCCGCGGAGTTCAGCAACGTCAGCGGCCTGCGCGCGGGCCAGTTCGTTCGCGCCTCCGGGGTCGAGGTCGGCAAGGTCGACACGGTGGAGCTGGTCGACGGCGGCAAGCGGGCACGGGTGAAATTCAACGTCGACCGCTCGATCCCGCTGTACCAGTCGACGACCGCCCAGATCCGTTACCTCGACCTGATCGGTAACCGCTACCTGGAGCTCAAGCGCGGTCAGGGCGAAGGCGCCGACAAGGTGCTGCCGCCCGGCGGGTTCATCCCGCTCGCGCGCACCCAGCCGGCGCTCGACCTCGACGCCCTGATCGGTGGGTTCAAGCCGTTGTTCCGGGCGCTGGACCCGCAGAAGGTCAACGGCATCGCGACCGCACTGGTGACCGTCTTCCAGGGTCAGGGTGGCACCATCAACGACATCCTCGACCAGACCGCGCAACTGACCAGCCAGCTCGGTGAGCGCGACCAGGCGATCGGCGAGGTCATCAAAAACCTGAACACGGTGCTGGACACGACCGTGCGCCACCGGCAGCAGTTCGACCAGACCATCAACAACCTGGAGGTGTTGATCACCGGTCTGAAGGATCACGGCGACCAACTGGCCGGGGGGACCGCACACATCAGCAACGCCGCGGGCACGCTCGCCGACCTGCTGGCCGAGGACCGCGGGTTGCTGCACAAGACGATCAACTACCTGGACGCCGTCCAGCAGCCGCTGATCGACCAGCAGGACCAACTGCAGGACTATCTCAAGAAGGTGCCGACCGCGTTGAACATGATCGGGCGCGCCATCGGGTCCTACGGGGACTTCGTGAACTTCTACGCCTGTGACATCACCCTGAAGATCAACGGTTTGCAGGCCGGCGGCCCGGTCCGCACGGTCCGGCTGTTCCAGCAGCCCACGGGTAGGTGCACGCCGCAATGAGAACACTCGAACCCCCGAACCGCGTCCGCATCGGCCTGATGGGCATCGTCGTGACGGTGCTCGTGATCGGCGTCGGCCAAAGCTTCACCAGCGTGCCGATGTTGATGGCCAAACCGCATTACTACGGGCAGTTCAGCGACACCGGCGGCCTGAGCAAGGGCGACAAGGTGCGCATCGCCGGCGTGGACGTCGGCAAGGTGGAGGGGATCAAGATCGACGGCGATCACATCGTGGTCCAGTTCAACGCCGGCACCGCGACGTTCGGCACCGAGAGCCGGATCGCGGTCAAGACCGACACCATCCTCGGCAAGAAGGTCCTCGATCTCGAGGCCCGCGGCAGCCAGCCGCTGCGGCCCGGCGCGACGCTGCCGATCGGCCAGAGCACCACGCCCTACCAGATCTACGACGCCTTCTTCGACGTCACCAAGGCCGCCCAGGGCTGGGACATCGACACCGTCAAGCAATCGCTGCACGTCCTGTCGCAGACCATCGACCAGACCTACCCGCACCTGAGCCCGGCGCTCGAAGGGGTGGCCAAGTTCTCCGACACCATCGGCAAGCGCGACGAAGAGGTCAAGCACCTGCTCGCCCAGGCCAACCAGGTCGCCGGCATCCTCGGTGATCGCAGCGACCAGATCGACCGGGCGCTGGTCAACGCCAAGACGCTGCTGGCCGCCTTCAACGAACGCGGCCAGGCCATCAACGCCCTGCTGGGCAACGTCGCGGCATTCTCCGAACAGGTGAAGGGCCTGATCAACGACAACCCGAACCTGAACCACGTGCTCGAGCAGCTGCGCACCGTCAGCGACATCCTGGTGCAGCGCAAAGACGACCTGGCCAACGGATTGACCGAGGTCGGCAAGTTCCTGCCGTCACTCAACGAGACCATCGCCTCGGGGCCGTTCTTCAAGGTGGTTCTGCACAACCTGGCGCTGTACCAGATTTCGCAGCCGTGGGTGGACGCAGCCTTCAAGAAGCGCGGCATCGATCCGGAGAACTTCTGGCGCAGCGCGGGCCTGCCGGCCTACCGGTTCCCCGACCCCAACGGCACCCGGTTCCCCAACGGTGCGCCGCCGCCGGCACCGCCGGTGCTCGAGGGCACGCCCGATCACCCGGGCCCGGCCGTCCCGCCGGGATCGCCGTGCTCGTACACGCCGGCCAATCCGGGCGGCAACGTCACCGTCGGCGACGAGGGTCTGCCGCGGCCGTGGAACCCGTTGCCCTGTGCGGGCGCGACGACAGGCCCGTTCGGAGGGCCGGGCTTCCCGGCTCCAGTCGACGTGATGACGTCGCCGCCCAACCCCGCCGGCCTGCCGCCCACGCCGGGCATCCCGATCGCGGGTCGCCCGACGGCCCGGTGCC
>NZ_QMEV01000142.1 GCF_003284935.1 Mycobacterium colombiense
AAGGCACCGACCTATCGGTCTACCCCGCCGACTACCTGGACTATGTCGCCTTGCAGCTCAACACCCGCCCACGAAAGCGTCACGGCTTCAAAACACCCGCCCAGATACTCGACGAGATACTCTCAAACCCACCAACTGTTGCATCCACCGCTTGAATCCGCCCGGCGTGTCGTGTGCGTGGTTTAAGTGTCGGCGCGGCTTGGGCTCCTACAGGTACTGACCCAGGTTGGATTCGGTGTCGATGGCCCGCGATGCGCTCGAGCTCTTGCCGGTGACCAGGGTGCGGATGTAGACGATCCGCTCGCCCTTCTTGCCCGAAATCCGCGCCCAGTCATCGGGGTTGGTGGTGTTGGGCAGGTCCTCGTTCTCGGCGAACTCGTCGACGATCGAGTCCAGCAGGTGCTGAATGCGCAGACCGGGCTGGCCGGTCTCGAGCACCGACTTGATCGCGTTCTTCTTGGCGCGGTCGACGACGTTCTGGATCATCGCCCCGGAGTTGAAGTCCTTGAAGTACATGACTTCCTTGTCACCGTTGGCGTAGGTGACCTCCAGGAACCGGTTGTCGTCGATCTCGGCGTACATCCGCTCGACGACCTTCTCGATCATCGCCCGGATGCAGGCCGACCGGTCGCCCCCGAACTCGGCCAGATCGTCACTGTGCACCGGCAGCGACTCGACCAAGTACTTCGAGAAGATGTCTTGCGCCGCTTCGGCATCCGGCCGCTCGATCTTGATCTTCACGTCCAGACGGCCGGGCCGCAGGATCGCGGGGTCGATCATGTCCTCGCGGTTGGAGGCGCCGATCACGATGACGTTCTCGAGCCCCTCCACACCGTCGATCTCGCTGAGCAGCTGAGGAACCACGGTCGTCTCGACGTCGGAGGACACCCCGGTCCCGCGGGTCCGGAAGATCGAGTCCATCTCGTCGAAGAACACGATCACGGGTGTGCCTTCCGACGCCTTTTCGCGGGCGCGCTGGAAAATCAGCCGGATGTGCCGCTCGGTCTCGCCGACGAACTTGTTGAGCAGCTCGGGTCCCTTGATGTTCAAGAAGTAGGACTTGGCTTCGCGGGCGTCGTCGCCGCGCACCTCGGCCATCTTCTTGGCCAGCGAGTTGGCCACGGCCTTGGCGATCAGCGTCTTACCGCAACCGGGCGGACCGTAGAGCAACACACCTTTGGGCGGGCGCAGTGCGTACTCGCGGTACAGCTCCTTGTGCAGGAACGGCAGCTCCACCGCGTCGCGGATCTGCTCGATCTGGCGGGTCAGGCCACCGATGTCCTCGTAGCTGACGTCGGGCACCTCTTCCAGCACCAGGTCCTCGACCTCGGCCTTGGGGATGCGCTCGAAGGCGTACCCGGCCTTGGTGTCGACCAACAGCGAGTCACCCGGGCGCAGCCGGCGCGGCCGGGTGTCGTCGTTGAGCGCGTCGGGATGCCCCTCCGGAAGGTCCTCGGCCACCAGCGGCTCGGCCAGCCACACGATGCGTTCCTCGTCGGCATGCCCCACGACCAGGGCCCGGTGCCCGTCGGCCAGGAGCTCACGCAACGTGGAGATTTCGCCCACCGATTCGAACGTGCCGGCCTCCACGACGGTCAGGGCCTCGTTGAGCCGGACCGTCTGCCCCTTGCGCAGCAACGGGACTTCGATGTTCGGCGAGCAGGTCAGCCGCATCTTGCGGCCGGAGGTGAACACGTCGACGGTGTCGTCCTCGTGGGTGGCGAGCAGGACGCCGTAGCCGCTGGGCGGCTGCCCCAGCCGATCCACTTCCTCGCGCAGCGCAAGCAGTTGCTGGCGGGCCTCTTTGAGGGTCTCCATCAGCTTCGAGTTCCGCGACGCGAGGGAGTCGATGCGCGCTTCGAGCTGATGCACATCGCGGGCGGAGCGGGCAGCGCCATGCGAGGCGACGGCGTGCTCGAGTTGCTCGCGCAACATGGTCGCCTCGCGGCGTAGTTGCTCCAACTCGGCCTCGTCGCCGCTGGACATGTTCGATTCGTGCGGTGTTCCGAAAGCTTCAGAACGCTCTGAGCTAGCCATCGTGCGCTCCTTTCCCACACCGAATTGGCGCGGCGGATACTTCAAAGCTACCGGCGATTGCCGATTGATGTGCGGAGTCAAATACCCACGAAAAGATAAGATTTTCGTCACGCTGGTAATCTCGGCCACTAATCGTGATGATCGAAAGGGCCTTGGGAGGTGCCGGAGTGACCGCAAAAAGCCTCGCCACGGGCTCGACCCGCGCCGCCGTCGTCGCCCCCTGTGCCGCCGTGACTTCCGTTGCACCCATCGGCCCGACCTTAGCGACCCCCGTCCTTCGCGAAGCGGCCAGAGGCGCCTAGCCCGCGAACCGACTGGATGCACCGGCCACTGCCCGTAGCGCTGAGCGCCGCCGCCGCCCTGGCGGCGGTCGGACTCGCGGCGTGTTCGTCGCCGCACTCGAACAGCGGTTCGTCGCCCGCCTCTTCGCTCCCCCCGGCCACGTCGAGCCAGGTTGCTGCGCCCGTCACGGCTCCGCTGCCGCCGCCCGAGGCCCTCACCGACGTGCTCACGCGACTGGCCGACCCGAACGTTCCGGGCGCCAGCAAGGTGAATCTGGTGGAGAGTGCGACGCCGGAGAGCGCGGCCACACTGGACAGATTTACCAACGCTTTGCGCGACAACGGCTATGTGCCGATGACCTTCAACGCCAACGACATCGCATGGTCGGACAAGAATCCGTCCAACGTGAAGGCCACCATCGCCGTTCACACCGCCCAGGCCAACAACGCCAACTTCACCTTCCCGATGGAGTTCACCCCCTTCCAGGGCGGTTGGCAACTGTCGCGACACACCGCCGAAATGCTGTTGGCGCTGGGGAAGTCG
>NZ_QMEV01000143.1 GCF_003284935.1 Mycobacterium colombiense
CCAGCGGCTCGGCCAGCACCGGGCGGCTGCGGATCTGGGCCAGGGACCGTTGCTCGCGGGTCACCCAGTTGCGCAACGCCTGGGCGCTGCGCCGGCGCAGGTCGTCGAGCAGCCGCCGCTCGGCAGCGGTATCGGGCACCACCTTCTTCGCCGCGTCGGTGGGGGTGGCCGCGCGCAGATCGGCGACCAGATCGCACAGCGGGTTGTCGGGCTCGTGGCCAACCGCGCTGACCACCAGGGTACGGCACGCCGCGATGGCACGGCACAGCGTCTCGTCGGAGAACGGCAGCAGGTCCTCCACGCTGCCGCCGCCGCGAGCGATCACGATGACGTCGACCTCGGCGTCGCGGTCGAGGTCGCCCAGCGCCTCGACGATCTGGGCGACCGCGTTGGGCCCCTGCACGGCGGTGTTACGCACCGCGAAGCGCACCCCGGGCCAGCGCGCGGCCGCCACGGTGGTCACGTCGCGTTCGGCGGCGCTGGCGCGGCCGGTGATCAGCCCAATCATGTTGGGCAGGAAGGGGATCGGTCGCTTGAGCCGAGGATCGAAGAGGCCTTCGGCGTCCAGCAGCCGGCGCAGCCGGTCGATGCGGGCCAACAACTCGCCCACCCCGACGGCGCGAATCTCGCTGAGCCGCAACGAAAATGTGCCCCGACCCGTGTAGAACGACGGCTTGCCGCGAACCACCACCTGGGTGCCCTCGGCCAGCTTCACCGGGGCGTTCAGCACCAGATCACGCGGGCAGGTCACGGTCAGCGACATATCAGCGGCCGGGTCACGCAGCACCATGAACACGGTTTTGGAATCCTGCCGCATCGAAACCTGGGCCAGCTGACCCTCGACCCAGACGGTGCCCAGCTTGTCGATCCAGCCAGCGACCCGGATGGCCACCGCGCGCACCGGAAACGGGTTCTCGGCGGAGTTCGGTTCGGAGGTAACGGCCGGGGTCACTTCGCGTTCGCGCGGGTGATCCTGTTGGCGAGCAGCGTCTGAAACGGCGCACGGCCCTTGGTCGCCTGCTCGTAGGCCAGCAGCGCTTCGAGTTCGTCCACGCTCAGCGACTGCAGGCGCGCCCGTAGCTGCGCCAGCGTCAGCGAGGTGTAGTCGAGCTCGGTGACCACTTCCGGCTGCGGAACCGAGGCGCCGGCCGCCGGCTTCTTCGCCTGACGGGTGGGCCGGGTCAGCGCGCTGGCGTCTTCGTGCGCGTCGGCCACCGAGTACAGCGCGAACCGGCCTTCGGCCCTGCGCTCGCCCTCACCGCCGTCCTGCAACGCGCCGTACGCCCCGTCGACCGCGTCGACGAGGTCCTCGTCGAAGGTCGCCCATTCCGGCTTCTCGTCCTTGGGCGGGAAGATCGATTCCAGCGTGCTGTCACCCTTGATGGCCAGCTCGGCGAGGTTCTGCTGGAAGCGCATCACGATGTGCGCGGCCTGGCTGGCCAGTGTCATCGGGTACATCAGGATGGTTTTCGGCAGCCTGATGGTCTCTTCGACCGCGACTGTTGCCGCGCCGACCAGCAGCCGAACGCCATACGGTGCAGTGCCCATGGGTCCAAGATTGCCCTAAGCGGCGGCTAACTCCAAGCCCACCGGCGCGAGCTGGCAAGCCCGTGTCCGCGGTAAGTACCCTGGACGGCATGCCGCCGACTATCGACATGGGGATTCCCGGCCGTGTGGGAGGACCAGCGCGTTCGGCAGCCGGCGACCCAGCCCGCAAGCGCGTGCTGCTGGCCGAACCGCGCGGTTACTGCGCGGGCGTCGACCGGGCCGTGGAGACCGTGGAGCGCGCGCTGGAAAAGCACGGACCACCGGTCTACGTGCGTCACGAGATCGTGCACAACCGCCACGTGGTCACCACGTTGGAAAAGGCCGGCGCGGTGTTCGTCGAGGAGACCGACGAGGTTCCCGAGGGGGCCATCGTGGTGTTCTCCGCGCACGGCGTCGCGCCGACGGTGCACGCCGCGGCCGCCGACCGCAACCTGCACACCATCGACGCGACCTGCCCGCTGGTGACCAAGGTGCACAACGAGGCCAGGCGTTTCGCCCGCAACGACTACGACATTCTGCTCATCGGCCATGAGGGCCACGAGGAGGTCGTCGGCACCGCCGGGGAGGCGCCGGACCACGTGCAGCTGGTCGACGGGGTCGCCGCCGTGGACCACGTGACGGTGCGCGACGAGAACAAGGTGGTGTGGCTCTCGCAGACCACGCTGTCGGTCGACGAGACCATGGAAATCGTCGAGCGGCTGCGGCAGCGATTCCCCAAGCTGCAGGATCCGCCCAGCGACGACATCTGCTACGCGACCCAGAACCGCCAGGTCGCGGTCAAGGCGATGGCGCCGGAGTGCGAGCTGGTGATCGTCGTCGGGTCCCGCAACTCCTCGAACTCGGTGCGCCTCGTGGAGGTCGCGCTGGGTGGCGGGGCCGCGGCCGCACACCTGGTGGACTGGGCCGACGACATCGACCCGGCATGGCTGGAAGGCGTCACCACGGTGGGCGTCACCTCCGGGGCGTCGGTTCCGGAGGTCCTGGTGGAGGGCGTGCTGGCGCGACTGGCCGAATGCGGCTTCGACGTGGTGCAGCCGGTCACGACCGCGCAGGAGACCCTGGTGTTCGCGTTGCCGCGGGAGATCCGCTCAGTTCGCTGAGCCGCTAGACGTCGTATTCCCACGAGTCCGCCGGTGACCGCCCGGGCGTCCGCGAGCGGCTGCGGCGCTCGGTGTGCGGCTCGCGGGGCGGTTCCTGGGAACCGGCGCCCCGGTAGCGGACCTGCGAGATGGGGTGATGGGTCGTCCCGTTGGAGCCGGTTGACGGGGGCCGCCGGCGCCGCGGTTCATAGGGCGGCTCG
>NZ_QMEV01000144.1 GCF_003284935.1 Mycobacterium colombiense
CGCGGTGGCGGTGGCCTTCGCGGTCGCCGGGTTCTTCTGGTTCGACGGCTATACGCTGGTGCAGCAACGCTATTGGCAGGGCATCGCCAAGGACCGGCCGTTCCAATATTGGAGCTGGGCCAACCTGGCGTGCGTGGTCTGCGCGATCGGGCTGGGGGGCGTCGCGGGGATCGGCCGGGTGTTCGACCGGGCCGCCATCGGCCGCCGCTCCGGTTTTCCTCTGCTGCTGTTGGGTGTGCTGGCCGCCGTTGTCCTGGCCGACCTGAGCATGCTCAGCAAGGCCGAGGTGGAGCGCATCTGGCTGCCGTTCACCGTCTGGCTCACCGCGGCGGGCGCCCTGCTGCCGGTGCGGTCACACCGGATCTGGTTGGCGCTCAACGCGATCGGCGCGCTGGCGCTCAACACGATAATCCTGACGCACTGGTAGCTCGCTAGAGGCCGGCCGCGCGGGTGACGCGCGCGAACCGACTGCCGGGCGCGCAGTCCCCGCGCACCACCGCGACGTCGTCGACGAAGTCCACGTCGGCCAGCGTCTGCACCGTCACCACGTCAATGCCGTTGTTGCGCAATGCCTTCAACGTGAGTTCGCCGGTGTCGGGCACCGACATCGGCACGGTGCGCAGGCAGTCGGCCATCGCCGGCTGCCGCACGCCCAGCACCCACCAGCCGCCGTCGCGGGCCGGCCCGAGCACCGCCGGCGCTTCGAGCAGCCGGCGCGCGCAGCCCGCCAACAGATCGGCGGTGACCTGGGGGGTGTCCATCCCGATCTGCAGCACCGGCAGCCCGGCGGCCGCGTCGGCGTGGGCGTTGGCGAGCCGGGCCGCGAAATCCTCGCCGCGCTGGGGGATCACGGTGAAGCGCGCCAGCACCTCGCGGATCTCGGCGGCGTTCGCGGCGCCGGCCACGTCCCCGGTCAGCGCCACCACCCGGGCCGCAACCGGCGCGGCGGCCACGGCGTCGAGCGTGTCGAGCAGTGCGGCGGCGGCGATTTCGGCGGCGACCCGATCGCCCACGGCCGCCGCGAGTCGCGTCTTGGCCCGGCCCGGTTCGGGCGCCTTGGCGACCACCAGCAGGGTCACCGGCAAGGCGCTCACGAAATCACCTTCCAGAAGTCGAGGATCGCGGTGATGCTGCCCCGCAGCGAGCCGCTGACCTTCGACTTGCCGCCCGTGCGCGGGCCGTAGCTGATGTCGAGTTCGACGACGCGCCAGCCGGCGGCCGCCGCGCGCACCAACAACTCCAGCGGGTAACCCGATCGCCGGTCCGCGACGCCGAGCTGCAGCAGGGCATCGCGGCGGGCCACCCGCATCGGCGCGATGTCGTGCACCGGCAGGCCGTGACGGGTGCGCAGTCGCCAACTCATGACCACGGTGCCCACCCGCGCCACCCAGGGCCAGTGCAGCCCGGGCACGGGGCGGCGCCGCCCGGTCACCAGGTCCGCGCCCCGCTCGAGCTCGGCGACCAACCGGGGCAGCTCGCCGCCGTCCATCGAGCCGTCGGCGTCGATGACCGCCACGATCGGGGTGGCCGCGGCCAGCACGCCCGCGTGCACGGCCGAGCCGTATCCGGCCCGCGGTTCGGCGACGACTCGGGCGCCGTGCCGGCTCGCGACCCCGGCGGTGTCGTCGGTGCTGTTGTTGTCGACCACCAACGCGCGGTAGCCGGCGGGAAGGGTGGCCAGGACGGCCGGCAGCGACTCCTCCTCGTTGAGGCAGGGCAGCACCACCGTCACCTGGCCGTCGGCGTCGGGCACGCTCAGAACCCGCGGTGGGGGCGCGGCTCCTGCGGAAACAGCGGCTGCGAATGCGTCGGCGGCACGGTCTGCTGGGTGTGCGTCGGTGCCGGCGCCTGCGTGGTCGCCTTGGTGCTCGGCGGCGAATACGTCGTCGTCGGCGGCTCGTGCGTGGTGGTCGGCGGCGAATACGTCGTCGTCGGAGGCGAATACGTCGTCGTCGGCGGCTCGTGCGTGGTGGTCGGCGGCGAATACGTCGTCGTCGGCGGCGAATACGTCGTCGTCGGCGGCGAGAACGTGGTCGTCGGCGGCGAGAAGGTGGTCGTCGGCGGCGTGTAGGGAGGGTTGTACGGCGGGTTGTAGGGCGGGTAGTTCGGCCCCCACCCAGGGATCGGGATGGGAATCGGAATGGGCACCGGCACAATGGGATTGGGGCGCGGCGCCCAACCGGGTTCGGGGTTGGGCACGACGCCGGGGTTGACCGGGGCCTCGGGCACCGGACCGGCCGGGACCCCGCCCCCTGACGGCGGCGCGACCTGCTGCGGAACCGGGTTGTTCGGGGCCGGGACGGTGCCGCCCTGGAATCCGGCGTTGGGCGCATCGGCCGGGGGCGGCGGCAGCGGCGCCTGCTGCTGGCTCGGCAGGATCGGCATGAACTTGCCCGGGGTGCCGTTCTGCACCCCCACCACCGGCTGCCGGCTGGCGGTGGGCTCGACGGCGACCGCGATCGCGGTGGCCAGCGATGCCAACCCGATCACCGCGAAGGCGACGACGGCGTTGCCGATCACCAACGACCGGCGCGACAGCTTGGACTCGGCCTCGTCGACGTCGCCGTACTCGTAATCGTCGAGTTCGGGGTCGTACTCGTCGAATTCGCCGGGATATTGCTCGCCGTCATCGGCCATCGAGTAGGCCAGCTGTTGGTCTTCGGCGTCCGGATCGGCGAACTCGGCCGCCGGCACGATGGTCGTCTCGTCCCCGGCGGCCCCGGCCGCGGGCGCCATCGCGGTGGCATCCCCGAACGCCGGGGCCA
>NZ_QMEV01000145.1 GCF_003284935.1 Mycobacterium colombiense
GAAGGAGATTCTCAATGACGTTGTCAAGCCGCCGCAGTAGTGGTTGCGGGTTGGTAGACAGCGTGGTCGCGCAGCATGGCCCACAGGACGTTGAGGCGCCGGCGGGCCAGGGCGAGGATGGATTGGGTGTGGGTTTTGCCTTCGGCTCTTTTGCGGTTGTAGTAGGTCCGGGATGCGGGGTCGGTGCGGATGGCGATTTGGGCGGACAGGTAACAGGCCCGCAGCAGTCGTCGGTCGTAGCGGCGGGGGCGTTTGAGATTGCCGCTGATGCGCCCGGAATCCCGCGGTACCGGGGCCAGCCCGGAAACGCCGGCAAGACGATCGACGGAGTCGAAAGCGCTCATGTCGCCGCCGGTGGCGGCGAGGAACTCGGCGCCGAGCACGACGCCGAAGCCGGGCATGCTCAGGAGGATCTCGGCGTGGCGGTGGCGGCGAAATCGGTCCTCGATCATCGTTTCGGTTTCTTCGATTTCGGTGTCGAGGGTCATCACCTCCTTAGCCAGGCGGGCGACCATAGCGGCGGCGAGGTTTTGGCCGGGCACGGTGGTGTGCTGGGCGTTGGCGGCCTCGATAGCCATGGCTGCGACAGCAGACGCGTTGCGCGCCTTGCGTTTACGCAGCCACGCTGTCAGGCGGGCAGCACCGGCACGACGCAGCCCGTCGGGGGTTTGGTAGCCGGTCAACAGGATCAGCGCGGCCTTGCTGGCGCTGTAATCGAAGCCGCGTTCCAGGGCGGGGAAGTACTCGAGCAGCTGGGCGCGCAGCCGGTTGATCACCCGGGTGCGATCGGCGACCAGGTCGGTGCGCCGAGCGGTCAGGATGCGCAGCTCAACCGCGATGTCATCACCAGCTCGCAGCGGCTGCAGGTCGCGGCGCATCCGAGCTTGGTCGGCGATGACGGCGGCGTCCTTGGCGTCGCTTTTGCCGTCGCCACGGTAGCCGGCCGAGGCGTGGTAGATGGTGCGGCCGGGGATGTAGAGCAGCCGCTGCTCGGCGGCGATGAGCAAGGTGATCAGCAGCGCGGCACCACCGGCGTTCAGGTCGATCGCCCAGGTAACTTCACCGCCGTCGGATTGCGCCGCTACTGCGTCGATCAGCTCCAGCAGTGCGGTTTCGTCGTTGGCCACCCGTTGCGACAGCAGTCGGTGACCCTCCGCATCGATAGCCACGCAATGGTGGTCGGACTTTCCGGCATCGACGCCGGCCCAGACCTGTTGGCTCACAGCCACCTCCGTGATCGTTGGCATCCCTATCAACCCAGCAGACGACCACGCCGGCGTGTCCTTACACAGCGATCAAATCGCATCTCTCAATTAGCGGTCGAGTCGTCGCGGGACGTCGGGCGGCCAATCTCCTTCGGCCATAAAACACCGCAAACGCATGAAAGCCATACCCGACGTCCCTGGGCAGTTCGAAGCCTACGGCCGAGGGCAACAACCACCCTCCAAGAAAGGTAAGG
>NZ_QMEV01000146.1 GCF_003284935.1 Mycobacterium colombiense
GGGTCTGCTGCACGAATAGGTGACAGTTTCCTTCATGCGGCCTGACTGGCCGATGTGGTCATGATTGCTTCGAATTCGACAGGGGTCAACCGTCCAAGGGCACTCTGGCGTCGGCGGCGGTGGTAGGTGCGTTCGATCCAGGTGACAACGGCGATGCGCAGTTGCTCGCGGGTGTGCCAGCGGCGGCGGTCCAAGACGTTGTTCTGCAGCAGGGCAAAGAAGCTCTCCATGGCGGCGTTGTCGCCGGCGGCACCGACGCGGCCCATGGACCCGACCATGTCGTGGCGACCCAGTGCGTGGACGAATTTCCGGCTTCGAAATTGACTGCCCCTGTCGGTGTGAAGAATGCAGCCGGCGACGTCACCGCGGCGAGCGACAGCGCTGGCCAACGCCGTGGTGGCGAGGCGGGATTTCATCCTGGAGTCGATCGAGTAGCCGACGATGCGGTTGGAGAACACGTCCTTGATCGCACACAGGTAGAGCTTGCCTTCGGCGGTGCGGTGCTCGGTGATATCGGCCAGCCACAACTGATTTGGGGCATCCGCGGTGAAGTCGCGGCCGACCAGATCATCGTGGACCGGCGGCCCGGGCTTGCCGTTCTTGCCCCGCTTGCGCTTGCCGAACGCACTCCACCAGCCGTTGTCGGCGCAGATCCGCCACGCGGTGCGCTCGGCCATGGCTTGGCCGGCGTCTCGGGCCTCTTCGACCAGGAAACGGTAGCCGAACTCCGGATCATCACGGTGGGCGTCGAACAACGCGTTGGCCCGATGAGCCTCAAGGTATTCGGCGTCGGTGACAGGGGTGGCCAGCCACCGGTAGTAGGGCTGGCGGGCGAGCTTGAGGACCCGACACGTCACCGCCACGTGAATCCCGTTGGCGGCGAGCTCCTTCACGAGCGGGTAAAACCTTTTCCCGGCAGATTCGACTGCGACAAATACGCCGCAGCCCGGCGCAGCACCTCGTTCTCCTGCTCGAGCAGCTTGATCCGCCGACGCGCCTCTCGTAACTCAGCCTGATCGGTGGTGGTCATGCCGGGTTTGCTGCCGTCATCGATGTCGGCCTGGCGCAGCCACTTCGACAACGTGATCGGATGCACCCCGAAATCGGCGGCGATCTGCTCGAGCGTCACGCCTTCATCGCGGTTACGGGCGACCCGCACAACATCGTCACGAAACTCCTTGGGATACGGCCGTGCCATGGTGACATCCTTCCAGCCTGCCCACGCCGGGCAAGCCATCTCAGTTGTCACCTA
>NZ_QMEV01000014.1 GCF_003284935.1 Mycobacterium colombiense
GGGTGCCGGCAGGACCGGCGGATGCGGGATGGCGGCCAGCCCAGCCAAGCCGGCGAAGCCACCCAGCGCCCCGAGGGGGGCGACTGCCACGAGGGCGGGGATGAGCAGCAACTGCGGCGAGCTCGATAGCCAACTGGCGATTTCGGCGATGTGCGTGGGCCAGTCCGACGTCTCGAGGGCGACCAAATACTGAAAGGCCAACGCCGGATTTTGCTGCAGGTACACCCCGTACTGTTCGAAATCTTCGAGAAGTTCCAGCGCTCGCACGACCCAGAACATCAGCTGGCCCGGGTTGGTGTAGGAGTCGTAGGGCAGTCCATTGACGGTCCCCTGGCCGGGGTTCCAATTGATGCCAAAGAGACGCAGGATTTGCGCGATAAAGTCGTTGAGCGGGTTGTCGACCGTGGGGTCGGGGAAGTCGTTTGTGTCGTCGACCCCCGAGTCATCGCTTGACGCATCGGATTTCACGATCGGCGGCGCCGGATCGGCTGGCGGTGTCGCCGCGACCGCCGCGGTGGACACCGCCTGGTAGGTGGACATGGTGGTGGCCGCCTGCGTCCACATCCGCGCGTAGTCGGCCTCGTTGACCGCGATGGGGATCGTGTTGACGCCGAAGAAATTCGTCGCCACCAGCGCCCCGTGCACGACGTGGTTGGTGGCCAGTTCCGGCAGCGTGGGCATGGCGGTCAAGGCCGCGGTGTATGCCGCCGCGGCCACCTCGTGCTGACTGGCGGCGGTCGCGCTGTCGGCGCTGGACTTCGTCAGCCACGCCAGGTACGGCGCGTGCGCGGCCGCGTAGGACTCAGCGCTGGGCCCCTGCCACGCCCCGGCCTGCACTTCCGCCAGCAATGCGCTCAATTCCTCTGCGGCAGAGAAATACTCGGCGCGCAGCTGCGTCCATGCGTCGGCCGCGGCCAGCAGCGGGCCGGGTCCGGGGCCGCTGCTGAGCAGCGCCGAATGCAGTTCGGGCGGCGAGGCCATCCAAATCGGGGCCGTCATCAGGCACTCCTCAGGCTGGAAGGGTTACCAGACTGAGGAGCTTAATGAATATGATTATCGTTTTCAACCGGGCCCGCGTCCGGCCCGCGCACTAGACCAGCGGGCGGCCCTTCTTGATCCTGCGGTCCAGGTCGTAGAGCAGGACGTTGAACGGGAACTGGCGGATGAACCGCGGGAGATAGCGGTTCACGGTCGCCAGCACGGCGATCAGCCTGTCGAAACGGCGTTGCTTCTTGGCGTCCCAGTGCAACCGCATCTCGTCACGGAACCGCTGGGGCAAGAACCCCGTGGTGATCAGCAGCGCGAAGTTGTCGGAGAGGCGCTGCAGCCGATCCGGCAGTTTCACCCCCCGAATGCGATTCGCGGCAATGGGAAACAGGTACTCCCGCACGGCGTCGTCGATGTGGACCTTGGCCAGCGATTCCTCCCAGTAGCGGTCGAACGCCGCACGGTCGGCGGGCCACATGTTCGGCGGCACCTGCAGGGTGGTGGCCAGCGTCATGCCCTCGCGATAGTGACGATCGGCGTCCTCGCCCTCGAGTTCGCCGATGAACATGCGGTAGATGTCGACCCCGCCCTTGTAGAGGCACGCCCCCACCCACAGCTGCAGCGCTGGGTCGAAAGCGTTGTAAGCCACCGGGCTTTTGCTGTCCGGGGCCGAATACACCTGGGCGTGAGCGCGATTCACGGCGCGGCGGAAGGCGGCTTTCTGGGCATCGGTGCCGTTGGTCGCGACCGCAAGGTAGGTGAAGGTGGTGCGGGCGCGCTTGATGGGATGCAGGTCGACCCGGCCACTTTCGACGCGGCTCTCCATCACGCCGTATCCGACGCCGGGCTGGGCCAATTGCATGATCACGTTGGCCGGCCCGGCCAGCAATGCGACGCCCATCAGTCCCTCGTCGACACCCAGCGTCGTCCGTCGCCGGCGGCGCTGCGGCCGGGCCGGATCGGTGACCCTGCGCTCGACATGCGCGATCGGCCGGTGCACCGGCTCGTGAATAGCCATTCGTCAGGTCCTCCCGCAGCGCCGGTCCGCTAATGTGCGAACGCTTGTTTCCTGATATTGTCGCGGCTGGGCGTTAGTGTCAAGATGGTTTCCATGAGCGAGACGTCCAGCGCGCGGCCGTACCGCGGGGTCGAGGCCGCCGAGCGCCTGGCCACCCGCCGTAACCGGCTGCTCGCCGCGGGGCTGGACCTGCTCGGGGCGCAGCGACAGAACATCTCGGCGGTCACCGTGCGCGGCGTGTGCCGCAGCGCCGGCCTGGCCGCCCGCTACTTCTATGAGAGCTTCGCCGACAAGGACGAGTTCGTCGCGTGCGTGTTCGACTGGGTGGTCGCCGAGCTGGCCGCCACCACGCAGGCGGCGGTGGCCGCGGTACCGGCCGGTGAGCAAACCCGCGCGGGCATGGCCAACATCGTGCGGACCATCACCGACGACCCCCGCGTGGGCCGCCTGCTGTTCAGCACGCAGCTGGCCGATCCGGTGATCGTGCGCAAGCGTGCCGAGTCGAGCGCGCTGTTCGCCATGCTGTCCGGCCAGCACGTCGGCCACGCGCTACGGGTCCCGGCGAACGAACGCATCAAGGCCGCCGCGCATTTCGTGGTGGGCGGCGTCGGCCAGACCATCAGCGCCTGGCTGGCCGGTGACGTCCGACTCGACCCGGACCAGCTCGTCGACCACCTGGCGGCGCTGCTCGACGAGCTCGCCGAGCCAAACCTGTACCGCCTCAGCGAAACACGAGCGGACGCCTAGCATCCCGTGACGGGCTCACACCCTGCTGACCGTGCGCCAGCCCGTCGTGGCGGTCAGCGAGAAGTCACTCAGCGTGCTTGAAATGTGCTGCCGCAAAACCTCGTCCGAGTTCGGGCGGCCGGGCTGATAGGAGAGCACCGAGACGAAGACCTGTCCGTGCACCCGTCCCGATAGCAGTGCCAGCACGCCGTTGGTGCGCTGCATGGTCGCGCGGGTCACGCCCGGGTACAGGGATTTCATGGCGAAATGGTCGGCATCGCTGCCGTCCGGCCGGTTGGCGGCCGGGTCGACCGCGCCGAGGTTGGACGATACGACGGCGGTCGCGTTGCCGGTGACCACGCTGATCAGCCGCCGGAAGAGCCGCTTGGGGATCAGCGGCACCAGCGGCAGCAATGCCCACCGCTCGTCGGGCACATCCCGGTGACGGATCAGCGCGTCCTTGATGACGGCGCGGATCTCGCCCAGGTTGGTCGCGTCCGCGGGGTCGACCGTGATGTCGACATTTGTGACGGCGTTGGCGCGGGTGTCGCCCGGGGCGCGCTCGTTGACCGGCATCCCCACGTTGACCGAGCCGTCCGCGGCGACGCGTCCCACGCGCTGGGCCAGCCGGGCTGCCAATCCGGCCAGCAGCGCGTTGCTGGTGCCCCCGAGGGAGCGGGCGCGCGCGTCCCACTCGTCGGCCTCGAAGAAGAGCGTCGCCGCGGGCAGCGTGATGCTTTCGTCCCCTCCGGCGACCGGCGCGGGTCGCTTCGTGGGCGGGGCATCCCGGCGACCGACCCGGGCCAATCGCGCCGCCGCCATAACCGCGCGGCCGATATCGGTTGTGTCGCGCGTAGTTTGGCGTGCGTCCTCGCGCAGCGCCCGCCACCGCCGCCGTGCCTTCGCGGCGGGCCAGCGGGCCGCGTCGTCACGCCCGGACGCGGCATCCGCCACCGCCTCGCACAGCCCGACGCCATCGGTAAGGCAATGCGTGATCACCAGGCTGACCGCCGCCCCACCGTCGGTGAACGGCAGCACGGCCAGGCGCCAGCCGGGGCCGAACTCGGCGTCCGGGCGCTGGGCCGCCTGCTCGTCGCACCAGGTGTCGAGCTCCGCACGGGGCCGGGGCGTCGTGATGATCTCGAGGCCGGGCTGCTCGCGGGGTGACACCCAGCGGTGGCGGCCGAACGGCAGGGGCGAGCGCTCGATGCGGCGGGCCAACCTTCCCCGGCCTAGGTGGTCATGAAACCTTGTCAGACCGTCGATGTCGACGGGCCGGTCGTACACCCAGACGCATTGCACGAGGCTGGTGGTGCCCGTCGCTCGTTCGCCGAGAAACAGGGTCTGGTCGGCCAGGTCCAGTACGTTGCTCACGTCTAGGCCGCCTCGGTGTCGTCTTCGTCAGCACCGTCCTGCGGCTCGTCCGAAACGTCCTGCCGTGCGGCCATACCCGCGGCCGACGTGACGCTTTCGGCGGCGTGCCCGAAAGTTTGGACCAGTGCCGCGATGTAGCGCCGCACCGACTCGCGCGCAACCTCGTTGTCCGGGAAGGAGATCGTCACCGTGGTCTTTTCGGCGTGCCGGTTGATCCACATGTTGATGCCGCCGGCGGACAGGTTGTCGCCGTAGGTGCCGAAATTCGTCTCCGCCCACAATCCGGCCAGGGGTATCTTGCGGAAATCGAGGTAGGACAACATCATTGGCAGGCTGGTCGGCAGCTTGATGCCCAGTTCGTCCGGCGTCGATAGCTCCAGGACGCGCTCGAACGGTACATCGGCCAGCGGCCGTGCGGCGTCGAACGACTTCTGGGCCGCGCGGGCCGCCTCGCCGAATGAGACATCGGCGGCCGGCACGGTGACCGGGATCAGGCTGGCGAACCAGCCCACGGTCATCGTGTCGGTGCCCGGCATCCGGGTGTCCTTGGCGGTGAACCCGTGGTAGGTCTCGGTGCCGGTCAACTCGTGTTCGGTCAGCGCCGTGCAGGCCAGGACTCCCCCGATGAACCGCGCGCCCGCCGCGCGGCAGGCGGCGTCGAAAGCCTCGGTACCGGCCGCGTCCAACAGCTGGACCGTCACCAGGTCGCCCTCGGTGCTGGCCCATGTATCCCCAAGCGGCAGTGGGAAACTCGGCCAGTTTCCCTCGGTGTCGCGGCCGAACGCGATCCATTCCTTGATCTCCGGGGATGACAACGTCAAACCCGCGGCACTCTCACGTTGCCGAACGGCGTAGTCACGGTAGCTCCTCACCTCGGGGAGGTGGGGCGGGTGCCGATGAGCGCCCTGCGCCAGTTCCAGGTAGGCCAGGTGGATGTCGACGAAGATCAGGCCTGCGGACAAGCCGTCGATATGCAGATGGTCGACGCTGGCGTAGAAGGTGAAATAGTCGGCGTGCTCGACGATGCCGAAGGTGAAGCAGCCCCACTCGAGGGTCCCGGGGGTCGTCGTCAACGCGTGGGTGCGCACCTGTTCGGCGCTCATGTGCCCGTAGCGCACCGGAACCAGATCGATCACCGCGGGGTCATCGATCGTGCGTCGTACGATCGCGCCGTCCTCGAATTCAAACCAGTTGTGATAGGTCTCCTGGCGCCGAACGTGTGCATTGATGGTCGCCGTCATCGCGGTGATATCACACACGCCGGGGATATCCCAGGCTACGACCATCAGGCGGGGTAGCTGCCTGTTCAGGGTGCTGCCGACGTTGGCGGCCCAAAGATGTTGATTCTGTTGATAACTCGGAGCAAGCGGTGACCGACGAGCGGTGCGAGCCGCATCAAGCGCCGCGGGCGCGGGGGTCCACATCGTCAGCGGACCGCTCGGTGGTTGCCATTCGTTGATACTTCCGAGTGCGACCATTTGCTTAAGTCGTCCCTCCCGTTGATGCCGACATTTAGTGCGCAGCAAGGGAACACGAAAGAGTCATTGGACTTGTGCCGGTGACCCCTTCGCGCAGAATCCCGTTCGTTGGAACTGTTACGACGTGTCGCGGCATGCGGACTGACGTTGCCGTGTCGCGTGCGCCCCCTGCGTCGCCGGACTGACGGTAGTCGAATAGGCCACACACGTGCCCCACTTGTGAGAAGGGTCACACCGACCTAGGACGGCGCGCGGGGGCCGGTGGCCGCGCACGCGCGTGCGGACGCCTCGCGCCGCGCGGCGGGTTCACACCCGGCTGAACGCGCGCCAGTCCGTCGTGGCGGTCAGCGAGAAATCGCTCAGCACGCCGTGGATGGCTTGCCGTAACCCTTCGTTCGAATTTCGGCGACCCAGCTGATAGCCCAGGACCGAGACGAACACCCGACCGTGGACCCGCCCCGAGAGCAACGCCAGCGCCCCGTTGGTGCGGTGCATCGTCGCGCTGGTCACGCCGGGGTACACCGACCTCATCGCGAAGTAGTCGGCGTCGCGGCCGTCCGGCCGGTTCACCGCAGGGTCCATGGCACCGAGGTTGGACGATACGACGGTGGTTGCGCCGCCGGTGACCACGCTGATCAGCCGCCGGAAGAGCCGCTTGGGGATCAGCGGCACCAGCGGCAGCAATGCCCACCGCTCGTCGGGCACATCCCGATGGCGGATCAGCGCGTCCTTGATGAGGGCGCGGATCTCTCGCAGGTCCGTGCCGATCGCCGAGGGCCGCAGCGTGACGTCGACGTTCGCGACCGCGTTGGCGCGAGTGTCGCCCGGGGCGCGCTCGTTGACCGGCATCCCCACGTTGACCGAGCCGTCCGCGGCGACGCGTCCCACGCGCTGGGCCAGCCGGGCCGCCAATCCCGCGAGCAACGCGTTGCTGGTGCCCCCGAGGGAGCGGGCGCGGGCATCCCATTCGTCGGCGTCGACGAAGAACGTCGTCATCGGCAGGGTGACGCGCTCGTCTCCGGCCGCCGTTGGCGCGGACGGCTTCTCGGCGGATGCGGCCTGCACCGCGTCGCGGCCCTGACTGAGCATGCGCGCCGCTGCGCCGACGGCCCGAGCGACATCGCCGGCGTCGCGCACCGTTTGGCGTGCGTCCTCGCGCAGCGCCCGCCACCGCCGCCGTGCCTTCGCGGCGGGCCAGCGGATCGCGTCGTCACGCCCGGAAGCCGCGTCCGCCAACGCCTCGCACAACCCGACGCCGTCGGTGAGGCAATGCGTGGTGACCAGGCTGACCGCCGCGCCACCGTCGGTGAACGGCAGCACCGCAAGGTGCCAGCCGGGCCCGTGCTCGGCATCCGGGCGTCGGGTGGCTTGTTCGGCCAGCCAGGCGTCGATCCCGTCACGGGAACGCGGCGCGCCGACGATCTCGAGGGCGCACCGGTCGTTCGGCGACACCCAGCGATGCCGGCCGAACGGCAAGGGCGAGCGCTCGACCCGGCGCGACAACCGTCCCTGGCCCAGCCGGCGATGGAACTCGCGCAGCCCGCCGATGTCGATGGCGCGGTCATACACCCACATACATTGCAACAGGCTGGTGGCCCCCGTCGCCCGCTCACCGAGGAAGAGGGTCTGGTCGGCCAGGTCCAGCACGTTGCTCATGGTCAGGCCGCTTCGTGGTCGTCCGCGTTTGGCGCGACGGGGTAGGACCCTTCCGAATCCGACTGGGGCGCAACGATAACTGGATCGTCCAGGGTGGGCTTGGCGACGCGCACGAACGCCTGGGTCAGTGTCGCGATGTAGCGGAGGACGGACTCGCGCGCGATCGCGTTGTCCGGGAAGGACATCGTCACCGTGGTGTTCTCGGCCTGCCGGTTGATCCACAAGTTGATCCCGCCGTGGGACAGGCTGTCGCCGTAGGTGCCGAACTTCGTCTCCGCCCATAGCCCGTTGAGGGGAATCTTGCGGAAGTCCAGGAAGGACAGCATCATCGGCAGCTGCGTGGGCAGCTTGATCCCCAGTTCGTCGGGGGTCGCCAACTCCAAGACCCGCTCGACGGGCACGTCGGCGAGGCGCTGCGCGTCGTCGAACGACTTCTGCGCCGCCCTGGCCGCCTGGGCGAACGTCTCGCCGGCTGTCGGCACGGTGATGGGAATCAGGCTGGCGAACCAGCCCACGGTCATCGTGTCGATACCCGCGGCCCGGGTGTCCTTGGCGGTGAACCCGTGATAGGCGTGCTTGCCGGTCAATTCGTGTTCGGCGAACGCGGCGCAGGCCAGGACTCCGCCGATGAACCGGGCGCCGGCGGCCACACAGGCGGCGTCGAAGGCCTCGGTCTCGGCGGCATCCATCAATTCGACCGTCAGCAGATCGCCCTTGGTGCTGGCCCAGGTGTCACCGAGCGGCAGCGGAAAGCTGGGCCAGTCGCCATCGGTGTCACGCGCGAAGGCGATCCAGTCCTTGATCTCTGGCGACGACAGGTCCAAGCCGGCAGCCCTCTCGCGCTGTCGCGCAACGTAGTCGCGGTAGCTGCGCACCTCGGGCAGCGGGGCGGCCCGGTGCCCGCCCTGCGCTAACTCCTGATACATCAGGTGAATGTCGAGGAAGATCAGGGCGGCGGACAGGCCGTCGATGTGCAGGTGGTCGACGCTGGCGTAGAACGTGAAATAGTCGGCGTGCTGGACGATTCCGTAGGTGAAGCAGCCCCATTCCAGCGTGTGTGGAGTCGTGGTGAGGACGTGGTTACGCGCCTGATCCGGTGTCATCTCCCCGAGGGCGACGGGGACGAAATCGATGGCTGCGGGGTCCTCGAGTTCGCGGCGCACGAAGATTCCATTGTCGAATTCGAACCAGTGGTGGTACGTGTCCTGGCGGCGCACATGGGCATTGATCGTCGCGGTCATCGCCTCGATGTTGCAGGTTCCGGGGATGTCCCACGCCACGATCATCAGCCGGGGCAGCTGCCGGTTCAGGTTCTTACCGTGATAGGAGGCCCAGAGGTGTTGATTCTGTTGATAACTCGGTGCCAGATCGCTTCGTCGCGCGGCGCGCGCCGCTTCGAGCGCCGTGGGGGCGGCCATCCACATGGTAACCGGGCCCTGTGGCGGTTGCCATTCGTTGATGTTTCCGAGTGCGACCATTTCGTCGAGTCCTTGTGCTGTGAGATACCGACATCTGTTGTGCGGTCTGGGGGGCTGTGAAAGTGTGGTCAGCGCTTGGTGTTTGGCGCATCATCTGTTCGGTCTCGCGCGTGAAATTTCGCGACGGATTATCGGTATGTCGGGCTGAACTACCGCGTCGCTGCACCCCCTATGTCGCTGCCGTGGACGCTAGCTGAGGGGGCCGAGGATTTCGCGGTTTTACGAAGACTCGCATTCTCGCGCGAGATCATCGGTGGTGCGGTAGTCTTTCTCCGCCAACCGGTCGCAGGGCCGGCGGGTGCGTACCAAAAAGTATCTAACTACAAATGGATCCGTCGCCGATCCGCCTGCCCGGGGCCAGGATTCGGGATAGCATTGTTCGGCTCGCGCCGCGACCGGCAGCGGCCCGAACCGGAGCGGCTCGGGCCAAACCCTCACCGCCTCATGGGAACAGCGGCAGGTGCCAGAGCCGCATGCCAGGGTGCAGCAGCCATAACCGCATCATGGTGAGCCGCAGGATGCGCACCGCGCTGGTGATCAGGAAGATCGCCAGGGGCACCTCGATCAGCAGCGCCGTGATCACCGACAGCCAGATGTCCTTGGGGCCGGCGGTCATCAGGTCGAACCAGGCGTCGCAGATCAGCAGCACCCCGGTGGTGAAGGCGGCGAGCACCAGCAGCTGACGACGCAGGTATCCGAGCACCGCCGTCGTCAACATGAACCCGACCAGCAGCACGTCGAAGCCGACCCAGGTGATCGGCC
The DNA here is from genome assembly GCF_003284935.1 of Mycobacterium colombiense. Classification (GTDB taxonomy): domain Bacteria; phylum Actinomycetota; class Actinomycetes; order Mycobacteriales; family Mycobacteriaceae; genus Mycobacterium; species Mycobacterium arosiense_A. The sequence continues at coordinate 9,480 of NZ_QMEV01000014.1, forward strand.
AGTTGTGCGCGACGTAGTTCTCGGGCAGCGTCACGGACAGATACCCCAGCCAGGGGACCATCGCCATGGAGCCACCGATCATCAGGCTCAATCGAATGCGCCGCACCCGGGCCAGAAACTCCGGGTCGATCACGTCGCCCAGCGGCTGCTCCAGCCGGGTGATCAGTTCCCGACGTTGCTCGGGCGTCAGCGCCGCGATCTGCGCGTCGGTCAGAATGCCGTCGGTCATGAACCCATCCTCCGGCTCGGCCCGGTCGGATCAGTGGGCGGCACCCACCGCAGGGCGCCGGTCCGCCGCGGTTCTGGGCACAGCCTTGGCATCGCCGCTCTCGAATTCCTTGACCCAGCAAGCAAATTCGAGGGTGATGCCGTCGGGGTCCTGAAAATAGAACGAGCGCACGTAGACGCCGGGATGCACGGTCGCCGACACCTGCATGGGGCTTTCGTCGTGGTTGAGCACCGGGCCCACCCGCACCCCTTTGTCCTTGAGGAGTTGGCGATAGGCGTCGAACTTCTCGGCCGGCACATGAAAGGCCAGGTGGTTCATCGTGCTGACGGCGCTGGTGATGTCGCCGATGCCCGGGATGGCGCCCGGCGACGAGATCCCCGGCACCCGGTCCGGAGCGTCGGCGAACCAGAAGAAGGCGACGCAGTCGCCGTTGCCGGCGTCGAAGAAGAAGTGCTGGCCGGCGCCGCCGGGTAGATCGAGCGACTTGATCAGCGGCATGCCGAGGATATTGCTGTAGAAGTCCACGGTTTTCGCCATGTCCGAACACACCAGGGCGACATGGTTGATCCCGCCCAGTTCGAATTCCGTGTTGGTGTTGTGCGGCTTGATCATCTGGTGGCTCCCCTCGGTCCCCGGCGTGACGATCCTGGCCAAGATCCAAATCTGAATCTAACATCAGTTTCAGTTTTGGCCCAGGGAGGTGCATAGGTGTCGACCGCGGCGTCCCCTGCTGACCGCGACGGCCAGCCCGCCACACTTCCCACCCGTCGCGGCAGGCGGACGCAGGCCGCCATCGATATGGCCGCCCGGACCGTCATCGCGCGCAAAGGCGTGCTGGCCACGACGATCTCCGACATCGCCGCGGAAGCGGGCCGTTCGGCGGCGTCGTTTTACAACTACTACGACTCCAAAGAGGCGATGGTGCGCCAGTGGGCGCTGCGCTTTCGCGACGAGGCCACCGAGCGCGCGCAGTCGGTCACCGGACACGGTTTGTCCGATCGTGAGCGCGCCCACGCTGCCGCCGCCGCGCACTGGCACACCTACCGCAACCGGCTCGCCGAGGTGATCAGCGTGTCGCAGCTGGCGATGATCAACGACGACTTCGCCCGGTATTGGTCCGAGATCTGCGAGATACCAGTGTCGTTCATTGCCGAGTCGGTTCGGCGCGCCCAGTCCGAGGGCCACTGTCCCGACGACGATCCGCGGCTGATCGCCGAGGCCATCGTGGCGATGTTCAACCAGTTCTGCTACCTGCAGCTCGCCGGGGCGCGCGCGGAGGAGCCCGACGATCAAGCGTGCATCCAAACCCTGGCCAACATCTATTACCGGGCCATCTACGCGTCAGGAGGACCGCTGAATTGACTCGTCGCACCGGTGCCGGAGTGGTCCGGGAATTCGTCGGGCTGCCCTCGCGCACCGCGGGGCGCGCGGGCGCGGGCGGCCACCCCTGCCAGGGGCTGTATCACCGGGGCGTGGGACGCAAACCCAAGGTCGCGATGATCGCCACGCACTACCAGATCGACTTCTCCGAGCACTATCTCGCCGACTACATGGCCACGCGCGGTGTCGGGTTCCTGGGCTGGAACACCAGATTTCGCGGCTTCGAGAGCAGCTTCCTGCTCGACCACGCGCTGGTCGACATCGGCGTCGGGGTGCGCTGGCTTCGCGAGGTGCAGGGCGTGGATACCATTGTGCTGCTGGGTAATTCGGGTGGCGGCTCGTTGATGGCCGCCTACCAGTCACAGGCCGTGGACCCCAACGTCACTCCCCTGGACGGGATGCGCCCGGCGGCCGGTGTGACCGAGCTGCCGCCCGCCGACGGTTACGTGGCCACCGCCGCCCATCCCGGTCGCCCGGAGGTGCTCACCGCCTGGATGGACGCCGCCGTCGTCGACGAGAACGACCCCGTCGCCACCGAGGCCGACCTCGACCTGTTCAACGAGCGCAACGGGCCCCCCTACTCGCCGGAATTTCTCGCCCGGTACCGCAGCGCGCAGACCGCGCGCAACCACGCCATCACCGACTGGGTCGAAACCGAGCTCAAACGCGTTCGCGCGGCGGGCTTTTCCGATCGACCGTTTTCGGTGATGCGGACCTGGGCCGACCCCCGCATGGTCGACCCCGGCATCGAGCCCACCAAACGCCCGCCCAACATGTGCTACGCGGGCGTTCCGGCCAAGGCGAACCGCTCGGCGCACGGCATCGCGGCGGCCTGCACGCTGCGCAACTGGCTGAGCATGTGGAGCCTGCGGGTGGCGCAAACGCGTGCCGAACCGCACCTGGCCCGCATCACCTGTCCCGCCCTGGTGATCAACGCCGAGGCCGACACCGGCGTGTTCCCCTCCGACGCCCAGCGCATTTTCGGCGCACTCGCCGGCACCGACAAGACACAGGCATCCGTGGACACCGACCACTACTTCACCACCCCGGGCGCACGTACCGAGCAGGCCGACATCATCGCCCACTGGATCAACAAGCGGTGGCGCTGAGAGTCGCGAACCATCGTGGCGACCCGCCGCGGGCGGCTTCGCCGCGCTTGCGATCGCCACCGGCCCCTGTCGTCAACCAACCGACTGGTTGTTAGCTTGGAAGGTGCTTGGCCGAAACGGCGTCCTGCAGCAACGGAAGGCGACCAATGCCGATCGCGATAAATCCCGAGCATCAACAGCTGGCCGATTCCGTGCGATCGCTGGTGGCGCGCATCGCGCCGTCCGAGACGCTGCACGCGGTCATGGAGACTCCCCTCGAGAACCCTCCGCCGTACTGGCAGGCCGCGGCCGAGCAGGGGCTGCAGGGGGTCCATCTGGCCGAATCCGTCGGCGGGCAGGGTTACGGCATCCTCGAGTTGGCCATCGTGCTGGCCGAATTCGGTTACGGGGCGGTGCCGGGCCCGTTCGTGCCATCGGCCATCGCCAGTGCCCTGATCGCCGCGCACGACCCGGACGCGAAGGTGCTCTCCGAGCTGGCGTCGGGCGCCGAAATCGCCTCCTACGGCCTGAATTGCTGCGCGCTGACCGCCACCCGGCACGGCAATTCGTTGGTGATCCGCGGCGAAGTGCGGGCGGTCCCCGCCGCGGCGCAGGCCACGCTGCTGGTGCTGCCCGTGGCGATCGACAGCGGCGAGGCCTGGGTGGTGCTGCGCGCCGACCAGCTCGAGATCGAGCCGGTGAAGAGCCTGGATCCGCTGCGCCCCATCGCCGACGTGCGAGCCAACGCCGTCGAGGTCGGCGGGGACGTCGTGCTGACGAACCTGACCATGGCGACCGCGCACGCGTTGATGACAACGCTGCTGTCCGCCGAGGCCATCGGTGTGGCGCGCTGGGCGACCGACACGGCCTCGCACTACGCCAAGATCCGTGAGCAGTTCGGCCGGCCGATCGGCCAGTTCCAGGCCATCAAGCACAAGTGCGCCGAGATGATCGCCGACACCGAGCGGGCCACCGCGGCCGTGTGGGACGCGGCCCGCGCGATCGACGAGGCCCGCGAAAACAATTGGGACACAGCGGTTTCGCACGTCGAGTTCGCCGCCGCCGTCGCGGCGACGCTGGCTCCAGCGGCCGCCCAGCGCTGCGCGCAGGACTGCATTCAGGTGCACGGGGGGATCGGCTTCACCTGGGAGCACGACACCAACGTGTATTACCGCCGGGCCCTGATGCTCGCCGCCTCGTTCGGGCGCAGTTCGGACTACCCGCAGAAAGTCGTCGACACCGCCACCACCACCGGCATGCGTGCGGTGGACATCGATCTCGACCCCGACACCGAGAAGCTGCGGGCGGAGATCCGCGCCGAAGTCTCCGCGCTCAAAGAGATCGAGCGTGAGCAGCGCAAGGTCGCCATCGCCGAAGGCGGTTGGGTGTTGCCCTATTTGCCGAAGCCATGGGGGCGGGGCGCCAGCCCGGTGGAGCAGATCATCATCGCCCAGGAGTTCGCCGCCGGGCGGGTCAAGCGACCGCAGACCGGGATCGCGACCTGGATCGTGCCGTCGATCGTGGCCTTCGGCACCGAGGAGCAAAAGCAACGGTTCCTGCCGCCCACCTTCCGCGGCGAAATGATTTGGTGCCAGCTGTTTTCCGAGCCGGGCGCCGGATCGGATCTGGCCAGCCTCACCACCAAGGCCACCCGCACCGACGGCGGCTGGCGCATCACCGGCCAGAAGATCTGGACCACCGCCGCGCAGTTCTCGCAGTGGGGGGCGCTGTTGGCGCGAACGGACCCCAGCGCCCCGAAACACGCCGGCATCACGTACTTCCTGTTGGACATGAAAAGTGAAGGCGTCGAGGTCAAGCCGCTGCGCGAGCTGACCGGCAACGCCATGTTCAACACCGTCTACATCGACGACGTGTTCGTGCCCGACGACTGCGTGCTCGGTGAGGTCAACCGCGGCTGGGAGGTCAGCCGCAACACCCTGACCGCGGAGCGAGTGTCGATCGGGTCCAGTGAGGCCAACTTCCTGGCCACGCTGGCACAGTTCGTCGAGTTCGTCCGCGACGGCCACTTCGACCAGATCGCCCAGCACCGTGCCGGCCAATTGATCGCCGAGGGCCACGCGGCCAAGGTGCTCAACCTGCGCTCGACGCTGCTGACGCTCGCCGGTGGGGATGCCATGCCGTCGGCGGCGATCTCGAAACTGCTGTCCATGCGCACCGGCCAGGGCTACGCCGAATTCGCGGTGTCGTCGTTCGGCACCGACGCCGCGATCGGTGACCCCGACCAGTTGCCGGGCAAATGGGGCGAATACCTGCTGGCCAGCCGCGCCACCACCATTTACGGCGGCACCTCCGAGGTGCAGCTGAATATCATCGCCGAGCGGCTGCTGGGCCTGCCCCGCGACCCGTAAGCCGCCGCGAAAGTCCCCAAACAGGGCCATGCCGACCTGACTAAGTCAGGCCGGCATGGGTCCCTCCAGAACGCGGTCGGCCATCCCGAGGGTTGGCGTGTCGGCGACGGCCGTTACCGCGCGGAGATGGTGGTCACCACCACCAGTTCCACCAGTGCTGGGGGCCCCAGTAGCCACCGCCACGGCCCCAGTTGCCGTGGCCCCAATTGCCGTGGCCCCAGTTACCCGGCCCCCAATGGCCATTTCCCCGACCATCATGGCCGCCCCACCCGCGACCGCCGGGGCGATCGGGGATGAAGCCCGGTCCGCCGTGCGGCCCAGCACTGGCGAAGCTCGTGGTGGCTGCGGGCGCAGGAGCGGCCTGGGCCGCGGGGGCGCCGCCGAACAGCAGCGCGCCGGCCACAGCCCCGGCACCGATGACACCTGCGGCCGCGCCGCGTAATGATCGCCCGATGATCATTTGAGTCATTCCTTCCAACCACTTGCTATCGATACCAAAAACGTTAATCGGACATTTCTGAGCAAACAAGGGCAATTCGAATATTTTGGATGTGAATTAGGCAACAAGACCCCTCTCCGGCCCTATATCGAGCCGACAATTTGAAAGCGTATTTACGTAATTCACTTTCTCGCAAATACTGACGCCGCGGGCCAGTCGTCAAATTATCCGCAGCTCAGACTATGTTTACTGATTTACTGGATTGCGGAAGGTGTATCTACTGATATCAGATATTCCGCGTAAGCGGATCCGCTGAATTCGCCGGTATTTTCGGCTAACTAATCAGCGCCATTCAATGGCCAGTAGGCTCAGCGGTTGCACTGGCAGCTACTTCTATCGGTTTGCGGCACGATCTGCGGAACGCGGCGGCGAACGCGCCGCGCAAGTGCGGTCCGCCGCGCAGGGCCACCGACCGGTCCACGGGCGGCCCGGCGACGCGACTTACGCTGGCCTCGGTGACAGAATCAGTATTGACACAACGGCACCGAGCGCTGATTTACTGATTGGCACTCACGGAGGAAGACACCGAAGTGAACTTCAACAGCAGCCACAGCGGACCCAGCGTCGGAGCCTTTCGCGCCCCCAACTCGGCCGGCGGCCCGGCGGGAGACGCCGCACCGACCGAGCGTCTTACGAGTCTCGGGCACCCGGGCGGCCAGCGGATCGTCGGCCAACCGGCCGCCGCCCAGCCTGGTCGCACCCAGCGGACGCGTCGCACCGTCGACCTGCCTGCGGCCACTCACCGGGCCCTCGACATCTGGCAGCGTGAGGCGGCCGACCGGCTGGGCGTCGCCCGGGTGACCGGGCAGGAGGTCCTCACCGCGCTCATCGACCAACTCCTGGTCGACCCGAAACTCACGGCGCAGATCACCCGCGCCATCAAAGACCGCCGCTGACTCGCGGCGCGCGAGCCGCACCGGGCTAGTCGACGTCCATTTCGCGCAGCTCGCGCTTGAGGATCTTGCCCGTGGGGTTGCGCGGCAGCTCGTCGAGGAAGACCACCTCACGCGGCACTTTGTACTTGGCCAACTGGTCCCTCACGTGCTTTTTGAGGGTGTCCTCGTCGACGTCGGAGCCGTCCTTCTTGACCACGAAGGCGCGCAGGCGGTGACCCCACTCCTTGTCTTCGACACCGATCGCTGTCGCCTCCACCACGTCGGGATGTCCGCTTAGGCAGTCCTCCACTTCCGCGGGGAAGACGTTCTCGCCGCCCGACACAATCATCTCGTCGTCGCGGCCGCTGATGTACAGCAGATTGTTCTCGTCGAAGTAGCCGACGTCGCCCGAGGACATCAGGCCGTCGATGACCTGCTTCTTGCCGCCGCCGGTGTAACCCTCGAACGGGAAGGCGTTTCCGACGAAGATGCGACCGACTTCGCCCTGCGGCAGCTCCTTGCCGTTTTCGTCGTAGATCTTCACCTTGACGCCTTTGACCACCGGGCCCGCCGTCGAGGGGTTGTGCCTAAGGTGCTTGGGTTCGGCGATCGTGGCGAAAGCGATCTCCGTCGAGCCGTACATGTTGTAGATGACGTCCCCGAGCTCCTTGAGACCCCGCTCGGCCACGTCGGCGTTCAGCGCGGAGCCGGAGACGAACACAATTCGCAGGCAAGACAAATCGGGCTTCTCATCCATCTTTTCCAGGGCGTCCAGCATCCGGGACAACATCACCGGGACGACGACGATCGCGGTCGTCTTGTGCTTCGCGATGTCCTTCAACACCACGTCGGGCTTGAACTTGCGGTGCAGCACCAGCGTCGAGCCCAGGAACGCTCCGATGGTGGCGTGCAGGAAGCCCAGCGCATGGAACATCGGCGCGGGAAGCGCCGTCACCTCGCCGGCCTTGAACGGGACATGCGACAGGATGCCGCCGACAGGTGCGAGGGTCGGCGGGGTGCTGCGGTTCGCACCCTTGGGGGTGCCGGTGGTGCCGCTGGTCAGGATGATGATCGACGAGTGGTTGCTCGCCTTGGGTGCGGGCTCGCCGCTGCTGTGTTCGATGAGGTCGGCCAGTGTCTCGTCTTTGCTGCCCGACTTCTTATCGGAATCAGGGTTGGTTCCCAGCGCCCGCAGCTTGCCCAGTGGCGGGTCGGCCTTGCTGACGTCCTCGCAGTATTCGTCGTCGTAGATGATCAGCTTGGCGTCCTCGCGCTCAGCCACCTCCTTGATCTGTGGCCCGGAGAAAGAACTGTTCAGCAGGATGATGCGAGCACCGACCCGGGCGCACCCGAACTCGGCGATGGAAAACCAGCGGCTGTTGCGGGCCAGGATCGCGACGCCGTCGCCACCTTTGACGCCCTTGTCCAGCAGGCCGTGGGCAACCGCGTTGGCGGCGTCGTCGAGCTCCTTCCAGGTCAATTCGCCGTCATCGTCGATAATGGCCACCTTGTCCGGGTTGCGGCGCGCGTGCAGGGCCGGAAGCATGCCGATCTCGCCCCACTTGCGGAGGTCGTTGGCCATGGCGGCGAGGTTTTGCGGCGGCTCCAGCGGAAAGCCGCCGGCTTCGAGAATTTTGCGGACATAGTGCAGCTCGGCCAAACCGCGCTCCGCGTATTGCTGAACCTTCGAAACCGCCTGCCCGGGCAGACCGATCAGATTAGGCATGGATCCCACCCTATGTGACGTCCGTCGCATTACGAGGGGTAAGTACCCATCGACTTACGATGATGAACATGGGTCCGGTTTTGCTGGAGGTGGCCGGGCGCGAGGTCACGATCACCCATCCGGACAAGGTGGTGTTCCCCGGCGCGAGCGGCCGCGAAACCACTGGCTCCTCTTCGGGTCCGTACACCAAGCTCGACCTGGTCCGCTATTACCTGTCCGTGGCCGAGGGCGCGCTGCGCGGTGTGGCCGGCCGCCCGATGATCCTGAAGCGCTTCGTCAAGGGCATCACCGAAGAAGCGGTGTTCCAGAAGCGCGCCCCGGCCAAACGGCCGGACTGGATCGACGTTGCCGAACTGCGGTACGCCCGAGGCACTTCCGCCGCCGAAGCGGTGATCCACGACGCCGCGGGGCTGGTCTGGGCCGTCAACCTGGGCTGCGTCGACCTCAACCCGCATCCGGTGCTGGCCGACGACCTCGATCACCCCGACGAACTGCGGGTCGACCTGGATCCGATGCCCGGCGTCTCGTGGCGGCGCATCGTGGACGTCGCGCTGGTCGCCCGCGAGGTGCTCGAGGACTATGGCCTGACCGCGTGGCCCAAGACGTCCGGATCGCGCGGCTTTCACATCTACGCCCGCATCGCCCCGCGCTGGGAGTTTCGCCAGGTGCGGCTAGCCGCGCAGACCGTCGCCCGCGAAGTCGAGCGGCGCGTGCCCGAGGCGGCGACCAGCCGCTGGTGGAAGGAAGAGCGCGAGGGCGTCTTCGTCGACTTCAACCAGAACGCGAAGGACCGCACGGTCGCCTCGGCCTACTCCGTGCGGGCGACTCCGGATGCCCGGGTATCGACACCGCTGCGGTGGGACGAGGTCGCCGGTTGCCGGCCCGAGGCGTTCACCATCGACACCGTGCCCGCCCGGTTCGCCGAGCTCGGTGACCCCTGGGCGGGGATGGACCCCTCCAACGCAGCGGTCGTTGGCTCTCTCGACCGGCTGCTGGTGCTGGCCGAGGAGATGGGGCCGCCCGAGCGCGCCCCGAAAGGGTCGGGCAAGGGCGGCAGGGGCACCGGCGGCAGGCGGCAATCGGCGATGCCGCTGATCGAGATCGCCCGCACCAAGACCAAGGATGAGGCGATGGCGGCGCTGGACGTCTGGCGCGATCGCTATCCGGCGGTGGCCGACCGGCTGCAGCCGGTCGACGTCCTGGTCGACGGGATGCGCGGGCCCAGTTCGATCTGGTACCGGATCCGGATCAACCTGCAGCACGTTCCCGAGGACCAGCGGCCACCCCAGGAAGAGCTGATCGCCGACTACAGCCCTTGGGAAGGCTACGGCGGCCGGCAGAAGCCGTCCTGACCCTAGATCCCCACCCGGGTGATCGCGTTGTGCTTGCGCAGGTAGCAGTACCAGGTGACGCCGAGCAGGGCGAGGAAGAACCCGATGTAGAACCGCAGCGCCGGTTCGATGCTGCCGAACTCCGACTTCGACCACGCGTAGGCGAGCGGAACGACGAACCCGCCGAACGCACCCACCGCCGAGATGACGCCCAGCGCACCGGCGGCCTGGCGGCGCATGTCCACCATGGTCTCGGGATCGCCCCCGGCCAGCTCGCCCTTGATCTTGAAGATCCGCGAAATCATCCGGTAGGTCGAACCGTTGCCGATGCCGGTGGCGACGAACAGGAACATGAAGCTGGCGAAGAACGCCGGCAGATTGACCGCGTCGACCGACCACAGCGCGGCCGCTGCCCCGATCGCCAGCATCACGAAGCTGGCGGCGGTGATGCGGGCGCCCCCGATCCGGTCGGCCAGCTTGCCGCCGAGCGGCCGGATGACCGATCCGATGCCGGCACCCAGAAAGGCCCACGCCAGGGCGATGTCGCCGCGCCCGAAAACGGTCTTGAGCAGGGTCGGGAAGGCGGCCGAGTAGCCGATGAACGACCCGAAGGTGCCGATGTACAACAGCGACATGATCCAGGTGTCGGGGTGCCGCAGCGACTCCAGCACCGGCCGCACGTCGGCCTTGGCCTCGGTGAGGTTGTTCATGAGCAAGAACGCGCAGACCGCGGCCACGACCGCCAGCGGCACATAGAACAGTCCGGCGCGCGACAGCGCCATCCCGCCGCCGGCGATGACGATGGGCGGGATGATCTTCTGCACCACCGCGACGCCGATGTTGCCGCCGGCCGCGTTCAGGCCCAGCGCCCAGCCCTTGTCCTTCTCCGGGTAGAAGAACGAGATGTTGGCCATCGACGAGGCGAAGTTGCCGCCGCCGAAGCCGGCGGTCGCGGCGATGGCCACCAGGGCGCCGAACGGAATCCCGGGATGGCTCACGGCCCACGTCAGCAGCAGGCACGGGATCAGCAGCAGCGCCGCGGAGATGGTCGTCCAGTTGCGGCCGCCGAAGAGCGGAACCGCGAAGGTGTAGGGCAACCTCAAAAACGCCCCGACACCGCTGGGCACGGCCACCAGGCACAGGGCCTGGCTGGCGGTCAGCGCCCACCCGGACGCGGCGGCGTGCCCGTGCGCCCCGGCCGTCATCTGCACCACCACGATGCTCCACAACATCCACACGCTGAACCCGACGTGCTCGGCGAAGATCGAGAAGATCAGGTTCCGGCGGGCGATCGGCTTGCCGGTGGCCTCCCAGAAATCGGGGTCTTCGGGCCGCCAGTCATCGATCCAGTGCCGCCCCTTGCGAGACTCGCGCGGCGGCGCGGGCTGCGATACCGGGGTGATGGTCGTGGTCATCTGGTGGGACTCCTGGGTTGAATGAGGCGCGGGCAGTGACGACTCGACGCTAAAGAAGCACTGTTACCGGTCTGGGTGTGCACAGTTACGTGGGCGATACGCAGAAATCGCAACGGCCCGCACCCGTTTGTCAGAACTCTGCAACGCACGGACGTCGCGGGCCCACGGCGCGGGCTGGATGCGCGACAATCGGCGCATGCAGGTGACTGGGGCTCCCCTGGGCCTACGGGAGCGCAAAAAGATCAAGACCCGCCGCGCCATCCGGCGCGAGGCGTTTCGCCTCATCGAGGAGAACGGCTACGCCGCGACCACCGTCGAACAGATCGCCGAGGCGGCCGACGTGTCGCCGAGCACGTTCTTCCGCTACTTCGGATCCAAGGAATCGCTGCTGCTCGCCGACGACCTTGACCCGCTGATCCTCGAGGCGTTGAAGGCCCAGCCGCTCAACCTGTCCCCGGCGCAGGCGTTCCGCCGGGCGTATGCCGCCGTCATCGCCGAGTTGCCCGACGACCAGCTGGAGTTCGAGAGCACCCGGCAGCGCCTGATGTTCTCGATACCCGAGCTCAAGGCGGCGATGTACGACGAGTACTACCGCACGGTGACGGTCGCCGCCGAGGCGATCGCGCACCGGATCGGCCGTGCCGCAGACGATTTCGAGGTCCGGGTGTTCGCCGGCGCGTTGACGGGTGCCATGATGGCCGCCTTCGACAACGCCCCCAAGACCGCCGACACGATCTATCGGGCCCTGGATTTCATGGACGCCGGCATGCCGCTGGGCTAAAGCGCCTCAACAGCGCGGCGATGCAGTTGCGCGGGCGGAACGCGATACTCTCACGCGATGCGACAGGGATGGAATCGACGGGGATTCTTGCAGCTCGCAGGGGCTGCCGGGGTCGCCGCGATCGGCGGTGCGACCGCGCTCTCGGAGCTCGTGGCGGGGTGCTCGTCGAGCAAACCGGCCCCGGGGGCCACGCCGGGGTCGGTGACGGTCACCCACCTGTTCGGTCAGACCGTCATCAAAGAACCACCCAAGCGCGTCGTCAGCGCCGGCTACACCGAGCAGGACGACCTGCTGGCGGTCGGGGTGGTGCCGATCGCGGTGACCAACTGGTTCGGTGACCAACCGTCCGCGGTCTGGCCGTGGGCCGCGCCCAAGCTCGGCGGGGCGCAGCCGACGGTGCTGAACCTGGACAACGGCATTCCCGTCGACCAGATCGCCGGCCTGAAACCGGATCTGATCGTGGCCGTCAACGCCGGCCTGGACGCCGACACCTATCAGAAGCTGTCCGCGATCGCCCCGACCGTCGCCCAGTCGGACGGCGACGCCTTCTTCGAGCCGTGGAAGGAGCAGGCCACCACCGTCGGCCAGGCGGTGTTCCAGGCCGACCAGATGAAGTCGTTGATCGACGGCGTCGACCAGAAGTTCACCGACATCGGCAAGAAGAATCCGCAATGGACGGGCAAGAAGACCCTGCTGATGCACGGCGCGCTGTGGCAAGGCACCGTCGTCGCCACGATGGCGGGCTGGCGGACGGACTTTTTGAACCAGATGGGACTGGTCATCTCCGACGGCATCAAACCCTTCGGCACCGATCAGCGCGCCGTCATCCCGCGCGATCACATCAAGGCGGTGCTTGATTCCGCCGACGTGGTGATCTGGACGACCCAGAACCCGGACGATCAGAAGGCGATCCTGGCCGACCCGGAGGTGGCCGGGTCCCTGACCACCGCGCAGAACCGGCACATCTTCACCACCAAGGACCAGGCCGGCGCCATCGCGTTCGCGTCGCCGCTGAGCTACCCCGTCATCGCCGACCAGCTGCCACCGCTGATCACCAAGATCCTGGGCTAGCCACGCGGGCGCGTCGCGGCTGTTTGAGCGTTTGCTAAGGCAGCTCTGGCAGTGCTCGAAAATCCGTCGGCCGACCCTCGCACAGGCCCCGATCCCGGGGTTACCGTCGAGTAATGAGCGTGACGGACCTTAGCGGCGACCTGGCCCACAACCTGCCGACGGAGCTGGTCGGCAACACCGTCGTGGACTACGGCGACCGCGCGCTGATGGTGCAATGCGGCAGTACCGCCGAGGTATTGGCGTGGGCGGACGCGCTGCACGCCGTGGCGATACCGGGCGTGGTCGACGTCGTCCCCGCCGCCCGCACGGTGCTGGTGAAGCTGGACACGCCGCGCTATCAAGGCGTCGTCCGTCGGCGGCTGCGCAAGATGCGCGTCGACGCCACCCCCGGCGCCGCCTCGCAGCGCAGCGCCGACGTTGTCATCGACGTCGTCTACGACGGCCCGGACCTGGCCGAGGTCGCCGAGCGCACCGGACTGACCATCGCGGCGGTGATCGACGCCCACACCGCCACACCGTGGCGGGTCGGATTCGCCGGATTCGCACCCGGTTTCGCGTATCTGGTCGACGGCGATCCGCGGCTGAGAGTGCCCCGGCGCCCCGAGCCGAGGACATCGGTGCCGGCGGGCTCGGTCGGCCTCGCCGGTGAATTCAGCGCGGTCTATCCGCGGCAATCCCCCGGCGGGTGGCAACTCATCGGCCACACCGACGCGGTGCTGTGGGATCTGCGGCGGCCGAGCCCTGCGTTGCTGGCGCAGGGCATGTGGGTTCAGTTCCGGGCCGTCAGCACGTGATTCGCCACCCTAGCTAAGGAGATAGCCGTGCCGATCCTGGAGATCCTGCGCACCGGACCGTTCGCCGTCGTCCAAGACCTCGGCCGCCCGGGCCTGGCCCACCTAGGGGTGAGCCGCTCCGGAGCCGCCGACCGGCGCGCGCACAAGCTGGCAAACCGGCTGGTGGCCAACCCCGACGACCGCGCCACGGTTGAGGTGACGTTCGGTGGTTTCGCGGCCAGGGTCATCGGCGGAGATGTGGACATCGCGGTGACGGGCGCCGACACCGACCCCACCGTCAACGGAATCACGTTCGGTACCAACAGCATTCACCATGTCCGCGATGGCGAGGTGATCTCGTTGGGCGCCCCGCGCGCGGGGCTGCGCAGCTACCTGGCGGTCCGCGGCGGCATCTGCGTGGACCCGGTGTTGGGGTCGCGCAGCTACGACGTGATGTCGGCCATCGGCCCGGCGCCGCTGCACAGCGGCGATCGCCTGCCGATCGGCGAGCACACCGACGCCTACCCCGAACTGGACCAGGCGCCGGTCGCGGCGATCACCGACCATGTCGTCGAGCTGTCCGTGGTGCCCGGGCCCCGCGACGACTGGTTCGTCGATCCCGACGCCCTGGTACACACCGACTGGGTGGCCTCGGATCGCAGCGACCGGGTGGGGATGCGGTTGACCGGCCGGCCGCTGCAGCACTGCTATCCCGACCGGCAGCTACCCAGCGAGGGTGCCACCCGCGGCGCAATCCAGGTGCCGCCCAATGGTTTACCGGTGATCCTGGGTCCCGACCATCCCGTCACCGGCGGCTACCCGGTGATCGGCGTCGTGGTCGACGAGGACGTCGACAAGGTCGCCCAGGTGCGGCCGGGCCAGACGGTGCGGCTGCACTGGGCGCGGCCCAGGTCGCTGGTGGGCGCCCCGTCCGGCGCCGCGAGTTGGCCGTTTTCCTAACCCAATTCGGCGGGGCGAACCGTCGGCGCCGCAACCGCGTGTATTCCAGCTCACACGAGAGTGGATCTATGCGTGAAATCACTTGACGGCGCCGCCTATTCACCGCCGGCGAAACGGCACCTGGGCGAACTGATTGCCCCTCAGGCATTTACCAGATAACTGGTAAACAACTAACAGGCGATATCGGCCCATTCCGGTTGACCCGTTCGCGTCGTAAATGTGAGCATCAGACCATACGGCGGGGCCACGCCCCTCCATATCGGGGCGCCCAAACGTCGAAAGCCAGTCTCCGAACCGCTTTCCCGATGTCGGGCGAGCCCGGTGACCCTTGACGCGGCGGCGGCCGGATGCGCGGTTCGTGGAGCCTGACGAGAGGGACCTGTATGCACGCCGACCGGCGAAATGCCGTTGGGCCGCAATCGATTTCCGTGGTAGGGGCATGGGCATGAGCGCCATGGCGACGAAAGGTGACGATCGGATGGGCCGCAGCCACCGCATCGCGGACTGGAACCCGGAGGACACGGCGGCCTGGGATGCCGGCAACAAGAACATCGCCCGGCGCAACCTGCTGTGCACCATCGCCGGTGATCACGTCGCGTTTTCGATCTGGACCCTGTGGCCCGTCATGGCGCTGTTCATGCCGGGGTCCGTTTACGGCTTCTCCGCCAGCGACAAGCTGCTGTTGGGGGCGGTCGCCACCCTCGTGGGTGGTTGCGCCCGCATCCCCTACACCTTGGGCATCGCCGCCTTCGGCGGCCGCAACTGGACGACGTTCTCGGCCTTCGTATTGCTGATCCCCACGGTCGGCACGATCGTGTTGCTGGCCAATCCCGGCGTGCCACTGTGGCCGTTCGTGCTGTGTGCCGCCCTGACCGGGCTGGGGGGCGGGAACTACGCGGCCTCGCTGGCCAACGTCAACGCCTTCTATCCGCAGCGACTCAAGGGCGCCGCGCTGGCCGTCAACGCCGGCGTCGCCAATCTGGGGGTGGCGGTGATCCAGTTGGTCGGCCTGCTGGTGCTGGCCACCGCCGGGCACGAGGCGCCGTACTGGGTGTGCGCGGTGTACCTGGTGTTGCTGGTCGTCGTCGGCATCGCTGCCGCGGTGTTCATGGACAACGTCAACCACGGCACCCAGCTGAGCACCATGCGCTCGATCCTGTTCGAGCGCGACACCCTGGTGATCTCGCTGCTCTACATCGCCACCTTCGGTTCCTGGATCGGGTTTTCCTTCGCCTTCGGGCAGGTGATGCAGGTCAACTTCGCCGAAAGCGGCGAGAGCCCCAAGCACGCGGCGCTGCACGCCGCACAGCTGGCCTTCCTGGGACCCCTGCTGGGGTCCCTGGCGCGCATCTACGGGGGCCGGCTGTCCGATCGCCTCGGCGGCAGCCGCGTCACCCTGGGCGTCCTGGCCGGCATGACGCTGAGCGCAGGGCTCCTGGTCACCGTCAGCACCGTCGACGACCACCACGCCGCGGGGCACGCCGCCACCATGATCGGCTTCGTCGCCGGCTTCATGGTGTTGTTCATCCTGTCCGGCATGGGCAACGGTTCGGTGTTCAAGCTGATCCCGTCGGTGTACGACGCGCGCAGCCGCTCGCTGGACGCGAGCGAGGACGAACGCCGTCATTGGGCCCGCGCCAAGGCGGGATCGCTGATCGGCATCTGCTCCGCCGTCGGTGCGCTAGGTGGCGTGGGGATCAACCTCGCGCTGCGCCAGTCCTACCTGAGCACCGGCACCGAAACCTCGGCGTACTGGGCGTTTCTGGCGTCCTATGTGGTGGCGGCGATCATGACTTGGATGGTCTATGTGCGCCGGCCCGCGTCCGCGCCGGGCCTGTCGGCCTCGGCGCCGGAAACCGAGGCGGCCCGCGTGTGAGCGGACTCGCAACACGGGCAATGCCACAGCAATTGACCGGTAACGCAACGGAAACGTCGCAGGCATACACACTTCATATGGCCCCCCAACTGGCCCCACCAGACTCCGCGCCGCTGACCGGCTACCGGATCGCCGTCACGTCGGCGAACCGCGCCGAGGAGCTGTGCGCGTTGCTGCGCCGCAACGGCGCGGAGGTGTCCAGCGCCGCGGCCATCAACATCATCGCGCTGCCCGAAGACGAAGATTTACACAGCCACACCGAGGCGGTGATCGCCGACCCGCCGGATATTTTGGTGGCGCACACCGGCATCGGCTTTCGCGGCTGGGTCGCCGCGGCCGACGGGTGGGGCCTGGCCACCCAGCTGCTGGCGTCGCTTGCCAAGTCGCGGATCGTGGCGCGCGGCCCCAAGGCGACGGGAGCGTTGCGCGCCGCCGGGTTACACGAAGAATGGTCGCCCAAATCCGAGTCGTCCCGCGAAGTTCTGCGTTACCTGCTCGAATCGGATGTCGCCGGCAAGCGCATCGCCGTCCAGCTGCACGGCGCGGCCGACGGGTGGGATCCGTTCCCCGAGTTCATCAACGGCTTGCGATCGGCGGGCGCGCAGGTGGTGCCCATTCACGTATACCGCTGGAAGCCGACGCCGGCCGGCGGTGACTTCGACCAGCTGGTGGCCTCGGTCGCCCGGCGGCAGTTCGACGCGGTGACCTTCACCTCCGCCCCCGCCGGCGCGGCGCTGCTGGAGCGCAGCCGCGAGTTGGGCATCGAAGATCAACTGCTGCAAGCGCTGCGCAGCGACGTGCACGCGATGTGCGTCGGCCCGGTCACCGCGCAACCGCTGATCCGCGCCGGGATCCCGACGTCGTCGCCCGAGCGAATGAGGCTAGGGGCCTTGGCCCGCCACATCGCCCAGGAACTCCCGCCGCTGCGGTCGTGCACCATCCGCGCGGCCGGTCACGACATCGAGATCCGCGGCACCTGCGTGCTGGTCGATGGTTCGGTGAAGTCGCTGTCGGGGTCGGGCATGGCGACGCTGCGCGCGCTGGCGCAACGCCCCGGAGATGTCGTCGCGCGCAACGACTTGCTGCGCGTGTTGCCCGGCAACAGCAGCGACCCACACGCCGTCGATACCGCGGTGCTGCGGTTGCGAACGGCGTTGGGCGACAAGAACATCGTGGCGACTGTCGTCAAGCGCGGCTACCGGCTCGCGATCGATCACCCGGAAGACTCGCCATGGCACTGATCCTGGCGGCACACGGCACCCGCAGGCCGGGCGGCGTGGCGATGGTCGAAGGCCTTGCGGCACAGGTGAGTACGCTCGTCCACAGCCCGGTGGACGTCGCTTTCGTGGACGTGGTGGGTCCCACCCCCACCGAGGCTCTGATGCGCGCGAAGGCGTGCGACCGGCCGGCCATCGTGGTGCCCGCGTTCCTGTCGCGGGGATACCACGTCCGGGCGGACCTGCCCGCCCACGTCGCGGCCAGTGGACACCCGAACGTGCTCGTCACCCCCGCGTTGGGTCCGAGCGGTCAGATCGCTCGTATTGTCGGCGACCAGTTGGTGAAATGTGGTTGGCGACCGGGCGATTCGGTGGTCCTGGCCGCCGCGGGAACCTCGGATGCCGCGGCGCGCACCGACCTGCACACCACCGCGACGTTGGTGTCGGCCCTCACCGGATCGCGGGTGAGCCTGGCGTTCGCGGCCGGTGATGCGCAACTGCCCGAGGCCTTGGAAAGGGTCGTAGCCCGGGCCCGTGCGCGGCGCCCCGGCGGTCGTGTCGTCGTCGCCTCATACCTGCTGGCCGACGGCCTGTTCCAGCAACGGCTGCACGGCTGCGGCGCGGACCTGGTCAGCGAACCGCTGAGCACCCACTCCGGGCTGGCGCGCCTGGTCGCGAACCGGTTTCGGCGGGCCCTGCCGCCGGTGCTGGCCCCCACCGCACGGCACGCGTCGCGCCGATCGAGCCCGCATCAGCTGGCTCGCGGCCACGCCGTGCGCTCGGTTCCGTAGCGCGAAACGCCGGGTTTCGAGGCGCGCCGTTGCCCGCCATTCCTTGATCTTTGCCCCCAGACGGGCGATCCTGGCACCATGCCCCGTCGCGAAGAGCCATCGCATGGGATCCTCGACCCGGTCGCCAAGATGTTGCGGTTGCCCTTCGGCACACCGGAATTCATCGACCGGATGGTCACCGGCGGGGTCAATCAGGTGGGCCGCCGGACGCTGCGCACGCTGATCACCACCTGGGACGCCGCCGGCGGCGGCCCGTTCGCGGCCAGCGCCATCGCGTCGACGGGGATGGCGAAGACCGCCGAGATCGTGCAAAACATGTTCGTCGGCCCGGTCTTTGGCCCACTGCTGAAGATCCTCGGGGCCGACAAGGTCGCCCTGCGGGCCTCGCTGTGCGCCTCACAACTGGTGGGCCTGGGCATCATGCGCTACGGCATCCGCTCCGAGCCGCTGCATTCCATGTCGGTCGACGCGATCGTCGACGCCATCGGGCCGACGCTGCAGCGCTACCTGGTCGGCGACATCACCCGGTGAGCCGGCCTCGGACTCAGGCGGCCCGCTGCTGGTAGTCCCGCGCGATCTGCACGTAGCCGTCGGCCGTGATCCGCACCGGGTACACCGGCACCGAGACGGTCGGATCGTCCAGGCACGAACCATCTTCCAGCGAGAAGGCCTGCTTGAGGATGGGCGACTGCACGGTGACGCGGCCGTCGCGGTCCCCCACGATGCCGCGCGAGAGCACCGCGGCCCCGGAGAACGGGTCGACGTTGCCGATCGCGTGCACCGAGCCGTCGTCGAGCCGGAACAGCGCCGCCTGGGAACCGTCGTCGAGCAGCACGCCGACTCCACGGCCCGGAATGAGGTGGTCGTAAGCGCAAGCGCGGGTCCACACCTGGATGTCGTTGAGAAGTGTCATGATCCCTTCCTCATTCTTCCGGAGTTGTCGCTGCACGAACGCGCGGCATGCCAATGGACACAGGGATTTTGCGTCCGGCGTGCTCGGTGAACGCCACCGTCGAATCGACGGCATCCGGGGCGTTGACGAAGGACACGAACCGCGACAGCTTGTCCGGGTCGTCCAGCACGCCCTTCCATTCGCACTTGTAGTTCTCGACGTGCCGCTCCATTGCGGCCTCGAATTCGGCGGCCAGGCCCAGCGAGTCGTCACACACGACCTCGCGCACGTGGTCGAGTCCGCCGTCGAGGGAGTCGACCCACGGCGCCGTGCGCTGCAGCCGGTCGGCCGTCCGGATGTAGTACATGACGAACCGGTCGACATAGCGGACCAGCGTTTCGGTGTCCAGATCGCTGGCCAGGAGCTGCGCATGCTTCGGTGTCATGCCGCCGTTGCCGCCGACGTAGAGGTTCCAGCCCTTTTCGGTGGCGATGACGCCCACGTCCTTGGAACGCGCCTCGGCGCATTCCCGCGCGCAGCCCGAAACGCCCATCTTGATCTTGTGCGGCGCCCGCAGCCCGCGGTAGCGCAGTTCGAGATCGATGGCCAGCTGCACCGAATCCTGTTGCCCGTAGCGGCACCAGTCGGTGCCCACGCAGCTTTTCACGGTGCGCAAGGCCTTGCCGTAGGCGTGGCCGGACTCCATGCCGCCGTCGACCAGGCGCTTCCAGATCTCCGGCAGCTGGTCCACCCGGGCGCCGAACATGTCGATTCGCTGACCGCCGGTGATCTTGGTGTAGAGCCCGAAGTCCTGGGCGATCTGGCCGATCAGGATCAGGTGCTCGGGCTTGATGTCACCGCCGGGCACCCGCGGCACCACCGAGTAGCTGCCGTTCTTCTGGATGTTGGCCAGGAAGTGGTCGTTGGAATCCTGCAGCGAGGCCTGCTCGCCCTCGAGGATGTGGTCCGACCCGGTGGACGCCAGGATGGAGGCGACCACGGGTTTGCAGATGTCGCAACCCTTTCCGCGACCGAAGCGCTCCAGCAGTCCGGAGAAGGTCCGGATCTCGGTGACGGAGATGATCTCGAAAAGCTCTGCGCGCGACTGGCTGAAGTGCTCGCAGAGGGCCTTGGACTGTTCCACGCCCTCGGCCTCCAGCAGCTGCTTGAGCAGCGGGACGCACGATCCGCAGGAGGTACCGGCCGAGGTGCACGCCTTGAGGGCGGGGACATCCGCGCAGCCGTCGGCGATCGCGCACTTCAGATCGCCCTTGGTCACGTTGTTGCACGAGCAGATCTGCGCCGAATCCGGCAGCGCCCCAACGCCCAACGCCGTGCCGGTGCCGGAGGAGGCTGGCGCGATCAGCGCCAGCGGGTCGCCGGGCAGCTCGCTGCCGACCATGGGCCGCAGCACCCCGTAGGACGAGGCGTCACCGACCAGCACGCCGCCGAGCAGCGTCTTGGCGTCGTCGGAGAGCACCAGTTTGGCGTAGGTCCGGTTGACCGCGTCGTTGATGGCGACCTCGAGGCAGTTCTCGGTCGTGCCCATCGCGTCGCCGAAGCTGGCCACGTCGACGCCCAGCAGTTTGAGCTTCGTGGACAGGTCGGCCTCGCCGAACTCGGCGACGCCGTCGAGCAGCCGGTCGGCCACCACCTCGGCTGAGGTGTAGCCCGGCCCCACCAGGCCGTAGCAGCGGCCTCCGATCGCGGCGACCTCACCGATCGCGTAGATGTCGGGATCGCTTGTCTGGCAAGCCACGTCGGTGAGCACCCCGCCACGCTCGGCGCGCTGCAGCCCGGCGGCGGTGGCCAGTTCGTCGCGCGGCCGGATGCCGGCCGCGAAGATCACCAGGCCCGCGTCGATGACCTGGCCGTCGGTCAGGCTGACCCGCACCGAGGTGGTGCCGTCGCCGTGCTCGACCGGCTCGATCGATTCGGTGCCCGTGCCGACGTGCACCGAGATGCCGAGCTCGCCGATCATCCTGGCCAGCAACGCGCCGCCGGCTTCGTCGATCTGCTGGGCCATCAGCCGCGGCATCATCTCGACGACGTGGGTCTGCAACCCGAACTGGCGCAGCGCATTAGCGGCTTCCAGCCCGAGCAGGCCGCCACCGATGACGACGCCCGCGGCGGCGTGTGAGGTCTCCACCGCGCGCTGGGCGTCGGCGCGGATGGCGTCGAGGTCGTCCAGCGTGCGGTACACGTGACAGGCAGGTAGATCGTGACCCGGCACCGGCGGCACGAAGGCGTACGACCCGGTCGCCAGGACCAAGGCGTCGTAACCGTGCCGCTGACCGTCGGCGGTGACCACCGTCTTTGCCGCGCGGTCTATTTCGGTAACGCGCTGGTTGAGCACCAGCCGGACCTGTTCGTCACCCTCATATTCGTTGCCGGGCAAGGCCAGTAGCTTGCGATCCCAGCTTTCGGTGTAGGAGGTCAGACCCACGCGGTCGTAGGCCGCGTTAGTCTCCTCGGCGAAAACCGTGATGCGCCACAGTCCCTCGGTGTCACGGGCGCGCAGCGCCTCGACGAACCGGTGCCCCACCATGCCATGTCCGACTACGATGATGTGACGAGGCGCACAGCTGGCGCGCGAAATCCCGTCTGCAGACATGGCTTTGAGAGTAACGGCCAGAAATTACGTTCTTTTCGCCCAATGTGACGGTCCTATGACGAGGATCTCACAACTCACAGGAACGACTGTGATTGATCGTTCGCTGCCGGCGAACGGCGAGGTGGAACTTAAGCGTGGTCGACTCATGTTTGTACGAGTAGCCGGCCACGGAGGCGCCGGTCACAGGAATCTCACAATGAAGCTCAAGGAATTGGAAGGGAAGCGTCATGAGCAACCTCGCACTGTGGTCGCGACCGGCCTGGGACACCGACCGGTGGCTGCGCGACTTTTTCGGCCCCGCCGCCGCGGCGGACTGGAACACCCCGGCGACCAGCGGTTTTAGGCCCGCAGCCGAGATCGTCAAGGACGGCGACGACGCGATCGTACGGGTCGAGCTCCCGGGCGTTGACGTCGACCAGGACGTCAAGGTCGAGGTCGACCGCGGCCGCTTGGTCATCCACGGTGAACACCGCGACGAGCACGCCGAGGAAAAGGAAGGCCGCACGCTGCGGGAGATCCGGTACGGCTCGTTCCGCCGGTCGTTCCAGCTGCCCGCCCACGTCACCGGCGACGCCATCACGGCCAGCTACGACGCCGGTGTGCTGACCGTGCGGGTCACCGGTGCGTACGCGGGAAGCCAGGCGCAGCGCATCGCGATCACCAAATAAGCGCGGGCCCGTCCGCAGAGAAGTAGGCGAATCCGGCGGAGTCCCAACGGCTCCGCCGGATTCAGCGCGTCAGCGCCAGCGGGCCAACAACTGCTTGGCGTGGCCCGCCAGCGCGGCCTGCAGGAAGGGCCCGAAGCTGATGCGCGCAACGCCCAGCGGACCGAAGGACGCCGGGTCGTCCTGATCGGCCAGCGCGATCGCGTTGACCGGCAGCTCCAATTCGGCCGTCAGGCGCCGCAACGTGT
This sequence comes from Mycobacterium colombiense, assembly GCF_003284935.1. Lineage (GTDB taxonomy): Bacteria > Actinomycetota > Actinomycetes > Mycobacteriales > Mycobacteriaceae > Mycobacterium > Mycobacterium arosiense_A. The sequence continues at coordinate 32,280 of NZ_QMEV01000014.1, forward strand.
CGGGATCGTGGCGGCCCACCGGATAAAGAACATCGGCGCCCGCGGCCGCGCACTGGTTCAGTCGGGCCACCGCCCGCTCGACGCGATCGGAGGCCTCGCCGTCCTGGCGCAGGAACAGATCGGTCCGGGCATTGATGACGACGTGCACCCCGGCCGCGTCGGCGGCCGCCCGCAGCTGCCCGACCAACTCGGTGTGTTCGTCGGCGGACCGCAGCCGCTTGCCCTCCGCGTGCACGGTGTCCTCGATGTTCAGCCCGACGGCGCCGACGCTCAGCAGGCCCTCGATCAGCCGGTCTGCCGGCTGCCCGTAGCCGGACTCGATGTCCACCGACACCGGCACGTCGACCGCGGCGGTGATCTGGGCGACCCGGGTGAGGACGTCGTCGAACGACATGCCCTCGTTGTCCGGTTTGCCGATCGAGTCCGCCATCGGATGGCTGCCCACGGTGAGCGCGGCGAATCCGGCGCCGGCGGCCAGCCGGGCCGACCAGGCATCCCACACGGTCGGCAGGATGACCGGGTGGCCCGGCCGGTGCAGTTCCAGCAGCGTGGCGGCCTTCTCGGCCGGGGCGGCGCGTCCCGTCATACGTGTTTGCTCGCTCGGCATCCGGCTCGGCGAGCTGACGTCCGGCGTGTGCGATGGATAGTATCGAGGGCGAACTGTGATCCGAAACACTGCCGAGGAGATCCTTTGACTCGCACGCCGACCACGACTGGCACGACCGAATTCGCCGAACTGCACGACCTCATCGGCGGCCTGCGGCAGTGCGTGAGCTCCCTGCGGGCCCGATACGGTGACAGCCCGGCCATGCGGCGCATCGTCATCGACGCCGACCGCATCCTGTCCGACGTGGACCTGCTCGACACCGACGTGTCCGAATTGGACCTGGCGGGAGCCACCGTGCAGCAGTCCGGTGAGAAGATCGTCATTCCGGACACCCAGTACGACAGCGAATTCTGGCGCGATGTCGACGATGAGGGTGTCGGCGGTCACAACAGGTCCTGAACAACGAAGCCCCCCACAAGAGGGGGGCTTTCCTCTGTGTACCCTTCGACCTACAGCCCGTTCGAAGAGGAACACACTAAATGAGCGCACCCACGGCGAACCGTCCTGCGTCCGGTGTCTTTTCACCCACGCGCGCCCGTATCCAGCAACGGACCCTACGCACCGATCGGTGGTGGATGTCGCCGCTGCGGATCGATCTCGGCTTCGCGGCCTTCATCATCTACGCGACGGCGCGTGCGTTCCAGCAGAACTACTTCTTCGTCGCGAAGTACCACTACCTAACGCCGTTCTACTCGCCCTGCGTGAGCAAGGGTTGCGGTGAGGCCGGCGACATCTGGCCGCAGTTCCTGCCCGACGTGTGGTGGCTGCCGTACGCCGCGTTGTCGCTGCCGTTCCTGCTGCTGTTCCGGCTGACCTGCTACTACTACCGCGGCGCCTACTACCGCACGGTGTGGCAGTCGCCCAGCGCCTGCGCGGTGGCCGAGCCCCGCGTGCACTACACCGGCGAGACCAAGTTCCCGCTGATCATCCAGAACACCCACCGGTACTTCTTCTACATCGCCGGCATCATCTCGGTGATCAACACCTACGACGCGATCGTCGCGTTCCATTCCGACAGCGGGCCGGGCGGATTCGGCTTCGGTCTGGGCAATCTGATCCTGCTCGGCAACGTCATCATGCTGTGGATCTACACGCTGTCCTGCCACTCGTGCCGGCACGTGACCGGCGGGCGGCTCAAGCACTTCTCCAAGCACCCTGTGCGGTACTGGATCTGGACCCAGGTCAGCCGGATGAACACCCGGCACAAGCTGTTCGCGTGGATCACCCTGGGCACCCTGATGCTCACCGACTTCTACATCGCATTGGTGGCCAGCGGCACCATTCCTGACCTCCGATTTGTTGGCTGACAAGCCATTTCGACACACATCAAGAATTTAGCTAGCGAGGGTTTCATGGTGGAAATCGAGCGGCACACGTACGACGTGGTCGTGATCGGTGCCGGCGGCGCCGGGCTGCGTGCGGTTATCGAAGCGCGCGAACGGGGTTTGCGGGTCGCGGTGGTGTGCAAGTCCCTGTTCGGCAAGGCCCACACGGTCATGGCCGAGGGCGGCTGCGCGGCCTCCATGGGCAACACCAACCCGAAGGACAACTGGAAGACCCACTTCGGCGACACCATGCGCGGCGGGAAATTCCTGAACAACTGGCGCATGGCCGAACTGCACGCCAAGGAAGCCCCCGACCGCGTCTGGGAGCTGGAAACCTATGGGGCGCTGTTCGATCGCCTCAAAGACGGCAAGATCAGCCAGCGCAACTTCGGTGGGCACACCTACCCGCGGCTGGCCCACGTCGGTGACCGCACCGGCCTGGAGCTGATCCGCACCATGCAGCAGAAGATCGTCTCGCTGCAGCAGGAGGACTTCGCCGAGCTCGGCGACTACGAAGCCCGGATCCGGGTGTTCGCCGAAACCACGATCACCGAGCTGATCAAGGACGGCGACGCGATCGCCGGGGCGTTCGGCTACATCCGCGAAAGCGGCAACTTCATCCTGTTCGAGGCGCCCGCGGTGGTGCTGGCCACCGGCGGGATCGGCAAGTCGTTCAAGGTCACCTCGAACTCGTGGGAGTACACCGGCGACGGCCACGCCCTGGCCCTGCGGGCGGGCGCGTCCCTGATCAACATGGAGTTCGTCCAGTTCCACCCGACGGGCATGGTGTGGCCGCCGAGTGTGAAGGGGATCCTGGTCACCGAGGGTGTCCGCGGTGACGGCGGGGTGCTGAAGAACTCCGACGACAAGCGGTTCATGTTCGACTACATCCCCTCGGTGTTCAAGGGGCAGTACGCCGAATCCGAGCAAGAAGCCGACCAGTGGCTCAAGGACAACGACTCGGCCCGCCGCACTCCGGACCTGTTGCCGCGTGACGAGGTCGCGCGCGCGATCAACTCGGAGGTCAAGGCTGGCCGCGGCAGCCCACACGGCGGCGTCTACCTGGACATCGCCTCGCGGCTCACACCCGCGGAGATCAACCGCCGGCTGCCGTCGATGTACCACCAGTTCAAGGAGCTGGCCGGCGTCGACATCACGAAGGAGCCGATGGAAGTCGGGCCGACCTGCCACTACGTGATGGGCGGCGTCGAGGTTGACGCCGACACCGGCGCGGCCACGGTCCCCGGGCTGTTCGCCGCCGGCGAGTGCTCCGGCGGCATGCACGGCTCCAACCGGCTGGGCGGCAACTCGCTGTCGGACCTGCTGGTGTTCGGCCGGCGCGCCGGCCTGGGTGCGGCCGACTATGTGCGGGCCCTGAGCAGCCGCCCGACGATCGCCGAGGGCGCCGTCGACGCCGCGGCCAAGCGGGCGCTGTCCCCCTTCGAGGCGCCGGCCAACGGCGCGGCCGGGGAGAACCCGTACACCCTGCAGCTCGAGCTGCAGCAGTCGATGAACGACCTGGTGGGCATCATCCGCAAGGAGGAAGAGATCACCGAGGCCCTCGAGCGGCTCACCAAGCTGCGCGAGCGGTTCAAGAACCTGCACGTCGAGGGGCAGCGCCGGTACAACCCGGGCTGGAACCTGGCCATCGACCTGCGCAACATGCTGCTGGTCAGCGAATGCGTCGCCAAGGCCGCGCTGCAGCGCACCGAGAGCCGCGGCGGGCACACCCGCGACGACCACCCGGGGATGGACTCGTCGTGGCGCAAGGTGCTGCTGGTCTGCGAGGCGGCCGGCGGCGACGAGGTGATCCCCGACATCACCATCACGAAGAAGGATCAGACGCCGATGCGGCCCGATCTGCTGGAGCTGTTCGAGATCGCCGAGCTGGAGAAGTACTACACCGACGAAGAACTCGCCGGGCACCCGGGACGGAGTGGCAAATGACCTACAACGCGACGATGCGGGTGTGGCGCGGCGACGACGCCGACGGCGGTCTGCAGGACTTCACGGTTGAGGTCAACGAGGGCGAGGTCGTCCTCGACATCATCCATCGCCTGCAGCAGACCCAGACGCCCGACCTGGCGGTCCGGTGGAACTGCAAGGCCGGCAAGTGTGGCTCCTGCTCGGCGGAGATCAACGGCAAGCCGCGGCTGCTGTGCATGACCCGGATGTCCACCTTCGCCGAGGACGAGGTCGTCACCGTCACGCCGCTGCGGACGTTCCCGGTGATCCGCGACCTGGTGACCGACGTCTCGTTCAACTACGAAAAGGCGCGCGAGATCCCGTCTTTCGCGCCGCCCAAGGACCTGCAGCCCGGGGAGTACCGGATGGCGCAGGAGGACGTCGGACGCTCCCAGGAATTTCGCAAGTGCATCGAGTGCTTCCTGTGCCAGAACGTGTGCCACGTGGTGCGCGACCACGAGGAGAACAAGAAGGCGTTCGCCGGTCCGCGCTTCCTGATGCGGATCGCCGAGCTGGAAATGCACCCGCTGGACACCCGCGACCGGCGCAACGACGCCCAGGACGAGCACGGCCTGGGCTACTGCAACATCACCAAGTGCTGCACCGAGGTCTGCCCGGAGAACATCAAGATCACCGACAACGCGCTGATCCCGATGAAAGAGCGGGTCGCCGACCGCAAGTACGACCCGGTGGTGTGGCTCGGCAACAAGCTGTTCCGCCGCTGAGCTGCCGGCCCCGCCATCCGGGCCGTCCCGCCGTGGCACGTTAGGCCGTCGCGGGACCCGGGTAACCACACTGCATCCTGTCGGGTCGCCCCGTGCGGCCGTCTGTCCACGACCGGAAAGGCAGTTCATGGAACCCATGCGGAAACCGCCAGCATCAACAACATTCGCACCGCGATCCGCCAGCTGTCGGTTCGCGCGCAGCTTGCGAACAAAGAAGGCCGATACGCCGATGCCGCCGAGCTCGAGAGCCGCATCCAGGGCTTTCGGGAGGAATTGAGCCACCGCCCCTAGGCGGTCAATCGTGCGCCGAGCCGACTAGGCGCCGAGGCGGCGGAATACGCTGCGGTGGAACACGATCGGCGCCACGTCGGCGTCGACGGTCACCTCGTTGACCCGCAACACCACAATGGTGTGATCGCCGGCCGGAATGAGCTGCTCGATGGCGCTTTCCAGCCAGAGCCCGGTGCCCTTGATGAACACCGCGCCGGTGGACCGCGAGACCGTCTCGAGGCCCGCGAACCTGTCGCCCGTCTTCGCGGCCAGCGTGCGGGCGGCCTCGTCGTGCGCCTCGCCGAGCACGCTGATGCCCAGCATCGGCAGGTCCTTGAGTTTGGGCCACGTCGTCGAGGTGTTTTGCACGCAGAACGATACCAGCGGTGGGTCCAGCGAGACGGGGACAAAGGTGCTGGCCGCCAGGCCTTCCCGGGTTCCGTTGACCTCGGCGGCGATCGCCACCACGCCGGACGGGAAGTGACCGAAGGCCTCACGCAGTGACGACGCTGTCAGCTTGTTGTTCGAGTTCACCGGACTGATTCGCCCCTAGAGCCGGACACGGGATTTTCGACTGTGACCCTACCCGGCGCCGGTCGCGCCGGCACGGCCACCCTCAGCCGTTTTCTAAGCGTTCTGCCGAATATCCGTGCGCCGCGGCCACATCCGGATGGGCCCGCAACCTGCTCTTCCAGGCGTTGCGGCCGTAGACCGAGAACATGGGGTCGGCCGGATCGTGCGACGGCGTCCAGTGCTGATCGGTCCGCGCCGCAAGCTCGTCGGGCAGTGACAGCGCCGGTATCCGCGCGTCCAGGCGCGGGTTGAAGAAGAAGGCCACCGAGATGCGCTCGCCCGCCTGCCCGCACAGGTTCACCCGGTGCTCGGTGGCGCGCAGGTAGCCACGCGTGGCCACCTCCAACAGCTCGCCGATATTGACGATGAACGCCCCCTCGCGCGGCGGCACCTCGATCCAGCCGTCGTCGGGACTCGCGCCGCCGCCGCCGCGCCGGACCTGCAGGCCGGTGCTGCCCGGCTCAGCCAGCAACAGGGTGAGCACGCCGGAGTCGCGGTGCGCGCCGACGCCTTGCGCGCTCGCCGCGCGTCCCGGATACCGGATGATCTTGATCAGGGTGGCCGGCGCGTCGGCGAAGGACGCGTCGAACACGGCGGGCGGGCTGCCCAGCGAGGCCGCCCAGTGCCGCAACAGGGTGCGGGCCACCGCGGACAGCGCGGCGTCCCACTCCTCGACGAGCCCGGCCAGCTCCGGCAGGGCGGCCGGCCACTGGTTCGGGCCCTGCAGCCACCGATAGTCGGTCTTGTCCAGCCCGTCGATCGGGGCGCGCTCCGGTCCGACGTCGATCTGCTCGCGCCAGTCCACCTCGCCGCGGGTCAGTTCGCCGCCGAGCCGGGTGTAGCCGCGGAAATGGGGGCTGCGCACCATCGCGACCGCGTCCTTGTCCGGTTGCGGCAGCCCGAAGAGCCGTCGCGCCGCGTCCAGCATCCGGGTCACCAGATCCGGGGGCACACCGTGACCCGTCAGGTAGAAGAAGCCCACCTGGTGGCCCGCCTCCCGCAGCTGCTGCCGGGCGCGCGCGGACTCGGCCCGCAGGTCCACCGTCGGTATCTCGACGGGCGGGGCAGTGACGGCGCGCACATCGGTCACGGGTGGATCGTCGCCGCAGGTAGATCGGATTTCAACGGCATGACCAGCAGCTTCCCAACCGGTTGGTTAATTAGGCAATGAAATCTAGCTCACATTGACTTGCATACGGCTGACGCGAACGATATTTTAGGTCTTGTTACTGGTGGGTAACTTAGACCTAGTACCCAACCACAAGTGGCATTCTCAACGAGGAGGACCGTAGTGAGCCACTACAAGAGCAACGTCCGCGACCAGGTATTCAACCTGTTCGAAGTTCTGGGCGTTGACAAGGCGCTGGGCCAGGGCGAATACGCCGACCTGGACGCCGACACAGCCCAAGAAATGCTGAATGAGATCAGCCGACTGGCCGAGGGGCCGGTCGCCGACTCCTTCGTCGAGGGTGACCGCAATCCGCCGGTGTTCGACCCGAAGACGCACTCGGTGACGCTGCCGGACTCCTTCAAGAAATCGGTCCAGTCCGTCATCGAGGCCGGCTGGGACAAGGTCGGCATCGACGAGGTGCTGGGCGGCATGCCGATGCCCCGCGCGCTGGTCTGGGCGCTGCACGAGCACCTGCTCGGCGCCAACCCGGCCGTGTGGATGTACGCCGGCGGCGCGGGCTTCGCCAACATCCTGTACCACCTCGGCACCGAGGAGCAGAAGAAGTGGGCCGTCATCTGCGCTGAGCGCGGCTGGGGTTCGACCATGGTGCTCACCGAGCCGGACGCCGGTTCCGACGTGGGCGCCGGGCGGACCAAGGCCGTCAAGCAGGACGACGGCTCCTGGCACATCGACGGCGTGAAGCGGTTCATCACCTCCGCCGACTCCGGTGACCTGTTCGAGAACATCTTCCACCTGGTGCTGGCCCGCCCCGAGGGCGCCGGGCCGGGCACCAAGGGGCTGTCGCTGTTCTTCGTGCCCAAGTTCCTGTTCGACTTCGAGACCGGCGAGCTGGGCGAGCGCAACGGCGTCTTCGTCACCAACGTCGAGCACAAGATGGGCCTCAAGGTCTCGGCGACGTGCGAGCTGAGCTTCGGCCAGCACGACGTCCCCGCCAAGGGCTGGCTGGTCGGCGAGGTGCACAACGGCATCGCGCAGATGTTCGAGGTCATCGAGCAGGCCCGCATGATGGTCGGCACCAAGGCCATCGCGACCCTGTCGACGGGCTACCTGAACGCGCTGGAGTACGCGAAGTCTCGCGTCCAGGGCGCCGACATGACCCAGATGACCGACAAGACCGCGCCGCGCGTGACCATCACGCACCACCCGGACGTGCGCCGGTCGCTGATGACCCAGAAGGCCTACGCCGAGGGTCTGCGCGCGCTGTACCTGTTCACGTCCACCTATCAGGACGCGGCGGTCGCCGAGGCGCTGTATGGGGTAGGCCCCGAGCTGGCGGTCAAGGTCAACGACCTGATGCTGCCGGTCGTCAAGGGTGTGGGCTCGGAGCAGGCGTACGCCAAGCTCACCGAGAGCCTGCAGACCTTCGGTGGCTCCGGCTTCCTGCAGGACTACCCGATCGAGCAGTACATCCGGGACGCCAAGATCGACTCGCTCTACGAGGGCACCACCGCCATCCAGGCGCAGGACTTCTTCTTCCGCAAGATCGTCCGCGACAAGGGTGTGGCGCTGGCCCACGTGTCCGAGCAGATCCAGAAGTTCGTCGATGCCGAGTCCGGCAACGGCCGCCTGAAGACCGAGCGCGAGCTGCTGGCCAAGGCCCTGACCGACGTGCAGGCGATGGCGGCCACGCTGACCGGCTACCTGATGGCGGCGCAGGAGGACGTGACCAGCCTGTACAAGGTGGGTCTGGGTTCGGTGCGCTTCCTGATGAGCGTCGGTGACCTGGTCATCGGCTGGTTGTTGCAGCGTCAGGCCGCGGTCGCCGTGGCGGCGCTCGACGCCGGTGCCAGCGGCGAGGAGCGGTCCTTCTACGAGGGCAAGATCGCGGTGGCGTCGTTCTTCGCGAAGAACTTCCTGCCGCTGCTGACCAGCACCCGCGAGGTCATCGACACGCTGGACAACGACATCATGGAACTCGACGAGGCCGCCTTCTAGGAGGCCTTCGACGGCCACGCACAAATCCCCCGCCTCGCCTGCGAAGCGGGGGATTTGCGTTCGGCAGGTAACGACGAGGCCCTGCTTGAAAGGCCCGCTTGCACGCAAAAGGCCGCCGCTGGATCCCCTCACTCCAGCGGCGGCCCTTTTCGTACGCCAGTCCGCGTGGCGGACGGGCGGTCGCATTCGGGGGATGCCCCGTATTGCCGTCGGGGTCGGGGGGTCAGACCACAACACGGGGCTATCCGGTGGGGCGGATACCCGCGCCCCCTTCTGACTAACCAGATGTGACTCAACTCATGACGAGCGGGGCGAGGCGCCCGAGGTCCCCGTCAGGCCTCCAGGATCGCGGCCACGCCCTGGCCGCCGGCCGCGCAGATCGAGACCAGGGCGCGCACGGGGGCGCCGCCCTTCTGCTCGGCCTTGCGCTGGGCCAGCTGCTTGGCCGCCTGGGCCAGGATCCGCCCGCCGGTGGCCGCGAACGGGTGACCGGCGGCCAGCGACGACCCGTTGACGTTGAGCTTGGACCGGTCGATCGAGCCCAGCGCGCCGTCTAGGCCCAGCCGCTCCTTGCAGTACTCCTCGGATTCCCACGCCTGCAGGTGGCACAGCACCACCGACGCGAACGCCTCGTGGATCTCGTAGAAGTCGAAGTCCTGCAGGCTCAGGCCGTTGCGGGCGAGCAGTCGCGGCACGGCGTAGGTCGGGGCCATGAGCAGGCCGTCGCGCCCGTTGACGTAGTCCACCGCCGCGGTCTCCGAATCCACCAGGTAGGCGAGCGGGGTCAGCGAATGAGCGGCCGCCCACTCGTCGGTGGCCAGCAGCGCCACCGACGCACCGTCGGTCAGTGGCGTCGAGTTGCCGGCCGTCATCGTCGCGTCGCCGGCCTTGACGCCGAACACCGGGCGCAGCTTGGCCAGCTTCTCCGCCGACGAGTCCGGGCGCAGGTTGTCGTCGCGGTACAGCCCGAGAAAGGGCGTGACCAGGTCGTCGAAGAAACCGCGGTCGTAGGCCGCGGCCATGTTGCGGTGGCTGGCGGCGGCGAGCTCGTCCTGGGCGACGCGCGAGATGCCCATCTTCTTGGCCGTGAGCGCCTGGTGCTCCCCCATGGACAGCCCGGTGCGCGGCTCGCTGTTGACCGGGATCTCGACGCCCAGGGTGGCGGGCAGCGTGCCCACCAGCTTCAGCCGTTGCACGTTGGACTTGGCCCGGCGCAACTTGAGCAGCGTGCGGCGCAGGTTGTCGCCCAGGCCGATGGGCGCGTCGGAGGTGGTGTCGACGCCGCCGGCGGCGGCCACCTCGTAACGCCCGGATGCGATGCCCTCGGCGGCGGCGACGGCCGCCTGCAACCCGGTACCGCAGGCCTGCTGCAGGTCGAATGCGGGCGTGTGGGACGACAGCTGCGACCCCAGCACGCATTCGCGGGTCAGGTTGAAGTCCCTGCTGTGCTTGAGGACGGCGCCGCCGACCACGACGCCCAGCCGCTCGCCGGCCAATCCGAAGCGATCCACCAGCCCGCCCAGGGCGGCGGTGAACATGTCCTGGTTGGACGCCTCCGCGTAGGCGCCGTCGGATCGGGCGAACGGAATGCGGTTGCCGCCCAGCACGGCCACCCGCCGACGCTCAGAACTGCGCTGAGCAGACTGTTTACTTGCCTCAGAACTTGCAGCGGCCACTATTCTTCTCCGTGTTTGCGCGGTCTATCGGTTTGGGAATCGCCCGTTCGGGGCCATACTACTCACTGTTCTTACTCTGCAGTAAGTTCGTCCCCGATACGGTTGTGCTGTAGTCATACCCCGATTTCGCAAGAACATGGAAGGTAGCTCCGGTGGCTCCCAAGGCTTCGTCCGATCTGTTCTCCCAGATCGTCAATTCCGGTCCTGGATCGTTTCTCGCCAAGCAGCTCGGCGTGCCCCAGCCCGAGACGCTGCGCCGTTACCAGGCCGGTGAACCGCCACTGGCCGGCGCCCTGCTGATCGGCGGGGATGGCCGGGTCGTCGAACCGCTGCGCACGGCGCTGGACGCCGATTACGACCTGGTGGGCAACAACCTGGGCGGCCGGTGGGCCGACAAGTTCGGTGGGCTGGTGTACGACGCGACCGGCATCACCACGCCCGAGGGGCTGCGGGGGTTGTACGAGTTCTTCACCCCCCTGCTGCGCAACCTGGGCCATTCCGCGCGCGTGGTGGTCGTCGGCACCACGCCCGACGCCGCCGCCAGCCCGCACGAGCGGATCGCGCAGCGCGCGCTGGAGGGCTTCACCCGTTCGCTGGGCAAGGAGCTGCGCAACGGCGCCACGGTGGCGCTGGTGTATCTGTCGCCGGACGCCAAGCCCGCCGCGACGGGCCTGGAATCGACGATGCGGTTCATCTTGTCGGCCAAGTCGGCCTACGTCGACGGCCAGGTGTTCTACGTCGGGGCGGCCGACTCCACGCCGCCGGCCGACTGGGAGCGCCCGCTGGACGGCAAGGTGGCCATCGTGACCGGCGCCGCCCGCGGCATCGGCGCGACGATCGCCGAGGTGTTCGCCCGCGACGGCGCCCGCGTGGTCGCCATCGACGTCGAATCGGCCGCCGAGGCGCTGGCCGAGACGGCCAGCCGGGTCGGGGGCACCGCGTTGTGGCTCGACGTCACCGCCTCCGACGCCGTCGACAAGATCACCGAGCACCTGCGCGAGCACCACGGCGGCCGCGCCGACGTCCTGGTCAACAACGCCGGCATCACCCGCGACAAGCTGCTGGCCAATATGGACGACGCCCGTTGGGACGCCGTCATGGCCGTGAATCTGCTTGCCCCGCTGCGGCTTACCGAAGGTCTGGTGGCCAACGGCACCCTCGGCGAAGGCGGCCGGGTGATCGGCCTGTCGTCGATGGCCGGCATCGCCGGCAACCGCGGCCAGACGAACTACGCCACGACCAAGGCCGGGATGATCGGGCTCACCCAGTCGCTGGCCCCGGAGCTGTACGGCAAGGGCATCACGATCAACGCCGTCGCACCGGGATTCATCGAAACTCAGATGACCGCCGCCATCCCACTGGCCACCCGCGAGGTGGGCCGCCGGATGAACTCGCTGCTGCAGGGCGGGCAGCCGGTGGACGTCGCCGAAGCCATCGCCTACTTCGCCAGCCCGGCATCAAACGCGGTGACGGGCAACGTCATTCGCGTCTGCGGCCAGGCCATGCTGGGCGCGTAGCGCAACGGGCTGTCGAGGAGAATGCGATGAATCAGCCAAGCGGCCTGAAGAACATGCTGCGTGCGGCGGCCGGGGCGCTGCCGGTGGTGTCCCGCAGCAGCGAACTGCCCACCCGCACGGTGAGCATCGAGGAATTGCCGATCGACCGCGCGCACGTGGCCGAGTACGCGGGGGTCACCGGTCTGCGTTACGGCAATCATGTTCCGCTGACCTACCCGTTCGCGTTGACCTTTCCGGCGCTGATGTCGCTGGTGACCGGGTTCGATTTCCCTTTCGCCGCAATGGGTTCGGTGCACACCGAGAACCACATCACCCAGTACCGCCCGATCGCGGTCACCGACACCGTCGGGGTGCGCGTGCACGCCGAGAACCTGCGCGAGCACCGCAAGGGCCTGCTGGTCGATCTGGTGACCGATGTCAGCGTGGGCAACGACACCGCCTGGCATCAGGTGACGACCTTCCTGCACCAGCAACGGACCAGCCTGTCCGATGAGCCCAAGCCGCCCCCGCAGAAGCAGCCGAAGCTGCCGCCGCCGTCCACGGTGTTGCGGATCAGCCCGGGGCTGATCCGGCGCTACGCCGACGCCGGGGGCGACCACAACCCGATCCACACCAACTCGGTCGCGGCGAAGCTGTTCGGATTCCCGACCGTGATCGCGCACGGGATGTACAGCGCCGCAGCGGTGTTGGCCAACATCGAAGCGCAGATTCCCGATGCTGTGCGGTATTCGGTGCGGTTCGGCAAGCCGCTGGTGCTGCCCGCGACCGCCGGGCTCTACATCGACGAACACGACGGCGGCTGGGACATTTCGCTGCGCAACATCGCCAAGGGGTACCCGCACCTGACCGGCACCGTCCGGCCCCTCTAGCGCCGACGGCCTCGCGTCACCGCTAGCCCGCGTGCGTCGTACCGCGGCCCTGGGCAAGCACTTTCAGTGCGTAGGCGCTGCTCGCGGTCAGCAGGAAGAGCAGAACCAGCCACAACGGTGGCCGGGCGAGTTCCCAGACGAAGATCGCCGCCCAGATCGGTGAGCCCTGGGTCACCGCGAGCACGCCGGCGGCGCCGGCGAGCGAGACCGCCGGCACGTGCAGGTGAGTTCCCGTCGCCGCGTTGATCGCCAAGACCAGCGCCGCCCCGGCGGCCGCGCCGGTGGCCAGCGACGGCGTCAGCAGTCCGCCGGCCCCGCCGGCGCGCAGAAACAGCGCGGTCAGTAGGGGTTTCAGCGCCAGGATCGCCAACGCGGACACCAGGGTCATGCCGCTGGCCAGGCTCACGGTCAGGATGCTGCGGCCGTTGCCGGGCAACTCGGGCCACCAGTGCGAGCACACGCCCATCACCAGGCCCGCGCCGGCGAGCGCGGGGATCAGCAGCGCAGTCCTGGGCTGGCGGGTGGGTCGGGCCGCGGCCATCAACCGGTTGAACGCCAGCCCCACCACGAGGGCCACTGGCGCCAGCAGCAATCCGTGCGCGGTCAGCAGATACGTCGACTCTCCGATCGGCCACTGCAGATTGGGTTGATCGCGGGTGATGGCCGAGCCGACGGCGACCGCCAAGCCGGAGGACAGAAACGCCGCGCCCACCGCCCGCGGCCGCCAGGTGGTGAGCAGGATCCGGGTCGAGAACAGCGCACCGGCCAGCGGAACCGCATACACCGCGCCCAGGCCCGCGCCGGCCGCGCAGGCAAGCAGGATTTCGCGGTCGCGCGGACCCAGCCGCCTGAGCCATCCGGTTCCCACATCGCCGAGCGCAGCGGCGAATTGGCGCGGGGCCCCCTCTCGCCCGAGCGAGGCGCCCGATCCGACGAGCAGCACCTGCAGCATGGCGTCGACGCTCCAGGAAAGCCGCGGGACCGGTGCGCGGTCGGCGATGGTCTGCGCCAGCGCGGGCACCTCGGCCCGGCGCCGCAACAGCCACCACCCCAGGCCCGCCAGGCCGGCCCCGATCATCGGGCCCAGCACCCGCCGGATCGGGCTGCTGGCGGCCACCCCGGCCAGCAGCGGGCCGAAACCGTAGTGGTAGGTGGCGTGCTGGACCGCGCGCAGCACGAACGTCGTCGCCAATCCGGCGACCCCGGCGAGCAGGCCGACGATGATTACCGCGCAGAAGAATTCGACGTTGGCGCGGTCCGAGCTCGGCGCGCTCATTCGGGCCACCTGAACGGCTGGGTCTAGTCGCCGGCGGCGTCCGCGCCGCCCGCCTCGGGGTGCGCCGCGGCCGCTTCCCGTTCCGCCGGTGAGCCCTTGAGGCCGTACCAGAACAGGTCGATCATCAGCTGTGCCGCCTCCTCGACGTCGACGTCGCCCGTGCTGAGCCGATTCGCGACGGCCTCGCCGGCGCCCACCAGGGCCACGGCCATCATCTCGTGTTCGCGCTCGGAGCGCGGATTGCGGCTACCCGCCCGCATCAGCCCGGCAACCAGGTCGATGATCTGCTCGCGCCCCTCGCGGACCATGTGGGCGAACGCCTGCGAGCTGGTGGCCTGGGTGTACATCACGATCCAGGACGCCCGGTTGGCGTCGATGTAGCGCATGAACGACGCGATGGTGTTGCGCAGCATGTCGTTGGGGCTCTGCTGGAAATCGATGTCGGCGCGTACCGCGTCGATGAACCGGCCCATCTCCCGGTTCAGGCAGGCACCGAACAGGTCTTCCTTGGAGCCGTAGTACAGGTACAGCATCGGCTTGGAGATCTGCGCCTCGGCGGCGATGGCATCCATCGAGGTCTCGTGATAGCCGTTGACCGAGAACATCTGGACGGCGGCGTCGAGCATCTGCTGCTCACGGACGGCGCGCGGTAACCGCTTGGTGCCACCCGCCATCGCTTACCTCTCCAGCCCGTCTATCTGACTCAAGGGTAAGCAATGCGCCTCGCTAGTGGCCGCAGTTGGGGCTGGGGCCCTTCATCGTCGCCACCCGCACCAGCGAATCGTCGACCTGCTTGGCCGGCAGGTCGCCGGACGCCACCGCCTGCTGCAACCGGTCCAAGACCGCCGGCACCTCGTCGGTGGTGACCCACAGCGCCACGTCGACGCCGGCCCGCAGGCTGCGCAGCACGGCCTCCGCCACCCCGTATCGGTCGGAGATGGCCGCCATGCTGGACAGGTCGTCACTGAATACCGGCCCGGTGAACGGCGGGCCCTTGTAGCCGACGCCGTTGCGCAGCAGCTGCACCGCCTCGGGACTCAGGCTGGCCGGGGCGTCGCCGGTGAGGCCGGGAACCTGCAAGTGGCCCACCATGACCCCGACCGGCGGCGTGGTCACCAGGGTCCGGTAGGGCACCAGGTCGTTGTTCTGCAGAGCGTCCAGCGGCGGCGTGACGACGCCCCCGGTGTGCGAGTCGCCCGAGCCGTGGCCGTGGCCGGGGAAGTGCTTGAGCACCGGCAGCAGCCCGGCGTCGCGCAGGCCCTGCGCGTAGGCCCCGGCATACTCGGTGACGGTGGCCGGATCCGCGCCGAACGACCGGTTGCCGATCACGGCGTCGTCGGGCTCGTCGCTGACGTCGACGACGGGTGCGAAGTCGACGGTGATGCCCAGGTCGCGCATCTTCTTGCCGCGGTCGGCGGCCAGGTCGTGCACCTGCTGGGCCGTTTGCGTCTGCGCCAGCTCGCGGGGCGACGGCGAGGTCCCGATCAACGACTTCAACCGCGAGACCCGCCCGCCCTCTTCGTCGACGCTGACCGCCAGGGGCAGCGGCCCCGCCTTGGCCGCGATGTCGGCCAGCGGTCCCTTGAAGATCGACAGGTCCGTCCAGCTACCGATGAAGATGCCACCCACGTGGTAGCCGTTGACGACGTTGCGGGCGTCGTCGGCGTTCTTCACGCCCACCATCAGCAGTTGGGCGAGCTTGTCGCGGATGCCCAACGTGGCCGGGACCGCCGACGGGTCGGCGCACACCGGCGGCGCCGGAGCGGCCACCGGCTTGCTCGACGTCGACGGGCTGGACGGGTGGGCGGCGTGTGGGTGGCCGCAGCCGGCCACCAACACCGACGCGGCTGCGAGCACGGCGAAGGTGCGCGAAAATGCCATCGGGCCATGCTTTCACGGCGGGCGTTTCGCGCCTGGCTCCAGGGGGGATCAACGGTACGTTGCTGATCAGGGGGCTGCACGCCCGTCGGACTGGCAGGGAGGAGCCAGCGATGACCGGTTTCACGTTGGCCGCCGCGGTCAGCGTCGCGGTGGGCCTGTCCGTCGGGGTGGCGACGACCGTCGGGATCACGCTGGCCGTGGCGGATCAGAGCCTGGTGTCGGTGCCGAGCCTGCAGCGCCCCGCGCTTCCGGCCGGGCCCTACCAGGTGGAATACGGCGACCGCTGTTTCCACGGACACTGTCTGCACTGGTGACCGGCACCCCGGTTGACGGGGAGCCCTTCTGCTAGGTTGGCGCTAGGTCGAAAGTCAGGACCGCAAGCCGATACTCAGGAGCCGTCGATGAACCGGATCGTTGCGCCCGCCGCAGCGAGCGTTGTGGTTGGCCTGTTGCTCGGCGCGGCCGCGATCTTCGGGATCACCTTGATGGTCCAGCAAGACACGAAGCCGCCACTTCCCGGGGGCGATCCGCAGTCGTCAGTGCTCAACCGGGTCGAGTACGGCAACCGTAGCTAGCCAGTCGCGGACGGGGGCCGCAGCGCCGGCCTCATGCTCGACGGCTGGGCCGGTTTCGCGGCGGTGGTTGTGGTTGGTCGGTGCGATCGCGCTGGCCCTGACGTTCGCCCAATCGCCGGGACGGATCTCCCCGGACACCAAGCTTGACCTGACCGCCAACCCCCTGCGGTTCCTGGCCCGCGCGACCAACCTGTGGAACAGCGAGCTGCCGTTCGGGCAGGCCCAGAACCAGGCCTACGGCTACCTGTTTCCGCACGGCACCTTCTTTCTCCTCGGCCACGCGCTGGGCGTGCCCGGCTGGATCACCCAGCGGCTGTGGTGGGCGCTACTGCTCACCGTCGGCTTCTGGGGGCTGCTGCGGGTCGCCGAGGCGCTGCGGATAGGCAGCCCGGCGTCGCGGGTGATCGCCGCCGCCGCGTTCGCGCTGTCCCCGCGGGTGCTGACCACGCTCGGCTCGATCTCGTCGGAAACCCTGCCAATGATGTTGGCGCCGTGGGTGTTGCTGCCCACCATCCTCGCCCTGCGGGGCACCGGCGGCCGCTCGGTGCGCGCGCTGGCCGGTCAGGCCGGCCTGGCGATCGCCCTGATGGGCGCCGTCAACGCCATTGCGACCGCGGCGGGCTGCCTGCCCGCGGCGATCTGGTGGGCGTGCCACCGGCCGAACCGGTTGTGGTGGCGTTACACCGGCTGGTCGCTGGTGGCGCTGGTGCTGGCCACGCTGTGGTGGGCGGTGGCGCTGATGATGCTGCGCGCCATCAGCCCGCCGTTCCTGGATTTCATCGAATCGTCCGGCGTGACGACGCAATGGTCGTCGCTGGTCGAGATGCTGCGCGGTACCGACAGCTGGACCCCGTACGTGGCGCCGACCGCCACCGCGGGCGCTCCGCTGGTGACCGGGTCGGCGGCCATCCTGGGCACCTGCCTCGTCGCGGCGGCCGGCCTGGCGGGGCTGGCCCGCCCGGCGATGCCGGCGCGCGGGCGGCTGGTGACCATGCTGTTGGTCGGGGTGGTGCTGATGGCCGCCGGGTACAGCGGCGGGCTGGGCTCGCCCGTGGCCCACGCGGTGCAGGGGTTCCTGGACGCCGGCGGCGCCCCGCTGCGCAACGTGCACAAGCTCGGCTCGGTGATCAGGATCCCGGTGGTGCTGGGACTCGCGCAGCTGCTGGGGCGGATCCCGCTGCCGGGCAGCGCGCCAATGCCGGTGTGGCTGCGCGCGTTTGCGCATCCCGAGCGCGACAAACGGGTGGCGACGGCGATCGTGGTCGTGACGGCCCTGCTGGTCAGCACGTCGCTGGCCTGGACGGGCCGGCTCGCCCCGCCGGGGACGTTCACCGCGATCCCGCAGTACTGGCAGGAGGCCGCCGACTGGCTCACCGAGCACAACGCCGCCGGGCCCGGGTCCCCTCCCCCCGGGCGGGTGCTCGTCGTTCCCGGCGCCCCGTTCGCCACCCAGGTGTGGGGCACCAGCCATGACGAGCCGCTGCAGGTGCTGGGCGCCAGCCCGTGGGGGGTGCGGGATTCCATTCCGCTGACCCCGCCGCAGACCATCCGGGCGCTCGATTCGGTGCAGCGCCTGTTGGCCGCCGGCCGCCCCTCGGCAGGGCTCGCCGATACCCTTGTCCGGCAAGGCATTTCCTACCTGGCGTTGCGCAATGACCTGGACCCGGACACGTCACGCTCGGCGCGCCCCATCCTGGTCCACCGCGCCATCGACGGGTCCCCCGGACTGCGCAAGGTCGCCCAGTTCGGCGCGCCGGTGGGCCCCGGCACCCTGACCGGTTTCGTCGCCGACAGCGGGCTGCGACCGCGCTACCCGGCCGTCGAGATCTACCGGGTCGGCGGCGATGACGAGCCCGGCGCGCCGTATTTCGTCGACGCCGACCGGATGGCCCGGGTCGACGGCGGGCCGGAGGCGCTGCTGCGTCTGGACGAGCGGCGGCGGCTGCTGGGCCGGCCACCGCTGGGCCCGGCGCTGCTGAGCGCCGACGCGCGAGCCGCCGGGCTGGCGACGAACGGCGGGGTCACGATCACCGACACCCCGGTGGCCCGCGAGACGGATTACGGCCGGGTGGACCAACATTCGTCGGCCATCCGCGCTCCGGGCGATGCCCGGCACACCTTCAATCGGGTGCCCGACTACCCCGTCCCCGGCGCCGATCCGGTGGCCGGGGCGTGGACCGGCGGCCGGATCACGGTATCGAGTTCGTCGTCGGATTCGACCGCCATGCCCGACGTCGCACCGGCGACCTCGCCGGCCGCCGCGATCGACGGGGATTCGGCGACCGCCTGGGTGTCCAACTCGCTGCAGGCCGCCGTCGGTCAATGGATGCAGATCGATTTCGACCACCCGGTGACCAACGCGGCGATCACGCTGACACCCAGCGCCACCGCCGTCGGGGCGCAGGTGCGGCGGATCCTGATCGAAACCGCCACCGGCAGCACCACTTTGCGTTTCGACCAGCCCGGCAAGCCGCTGGCCGCGGCACTCCCCTACGGCGAGACCCCGTGGGTGCGGATCACCGCGGCGGGCACCGACGACGGTTCGGCCGGGGTGCAGTTCGGCATCACCGACCTGACGGTCACCCAGTACGACGCGTCCGGATTCGCCCACCAGGTCGACCTGCGGCACACCGTGCGGGTGCCGGGGCCGCCGCCGGGCACGCCGATCACGGGGTGGGACCTGGGATCCGAACTGCTGGGCAGGCCGGGCTGCGCCCACGGGCCCGACGCTGTGCGTTGCGCGCCGTCGATGGCCCTGGCCCCGGAGGAACCGGTCAACTTCAGCCGGACGCTGACCGTGCCGGAACCGGTGTCGGTGATCCCGGCGGTGTGGGTACGGCCGCGGCAGGGCCCGAAGCTCGCCGACCTGATCGCAGAGCCGAATAGCACGGTCGCCCACGGTGATTCGGATACGGTGGACGTCCTCGGCTCCGCCTACGCGGCCACCGACGGCGACCCGGCCACCGCGTGGACGGCACCCCAGCGGGTGGTGCAGCACAAGACCCCGCCCACGCTGACGCTCACCCTGCCGCGGCCCACCGAGGTCACCGGCGTGCGGCTGACTCCCGGTCGATCGGTGCTGCCGGTGCACCCGACGATGGTGGCCGTCAACCTGGGGGACGGCCCGCAGGTGGTCGCGGTGAACGCCGAGGGGACGCAGACGGTCCCGCTCAAACCCCGGGTGACCGACACCGTGACCATCAGCCTGCTGAACTGGGAAGACGTCATCGACCGCAACGCTTTGGGTTTCGACCAACTCAAGCCGCCGGGGCTGGCCGAGATCGCGGCCCTGGGCGTCGACGGCAACCCGATCGCCGCCCCCGACCCCGGCCGCAACCGCGCCCGGGAGGTCACCGTCGGCTGCGAGCGCGGACCGGTCATCGCGGTCGCGGGCCGGTTCGTGCACACCGCGATTCACACCACCGTGGGGGCGATCCTGGACGACGCCCCCGTCGCGGCGGTGCCGTGCGAACACGACCCGATCGCGCTGCCCGCGGGCCAACAGGAGTTGCTGATCAGCCCGGGCGCTCAATTCGTCGTGGACGGGGCCCAGCTGTCCGCCCCGGTGCCCGCCGAAATCGCACGGCCCCTTCATGTTTCGACATGGCGCGCATGGGGCCCGGATCGGCGCGAAGTGCAGGCACCCGCCTCCCCGAACTCCCGGGTGCTGGTCATCCCGGAAAGCATCAACCCGGGCTGGGTGGCGCGCACCAGCACCGGGGCGCGCCTGACGCCGGTCGCGGTCAACGGGTGGCAGCAGGGCTGGGTGGTGCCCGCGGGCGACCCGGGGACCATCACGCTGACGTTCGCCTCCAACTCGCTCTACCGGGCCGGCCTGGCGGTGGGGCTGGCCCTGCTGCCGTTGCTGGCGCTGTTGGCGCTCTGGCGCACCCGGCGACGAACGGTCGACGACACTGCCGAACCCGCGCGACCGTGGCGGCCCGGCCCCTGGGCGGCCGTCCCCGTGCTGGCCGCCGGGGCGCTGATCGCGGGCGTGGGCGGTGCGGTGGTGATGGGGGCGGCCCTGGGCCTGCGATACGTCCTGCACCAGCGGCGCTGGGAGCGCCTGAGCGTGGTGTGCGGCGCGGGCGGGCTGATCCTGGCCGGGGCGGCGGTGTCACGGCAACCCTGGCGGTCGGCCGACGGCTACGCCGGCCATTCCGCGAGTGTCCAGGCGCTGGCCCTGATTTCGCTTGCGGTGCTTGCCGCTTCGGTGGTTGCGCTCCCCCCACGCGCGCCGGTGGCCCGCGACGCATAGTCGGCCGGGCTATTGGCTACCCGTTTACCGGCTGATTGACTGGATACGCGGGTTGGCGTAGCCGTCACCGACCGAGGAGTTAGCGCCATGGACTGGTTTTCCGCACCCCAATATTGGGTGGGCAGACTGGTGCTCGAGCGCGGCGCCGCGGCGATCTACCTGCTCGGGTTCATAGCGGCCGCGGTCCAGTTCCGCGCCCTCATCGGGGAGCGCGGCATACTGCCCATTCCGCGGTTTCTGGCGCGGCAATCGTTTTGGCGCACACCGAGCCTGTTTCATCTGCGGTATTCCGATCGGCTGTTTTCCGCCGTCGCCTGGCTAGGGGCGGCGTTGTCGGCGGCGGTCGTCGCCGGGGCCGCCGACGCGGTGCCGTTGTGGGCCGCGATCGTGATGTGGCTGGCACTGTGGGTGCTTTATCTGTCGATCGTCAACGTCGGGCAGACCTGGTACTCGTTCGGCTGGGAATCGCTGTTGCTCGAAACCGGGTTCCTGATGATCTTTGTGGGCAACCACGACGTGGCCCCTCCAGTCCTGACGTTGTGGATGGTGCGGCTGCTGGTGTTCCGCGTGGAATTCGGTGCGGGACTGATCAAGATGCGCGGCGACCCGTGCTGGCGCGATCTGACGTGTTTGTACTATCACCACGAGACGCAACCCATGCCGGGTCCGTTGAGCTGGTTCTTCCACCACCTGCCCAAGCCGCTGCATCGGATCGAGGTGGCGGGCAACCATTTCGCGCAGCTGATCGTGCCGTTCGGATTGTTCGCGCCGCAGCCGGTGGCCAGCGTGGCCGCCGCGATCATCGTCGTCACCCAGTTGTGGCTGGTCGCCTCGGGCAATTTCGCGTGGCTGAATTGGGTCACGATCGTGCTGGCGTTCAGCGCCATCGATGACGCGTCGATCGCGACCGTGCTGCCCAACGGCCTGGTCCCGGCGCATGCGGGCCCGACGCCGCCCTGGTTCGTCGGTCTGGTGGTCGCGGTCACCGCCGCCGTGGTGTTCATGAGTTACTGGCCGGTGGCCAACATGCTGTCGTCGCGGCAACGAATGAACATGTCGTTCAACTCGTTCCACTTGGTGAACACCTACGGCGCCTTCGGCAGCATCGGACGGATCCGCCGGGAGGTGGTGCTCGAGGGCACCGACGAAGCGGTCATCACCGCCCAGACCGTCTGGCAGGAATACGAATTCAAGGGTAAGCCGGGCGCACCGCGGCGGCTGCCGCGGCAGTGGGCGCCCTATCACCTGCGCCTGGACTGGCTGATGTGGTTCGCCGCGATCTCGCCGGGCTACGCGCAGCCGTGGCTGAGGCCGCTCCTGCAACGCTTGCTGGAAAACGATCGACCGACGCTGCGGTTGTTGCGGCACAATCCCTTTCCGGATGCGCCCCCCCCCGGTTCGTGCGGGCGCAGCTCTACCAGTACCGCTTCACCACACCCGCCGAGCTGCGGCGTGATCGGGCGTGGTGGCACCGCGCCCTGATCGGCGGTTACGTCCCGCCGATGAGCTTGCCGCGGGCGACCAGCGCCAACTGACGGCCGAGGGGTTTCCCATCGCGGTTCCGTTCACCGCAATTCAAACCCTGGTCAGCCCAACCGATCTGCCATAACCTCGCCTGGCACTGCGCCGCAGACTTGCCGGCGCGGATCGCACCCGCCGACAGCCAAGAGGATTACGCAACCCGTGAATCTACGATGCCATGCCGCGCTGCTGCTGGCTGCCGTCGCCCTCCTGCTGCCGGGGTGCGTCTCCCGCCCACACGCCGCCGGTCCCGGCCAGGTGCCGCAGCAAGTCCCGCTGTCAGAGCTGGCCGACGTCACGCTGACGGTCGGCGATCAAAAGAGCGTGGCCACCGACGCCATGCTGCGCGCCGCCGGCGAACTGCAGGGCCTCCCGTACCGGATCGCTTTCTCCACCTTCACATCCGGGCCGCCGATGATCGAAGCCGCCGCCGCGGGCAAGATCGACTTCGCCATCACCGGTGACACCCCACCGATTTTCGGCGCGGTCGCCAGCGCCCGCATCAAGGTGGTGTCCGCATACGACGGCGGCGGCCCCGGCGACCAGATCCTGGTCCACACCGATTCGACCGTCCAGACGGTCCCCGACCTGCGCGGCAAGACGATCGCGCTGGCCAAGGGCAGTTCGGCGCACGCCAATGTGCTCGACCAGCTGGACAAGGCCGGTCTCACACCGGCCGATGTCCACCTCGTGTTCCTGCAGCCCGCCGACGCCCTGTCGGGATTCCGCAACGGTCAGGTCGACGCCTGGGCGGTCTGGGACCCCTACACCGCCCAGGCCGAACAGCAACTCCCGGTGCGCGGCCTGGTCACACGCAAGCACAAGTACTCGTTCGGCGTCGCGTCCGACAAGACGTTGGGCGACGCCAAGACCAACACGGCCCTGGGGGATCTACTGGCGCGGTACGCCAGAGCCGCGGCCTGGGCGCGCGAGCACTCGCAGCAGTGGGCCGGCGAGTACGCCAGGTCCGCAGGCGTCGATCCCACCGTCGCCGCCGTCGCGCAGGGCCGCACGCTGCGGCAGCCGATCCCGCTGGACGACACCGTGGTCGGCAGCGAGCAACGCCTCACCGATCTCTTCGCGGCCGCCGGCCAGATCCAATCCGCGCCGCGTTTCGGCGACTGGGTGGATCGCCGCTTCAACGCCACCGCGGCGACGGGTCGCGCGGCGCCGCGATGAGTCGCCCCTGTGGTGCAACCGCTTTCGCGCATGACGCGGCCAATGGATCGGTTACTTCTGGTAGGACAGCGCTCC
Source organism: Mycobacterium colombiense (assembly GCF_003284935.1). Taxonomy (GTDB): domain Bacteria; phylum Actinomycetota; class Actinomycetes; order Mycobacteriales; family Mycobacteriaceae; genus Mycobacterium; species Mycobacterium arosiense_A. The sequence goes on from NZ_QMEV01000014.1 coordinate 55,699, forward strand.
GGTGCCCGCGAGCTTGCCGCCTTCGACGATCAGGTACTCGGGGCGGATGGGCTTGCCGGCGAACCAGCTTTCCAGGATTTCGCGGGTGCCGGCGGCGTAGCGCGCCTGCGCGGACAATGTGGTGCCCGAAACATGCGGTGTCATAGCGTTATTCGGCATCGAGCGCCAGGGGTGATCGGGGGGCGGCGGCTGCGGATACCACACGTCTCCCGCGTAGCCCGCCAGCTGGCCGGACCTCAGCGCGTCCGCGATGGCTTCCGGGACGGTCTCCTCGGCGCGGGCGGTGTTGACGATGTAGGAGCCCCGCCGCATCGTCGAGATCAGCTTCTCGTCGAACATCCTGCGGGTGTCGTCGTAGAGCGGTGAGTGGATGGACACCACATCGACCGCCCGCACCAGCGATTCGACCGTGGGGTGAAACGTCACGTTGAGTTGTTTCTCGGCTTCGGGCGCCAGCCGGCGGGTGTCGGTGTAGTGCAGGTTGACGTCGAAGGGCGCCAGCCGGCGCAGCACGGCACGCCCGATCCGCCCGGCGGCGATCAATCCGACGTCCATCCCCTCCAGGTCGTAGGCGCGCGCGGCGCAATCGGCGATGTTCCAGCCGCCGCCGGCCGCCCATCGATGCGACGGCACGAAATTGCGCACCAGCGCCAGGATCTGCATCACCGTGTGCTCGGCGACGCTGATGCTGTTGCTGTATGTCACCTCGGCCACGGTAATCCCGCGCGCTTGCGCCGCGTCCAGATCCACGTGGTCCGAGCCGATGCCGGCGGTCAGCGCCAGTCTGAGGTGGGGCGCCTTGGCGATGCGCTCCGCGGTCAGGTAGGCCGGCCAAAATGGTTGCGAGATCACGATTTCCGCGTCGGCGAGCTCGCGTTCGAATTCCGAATCCGGCCCGTCCTTGTCCGACGTCACCACCAACTCGTGTCCCGCGTCTTTAAAGAACCTGCGCAACCCCAGGGCGCCCGACACGCAGCCGAGGAGCTCGCCGGGGGTGAAGTCGATGGTCGACGGGGTCGGCACGGTGCTGCCGTCGGGGTATCCCCGGATCGTCGGCACGCTGTCGCGCGCGTAGCGCGGCGGATACCCGTCGACGGGGTCGGGGTAGAGCACCATCACACACTTGGCCATCGAGGCCTCCTTCAGCCGGGGGTCAAGCCCAGTCTCGGAGGGCGACCGCGCGGTTGTCCAAGACGCGGTTCCGACCGGCTGATAGGCGGCGCCGATCAGCGCGGCTAGGACGGCTCGCTCAGCGTGACGCCGAGGCGGGCCTCGCGCGCGATGCGGCGCAGCGCGCGGGTCAGCAACGAACCCGGCTCGGCCCGGTTGGTGACCAGCGCTATCAACGCCGTGACCGACGGGCGCCGCAACGGCAGCACCACCACGCCCGCGGGCACGCCCAAGGTGTGGATCCATGGTTGCGGCACGATGCTTGCCCACCGGCCGGTGCGAACGTGGGCGAACAGCGCTGCCACGGAATCGGTTTCCAGCTGCGGGGTGACCTGCAGGCCGTGGGTGGCCAGCGCGTCGTCGATGACCCGGCGCCCCCGCATGCCCTGCGTCAGCAGACACAGCGGCAGCCGCACGGCATCCGACCACGCCATGGTTTTCGCCTCGCCGCCAAGGAGTTCGGCGGCGGCGATGAGCACCGGCTGCTCGTGATAGAGCGGGGTGACCAGCAGGTCGGCCGTGTCCTGTTGGTCCGGATACAGGATGCCCGCGTCCAATTCGAACTTGCGGACGCGCTCCACGATCCCGGCCGAGCGCAGGTTGACCTCGAGCTGAACCCGCACCAACGGATGCGCCGCGCAGAATGGGTCCGTCAACAGCGCAACGGTAGTCGAAGCGGCCGGCACCACCCCGAGCCGCAGTTCGCCCGTCAGGCCGGCCCGCAGCGCGGTCACCTCCTGCTTGAGGGCGTCGCGGTCGGCCAGGATGCGCCGCGCCCACGGCACCAGCCGCTCACCTTCGGGGGTGAGCCCTTCGAACTTCTGTCCGCGCCGCACCAGCGGGACGTTGAGCTCGGATTCGAGCTTGCGGATGGCTTCCGACAGCGCGGGCTGGGAGACGTAACAGGCCCTGGCCGCGCGCGCGAAGTGGCGCTCTTGCGCGAGCGCGACGAAATACTCCAGCTGACGGAACAGCATGTACCCATTCGACCACGGTCCCGCCCCGGTGCCCGCTCCCAGGTGCCCCACGGCGGGCACCACCCAGCCCCCGTTAATTGCCGTGACAGTCAAGGGCTTTCACCATGACGGCCCGCGCGAGACCGCCCGCACCGCGGACCCCCGCCGCACCACCCGACGTCGAATAAGTTTGCCGAATAGCGGTGAAGCGCGACCTGTGATACACCATCATGAACGCTCGACACCTGGGTGAGCTCGACGGAAGGAAAGATGGGCATGGCTTTCGCACGGGGTTTTGCGACAACCGCTATGTTCGCCGGCTTAGCTGCCTGTAGCGCCGGCACCGCATGGGCCGATACGCCCACGATGAACGGCAACTACACCGAGACCGCGACAACACCGGCCGGGGCAACGTTCAACACCTCTTGGGCGGTCAACTCCTGTGGCGACGGATGCATCTTCATCAAAGCCGGGCTGGGTGGCAGCCAGGCGCGATTGATCGACGGTCAATGGGTCTTGGACACGATGAACAACGTCGCCTGCGCCGACGGCAGTTCCGTTCAGTATGCCTCCAGCTCCCATATGACGTGGGACCCGAACACCCTTGAGGGCACGGCGCAGCAGACCTATGTCATCCCCGCCTGCGGGCACCCGGCGGGCTACTCCTACACCGACCAGATAAAGATCAAGCAGGCGTCCTGACCCGAGCCGGCGCAGGCGTCTACAGCGTTTCGTCCAGCTCGCCGAGGCGGTCGGTCAGCCGCAGATTCTCGGAGTAGTCGACCGGGCAGCTGATCAGCGAGACCCCGTCGTCGTCGAGCGCGGCCCGCAGCGTCGGCAGCAGTTCATCGGCGTGAGAGATCCGATATCCCTTGGCGCCGAAGCTTTCCGCGTACTTCACCACGTCGGGGTTGTTGAACTTCACGTAGTAGTGCGCCCCGAGCTCGAGGTCCATCTTCCACTCGATGAGGCCGTAACCGCCGTCCTCCCAGATCAGCACCACCAGCGGGATCCGCTCGCGCACGGCCGTCTCGATCTCTTGGGAGTTCATCAAGAACGCACCGTCGCCGACGACGGCCAGCACCTTCGCCTCTGGCTGTGCCAGCTTGACGCCCAGCGCCCCGGGGAGGGCGAAACTCATGGTGGACAAGCCATTTGAGATCAGGCAGGTGTTCCGCTCAAAGGTCGGGTAGAGCCGGGCCATCCACATCTTGGTGGCGCCCGTGTCGACCAGGACGATGTCGCTGCGGCCCAGCGCCGCGCGGGTGTCGGCGACCACCCGGGCGGGCGCCATTGGGTAGCGCGAATCCTGTTGTCCCCGTTCGAATTCCTCGGCCAGCAGACCCGAGCCGGGGACATCGGCGGCATGTTCGAAGGTATGGCCGGACAGCGCGTCGGTCAGCGCGTTCAGCGAGTCGCTGATATCGCCGATGATCCCCACGTCGACCGAGTAGTGAGCGTCGACCTCGGCGGGGAACCGGTGAATGTGGATGATCTTCTTGTCGGCCTGCGGGTTGATCCGGACCGGGTCGAATTCCTGCAACTCGTAGCCGACGGTGATGACGGCGTCGGCGTTGTCGAACCCGAAGTTGACGTAGTCGTGCCGCATGAAGCCCAGCGTCCCGATGCTGTTCGGGTGATCGTCGGGCATGACGCCCTTGCCGTGGAAGGTATTGGCCACCTGGATGCCGAACTCCTCGGAGAAGCGCACCAGGGCCTTGGCGGCGTCGGCGCGGGCGGCGCCGTGCCCGGCCAGCACCACCGGGCGCTTGGCGTTGCGCAGCACCTCAACCGCGCGTGCCACCTGGCGGGGCGCCGGGGCGTCGGCGCGGACGACGTTGCGCGGCAACGGCGCCAGGTCGTAGTCGGTGTCGTCGGCATCGATGTGCTCGGGCACGGCCAGATACACCGCGGCCGGACGTTCGGCCTCGGAGACCTTGAACGCCTTGCGGACCATCTCGGGGATGGCGCGCGCCGTCGGGACGCCGGCCGACCACCGGGTGATGGGGGCGAACATCGACACCAGGTCGACGTACTGGTGTGACTCCTTGAACTCCCGGTCGTGGCCGACCTGCGCGGAGATGGCGACCAACGGGGTGCTGTTGGTGGTGGCGTCGGCCACCCCGAGCTGCATGTTGATCGCGCCGGGTCCCAGCGTGGCCGACACCACCGCGGCGCGTCCGGTGACCCTGCCGTACATCTCGGCCATGAACGAGGCGGCCTGCTCGTGCCGGGTGAGCACATAGCGGATGTTCGAGGACGCCAGCGCCTGCACAAACCGGATGTTCTCCTCGCCCGGAACCCCGAACACGACGGAAACACCCTCGTTTTCCAGGCACTTGACGATCAGCTCCGCGGCTTTGCTCATCCGACACCTCCCTTAGGGGAACGATAGTGGCAGGCTAGGTGTTGGACTTTTCAGCCGTGTACAACACGAACCCGACGAAGGAGGGCCGACGTGCCCATCGCCACCATTAACCCGGCTACCGGCGAGACAGTGAAGACCTTCACCCCGGCCACCGACCAGGAGGTCGACGCCGCGATTGCCCGTGCCTACGAACGCTTCCTCGATTACCGCCACAACACCACGTTTGCCCAACGCGCCGAGTGGGCAAACGCCACCGCCGACCTGCTCGAAGCGGAGGCCGACGAGGTCGCCGCCATGATGACGCTGGAGATGGGCAAGACCCTGAAGTCGGCCAAGGCGGAAGCGCTGAAGTGCGCCAAGGGTTTTCGCTACTACGCCGAAAACGCCGAGAAGATGCTGGCCGACGAGCCGGCCGACGCCGAGGCGGTGGGCGCGAAGAAGGCCTACACCCGCTACCAACCGCTCGGGGTCGTGCTCGCCGTGATGCCGTGGAACTTCCCGCTGTGGCAGGCCGTGCGGTTCGCCGCGCCGGCGCTGATGGCCGGCAACGTCGGGATCCTCAAGCACGCGTCCAACGTGCCACAGTCCGCGCTGTACCTCGCCGACGTGATCGCCCGCGGCGGCTTCCCCGAGGGCTGTTTCCAGACCCTGCTCGTCTCCTCCAGCGCGGTCGAGCGCATCCTGCGCGATCCGCGGGTGGCGGCGGCGACCCTGACCGGCAGCGAGCCGGCCGGCCAGTCGGTGGCGGCCATCGCCGGTGACGAGATCAAGCCGACCGTGCTCGAGCTCGGCGGCAGCGACCCGTTCATCGTGATGCCGTCGGCGAACCTGGACGAGGCGGCCAAGACGGCGGTCACCGCCCGGGTGCAGAACAACGGCCAATCCTGCATCGCCGCAAAGCGGTTCATCGTGCACACCGACATCTATGACGCGTTCGTCGACAAGTTCACCGAACAGATGGAGGCGCTGACCGTCGGTGACCCCACCGACCCGGACACCGACGTGGGTCCGCTGGCCACCGAGTCGGGCCGCGACGAGATCGCCAAGCAGGTCGACGACGCCGCCGCGGCGGGGGCCAAGATTCGCCTCGGCGGCAAGCCGATCGACCGGCCGGGGTGGTTCTACCCGCCGACCGTCGTCACCGACATCACCAAGGACATGGCCCTCTACACCGAGGAGGTGTTCGGCCCCGTCGCGTCGATGTACCGGGCCGCCGACATCGACGAAGCCATCGAGATCGCCAACGCCACCACGTTCGGCCTGGGGTCCAACGCCTGGACCAACGACGAGGCCGAACAGCAGCGCTTCATCGACGACATCGAGGCCGGCCAGGTCTTCATCAACGGGATGACGGTGTCCTACCCGGAGCTGGGATTCGGCGGCGTCAAGCGGTCGGGCTACGGACGCGAACTCGCGGGCCTGGGCATCCGCGCGTTCGTCAACGCCAAGACCGTGTGGGTCGGGGAATCCGAGAGCGGCTCCTCGTCGGGCGGCGACAAGGTCGAGTGAGCGCCCGGGCCGGTTAAGCCGACGCGCCCGCCAGCAGCTTCTCGTCCTCTTGGGCGAAGGTGTCCTCGAGCTGGACCGGCTCGTAGTCGAGGTCGATCTCGGCGAGCGGGCGCCCGCGCGCGCTGGAGATGGTGCCGAAGCGTCGCATGCCCTTGTCGGAGGCGTAGGCCATGAACTCGTCCACCGACAGGCCGAACGGCATCGGGTCATAGAGGGCGAAGCCCTCTTCGATCAGGCGCAGACCCAGCGGCATCAGCTCGTTCATCCGCGTTTCGAAGACGCCCCAGTTGGCGTCGTCGGCGGCGACGTGGCGCCGGCAGGTGAAGGTGCCCCACGCCATGTGGCGTCGCTCGTCGTCGCCGATGCGACGCACCAGCTCCTGCATGCCGGGCAGGATCCCGCGCTCCACGCAGATCTTGTGCCAGCCGAAGTAACCGGTCAGCGCCAGCATGCCCTCGACCATGTGGTTGTAGGTCACCGACGCGCGGACCTGCGCGGCCGGTGACGGGTCGACCGTCAGCGCGTTCAGACAGTCCGGCAGTTCCTCATAGAAGATCGTGCGATAGGTCGGAACGTCCTCCAGGTAGTAGTGCAGGTCCTCGGTGATGCCGACGGCGTCGAGCCACATGCGGAACACCTGGACGTGCTTGGCTTCCTCGAAGGCGAACTGCGTCAGGTACATCTCGTCGCCGAGCCGGCCTTCGGCCCGCATCGCGGCCATGAACGGCTGGATGTCTTGGGTCACCGACTCCTCGCCGGCGATGAACTCCGCGCACAGCCGCGTCGCGTAGCTGCGTTCGTCGTCAGTGAGCCGCTCCCAGTCCTCGCGATCGCGCGAGAAGTCGATGTCGGCCGGATTCCAGAACTTCGCATTGCCGCCCGCAAACAGCTTGAGCGGCAAGCTGTCCCAGTTGAGGCCGCCCTGGGCCATCGAGGCGATTCGGGTGCGATTCATGTGACCTCCTCAGATCGTTTGGGGGCGGATTCCAGCGGCGAAGCCGAGAACGCGGCCGCCAGCACCGCGACGAGCCTGCGCACCGCCAGCGCCGGCTGCTCCGGTGTGGGCTCGTCGAGCCCGAGAATCGGATCCAGGCCGCGCATGTAGGGCGCCAGCGCCAGGTGCGGAAAGATCAGCAGCAGCAAGGACAGCAGCGCATCGGTGTCGGAATCCGCGCGCAGGTCGCCGCGCCGCTGCGCCTCGCGCACCAGTGGGCGCATCACTTCCAGGTAGTGCCGGTGGATGACGTGCTGCACGCTGACCCGGGCCTCGGTGTCGACTTCCAGCGTCGCCGCGGCGTGCAAGGCCCGTTCGTGCGGGTGGTCGGCGAAGTAGGCCACCCACGCGTCGAGCCAGTCGGTGAGGAACTCGAAAAACGGCCGGCTCGGGTCGAGTTCGCGGATGCGGTCTTCCATATACGCCCGCACCCGCTGGCTGCCGATGTCGGCGATGAACGCGTACAGGTCTCGCTTGTCCGCGAAGTACTGGAACAGGCTGCCCTTGGCCACCCCGGCACGGCGTGCGATGACGTTCAGGCTGCCCCGGGAAAACCCGTGCGCCCCGAACTCCGCCTCCGCGGCTTCGATGATCGCGGCACGACGGGCCGGATCGACGCGTGCCCAGGTGACCGTTGGCAATGCCCCTCCTATGGTGAATGACCACTGGTCATATTACGGTGAGCTGCGTCACAGTCAAGGGGTTTGGACGGTTGTCATCCTGCCGAGCGTGAAACTAACTTCACGTTCGGTGCCGCGAGGCGACGCGCAGCTACGGCCGCATGCGGTACGCGCCGCTGAGCGGCAGCACGTGCTCTTTCCAGATCTGGTCATAGCGCGACGGGTCGTACACAGGACGACGGATCATCCGCGTAGCGAAACGGGCCTGCGCGTCGGTGGTCGACGGCTTGTCGTTGAGCTCGACGGCATAGCCGTTGAAGTCGCGAACCAGCACCGCGAAGATCGCGTCGGTCAGCGTCTCGTCGATGTCGGAGAGCGCGGCCTCCTCCAGGATGAGCTGCGCGTAGGGCACCGTCGCGAACAGCTGCCCGACCGCGAACGCGAAGTCAATGTCCTTCTGCTGCGCGGCATCCGGGGTGGCGCCGGCCAGCATGTCCGCGAGCACGTCGATCTGCGAGCGCAGCAGCGCGACGTTGGGCAGGTGCCCGAAGCTGTCGAACGGCGCCCGCCAGTCGTGGAAGCGCACCTTGCCCAGGCCGCCGGTGGGCCCCTGCGCGAACAGAAAGGTGTCGTCGGCCGCGTCGTCGCGGCGGGGAATCAACGGCAGCGCGCTGTTGGGGGCGAACAGGAAGTTCGGCATGAACTTGCCCAACAGCCCGATGTTGATGTGAACGGTGCCCTCCAGCCTTGGCAGCAGGCCGATCTCGCGGGTCATCGCCTCGAAGATGGTGTCCTTCTCCACGCCCTTGGCGGCGATGACGTCCCACAGCGCGGTGATGACGCGTTCACCCTCGCTGGTGATCTTCGCCTTGGTGAGCGGGCTGTAGAGCAGGTAGCGGCGGTCGGAGGCCGACGCGCTGCGCATGTAGTCGCATGCCCGGGTGGCGACCAGCCGCATCCCGACCAGCCGCGCGTAGGCGTCGGTGAGCAGGCGACGCACGTGGGTGAAGTCGGTGACGACGGTCCCGTACAGGATCCGGTTGGACGCGTGGGTGACCGCCTCGTACATCGCGTGGGTACACATGCCGACCGCGCCCCAGCCCAGGTTGTACTTGCAGACGTTGACGGTGTTGAGCGCCGCGTGGAAGGCCTCGGGGCCGCGGTGCAGGATGTCGGCCTCGGTGACCGGGTAGTCGCGCAAGGCGTAGTTGGCGACGAAGTTCTGCGAGTTCACCACGTTTTTGATCAGCTCGTAGCGCTCGTGCTGCGAGTCGGCGGCGAAGAACACGTACTCGTCGGTGCCGTCGAACTTGCCGAAGGTCGAGACCATCCGGGCCACGTTGGCGTTGCCGATGTAGTACTTCTCGCCATTGGCCACCCAGCCCTGGTCCGCCGGCGTCAGGTTCATGTCGGTCTGGTAGACGTCCGCGCCGTGCGTCTGCTCCGACAGGCCGAAGGCGAACACCTCGCCGGCCTCGAGCAGCGCGGCGGCCTTGCGCTTGGCGTCCTCGTTGGCGCTCATCCAGATCGGGCCCAGGCCCAGGGCGGTGACCTGGAAGGGGTACCAGTAGTTCAGCCCGTAGAAGCCGACGATCTCGGCGAACGCACTGATCCGGTAGGTGTCCCAGCGGCAGTCGTCCGCCCCGTAGCCGCTCGGGGTCAGCAACGAGGCGAAGATGCGCTCCCGGCCGACGTGGTCCAAAAACTCCGAGTACCACACTCGTTCGTGGTCGTCGGCCTTCAGCCGGGCCTTGCCCCGCGACTCGAAGAAGTCCACCGTCGCGGCCATGATCTCCGCCGAGCGGCGGTCCGGGTACTGGCGTTGCAGGTGGTTGGGATTGAGCAACATGACGTGACTCCCAGCGGGTTCTCGACCAAGACGAGGGTGACGGTACTGCAATCGCTCGGCCGTCGGGAGTGCCTAAGAAATCGGCACGGCAGGTCTTCCACGGTTCGACCCGATTCTCACGAATGAGACAACCGCATGCCGTTCCAGTCGCACCCAGACCGGGTACGCCACAACGATGACCACTTGGCACAAGGACTTGTAGTGACCGCCATGAAAATTGATCTTGCCTTCTGGGATTACGACCGGACACGGGGGCTGACCGATGGCACAGTCGAGATCGACGGTGTGGACGCCCGCTTCCACAGCGCTCGTATCGTCACCGAGATCTTCGAGCCAATGATCCGCCAGCACGCATTCGACGTGTCAGAACTCGGCCTGACCTACTTCCTGCGCACGATGGATTTCGACGACCCGCCGTTTCTGGCGATCCCCGTGTTTCCAAACCGCTGCTTTCGGCATTCGGCGATCTACGTCAACAAGGACAGCGACATCACGCGGCCGCAGGACCTAGCCGGCAAGACGGTCGGCGAACTCGCCGTCTACGGCCACGATGCCGGGGTGATGCCGAAGGGAATACTGTCGGATGAGTTCGGTGTGACGCCCGAGCAGTGCCGGTGGATCGTCGGTCCGATCGACTTCCCCATGGCACCAGTTGATTTCATACCGCAACCACACCCTGCCGACGTCGAGGTCACCTGGACCGGCGATGATCTGGGCAAGCAACTGGAGGCGGGCCAGATCGACGCCCTGATCTCGGCCGACGTGCCCGAGTGCGTGCTGCACAAGTCGCCCCAAGTTGGGCGTTTGTTCGATGACTACGAAACGGTCGAGCGCGACTACTACCAGCGCACCGGAATCTTTCCGATCATGCACACGGTCGTGGTCCGCAAAGATCTGGCCGCCCAGCGGCCCGACATCGTGAGCGCCGTCTACCGGGGCTTCTGCGATGCCAAGGACGCAGCTGCCGAGCAGCTGGTGAAGGGCATGACCTTCAACAACATGGCCAGCATGGTGCCTTGGTTGACCAAGCGCATCGAGAACGACCGAGATCTCCTGGGCCACGATTGGTGGCCCTACGGCGTCAGCGCCAACCGCGCGGCGCTCGACGCGGTCCTGCGCTATCACTACGAGCAGGGCCTCACCAGCCGCAGGTTCACCTGTGAGGACGTGTTTGTCGACTATCTCCTGGACACCTGATGAAAATCGTCGGGCTCGAAGAGCATTTCGCCACCTCCGAGGTAATCGCCGCCTGGCAAAGGGTGGACCCGGAGCAACGCGATCTCGCAATCGAAATGTCCACCGGAAACGATAACGAGCGTCTGTTGCTCGACCTCGCCGACCACAGGATCGCCCGAATGGACGAGGTCGGCGTCGACGTTCAGGTGCTATCGCTGACGACACCGGGCGTGCAAAGTGTCGAGCCGAGCTGTGCAGTACCGCTTGCGGGTGCCGCCAACGACCGGATGGCCGAGATCATCCGCGCCCGGCCCGACCGATTTCAGGGCTTCGCCACCCTTCCGACCACCGCGCCGGGTGAGGCCACGCGGGAGCTGCGACGGGCCGTGGCCGAACTAGGCCTCAACGGAGCGATGCTGTTCGGTCGTACCGGTGCGGACAACCTCGATCACCCCGATTTCCTACCGATCCTGGAGGCCGCCGCCGAACTGCGCGCACCCCTTTACCTGCACCCACAATCGCCGCTGCCGACGGTTCGGAACGCGTATTACGGCGGGTTCGACTGCGCCCTTGAGACGGCATTCGCCACGGCAGGGATCGGCTGGCACTACGAAACCGGTATCCAAGCGCTCCGCCTGGTGTTGTCCGGTGTGTTCGAGCGGCTGCCCGACCTGCAGATCATCCTTGGCCACTGGGGCGAGGTCACACTGTTTTATCTGGATCGGATTGACATGCTGAGCGCTCCAGCACACTTGCCGCGCAACGTATCCGAATACTTCGCCACCAATGTGTCGGTCACGCCGAGTGGAATCTTCAGCCAGCGATACCTGCAGTGGGCGATCGACATCCTGGGCATCGACCGAATCCTGTTTGCCACCGACTACCCCTTCGTACTCTTCGACAACGGCGCAGCATCACGCTTTCTCGAGGAGGCGGACCTCAGTGCTGCCGATCGCGACAAGATCGGTTTCGGCAACTGGGCCAGGCTCTGCGCCGACATCCAGCGCTGACAGTGGTCGCTCGGCAAAGGCGATGCCAAACCACGCAGCATGGTTCTACCATCAGTGGCGTGTCAGAACTCAATACCGCTCGGGGGTCCATCGATACTGCCGATCTCGGCGTCACGCTCATGCATGAGCACGTGTTCATCATGACCACCGAGATCGCCGAGAACTATCCCGAAGCGTGGGGCGACGAGGACAAGCGCGTCGCCGACGCCGTGAACCGGCTCAACGAACTCAAGGCCCGCGGCGTGGACACCATCGTCGACCTCACCGTGATCGGCCTGGGCCGCTACATTCCGCGGATCGCCCGGGTCGCGGCCCAGACCGAGCTGAATATCGTTGTGGCGACTGGCCTTTACACCTACAACGACGTCCCGATGTACTTCCACTACCTCGGTCCGGGCGCACTGGCGGGCGGCCCGGAGATCATGACCGACATGTTCGTCCGCGACATCGAGCAGGGCATCGCCGACACCGGCATCAAGGCCGGGATCCTCAAGTGCGCGACCGACGAACCCGGCGTCACACCGGGCGTCGAGCGGGTGCTGCGCGCGGTCGCCCAGGCGCACAAGCGCACCGGTGTGCCGATCTCGACGCACACCCACGCGGGGCTGCGGCGCGGGCTCGAGCAGCAGCGCATCTTCGAAGAAGAGGGCGTCGACCTGAGCCGGGTGATCATCGGGCACTCCGGCGACAGCACCGACATCGGCTACCTCGAGGAGCTCATCGCCGCCGGCTCCTACCTCGGGATGGACCGCTTCGGCATCGACGCGTTCCTGCCCTTCGAGGATCGGGTGAACACGGTGGTGCAGATGTGCGAGCGCGGACACGCCGACAAGATGGTGCTCTCGCACGACGCCAACTGTTACTTCGATGCGATCCCGGAGGAGCTGGGGTCGCAGATGCTGCCGAACTGGCACTACCTGCACATCCACAACGACGTCATCCCGGCGCTCAAGGAGCGCGGCGTCACCGACGAGCAGCTGCATACGATGCTGGTCGACAACCCGCGCCGCATCTTCGAGCGGCAGGGCGCGTATGAGTGAGCCGATCCCGCCGATCGGCACGCAGATTTCGGCACTGGCCGAACTCGCCCCCGACGAGCCGGCGGTCACCTGCGACGGCATCACCCTCACCCGCGCCCAGCTCGACCGCTCGACGAATCGGCTGGCCCGCGCCTACGCCGAGCGCGGTGTGGGTGTCGGTGACTACGTGACCATGGTGCTGCCGAATTCGGTCGAGTGGATCCAGGCCGCGGTGGCGTGCTGGAAGCTGGGCGCGGTGCCGCAGCCGTTGTCCGCCCGGTTGCCCGACGCGGAGTTGCAGGCCCTGCTGGACTTGCGGCCACCCGCCCTGCTGGTCGGGCGCGACCACCCTGGAATGGCAAGCGTGCCAGCAGGTTTCGAGCCCGATCCGACGTTGTCCGACGCGGCGTTGCCCGAGGCGGTGTCGCCGGTGTGGAAGGCGATGGGATCCGGCGGCAGCACCGGGCGGCCCAAACTGATCGAATCCGGCGGCGACAGCCGGATACCGTCGGCGATCGGCTACCCGCTGGGCGCCCAGGAAGGCGACACCACCCTGGTGCCGGTGCCGTTGAGCCACAACACCGGTTTCAGTACCGCGACGATCGCGCTGCTGATGCGCCATCACCTGGTGCTGATGAGCCGGTTCGACCCCGAGCGGTTTCTGCGACTTATCGCCGACCACCGCGTGACGTTCCTGACGACGGTGCCGACGATCATGCAGCGGACGCTGCCGGTCTACCAGGCCGACCCGGATACCTACGACCTGTCGTCGATCCGCCGGTTCTGGCATCTGGGCGCGCCCTGCCCGCCCGCCATCAAGCAGGCATGGATCGACCTGCTGGGCCCGGAGAAAGTCTGGGAGCTCTACGGCGGCACCGAATTACAGGCGCTGACCTTCATCTCCGGGGACCAATGGCTGGCGCACCGCGGCTCGGTCGGCGTGGTGGTCGCCGGGGAGATGAAGGTGCTCGACGACGACGGCAATCCCTGCCCGCCCGGGGTCGTCGGCGAGATCTATATGCGGCCCGGCCCGGACAGCGCGCCCACCTACCGCTACGTCGGCGCCACGGCGAAAAGCCGCGACGGCTGGGACTCACTGGGTGATCTGGGCTATTTCGACGCCGACGGCTTCCTGTACCTCTCGGACCGGCGGGTCGACATGTTCACCGTCGGCGGCCGCAACGTCTACCCCGCCGAGATCGAGAACGCGCTCTCGGCGCACCCGGACGTGTTGTCCTGTCTGGTCGTCGGCGTCCCCCACGACGACCTGGGCCAGGTGCCGTACGCGCTGGTGCACCCGCAAGAAGGTTCCGCTCTGGATTCCGTTGGTGTGCAAGCGTTTCTGCGCGACCACGTGGCCGGGTACAAGGTGCCACACACCGTCGAGTTCGTCGACACCCCGCTACGCGACGACGCCGGCAAGGCCCGCCGGTCGGCGGTCCGCGAACAGATCATCGAGCGTCTGGCGGCCGCGGAAGCCAGCTGACCGACGCCGCCAAGGATTCTCCAAGGACGCCGCACCATCGTCGGGGACATGCGGATCGAGCCGTTGAGTACCGAGCTGATCGAACGTTATCTGCGCTCGCGCCAGCTGCGGTTCTTCCGCAGCGACGACGGCGAGGAGTTCCTGCTGCTGTCCAGCTACGAGCGCGGCAAGCTGCACGTCAACCTGCGGGTCAACGGTTTACGGCGCGACTTGCTGGAGATCTCGATCAGCCCGTCCGCCTACTACCCGGCCGGCGAGCGCCCACGCCTGATGGAACTGATGAACGATTGGAACCGAGACACCTACTGGCCCAAGTTGTTTCTGCGCGAGACGGCTCAGCCCAGCCACGTCAGCGTCGTCGGTGAGAACGCCTACCTGCTCAGCGACGGCATCCATCTCGAGGCGCTGGGCAATCTCATCGAATCGGCCGTCGAGTACGGGCGCGATCTGTTCGCCAAGATCGAGCGGGCCATCTGTCTACCGTCCGCGCACGAGCTGGAAGAGTGGATGGACCGCACCGGCTAGGGCGCGATCACGTCGGCTTCCGCGTCGACACCTGGGTCCAAGCGAAGCCGGCCCACTCAACAATGACGTGTACGGGTTAAAGGTCGCATGACATGCCTGTAGCAAGCCGGCCAAATTAAGTGCGAGTGCCGCCAGCGGTGAAGGCCTGCTAGGCAGTTCATAGACGATGATAGGTGAATGGCTCGGACCCTCTCGATTGCCTACACTTTCGCTTGTGCAGGAGACGTTGCGGGTAAATAACGCAGGCGTGCAAGCGATAGCGGCCCGCTGGGCCGTCTCTGCGGACGATTTGAACGCGATGGTGTCGCCGGCGACTTTCGGATTGTCATGGCAGCCCAGCGCGACGGCAGTCAACGCCGCCCACGCCGATGTCACAGTCTTCACCGCGGCACTGGCCGCTCGGGTAGGGTCCACCGCTACGCACGTCTCTGAAGCAGACCGCCGTTATCTTGCCAACGAGAACCGATCGGCTAATCAGCTGGCCTCTGTGGTGCAGCCCGTGATAAGCGTGTAGCGATGGCCACGGTCGCAGGGGTTCCTGGCCTGTCGGCGGTGTTGACCTGGCCGACCGACCATCTCACTGAGGCGGCCGCCCACTGGGAGACCGTGGCCGAGCGCAGCTATGCGCTGTCCCACCAGGTATGGCGGGACGCCGCTTCGGTCGATTGGCGAGGCGAAGCCGCTACGGCGCTGCGCGTCGCGACGCGCGCTGACATGGAAACCGTCAGCTCAGCTGCCGACCAGCTGCAGGCGGCTGCACGCGTGGCGCGCAACGGCGCCTCTGACTTATATGCCGCCCGCTCCCGAGTCCGCTACGCCATACAGGATGCCCAATCGGCGGGATATAAAGTCGGCGAAGACCTTTCCGTCACAGATCGCATGGTTGGCGGATCGACCGCGCAGCGGGCCGCCCGCCAATCCCAAGCGCAAGTCCTCGCCGGCGAGATCCGCCGGCGCGCCGCACAATTGGTCGCCCTAGACCAACAAGTCGCCGGGAAAATTACCGCCGCAGTGGCCGGTGTCAGCGACACTTTCCCGCAACGTCCGGCCTTCGACAGTCCACCGAAGGACAACCCCGTCCACACCGTCGACAGTCACACCTTCAAAGACGACCCAGCCCCGCAGCCATGGCAACCACCCCCGCCGCCATACCCCCAAGGCAAGCCTGTAGGCCCCGGCTTGCCGCCCGAAGGTGTTCGCCCGCCTGTCGATGGACCGGTGACCGTCGGACCGGCTAGTAAGCCGAGCGCCCAAGCAAAGGGCGAACAGCACTTGTGGGACAAGAACGGCGGCGAGTGGCGGTACGACCCTGGCCAAGATCGGTATCACTACCCGCACTGGGACTACAACCCGCACAACGCGCCGAACAGCAGGTGGGGCAACGTCGGAATCAACGATCTTCCAACTCACAAGGAAGCGTCAGCCCCACCGCGCTCGGGGACGGTCGGTATCCCGCCCACCGCCCCCCAACCCCCAGCTCCTGCACCTAAACTGCCAGCGCCGAAGCTGGGTGAGGAACCGGTAATCGGCGGCGGACCTTCTTTTGGACCGCAAGTGATCCCGCCGCCACATGCTCATAAACACTGGCTCGGCGAAACCAACATCGAAGAATGGGAAGAAGGCCCGGCCGGCAGCCACTGATTTGCTTCTGAAGCAAATAGGCTCACCCGCAATCGGTCCCGACCACTATGCACTGCTGCGGCCCTCACGCCGAACACTTTGATCCCAGCGGTGAACCTGTTCGAGACACAAGATGGTAGGACCGGGGTGCAATTAGCGCAGCCGCCAACAGCTTCCGGCCATTAACATTTGTTTGACAATGAGAAAGCATGGTGCTTATGAGCGTGATTTATGCCGAACTGGCCGAAAAGCTGTACATGGGCGACGATGCGGTGCTGCTGGCGATGGATACCGCTGGCGTCGACACTGTCCTTGCGGCACTGACTGAGGCCGCACAACAGGCTTCAGCCCGGCTGGACCACGGGGCAACGATTCACCAGTTCATCATCGAGCCGGAAGCTGCCGAGATTGAATTTCGCGACGGCGCCGTGGTGTGGCGGTTGGACGCGGCCGTTGCCGCGGAGATCATCGAATTGCTGACGGAAATGCATGATCACCCCGGCTCGGGCCACCACTATGTGGACATCTCCAAGCCCGCCGACTTGCTCGTACTGTCGATGAACGAGTACCCCCTGAACCTCTTACCTCCCGAAGCCGTATACCCGCGCCCGAGCTGAAACTCCTAGGGCGCGATCGCGTCCGCCTCGGCGTCGACACCCCGAGCCGACTCGCCCGGCCTCTCGCGTTTCTCCCAGCGGCGCAACGCTTCTCGACACGGCGACTCGACCAGCGCATAGCTGACCGCGGCGATCGCGAAGCCGAAGAGCAGCGTCAGCACCAGCACCGTGGGCATGCGGCCGGTGAAGGGGAACGTCCCGAGCACCGGGAACACCATGGCCAGCGCCGCCAGGTGCCAGACGAACAGCCCGTAGGACCATCGCCCCAGGGTCACCATGGCGGTGGTCCCCAGGATGCGGTGCGGGGTGTCGACGCGGTCCAGCACCAGCGGGGCGACGAGCGCGAAGGCCACCAGCGAACCCATGGCGGTCTTCACCGCGAACTGGGCCGGCGTGCCCGGCACCAAGCCTTCGGGGCCCGCCAGCGGGGACGCCGCGACCAGGTAGGCGCCCACCGCGACGGCGGCCATTACCAACCGCCGGCGCGCGACGCGGTGTGGCAACCCGACACCGCTGTGCACCCACTCGGCCAGCAGCATGCCGGCGGCGAACCAGGAGAAGAACGCCGGCGGCCAGTTGAGCGGATTGCTGCCGGAGCCGGAGTCGGCCCCGAAGAGCCATCCCCACGCCCAGCTGAGCGCCCCCAACGCGGCGATCGCCGGGACCCGGCCCCGCATCGGTAGGCGGCGGGCCAGCAGCGCGAGGATCGGCAGCGCCAGGTAGAAACTGACCTCGACGGACAGGCTCCACATCTGGGTCAGCCCGCCGGTCAGCGTTAGCGGCACGTAAATCTGGGTGAGCGTCAGGTTGGCCAGCCAGACCGTCAGGCTGGCGTGGTCGGCGTCGGGCAACAGCGTCAGGATCACGATCACCACGACCACATAGGCCGGCATGATGCGGACCACCCGCGACCGCAGGTAGTGGCCGGTGGCCGGGCGCGGCCCCAAACCTCGTGCGGCCGCGGCATGCCCGCGCCACAACAGAAAACCCGACAGCGCGAAGAACACCGCCACGGCCAGGTCGAAGCGGCCGAACAGCCTGCCCGTCGCGCCGCTGGAATGCCCGGTCTGGAACGCGACATGCGTGACCACCACGCCCATGGCCGCGCACGCGCGCATGCCTTCCACGGCCGGCAGGAAGCTGCGCACCCCACCCACCCGCTGGTCGTCGCTCACCACCACAGTTTGCCTGTGCCGCGCGGCCGGGCGAATGGGCACACCGGGGGCCCGTCCGCGCGAGCAACAGGTTCGTAAGTCGCTGCCTTACTTTCTGCTGTTAGGGTCGAACGAGTTTGCCCCGGGCTGCCTGCTCGGGGCGGGTCGCGGCTGATGAAGCACGAAAATGAGGAGGGCACAGCGACGTGAACCGAGCAGTCATGTTGCGGTTCGCCGCATGCGGGATCATCGGACTCGGAGCTGCCCTGCTGATCGCCGCGCTGCTGTTGACGACGTACACCACCAGCAGGATCACCAAGGTCCCCCTGAACATCGACGCGACGCTGATCGGTGACGGCACGGGGACCGCGCTGGACTCCGGGTCGTTGTCGACCGACCACGTCGTCGTCAACCAGAACGTGCCGCTGGTCTCCCAGCAGCAGATCAGCGTGGAGTCGCCCGCCAACTCCGACGTGGTCACGCTGCAAGTCGGAAGTTCGTTGCGCCGCACGGACAAGCAGAAGGACAGCGGGTTGCTGCTGGCGATCGTCGACACCGTCACGCTCAACCGCAAGACCGCGCTGGCCGTCTCCGACGACACCCATGCCGGCGGTTCGGTCCAGAAGCCGCGTGCCGTCAATGACGAAAACCCGCCCACCGCGATGCCGCTGCGGCACGAGGGGCTGTCCTACCGGTTCCCGTTCCACACCGAGAAGAAGACCTACCCCTACTTCGATCCGATCGCGCAGAAGGCGTTCGACGTCAACTACGACACCCAGGAAGACGTCAACGGCCTGACCACGTACAAGTTCACCCAGAACGTGGGCTACAACGCCGACGGCAAGCTGGTGGCCCCGGTGGCCTACCCGTCGCTGTTGGCGGGCAACGAGGACGCCAAGCAGACCACGTCGGCGTCGATGTGGGGCGTGCAGGGCGGTGACCCGAACGAACAGATCACCATGACCCGCTACTACGCGGCGCAACGCACCTTCTGGGTGGATCCCGTGTCGGGCACCATCGTCAAGCAGACCGAGCACGCCGATCACTACTTCGCCCGCGATCCGCTCAAGCCGGAGCTCACGCTGGCCGACTACAAGGTCACCTCGAACGAGGACACCATCGAATCCCAGGTGAACGCCGCCCGCGATGAGCGCGACCGGCTGGCGCTGTGGTCGCGGGTGCTGCCCATCACCTTCACCGCGGTCGGCCTGATCGCGCTGATCGGCGGCGGGCTGCTCGCATCGTTCAGCCTGCGCAGCGAGAGCGCGCTGACCGACCCCGGCCTGGACCGCGGCGACCAGGACTTCTTCGGCCGCAGCGGCCTCGAGGAACCGGTGCCCGGCGCCGAAGCCGAAACCGAGAAGCTGCCCACCCAGCGGCCCGAGGCGCGTCAGGAGCCCGGCACGCCCGGCCCGGAGGAGCCCACCGAGGCGGGGCCCACCGAGGCGAAGCCGCCCGGCACGCACGACCGGGAATAGCCCGGCCCGGATGCGTTAACCGTGCGCTGGACCCGACCCGGGTACGCACTGGTCTTGGCGCTGCTGGTGGTCGGGCCGCTCCTGACGCCCGGATACCTGCTGCTGCGTGACGCGGTGTCGACGCCGCGGTCCTACCTGTCCGACACCGCGCTGGGGCTCACGTCGGCGCCACGCGCCACCCCGCAGGATTTCGCGGTCGCGCTGGCCTCCCAACTGATCGACGGCGGCGTCGTGGTCAAGGCGCTGCTGGTGGCGGGGCTGTGGCTGGCGGGATGGGGCGCGGCCCGGCTCGTTGCGGTCGCGCTGCCCTGCGCGGGCGCGCCCGGCCAGTTCGTCGCCACCACCGTGGCGATCTGGAATCCCTATGTCGCGGAACGGCTTCTGCAGGGGCATTGGAGCCTGCTGGTCGGCTACGGCTGCCTGCCCTGGGTAGCCGCGGCGATGCTGACGCTGCGGACGGCACCGAACTCAAGCCGGTTCGGGTTCTTCGCACTGGCCTTCTGGATCGCGCTTGCCGGGCTGACCCCGACGGGCCTGCTGCTCGCCGCGACGGTGGCGCTGGCCTGCCTGGCGGCGCCCGGTCCCGGCCGGGGGCGCGGGTGGTGCGCCGGGGTTGCGTTGGGCGCCGCCCTGGTGGCGGCGGCCCCATGGCTGACGGCGTCGGCGATGGGTTCGTCGTTGACCGCGCACACGGCGGCCAACCGGCTAGGGGTCGAGGCCTTCGCCCCCCGCGCCGAGCCGGGGCTGGGCACCCTGGGCAGCCTGGCCAGCCTCGGCGGAATCTGGAACGGCGACGCCGTACCCGGTTCGCGCACCACGCTTTTCGCGGTGTTCTCGGCGGTGGTGCTGTTGGGCGTGGTGGCCGCGGGGTTGCCGACGGTCGTCCGGCGCCCCGCGGTGGTGCCGCTGCTGGCGCTGGCGGCCGTGTCCGTGCTGATCCCGGCGGCGCTGGCCACCGGGCCGGGCGTGGCGCTGCTGGGCACGGTGGTCGACGCCGTGCCCGGCTTCGGGGTGCTACGCGACGGGCAGAAGTGGGTGGCGCTGGCGATGCCCGGCTACGCGCTGGCCGGGGCCGGCGCGGTGGTGACGCTGCGCCGCTGGCTCCGACTCCCCGGCGGCGGCGCCCCGGCGCTGGTCTGCTGTCTGGCGCTGTTGCTGGCGCTGCCGGACCTGGGCTGGGGGGTGTTCGGCAAGGTGGCGCCCGTGCACTATCCGCGCGGCTGGGCCGCCGTCGCTGCGGCGATCGACGCCCAGCCGGGCGCAGTGGCGGTGTTGCCGGCCGGCACCATGCGGCTGTTCTCCTGGTCGGGCGCGGCGCCGGTGTTGGATCCGCTGCCCCGCTGGGTGCGCGCCGACGTGCTGAGCACCGGCGACTTGGTGATCTCGGGGACCACCATCACCGGCGAAGGCGCGCACGCCCGCGCGGTCCAGCAGCTCCTGTTGTCCGGCCCGGACCCGTCGGCGCTGGCCGCGGCCGGGGTGGCCTGGCTGGTGGTCGAATCCGACAGCGCCGGGGACATGGGGGCGGCCGCACGCACCCTGGGGGCGATGGCACCGGTCTATCGCGACCACGAGATCGCGCTCTACCGGATCGGCGGGCGGACCGCCACGGTGGCCGCCGGTCAGCGGACCGCCACGGTGATCGCGCACCTGGCGTGGCTGGCGATGTTGATCAGCGCCGGCGCCGGCGCGGTGATCGGCGCGTGGCGGCGCCGCGCCCGCTCAGCCCCGCCCGGTGACTAGCCCGTTGACCGTGCGGCCGGCCTGCACCGCTTCCAGCACGCCGCACATCGCGTCGGCGCTTTGCGTCCAGGAGAATTCGCCGCTGCGGGTGTGCGCCTTGGCGCCCAGTTGATCGCGCAGGACCGGATCGGCGAGCAGTTCTTCGAGCCGATCCACCAGCTCGGCGTGGCTGTCCACCAGGATCCCGGTCACCTCGTCGACGATCGAGTCCGACAGTCCGCCCGAGGATCGGTAGCCGATGGTCGGCACCGCGTGCTGGGCCGCCTCGACGACGGCCAGGCCCCAGCCCTCCTTGCGCGAGGGCAGCAGGTGCACCCAAGCCCCTTGCAGCACATGGTGTTTGGTGAGGTCGTCAACGTGACCGTGAAACGTCACCGCCGAACAGATGCCGAGCCGAGCCGCGTGCTCGACGAGCCTGCCGCGCCACCAGCCGTCGCCGACGATGTCCAGGTGCAGACCCGGTATCCGCGGCAACAGCCGCGCGACCGCATCCAGGGCGTCCTCGATCTGCTTGTGCGGCACCAGCCGCGAGAGCACCACCACCCGCGGCGCCGCCGAGCGGGGGCCGGACAGGGATTGCGCCGGCGCCCGGTCGACGCCGTTGCGCACCACCGCGATCCGGGCGCCGTCGACGCCCAGGGCGACCAGGTCGCGCGCCGACGGCAGCGACACCGTCACGTACTGGTTGTGCCGGTTCACCCGCGGCGACAGCGTCGACTCGACGAACCAGCCGAGCCGGCCGAGCACCGGGCCCGCCACCGGCCACTGCTCGCGGTGGCAGTGATGCACCAACACCACCACCCGGCGGCCATAGATCAGCCGGGCCAGAAAGGGCAGGCCGTTCTGGGTGTCGACGACCACGTCGGGCCGCACCCTGCGCAGCGGGCCGAGCCCGAGCCGGGCCCAGAACATCGCCAGCAACGCCCACACGTACACCGAATAGCGGCCGCCGGCACGGTCGATCCGCACGCCGTCGACGACCTCGCGGCGCGGCGCACCGCGATAGCGGGCGGTGCGCAGCGTGACGGCGATGCCGGACGCGGCCAGCTGCGCGCCGATGCGCTGTAAATACGCCTCACTGCCGCCGCCCTGCGGGTGCCCGGTATCGCGCCAGCACAGCAGCAGCACGGAGCGCAAGGAAGACATCGATGGCCAGCCTAACCGGCGGCGATACGCGCCGGCGGCATGCCGACGGTTCCGGCCGCCTCCGTAGGGTGTGCCCGGTGGGCGCCACCGACCTCTTCGCGCGCCGGGCGACGCTGGCCCGCTCGGTGCGGCTGCTGTCGGAGTTTCGCTACGAGCAGTCGGATCCGGCCCGGTTCTACGGCGCCCTGGCCGCCGATACCGCCGCGATGGTGGGCGACCTGTGGCGCGGCACCCACGGCGGTTCACCGGCCGGGCGCACGCTGCTCGACGTCGGCGGAGGCCCCGGCTACTTCGCGGCGGCCTTCACCGATGCCGGGGTCCGCTATGTCGGGGTCGAACCCGACCCCCGCGAGATGCACGCGGCCGGGCCCGCCGGTGTCCGCACGGCGGCGCCATGCGTGCGCGCCTCGGGGATGGCGCTGCCCTTCGCCGACGACTCCGTGGACATCTGCCTGTCCTCCAACGTCGCCGAGCATGTGCCGCGGCCCTGGCAGCTGGGCACCGAGATGCTGCGGGTCACCAAGCCCGGCGGGCTGGCCGTGCTGTCCTACACGGTCTGGCTGGGGCCCTTCGGTGGCCATGAGATGGGCCTGACGCACTACCTAGGCGGCGCCCGGGCCGCCGCGCGATACACCCGCAAGCACGGCCACCCGCCCAAAAACAACTACGGGTCGTCGTTGTTCGAGGTGTCCACCGCCGACGGTCTGGCCTGGGCGGCCAATACCGGGGCCGGCGTGGCCGCATTTCCCCGCTACCACCCGCGATGGGCGTGGTGGCTGACCTCGGTGCCGCTACTGCGCGAGTTCCTGGTCAGCAATCTGGTGCTGGTCCTGCAACCCCAAGAGTGAAACGTGTTCTCGTTTTGCGTCGCCTTGGGTAGGGTGGCGCCATGACCGAGAGCAAGACCGAATACGACAAGCTTTTCATCGGCGGCAAGTGGACCGAACCGTCCACCTCCGATGTCATCGAGGTGCACTGTCCGGCCACCGGCGAGTACGTCGGGAAGGTGCCGCTGGCCGCGGCCGCCGACGTCGACGCCGCGGTCGCCGCGGCGCGCGCGGCCTTCGACAACGGCCCCTGGCCCACCACCCCGCCGAAGGAGCGCGCGGCCGTGATCGCCAACGCGCTCAAGCTGATGGAGGAGCGCAAGGACCAGTTCACCCAGCTGCTGGCCGCCGAGACAGGGCAGCCGCCGACCAGCGTCGAGACGATGCACTGGATGAGCTCGATCGGGGCCCTGAACTTCTTCGCCGGCCCCGCCGTCGACCAGGTCAAGTGGAAAGAGGTCCGCACCGGCGGCTACGGGCAGAGCATCGTGCACCGCGAGCCGATCGGCGTCGTGGGCGCGATCGTCGCGTGGAACGTGCCGCTGTTTTTGGCCGTCAACAAGCTGGGCCCGGCGCTGCTGGCCGGCTGCACGGTGGTGCTCAAGCCGGCCGCCGAAACCCCTTTGAGTGCAAACGCTTTGGCGGAGGCCTTCGCCGAGGCCGGGCTGCCCGAGGGCGTGCTGTCGGTGGTGCCCGGCGGGATCGAGACCGGGCAGGCGCTGACGTCGAACCCGGACGTCGACCTCTTCTCCTTCACCGGCAGCTCGGCCGTCGGCAAGGAGATCGGCCGTCGCGCCGCGGACATGCTCAAGCCGTGCACGCTGGAGCTGGGCGGAAAGTCAGCGGCCATCGTGCTCGACGACGTCGACCTGGCCGCGTCGATCCCGATGCTGGTGTTCTCCGGGATCATGAACAGCGGACAGGCCTGCGTGGCCCAGACCCGCATCCTGGCCCCCCGGTCGCGGTATGACGAAATCGTGGACGCCGTAAGCGCTTTCGTTCAGGCGCTGCCGGTGGGCCTGCCGTCGGACCCGGCCGCCCAGATCGGCTCGCTGATCTCGGAGAAGCAGCGCGCCCGGGTCGAGGGCTACATCGCCAAGGGCATCGAGGAGGGCGCAAGGCTGGTGACCGGCGGCGGCCGCCCGGAGGGTCTGGACAGCGGATTCTTCGTGCAGCCAACGGTTTTCGCCGACGTCGACAACAAGATGACGATCGCCCAGGAAGAGATCTTCGGCCCGGTCCTGTCGATCATCCCTTATGACACCGAAGAGGACGCGATCAAGATCGCCAACGACTCGGTGTACGGCCTGGCCGGCAGCGTGTGGACCGCCGATGTGCAGCGGGGCATCGAGGTCTCGGAGAAGATCCGCACCGGGACCTACGCCATCAACTGGTACGCGTTCGACCCGTGCTGCCCGTTCGGCGGCTACAAGAACTCCGGCATCGGCCGTGAGAACGGGCCGGAGGGCGTCGAGCACTTCACCCAGCAGAAGAGCGTGTTGATGCCGATGGGCCACACCATCGAGTGACCCTGGCTTTCACCGCCGAGCGTGCACTCAGAGCGAATTTTCCGTCGATTTTTCGCCGTGGGTGCACGTTCGGCGTTTCAGCCTCGGCGCTCCCCGAGACGGGTCTGCCGGCGCGGGGCTGACGACCATCCGCTCAGCGAGCCGCACGCCTCGAAATTATGCTAAAGAGCATAATTTTGAGGTCGCTGTGCGCCGGCGCCCGCAAGCGGGGATGCGGCCAGCCTGCAATTTGTGCGACGTAGATCACACTTTGCCTGAGGAATTGCTTAGTTTACGGATGTCTTATATGTTTCATAGCATAATCTAGGGCCGATCACAGGCCGGGAGAACATCATGTGGATCATCGAGCTCAACGTCGCCGGCTATCAATACACCCGCGAGATGCCAGACTTGCGGCGCCGCACCTTCCGCTTCAGCCCCCGCCACATGCACTGGCCCGCGTTGCGGCACTCGCACGCTGCATGATCCCAGCTCCGGGAGGTGCTCCCACGTCAACGATCGATGAGGCCGCGCCGGGCCAGGGCCGGGCGAAACGCGGGGGCACCCGCACGAAGATGTTGGCCAGCGCCGCCGAAGTGATGCGCGAGCGCGGAGCCGCCGGCGTGACCATCGACGCGGTGCTCGCCCGCAGCGGCGCCCCGCGCGGTTCGGTGTACTACCACTTTCCCGACGGGCGCAACCAGATTCTGACCGAGGCGCTGCGCTACTCGGGTGACTCCATCACCGCCATGATCGACGACGCCGCCGGGCGGGGCGCCAGGGTGTTGCTGGCCGAGTTCGTCGGATTCTGGGAGCGGCTGCTCACCGACGGCGGTTTCACCGCCGGCTGTCCGGTCGTGGCGGCGGCGATCGGCTGTTCGGACGACGACGGTCCCAAGCTCTCCGCCGAGGCCGGCGCCATCCTGGGCCGCTGGTGCACCGCGCTCACCCGCGCATTCGTCAACGACGGCTTCGACGACGCCGACGCCGCCTCCCTGGCGGTGATGTCCATCGCCGCGCTGGAGGGCGCGATCGTGCTCTCCCGCTCCACCCGCAACGCGGGCCCGCTGCATCAGGTCGGCGAGCAACTCGAATTCCTGATCAAGGCAAAGGAATTCGTTGCCCGCAACAAGATTTCGGGCAAGCAGGACGCGGCGCGCTGACCCGCTCAGTCGCTGGCGGGTAGCGGCTTGACCTCTTTGAGCTGCAGGGCGGTCTGCCCGATGCTCAGGCTGCCCGCGCCCGGCTTGGTCACCAGCACCTCGGCGCCGGTCTCGTCGACGTAGCGCTTGCCCATGACCGTGCCGTCGGCGAACGCCGGGTCCAATTCGCCCGACCGCTCGCCCCCGACCGGCACCATCGGCGCACCGCCACACCGCAAGTCGTCCAGGCTGTCGGCGCTTCTGACGACGATCACCTGGGTGTCGCACACCTGGCTGGCGAGACGAGTTCCGTTCTTGATCATTGATTTCCGTCCTTGATCGCTTACTGCTGGGCCGGTGCGGCGCGCAATCCGGTGAGGGTCTGGATGATCTCCCGCCGCAAGACCTTGCCGGTCGCGGTGGTGGGCAGCTCGTCGCGAAACACTACCTCGTCGGGAGTGCGCGAACCGCGCAAACTCTTGCGGACGAATTCACGCAATTCCTCGGGGTCGGGGTCGGCGCCCGCCGCCGGCACCACCACCGCGACGATCGCCTGGCCCCACTGCGGGTCCTCGACGCCGACCACGGCGACGTCACGCACGTGCGGGTGCTCGACCAGGACCTCTTCCAGCTCGGCGGGCGCGATGTTCTCGCCGCCGCGGATGATGGTGTCGTCGCTGCGCCCGCCGATGAATAGGTAGCCCTCGTCGTCGAGCATGGCGATGTCCTTGGTGGGGAACCAGCCGTTGTCGTCGAGCACCGAGCCGATCCCCGTGTAGCGGCCCGACACCTGCTCGCCGCGCACGAACAGCTCGCCCGTCTGCCCCGGCGGCAGCACGTTGCCGGCCTCGTCGCGGATCTGCAGCTCGATGCCCGCCACCGCCTGGCCGACCGACCCCAGCCGCCGGGCGGCCTCGGCGGTCGACGCCGCCTGCGCGGCGCGATGGTCGTCGGGGGTGAGCACCGCGATCGTCGAGCTGGTCTCGGTCAGGCCGTAGGCGTTGACGAAGCCCACGTTGGGCAGCAGCTCGAGCGCGCGGCGGACCAGCGGCAGGCCCACTTTGGAACCGCCGTAGGCCAGGTTGCGCAGCGACGGCAGCTCGATGGCCGTTCCATCGCCGTTGTCCAGCACGCTGATGATGCGGTCCAGCATGGTCGGCACCACCGTCGCGGTGGTCACGTTCTCGGCGTTGATCAACCGAACCCATTCCTGCGCATCGAAATTGGGCAGATACACCATCTTGCGTCCGGCGTACAGATTCGACAGCGCGGCGCTGACCCCGGCGATGTGATACGGCGGCACGCAGATCAGCGCGGCGTCGGTGTCCTCCGCCGCCCCGAATTCCACCGTCCCGGTGATGTAACTGGTCAGGTTGTTGTGTGAGAGCTCGACGGCCTTGGGCTGCGAGGTGGTGCCGGAGGTGAACAGCACGATCGCGATGGAATCCGGGTCGGGAAACGCGGGAACCTCCGCGGCCTGGCCGCGATCGCGCGCGGCCTCCAGGAAATCGTCGGACACCATCGCGCGGTCGGACACCTCGCCGACGGCGTCGCGGTAGCGGCTGTCGACGATCACCAACGGCTCGGGCAGCCGTCCGATCAGCGCCTGGATGCCGTCGGCGGAGAGCCGGTAGTTGATCGGCGTGAAGGGCACGCCGGCGCGCGCCGCGGCGAAGATCAGCACCGGCAGCATCGCGCCGCCGGTGCCCACGTACGCGACGTGCTTGGCGTTCGACGCGGCGATCACCCCGGCGCCGCCGTCGGCGAGATCGCTGAGCTGTTGCGTTGTCAGCCGCAGGTCCCCCGACACCACGGCCGTGCGCTCGGCGTTGCCCGACGCGGCCATCTCGAGCAGCAACGAAATGCTCATCCTCGATCTTTCTCCGGTCTCAACACGTTACAAAGCTGGCCAAAAGTGTCATGCTCGACTGTAGTTTAGATCACGCAACTATCTTGCGGCCCAGCGCCGTCACCACGCCGCATCGCCCGAGCGTGCCGGCGAGGTTTACCCGCAGCTGGCGGTGGGTTAACCCACCCCGATGCCCGCCCGGACCCGCTTCACGGTGCCCGGCCCGTAGACCGCCGACCCGGTAAGGAACCACGTGGAATCGCCGACCCTCCGCCACGGACAGACCCGACTGGACACCACCACGATGACCCGACTGCGCGCCGGGCTGCCCGGCGACTACGGCGGCACCACCGGCTGCTGGTGGATCCCGATCGTCGGCCCGCTGATCGGCGCCGTCGTCGGCATCGTCATCTACGACTTCTTCATCGGCCACGTGCTGGAAGCCCGCACGACCATGCTGCTGACCCCCGAACCCGGGCTGGCTCCGCCGCCGACCACCGATGCCGCAGCGGCGGTGGCCGGCCCGGTCACCGCCGAGGACAGCGCGGACTCAGAAAGCCTTGCGGCCGAAGGGGATCGAGCTGCCTAACTCAGGTGCCCGTCCACTTGGGCGGGCGCTTCTCGGCGAAGGCGATCGCGCCCTCCTTGGCGTCGTTCGACGAGAACACCGGGCCCAGCAGCTTGTTCTGCTCGGCGAACATCTCCTCGGGGCTCCAGCCGCGGGACTCGACGATGATCCGCTTGGTGGCGGCCACCGCCAGCGGCCCGTTCGCCGCGATCTTTTCGGCCAGCGCTATCGCGGCGTCGAGCGCCGTGCCGGGCTCGGCCAGCACGTTGACCATGCCCAGCGCATGCGCGCGCTCCGCGCTCAGGTTCTCACCGGTCAGGGCCAGCTCCATGGCGATGGCCGACGGGATGCGCTGCGGCAGCCGCAGCAGCCCGCCGCCGCCGGCGACCAGCCCGCGCTTGACCTCCGGGATGCCGAACGCCGAATCCTTGGACGCCACGATCAGGTCGGTGGCCAGCGCCAGTTCGGTGCCGCCGGCCAGCGCGTAGCCCTCGACCGCCGCGATCAGCGGTTTGACCGGCGGACGCTCGGTGAAGCCCATGCCGCGGCCCTCCACGATGGGCAGCTCGCCGCGGGCGAAGGCCTTGAGGTCCATGCCCGCGCAGAACGAGCCCCCCGCGCCGGTGAGGATGCCCACCGAGAGGCCGGTCTCGTTGTCGAGCCGGTCCACGGCGGCGGCCAGGCCATTGGCCACCGCGGAGTTGACCGCGTTCTTGGCCTTGGGCCGGTTGATCGTGATGATGAGGATTCGATCCCGTTGTTCGACCAGGACTTCGGGTTCGTTGGCGTCGTCGTTCCCAGTGCTCACGTGCCGCACAGCTCCTTCAGGGAATGGGTGGCTTCCAGATAGCTCCTGTCGGACCGATGGTAACGGGCGCCGGAAATGGCGTTAACGTCCCGGCGAGATCCGGCTTACCGCCGACGGTGATCAGCTAGCGATCCGGCCCGATCACGCCGGGGCCATCGCGGCCTCGACGACCGTCAACTTTTCGGAAAGTCCTGCGGCCCTGCGTATTTCGATGAAGTCAGCGACCATGGCGTCGGAGACCTCGTGCGGGTCCTCCAGGGTGGACCCGTCGGTGAGCACCGAGATGTTGAGCTGATCGACGTAGCTCCACACGGTGATGTTCAGGCCGCTGCCCGCGGTCAACGGGCCCACCGAGTAGATCTCGGTGACCAGCGCCCCGCCCACCCGGCCGCGCTTGCGCGGGCCCGGAACGTTGGAGATGTTCAGGTTGAGGATCTTGTTGTGCCCGTCGCGACCGGACGCCCACCGGAAGAAGGCCTGGGTGGGCCGGGGCGGCATGTAGGCGGCCCACCGGCTGACCAGCTCCGGGCCCATCAGCTGGTTGCTTTCCTTGGCGGCGATGGCGTTCTCGTGGCTGCACCGCACCCGCTCCAGCGGGTCGTCGGAGTCCGTCGGCAGGCCCACCAGCACGCCGGTGAAGCGATTGCCCGAGATCCGTTCGGGCGAGAAGTCGAAACTCATGGGCACCGACGCCAACAGCGGTTCGGCCTTGCCGTCGTACCGCAGCAGCAGGGTGCGCAGCGCCCCGGTCGCCATGGCCAGCACCATGTCGTTGATCGTCGCCCCGAGCCGCTTGCCGGTCTCCTTGACGTCGGCCAGCGCCAGGGTGGCGGTGGCGAAGCGGCGTTCGGGGGTGATCTTGTGGTTCATGAAGGTCGGTGGCGGTTCGAAGGGCCGGGTCAGCTCCGGGGAGAACTTGCGCGAACTGCGGCGCACCCGGCCCAAACCCTGGGCGGTGTAGCGGATGGTGTGCGGCAGCCGTCCGACATGGCGCATGTGGTCGGCGAAGGCCGACGCCATCAGCTGCCGCGTGGTGGGGGGCGGGTCACAGGCGTACGGCTTGCCCTCCGGGCCCGGCTGCAAATCCATGCCGCGGGCCATCAGGTTCGCCGAGGCGACGCCGTCGGCCAGGGCGTGGTGAATTTTGCCGACGACCGCAATCCGGTTGTTGGCCAAGCCTTCCACGAAGTACATCTCCCACAGCGGGCGACTGCGGTCGAGCGGCGTGCTGGCGATTTGCCCGATGGCCTCGTCGAGTTCGCGCCGGCCTCCGGGGGGCGAGACCCGCCAGGGGCGGATGTGATAGTTCAGGTCGAGCTCGCAGTTCTCCCGCCACATCGGGTGGTGGAAGTGCAGCGGCACCTCGACGAGCTGGTAGCAGAACGGGTCTAGTTTGTGCAGCCGCCCGGCGATGACCTCGCGGAAGGTGTCGACGTCCAGTGACCGGCGGTCAGCGTCGAGCTCGATGACGGCGGCTTTGATGGTGTGCATGTGGACATTCGGCGCTTCGCTGTACAGCAGTACGGCGTCCCACCCGCTAAGCCTCTTCACCCCTGCCCCTTGCCCATAGAGGGACCATACTCAGCGGTGCCGGTTCAGATGACCTCTTTTGCCCCGACGCGTGTCTTGGTGCGGTAAATCTGGTTGAGGAACAGCGAAGTGACGTGCGCCGCGGCGCCGGCACGCTCGCCGTCGAGCAGGTCATAGCCGTGACCGGCGCCCGGGAATTCCAGGTAGCCGACCATCGAATGCGACACCGCCCGCAGCCGCTCGACGAAGCTGCGCGCCTGCTCGACCGGGATCACGGTGTCCTTGCTGCCGTGAATGACCAAGAAGGGCGGCGCGTTTCGGTGCACGCGCGCGATCGGGGACGCGTCGCGGAAGATCTCGGGGCGCCGGGCGATCGACTTTTTCACCACGACGCGCTCGAGGAATTCGACGAACCGTTCGCGCTCCGGCGTGGAGCGATCCTCCCAGTCGTAGCGGCCGTAGATCCCGACGACCGCGTCCACCGAGGTGTCCGCGCCCTCGGGCAGCTTCGCCTGGAATTGCGGGTCGTCGGGCGTCAGCCCGGCCAGCGCGCTCAGGTGCCCACCGGCCGAACATCCCGCCACCGCAACGAAATCGCGGTCGCCGCCGAACTTGTCGACGTTGGCGCGCGCCCACGCGATGGCGGTCTTGACGTCGACGATATGGCGGGGCCAGCGGTGGTGCGGCGAGACGCGGTAGTTGACCGCCAGGCACACCCAGCCCTGCTCGGCGAGCCGGGACATCAGCGCCGATCCCTGGCCCATGCACTTGCCGTGCACCCAGGCGCCGCCCGGCAGGAAGATCAGGACGGGTGCGGGTTGCGCCGGCAGGTCCTTGCGCCGCCAGACGTCGAGCACCTGATCGGGGTGGTCCCCGTAGTGGACGGCGCGGCGATAGAGATAGCGGCGCTGGCGCAGGCCGTCCCAGATCGGCGGCGTCTTCTCGGCGACGGGCCAGTCCGCCTCGAGGTCCGCGGCCGCCACGACCCCACGCAATGCGGCGAGGGACACCTGCTGGGTGCTCTCGCGGTCACGGCGACGGACGTCGTTGATGCCGGGTGTGAACCAGCCTTTGGTCACCGCGGAGATCGCCTCGGGCGCGTGCCGGGCGCCCCACACACCCATGGCGGTCAAACCCCCCAGGGGTTCAAGATGCTTGCCTACCACGGGCAGCGAAGCCCCGGCCACACTCAACGCCAGCGCATAGTCGCCGGGGCGGGCCCGCAGCAACCATTTCACGCAATCGGTAATGCCCGGACCATTCGCCGTCATGAACGGGACTGTACCCCTCACGGGGTTTCGCAAACTGAGGTTTCCTCAGAACGCGCGGGCGTGGCGGAATCGCTTTGCCGGGCATGCTCGCTGACGACGATATTTACGCTGTTTGAACGGCTTTTGAAGGT
Source organism: Mycobacterium colombiense (assembly GCF_003284935.1). Lineage (GTDB taxonomy): Bacteria > Actinomycetota > Actinomycetes > Mycobacteriales > Mycobacteriaceae > Mycobacterium > Mycobacterium arosiense_A. The sequence continues at coordinate 87,773 of NZ_QMEV01000014.1, forward strand.
TCGCTGCGTTCGCCGAATTTTGCTGTGTACGACACGCTTACCCGGCCGTCAGGTCGGCGATCACCCGGCCACCGATAAGGCTGACGCTGGTCAGCGTCAGCCCCACCTGCGCGGCCAGGGCGGCGGCGCTGTCCACCCCGACGGATGCCCAGCGAAACCAGGGTCCGACCTCCCCCGCCGACTCCAGGCGCACCCAGCGCGAACAGATGCCGATGGCCTCGGCCTCGAATTCGGCCACGCACCGCCCGCCGCGGGCCAACAGCTCGAAGGCGCGCCCGAGGATTCGGCGGGGATCCCCGCCGAGCCCGACATTGCCGTCGACCAATAGGACCGTCTGCCACAGGCCCGTGCCCGGCAGCGGCTCGAAGACGTCGCCCAACAGGGCGGGTGCACCACCGCGACCCGCCAGCTGGATCGCGGTCGCGGACCGGTCGATGCCGAGCGCGGGGATGCCCCGCTGCACCAGCCTCGCCACCAACCGGCCCGGACCGCAACCCAGCTCGATTGTCGGTCCGGTGCACATCCGCGTGACGGCTTCGTCGAAGATTTCGTCGAAGGCTTGGTCGACGGCGTCGCCAGTTCCGTCGCCGGGACGTCGCGCACCCAACCATCGGTGCGCCGGCAGCGGCCGCAGTTCGCCGTCGTCATGACGGATCCAACATCGCTCCCCGCCAAGTGCCCGATCGTAAAGCTGCCCAAGCATTCCACGTCCTCGCGTCCTGGCCGATCGGGCGGTGTGCCGCCACTCGGTCCCGTTGCGGGACGTTGCGGCGACGCACCGGCAAACCCCAACACGCTGACGGCAAGCCCGTGCGTCAGCATTGCTCCGATACCCCGATCGTGGCTCCGTTAATCCATTTCTCGTCCAGACCCTCCCTGCGGCTACGGTGCAGCGACCGGCACGGTTCACCCACCGGCGCGTGCCGGACGTGCGCGCCGCCCTCGCCGGGGTAGCGGGTGCTTCGGAGTTATGTTCTCGGGCAAGGCTTTTCGGCTCGTGGCGGGACGGCGTCGGCCTACCTCATCGGCCGAACAAGAACGCGTCCAGCAGCTCGTTGACCCGTGCGGGCTCTTCGAGCGCCGCCAGGTGCGCGACCCCGTCGAGCACGGCGAAGGACGCGCCGGGGATCGAGTCGGCCATGGCGCGGGTCTCGGCCACCGGAAAGGTGGCGTCTTCCGCGCCGGCGACCACCAGCACCGGCGCCGTGACCCCCGCTAGCAGGGCGTGCTGGTCGGGCCGCGCGGACACCACGCTGCGCACCGCCCAGCGGACCGAATCGGTGTCCACCGACTGCACGGCTGCCCGCACGGTCGCCACCACGTCCGGGCGGGTGCGCAGCGTCGTCGGCCCCAGGAAAGCGCGGACGGCCGAGTGGGTCAGCGGCGGCCGGATGCCGCCGAGCACCTTCGCCAACCACAGCATGGCGGCATACTGCACCTGTTGCGCGACACCGGCTTTCGAGGCCGTGCAATTCATCAGCACCGCGCGGTCGAGGCGGTCGGGGTGACGGGCGGCGAAGGTGCCGCCGATCATCCCGCCCCACGAGTTGCCGACGAAATGGGCCCTGTCGATGTCGAGGCCGTCCATCAGGTCGACGACGCAGCGCGCGCAGTCGGTGAAGCTGAACATCGCGCGCAGCGGCGCACTGGCGCCGTGGCCGGGCGGATCGATCAGCACCAGGCGATGGCTGTCGCCGAAGCGCGCGGCCTGCCCGGCCCACAGGTCGCCCGTCATCAACAGGCTCGGCCACATCAGGACGGCGGGTCCGGTGCCCGCACTGACCTGAACGCGCAGCGTTCCCAGAGCCGTGTCGACGAACCGCGAAGCGAGCCGGGGGGTGTTGGCGGTCACGCTGCCTCCTAGATGTCGATGGTGCACGGCAGATCCCCTATAGCCGTCCCCTGATTTTCCGCGTCGGTGATACTGATGCGGTGACGAACAACGATGTTCATCCTGACCTGCAACGATTCGCCCGCGTCGCCCCACGTCGGCTCGTCGGTCCAAGGACCCTGCCGCTGATGCGGGCGGGGCTCGCGTGGCGGGCACGCCTGGGCAAGCCCGTCGCCGGCGTCGAATCGATCACCCTGGGTTCGGGGGCCGGCGTCCGGCTGTTCCGGCCCGCCGGAGTCACCGCGCCCGCGCCCGCGCTGTTGTGGATCCACGGCGGCGGATACGTGATCGGCACCGCCCAACAGGATGACCAGCTGTGCAGCGGCTTCAGCAGGCGACTGGGCATCACCGTCGCATCGGTGGAATACCGTCTGGCGCCCGAACATCCGTATCCCACGCCGCTGGAAGACTGCTATTCGGCATTGACCTGGCTGGCCGGGCTGCCCTCGGTGGACCGCTACCGCATCGCCATCGGCGGCGCCAGCGCCGGCGGCGGCCTCGCGGCGGCCCTGGCCCTGCTGGCCCGCGACCGCGCCGAGCTGAGCCCGGCATTTCAGCTGCTGACCTACCCCATGCTCGACGACCGCAGCTCGGCCACCGCACCCAGGGCGCACTACCGGTTGTGGGACAACCGCAGCAACAAGTTCGGCTGGGCGGCGTATCTCGGCAACGCCGACCCCGAGGTCGCCGTGCCCGGGCGCCGCGACGACCTCAGCGGATTGCCGCCGGCCTGGATCGGGGTGGGCACGCACGACCTGTTCCACGACGAAGACCTCGCCTACGCCGAGCGCCTGACGGCCGCGGGGGTGCCGTGCCAGGTCGAAACCATTCCGGGCGCCTTCCACGGCTTCGACCTGGTGTTGCCGAAAGCCCAAGTGTCGCGGCGGTTTTTCGACAGCCAATGCACCAGTCTGCGCGCCGCGCTCAGCCCGGCCGCCTGACACCGCCTCACATCGCGAAGTACACCAACTCACCGCCGATGACGGTCGCCGCCACCAGGCCGGCGTCCAGGGCGGCCAGCGCCGTCTGCGGCGGTTCGTTGAGCACACAAAGGTCCCCCGGCTGCCCGACGTCCACGGTGCGCGGCCGGCCCGGCTGATCGGCTCGGCCCAAAAACATCGTCAAAGCCTCTCGCGCCGAGACGCATTCGCGCGGGCCGAGAACGGCGCCCTGGACCGTGGTGCGGTGCACCGCGGCGCGCATCGCCGTCCAGGGATCGCCGTGGCCGAACGGCATGTCGGTGGACAACGCGACCGGCACCCGCGCGTTGCGCAGGGATGCGACGCGCCACAGCTGATCGTGCTCGGCGGCGGGGACCTCGGCGAGGTATTGGTCGCCGCGCTCGGCGACGAAGTTGGGCTGCGTCACCACCGTGACCCCGAGCCCGGCGAGGTCGGACAGGTCGTCGTCGGGCACCACCGCGGCGTGCTCGATGCGGTCGTGCGGGTGGCCGCCCGCCTCGCGCAGGGCCGCGATGGTCACCACCAGCTGGGCCGCGGTCACGCAGTGCACGGCCACCGGCTGACCGTTGTCATGCTGGCGCGCAACCCATTCCGTGAGCCCGTCGAGGTCCAGGGCGTCGTCGTGCAGGATCTTCTTGCCCGGCGACAGGAAGCTCAACCGGGGCCGGAACTCGCCGCGCCGGTGCGCGGTCGTCAGCGATTCGATGTCGTCGGCGTCCAGATCCGGGCTGGCGTCGGTGACGCCGGTGACACCGGTCGCGGTGATCCGGCGGCTCAATTCGGCCAGATCGGTTTCGCGCCGCTGCAGGGCCAACGACCAGCCGCGGTCGGCGCTGCGCAGCCGGCCGTCGGGATGCTCGGCCAGCCCGACCCGCCCCAGCGCTTCGGAATTGAGGATCCACAGCGCCCCGCTGCGGTGCTGGATGCGCACGGGAATGTGGGGGACGATGGCGTCGAGTGCGCCGCGATCGAGTTCTCCGGCAACCGAATCGTGGTAGCCCACCGCGCGAATCCAGCCGTCGGGGCCCGGCGTGGCGTTGGCCAGCAAGTGGGCGAGTTCGGTTTCGGTGCTGACCCCGGGCGGCCCGACGAGGAACGAATCCTGCGCCGAGGCCGCCGAGCGCAGGTGCACATGGTGATCGTGCAGGCCGGGCAGGACGGTGCCACCGCCGGCGTACAGCACGCCCTCCCCCGGGCGCGCCGCCAGGCCCTCGCCCGGCGGGGCGATCTCCTCGATCAGCGCACCCACCCGGATGTCGGTCCTGGTCCCGTCCAGCAAGGTGGCCCGTTGGATCAGCATGACAGACACCGCTTCTGGCCGACCAGGCGGCGTACGGCCTCGTTGTCGGCACCCAGCCCGGACGCCGGCGGGGAGGCCGGCGGCGCCTGCGGGGCCGACACGCGCGCGCTCGATGCCGACGGCCCGGTCGGTAGCGCCGCGTAGGCCGCGGCGACCCCGGCCATGGATACGCGGATCAACTCGCCGCCACCGCGGCCCAGGGATTCGGCCACCGCCAGGGTCGCGTCCAGCCCGGTCAGCGGGTCGGCGATCGCGTCGCCGCAGAACACCGGCCCGTCGGCGCTGGTGCCGACCAGCCCACCGGCCACCGCGGCGTCGTCGCCGAATCCCGGTCTGCGGCCGTCATAACCGATGATTTGCAACCAGATTCGGCCGGCGCGCGGCGTGATGTCATCGGGTCCGAGCCCGCGGCGCGCCAGGGCCGCGGGGCGCGAGCCCTCGATGATGATGTCGCTGACGGCCAGCAAGTCCCGCAATTCGTCGGTTTGAGTTTCGAGATCTAGTGCATAGCAGAGCTTTTGGCCGTTGATCCAGTCGAAGAACGCCCGGTTGCCTGCCCGGGTGCCGTCGGGGCGCCGCGGGCTTTCGACCTTGACGACGGTGGCACCGGCGCGGGCCAGCAGCCCCGCGCACAGGGGGCCCGCCCACATC
>NZ_QMEV01000015.1 GCF_003284935.1 Mycobacterium colombiense
CCCCGCGTCGCGCAGGTCCGCCGACAGGATGCTGGGGTCGGTCAGCGAGTGGCGCGCGGGTGGGCAGCGGCTCGAGCAGGGTCGGCCACAGGCGTTCGGTCACCAGCCCGCAGCGTCGGTAGAAGTCGGCGAAGCCCTGCGCGTCCGCGGCGGCCCCGATGGCGGCGAAGGTGTCGGCGGGCGACCCGATCAGCAATCCGGTGCGGCCGCCGGTCGCCGGGTCGGGCGTATAGGACGAAAAGGGCCGCCGCGCCAGCCGCACGGCGGCGCCCAGATCCCCGACGATGCGCGGCGGCAGCAGGCTGACCAGGTAGGAATAACGCGATACCCGAACGTCGACCCCGTCGAAAGCTCGGGCCGAGACGGCGGCACCACCGATGTGCTCCAGCCGTTCCAGCAGACGCACCCGCAGACCCGCGCGGGCCAGATACGCGGCCGCGACGAGACCGTTGTGGCCGCCGCCGACGACTACGGCGTCGACGTCGGTCGGCTGGTCGCTCAGCTCAGGTAGCCCTCGACCTCGTCGGGTGGCCGCACCTCCGCCTCGCGGGGGTCCCCGCCGCTCTCGCGCAGCGCCCGGCGCTGCCGCAGCAGGTCCCAGCACTGGTCGAGTTCGACCTCCACCCGCCGGAGGCGGTCATGTTCTTCGGACGTGTCGATGTCCCCGTGCTGCAGCTGGGCCCGCAGCGCCTTCTCCTCGGCGACCAGGTCGCGGATGACTGCGAGGGTGTCGTTGTCGGTCGGTTTACTGCCGTTGGCCATCGCTCCAGTGTGCCCGACCCGAAAGGGGCTGAATCGGTAGGCTGCATATCGCCTGGCGCCTCGGCCGGCGAGGGCGAGGGACACGAGGGAGGGCCGTCGTGAGCGTCAAACGGCTCGGCCTGCCCTGGCTGATCGCCCTGGTGGTCATCCCGCTTCTGCTAGCCACGATCGGCTACGCGCTTCCGACGCGATCCCCGTCCGGTCGCGGGGCGCCGGCGCCCTCGACCAGCGCTGGCGCGCCGACGATTTCGTTGGCCGCGTTCTCCATGGCGCGCGCCGGCAACAGCGTCACCCTCACCGGAGAGTTCCCGGACGAGTCCGCCAAAGCCGCGCTGCTGAAGGTGCTCACCGGCGCGCTGCCGGCCGGCGTCGGCATCGTCGACCAGATCCGCATCAACCCCGCCGTCGATGCCCTCGATTTCGCCAAGGCCAGGCCCGTCTTCGCCGACAGCGCGTCGATCGCCGATTTCACGCTCACGGTCGGCGCGGACACCGTCACGCTGGCCGGCACCGCGGCGTCGCCCGAGCAGAAGGACACCATCGACGCCGACGCCAAGCGCATCTGGTCTCACCTGAATGTCGTTGACAACCTTGCCATTAACTCACCGCCCGCGTCTGGGCCGCCCGGTGCCGCCGCCTCGTGCACCAATCTGCAGTCGGCCATCAACACCCTGACCGACGGCGCGCTGACCTTCGAGTCGAACCTCGGTAGTTTGACCGCGTCCGACGAGCAGGTCCTGACCCGTGTCGCCGACAAACTCCAGGCATGCCCGACCGCTCACGTGGCGATCAACGGCTATGCCGACGCCACAGGCAACACCAGCCTGAACGTCCCGTTGAGCGAAGAGCGCGCCCAAGCCGTCGCGGGGTTTCTGGAAGCCCACGGCGTGCCCGGCGATCGTTTGACCACCACTGGTTTCGGCTCGGCCAACCCGATCGCCCCCAACGGCACGGACGACGGTCGCGCACAGAACCGCCGGGTCGAAATCGTAGTGAGCTGAGGAGCATTCGGCATGGACTTCATCATCGAGTGGTTGTGGTATCTGCTCGCTTTCCTGGCGGGCTCGGCCGCCGCCTGGGTGATCGCCACGATCCTGCACCGTGCGCGCAAGGGGGCGCGGCGATGAGCCAGGTGAACTGGTGGCTTTTCGGCCTGTCCTTCGCGCTGGGGTTGCTGCTGACGCTCACGCTGATCATGATCCCCGCCAAAAGCCCGGCGCCGGTGGACGACTCGCGGGATGAGCGGGCGGCGCGAGAGCCCGATACCACCCACATCCCGGTCACCGAAAAGCGGACCACGACGATCCCGGTCACCGAACGGCGCACCACCAAGATCCCGGTCGCCAGGGAATCGCCGACCACCAAGATCGCGGTGTCGCCGGGCGCCCCGTACGGTCCGGGATCGGCCGACGCCGGCCCCGGCGGCGGCGGGCCGGCCGGATTTCTGATCAAGGCACAGATGGCGGGCAAGCTGTACCTGACGCCCGACGATCCGTCCTACGACTCGACCACGGCCCAGGTCTGGTTCCGGGACGAAAAGTCCGCGCAGCAAGCCGGTTTCACGCCGCGCCGCGATGGCTCGGACAAACCGGTAGAGCGCTAGCTGGGGGCCGGAATCCGCACCACCAGGCGCGCGCCGCCCAGCGGGCTGTTCTCCAGTGCGGCGGTCCCGCCGTGCAGCTGGGCCTGCTGCGCGACCAGCGCCAGCCCCAGGCCCGACCCGGAATGGGAGGCCGTCGATCCGCGAGAAAACCGATGGAAGACCACCTGTCGCTCATCTTCGGGCACGCCGCCGCCGTTGTCGTCGATGGCGATCTCCACCCCCGCGCGCGAGCTGACCGCCGACAGCTGGACCCGGGTGGCGCCGCCATGCTTGACGGCGTTGGCGATCGCGTTGTCGACGGTCAGGCGCAACCCGGCCGGCAATCCGACGATGATGCAGGTGGGGGAGGGCACCAGCGACACGTCGACACCCGGGTAGATCCGGGCGGCGTCGTGCGCGGCGCGGTCCAGCAGTTCGGTGATGTCGACGGGCACGTGGTCGTCGGCCGTCGACAGTTCGCCCTGGGCCAGCCGCTCGAGTGCGGTCAGCGTGGCCTCGATCCGCGACTGCGTGCGGATGACGTCGCCCAGCACCTCCTTGCGCTGGTCGTCGGGCATGTCCAGGGTGGACAGCACTTCGAGGTTGGTGCGCATCGCGGTCAGCGGGGTGCGCAGTTCGTGCGAGGACACGGCGGCGAAGTCACGCGCCGAGGCCAGCGCGTCCTTGGTCCGGTCCTGTTCGGTCCAGATGCGCTGCAGCATCCCGCGCATGGCTTCGGCGATCTCGACGGCCTCGCTGGCGCCGCGCACCGCGACCTGGGGGCGTTCGTCGGCGTCGATCGAACGGGCTTGCTGGGCCAGGCGTTTGAACGGCCGCACCGCGAAAGCGGCCAGGAGCCAAGCGAATACCGCCGCCGCACCGATCGAGAGCGCGCAGATCAGGATCACCCGGCGATGCAGGTTGTTGGTCTGGGCGATCGTGTCGTCGTAGGTCGCGCCCACCGCCACCGTCGCCGGTTGCGGCGTGCGGACCTCCAGGGTGCGCACGCGATAGCGCACCCCGTTGATGTAGGTGTCGGCATAGCCCACGTCCAACGGGGGCAGCGTGACGTCCGAGTTGGACTTGACCTGGCCGTCGCGCCGCACGGTGATCACGGTGTCCTGATCGTTGGGGGTGCGCGGGATGTCGTCGAGGCCACGGGGCAGGAAGGGGATGGCGAAGCCGGCCGCCTCGTCCAGACGGCGATCCAGGCGTTCCTTCCAGGCGCTGGTGATGCCGAACCACACCACCGCGCCCGCGATCACCACCACGATCGCGGTGCCGATGGCCGTCGCGACCGCAACCCGCGCCCGCAGCGAGGGCGTCCGGGTCAGGATCCGCGACAGGAACTTCATGGCCGGCCGACCTGGCTACTGCATGCGCAGTACGAATCCCACTCCGCGCACGGTGTGCAGCAGCCGGGGGCCGCCGTTCGCCTCCAGCTTGCGGCGCAGGTATCCGATGAACACATCGACGACGTTGGTGTCGGCGGCGAAGTCATACCCCCAGACCAGCTCGAGCAGCTGCGCGCGGGACAGCACCGCGGTCTTGTGCTCGGCCAGCACCGCCAGCAGGTCGAATTCCCGCTTGGTCAGGTCGACGTCGACGCCGTTGACCCGGGCGCGTCGGCCCGGGATGTCGACCTCGAGCGGCCCCACCGTGATGGTTTCCGACGACGACGTGGCGGTGGCGCCGCGGCGGCGCAGCAGCGCCTTGACCCGCGCGACGAGTTCGGCCAGCACGAAGGGTTTGACCAGGTAGTCGTCGGCGCCGGCCTCCAGGCCCGCCACCCGATCGTCGACCGAACTACGGGCCGACAGCACGCAGACCGGGACGTCGTTGTCCATGGCGCGCAGCGCCGTGACGACGCTGACGCCGTCGAGCACCGGCATGTTGATATCGAGCACGATCGCGTCCGGGCGCGTCTCGGTGGCGCTGCGCAACGCCTCGGCGCCGTCGACCGCCGTCGACACCTCGAATCCGGACAGCCGCAGACCGCGTTCGAGCGACGCGAGCACATCTGAATCGTCGTCGACGACCAAGACCCGCGGTGAGCTAGCTCCAGTGTCCATGCGGCCCATTTTGCCTGATTGTCGACTATGGCTGTGGGAGGCCGCACCGCTGAATCACCCGTCACCCGTTCGCCGGCACCCCGTGCGTGCTTCGTGTCGCGCCGAAGCTAGGGCAAACCGATGTTGCGGTAGCGCCGCAACCGGGCGGCCAGCCGCTCGTCAGCGGGAAGCTCGCGCAGCGCCCGCACCTCGGCGGCGATGGCCCGCGCCACCCGCTGCGCGAACTCGACCGGCTCGTCGGCGGCGTCGGGGTGCTCCGGGACGACGACGTCGACGATTCCGGATCGCAGCAAATCGACCGACCGAATGCCCTGTGCCGCAGCGAGTTCGGGCGCGTGGTCGGTGTCGCGGAAGACGATCGCGCTGGCCCCCTCCGGCGGTAGCGGCGCCAGCCAGCCGTGCAGGGCCGCCAGTACCCGGTCGGCGGGCACCATCGCCAGCGCCGGGCCGCCGCTGCCCTGGCCCAGCAGCACCGACACCGTCGGGGTGTCCAGCGTCACCAGCTCGGCCAGGCATTGCGCGATCTGGCCGGCCAGGCCGCCCTGTTCGGCCTCGGCCGACAGGGCCGGGCCCGCCGTGTCGATCACCAGCACCAGCGGCAGCCGCAGCTCGGCGGCCAGCGCCATGCCGCGCCGGGCCTCGCGCAGCGAGGCGGGCCCCACCAGGCCGCCCGTCAGCCGCTGCTGTCCCAGCACCACCACCGGCTGGCCGGCGAAGCGGGCCAGGGCCAGCAGCGTGGTGGCCGCCTCTCCCTGGCCGGTCCCCGACAGCAGCACCCGGTCGGTGGCGCCGTGCCGCAGCAACACCCCGACCCCGGGCCGGTCCGGCCGGCGCGACGCCACCACCGAATCCCAGGCGGGCACGTCGGGTGTCGGTTCGGGCGGCGCCGGGGCGGGCAGCGGGTCGGGAGCGTCGGCGATGACCGTCATGGCGCGGTGCAGCGTGCGGCGCAGCTCATCGAGCGGTACCACGCCGTCGATCACGCCGTGGCGCTGCAGGTTCTCCGCGGTCTGGACGCCCTCGGGAAACGGTTCGCCGTACAGCAGCTGGTACACCCGCGGGCCCAGGAAGCCGATCAACGCGCCCGGCTCGGCTACCGTGACATGGCCCAGCGAACCCCACGAGGCGAACACCCCGCCGGTCGTCGGATTGCGCAGGTACACCAGGTAGGGCAGGTGCGCCTGCTTGTGCAGCCGTACGGCCGCGGCGATCTTCACCATCTGCAGAAACGCGACCGTGCCCTCCTGCATGCGGGTGCCACCAGAGCTCGGCGAGGCCAGCAGCGGCAGCCCCTCGGCCGTGGCCCGCTGCACCGCGGCGGTGATCCGCTCGGCCGCGGCCACCCCGATCGAACCGCCCAGGAAGCCGAATTCGCACACCACCACCGCGACCCGGCGCCCGAAGACGCGCCCCTCGCCGGTCAGCACCGATTCGTCCAGGCCCGTCGCGGCGCGGGCTTCGGCCAGCTCCTGGGCGTAGGACGCGCTGACCGGCACCGCCAGCGGCTCGGTGTCCCAGCGCAGGAAGGAATTTTCGTCCAGCACCGCATCGCGCAGTTGACCAGCCGTGATACGACTCACCAGACGAGGCTATATAGGGTGGCTGCCATGATCGGTGTTACCCAGGCCGAGGCCGTGATGACCATCGAGCTGCAGCGCCCCGAGCGCCGCAACGCCTTGAACTCCGAGCTGGTCGAGGAGCTGCGCGAGGCCGTGCTCAAGGCGGGCGACGGCACCACCCGCGCGATCGTGCTGACCGGTCAGGGCACGGTGTTCTGCGCCGGCGCGGACCTGTCCGGGGACGCCTTCGCCGCCGACTACCCCGACCGGCTCGTGGAGCTGCACAGGGTGCTCGACGCGACGCTGATCCCGGTCATCGGGGCCATCAACGGCCCGGCGATCGGCGCCGGCCTGCAACTGGCCATGCAGTGCGACCTGCGGGTGGTGGCGCCCGACGCGTTCTTCCAGTTCCCGACCTCGAAATATGGCCTGGCCCTGGACAACTGGAGCATCCGGCGGTTGTCCTCCCTCGTCGGCCACGGCCGTGCCCGGGCGATGCTGCTGACCGCGGAGAAGCTGCCCGCCGACGTCGCGCTGCAGACCGGGATGGCCAACCGGATCGGCACACTCGCCGACGCGCAGGCCTGGGCGGCCGAGATCGCCGGGCTGGCGCCGCTGGCGATCCAGCACGCCAAGCGGGTGCTCAACGACGACGGCGCCATCGAAGAGGCCGGGCCGGTGCACAAGGAACTCTTCGACAAGGCCTGGAGCAGCCAAGACGTCATCGAAGCCCAGGTGGCCCGGATCGAGAAGCGGCCGCCGAAGTTCCAGGGGGCCTGACGAACATGCGGGGGACGCTACGGCTGGTCGCCGGTACGGCGTCGCTGGCGGCCGGAAGTTGGCTGGTGCGGGCGCTGCACGGGGCGCCCGACGCCCTCGGCGCCCACCCCGCCTCGATCGCGGCTGTCACGGCCGGGTCGCCGAACTACCGCGACGGCGCCTTCGTCAACCTCGAACCCCCGTCGGAAGCCAGGATGGACCGCGAACAACTGCGGCTGGTCGCCTGGGAGCTGGTCGGGAACCGGAGCGGGAGCCGGCCGAAGGGGCCGATCCCGCTGGCGTCGCCGGGAATCCTCGACGCCGACCCGAGCCGGCTGGCCGTCAGCTGGTTCGGCCATTCCACGGCGCTGCTGGAGATCGACGGCTACCGGGTGCTCACCGATCCGGTGTGGAGCGACCGGTGTTCGCCGTCCGACGTCGTCGGCCCGCAGCGGCTGCATCCACCGCCGATTCAACTCGAGGCGCTGCCCGCCGTCGACGCGGTGGTGATCAGTCACGACCATTACGACCACCTCGACATCGACACGGTCCTGGCGCTGGCCCGCACCCAGCGGGCCCCGTTTTTCGTGCCGCTCGGCATCGGGGCCCACCTGCGCAGGTGGGGGATACCCGAGCACCGCATCGTCGAGCTCGACTGGAACCAGAGCGCCAAGGTCGACGAGCTCACGTTGGTTTGCGTACCGGCGCGGCACTTCTCGGGACGCTTTCTGGACCGCAACACGACGCTGTGGGCCTCGTGGGCGTTCGTCGGCCCCACCCATCGGGCGTACTTCGGCGGCGACACCGGCTACACCAAGAGCTTCGCGCAGATCGGCGCCGATCACGGACCGTTTGACGTGACCCTGCTGCCCATCGGGGCCTACAACACGGCCTGGCCCGACGTGCACATGAACCCCGAAGAGGCGGTGCGCGCGCACCTGGACGTCACCGACGGTGGGCTGCTGGTGCCGATCCATTGGGGCACTTTCCGATTGGCCCCGCACCCATGGGCGGAACCGGTCGAGCGGCTGCTGGCCGCCGCCGGGCCCGAGGGGGTGAACGTGGCGGTGCCGCTGCCCGGTCAACGCATCGATCCCGGGGTGCCGGAGGAATCCGATCCCTGGTGGCGGCTGTAGGTTTACGCGGCGCGCATCGTCACCGCGTTAGGGTTCGCGGATGACCACACGCGCGGCCACGGCCGCCATCGCCGCGGCGCTGCTCGGGTTGACGGGTTGCGGCTCCGCCCAGCCCACCGCCGGGCCGGCGTCCACGCCGTCGGACCTCCCGCCCAACCAGGTCTCCGGCGTGAGCATCCCCGCCGGCCGCATCGACGAGGCCGTCGCCAAGGTCGACGGACTGGTCGGCGACCTGATGAAAAGCAGCGGCATCCCGGGAATGGCCGTGGCCATCGTGCACGGCGGGAAGGTGATGTATGCCAAAGGTTTCGGCGTCAAGGACGTCGGCAAGGGGCGCGGCCAAGACAACGCGGTGAACGCCGACACCGTCTTCCAGTTGGCGTCGGTGTCCAAATCCGTCGGCGCGACCGTGATCGCGCACGAAGTCAGCGACAACGTCGTCGCGTGGGACACGCCCGTCGCGTCCAAGCTGCCGTGGTTCACGCTGAGCGATCCCTATGTCACCGGCCATGTGACCGTCGGCGACCTGTATTCGCATCGCTCCGGGCTGCCCGACCACGCCGGCGACAAGCTCGAAGACCTGGGTTATGACCGTCGCCAAACGCTCGAGAGACTCAAGTACCTTCCGCTGGACCCGTTCCGAATCAGCTACGCCTACACCAACTATGGGATCACCGCGGGCGCGGAGGCGGTCGCCGCCGCGGCGGGCAGGCCATGGGAGGACCTGTGTGACGACGTGCTCTACCGCCCCCTGGGAATGACGTCGACCAGTTCACGGTTCGCCGACTTCCTCGCCCGGCCCAACCATGCGGTCAACCACATCAAGATCGACGGCAAGTGGCAGGCCCGCTTCCAGCGTGACCCCGATCCCCAGTCGCCCGCGGGCGGCGTCAGCTCGACGGTGAACGACATGGCCCGCTGGCTGATGATGTTGCTGGGCAACGGAACCCACGACGGCCGGCGGATCACCTCGCCGGAAGCGCTGCTGCCCGCCACCAGCCCGCAGATCGTGTCCGCGCCCGCCAAGGCTCCGCAGGCGCGCACCGGATTCTACGGATACGGCTTCAACTCCTCGGTGGATTCCTCGGGACGCACCCAGTACAGCCATTCGGGCGCTTTCGATCTGGGCGCGGCGACCAACTTCGTCGTGCTGCCCGCCGAGGATGTGGGCATCATCGCGCTGACCAACGCCGCGCCCTACGGCATCCCGGAAACATTGACCGCCGAATTCATCGACCTGGTCGAGTACGGCCACATCCGCGAGAACTGGGGACCCTTGTACGACAAGGCGATCGGCTGGCTGAACAACCCGCTGGGCTCACTGGTCGGCAAACAGCCCCCGGCCAACCCCGCCCCGGCCAGACCGCTGCGCGACTACGCCGGCGTCTACGCCAGCGACTATTGGGGGCCGGCCCTCGTCACCGAACGCGACGGCGCGCTGCAACTGGCGATGGGCCCGAAACATCGGACCAGCACGCTGACCCACTGGGACGGCGACACCTTCACCTTCCCGCTGACCGACGAAAACGCCCCACCCGGAACGGTTTCCAAGGCCGTATTCACGGGCGCCTCGCTGAACTTGGAGTACTACGACTCGAACAAGCTGGGGACGTTCACCCGATGACTCTCGCCGCGACGACTGGGCTCACCGACGCCGAAGTGGCGCAGCGGGTGGCCGACGGCAAGAGCAATGCGGTGCGGGAACGGGCCACGCGCAGCATCACCGACATCGTGCGGGCCAACGTCTTCACCCGGATCAACGCGATCCTGGGGGTGCTGCTGCTGATCGTGCTGGCGACGGGCTCGCTGATCAACGGCATGTTCGGGCTGTTGATCATCGCCAACAGCGTCGTCGGCATGGTCCAGGAGATCCGGGCCAAGCAGACCCTGGACAAGCTGGCGATCGTGGGGCAGGCGAAACCGTTGGTGCGCAGGCAATCCGGCACCCGGGCGGTGCCGCCCGATGAGGTGGTGCTGGACGACATCATCGAGCTGGGCCCCGGGGATCAGGTGGTCGTCGACGGCGAAATCGTCGAAGAGGCGAACCTGGAAGTCGACGAGTCGCTGCTGACCGGTGAGGCCGACCCCATCGCCAAGGCCGTCGGCGACGAGGTGCTATCGGGCAGCTTCGTCGTCGCGGGCAGCGGCGCCTACCGGGCCACCAAGGTCGGACCGGACGCCTACGCGACCAGGCTCGCCGAGGAGGCCAGCAAGTTCACCCTGGTGAAATCCGAACTGCGCAACGGCATCAACCGCATCCTGCAGTTCATCACCTACCTCTTGGTACCCGCCGGTCTGCTCACCATCTACACCCAGCTGTTCACCACGACCCACCCGGGCTGGCGGCAGGCCGTGCTGCGCACCGTCGGCGCGCTGGTCCCGATGGTCCCCGAAGGGCTGGTGCTGCTGACGTCGGTCGCCTTCGCGGTCGGCGTCGTCAGGCTCGGTCAGCGCCGCTGCCTGGTGCAGGAACTGCCCGCCATCGAGGGACTCGCCCGGGTCGACGTGGTCTGCGCGGACAAGACCGGCACCCTGACCGAAAGCGGCATGCGGGTCGCGCGCGTCGACGAACTCGGCGCACCGGGCGAGCGCGAATCCATCGCCGACGTGCTGGCGTCGTTGGCCGCCCAGGATCCGCGACCCAACGCCAGCATGCGGGCGATCGCCGAGACCTGCGGCGAGCCGCCGGGCTGGACCGCCACGGCGACGGCACCTTTCAAGTCGGCCACCAAGTGGAGCGGTGTGTCCTTCGCCGACCACGGCAGCTGGGTGATGGGAGCGCCGGACGTGCTGCTGGAGCCGGGATCGGCGGCCGCCGACCAGGCCGAGCGGATCGGGGCCCAGGGGTTGCGGGTCCTGCTGGTCGCCGCCGCCGACGTGGCCGTCGACCACCCGAACGCACCGGGCCGCGTCACCCCGGTCGCGCTGGTGGTCCTCGAACAGAAGGTGCGCCCGGACGCCCGCGAGACCCTGGATTACTTTGCCGGTCAAGGCGTTTCGGTGAAGGTATTGTCCGGCGACAACGCCGTCTCGGTCGGGGCCGTCGCCGACAAGCTCGGGCTGCACGGCGAGACGATGGACGCGCGCCGATTGCCCTCCGAGCCGGCGCAATTGGCCGACGCGCTGGACACCCACACCACCTTCGGCCGGGTCCGGCCGGACCAGAAGCGCGCCATCGTGCATGCCCTACAGTCCCGCGGCCACGCCGTGGCGATGACCGGGGACGGCGTCAACGACGTGCTGGCCCTCAAGGACGCCGACATCGGCGTCGCGATGGGCGCCGGCAGCCCGGCGTCTCGCGCGGTCGCCCAGATCGTCTTGCTGGACAACAGGTTCGCCACGCTGCCGTACGTCGTCGCCGAGGGTCGCCGGGTGATCGGCAACATCGAGCGCGTCGCCAACCTGTTCTTGACCAAGACGGTGTACTCGGTGCTGCTGGCCTTGCTGGTGGGCATCGAATGCCTGCTCGCCAAGCCCCTCAAGGCCGACCCGCTGCTGTATCCCTTCCAGCCCATCCACGTCACCATCGCCGCCTGGTTCACCATCGGCATACCGTCGTTCATCCTGTCGCTGGCGCCCAACAACGAACGGGCCCACGCGGGTTTCGTGCGCCGCGTGCTGACCTCGGCGCTGCCGTGCGGGCTGATCGTCGGCACCGCGACGTTCGCCTCCTACCTGCTGGCCTACCGCGGCCGGCACGCCACCTTCGCCCAACAGGATCAGGCGTCGACCGCGGCGCTGATCACGCTGCTGATGACGGCGCTGTGGGTGCTGGCGGTGGTGGCCCGGCCGTACCAGTGGTGGCGGGTGGCGCTGGTAATCGCTTCGGGCCTGGCCTATGTGGTGATTTTCAGCCTCCCGCTGGCGCGCAAGGCGTTCCTGCTCGACCCGTCCAATGTGGCGGTGACCTCCACGGCGCTGGGCGTCGGGGTGCTCGGCGCGGTCGCGATCGAGGCCACGTGGTGGATCCGGGCCAAAGTGCTGGGTGTGCAGCCGCGGCTGTGGTGCTGAGCACGCCGAACTCACCGCGGCGCCGTGTCGCCGGCCAAGTACGATGCCGGGAAAAGGGAGGGCGCATGGGATTCCTGGACAAGGCGAAGGACCTGTTGTCGCAGAACGCCGACAAGGTCGAAATGGCGATCGACAAGGCCGGCGAGTTCGTCGACGACAAGACGCAGGGCAAGTACACCGACACCATTCACCAGGTGCAGGAGCAGGCCAAGAAGGCCACCGGCGCCGCGGACACCGGCGACCAGCAGAACTGAGCGATGGCCAAGCTTTCCGGATCCATCGACGTCCCGCTGCCACCCGAGGTGGCCTGGCAGCACGCCTCTGACCTGTCCCGGTACAAGGACTGGCTGACCATTCACCGGGTGTGGCGCAGCACCCTGCCCGACGAGATCGAAAAGGGCACGATCGTCGAGTCGATCGTCGAGGTCAAGGGCATGTACAACCGGATCAAATGGACGGTGGTGCGCTACAAGCCGCCCGAGGGCATGACGCTCAACGGTGACGGCGTCGGCGGGGTCAAGGTCAAGCTGATGGCCAAGATCGCGCCCAAGGACGACGGCTCCGTCGTCAGCTTCGACGTGCACCTGGGCGGCCCGGCGTTGTTCGGGCCCATCGGCATGATCGTCGCCGCCGCCCTGCGCGGCGACATCGACCGGTCGCTGGAGAATTTCGTCACGGTGTTCACCCGGTCCGATCCGAGCTCGAACGGCGACGGCAAGGCCCATCGCTGAGCGCCGATGAGTTTGCGGCTCGGCGACGGTCGATAAGGTGAAGCCCCTTCTTCCGGGGCCAGACACCTCAAGGAGGTCACCGTGCCCACCCGTGACAGCGCTCCGCTGGGCGCTCCCTGCTGGATCGACCTGACGACGTCCGACGTCGCCGGCGCCCAGGAGTTCTACGGCACCGTCTTCGGCTGGACGTTCGAGTCCGCCGGTCCCGAGTACGGCGGATATGTCAACGCCGCCAAGGACGGCCATCCGGTGGCCGGCACCATGGCCAACCGGCCCGAAGCCGGGGCGCCGGACCGCTGGGTCACCTATTTCCACACCGCCGACATCGGCACCACGCTGTCCGCGGTGACCGGGGCCGGTGGTTCGGTGTGCATGGGACCGATGGAGATCCCGGCCAAGGGCCACATGGCCGTGGCGACCGATCCTGCCGCCGCCGGGTTCGGGTTGTGGCAGCCGCTGGAGCACCGCGGCTTCCAACTCATCGGGGCGGCCGGCAGCCCGGTCTGGCACCAGCTGATCACGCGCGGCTACGGCGCGGCCCTCGACTTCTACCGCGAGGCGCTCGGATGGCAGACCGAGCCGGTTTCCGATACCGACGAATTCCGGTACAGCACCGCACGCTTCGGCGATGAGGAGTTGCTCGGCGTAATGGACGGCGCGGCGATGTTGCCGCAGGAGGTCCCGTCGAACTGGGTGATCTTCTTCGGCGCCGAGGACGTCGACGAGGCACTGCGGGTGATCGCCGAACACGGCGGCGCGGTGGTGCGCGACGCCGAGGACACCCCGTACGGGCGGCTGGCCGCCGCGAGCGATCCGACGGGTGTGGTCTTCAACCTGTCCTCGCTGCGGGCCTAGCGGTCCCCGTACGGCGAGCCTCACGCTCGCTCACGCGGGCCGGTGTCGGAGTCCGTTAATCTCGCTACCATGACTCGCCGCCTGCGCCCCGGTTGGCTGGTGGCGTTTTTCGCCGTGGTGGTGTCGGCCAGCGCATGGCTGCCGTGGCTGAGGACGACCGTCAACGGCGGCGGCTGGGCCAACGCCATCGGCGGCGCCCACGGCAACCTGGAACTGCCACGGGGGTTCGGCGCGGGCCAGCTCATCGTGCTGTTGGCCTCGACGCTGCTGGTGGTCGGCGCGATGATCGGTCGCGGTCTGTCGGTGAGACTCGCTTCGGTTGCCGCACTGTTGATTTCGTCGTTGCTGGTGGCGCTGACGGCGTGGTACTACAAGCTCAACGTCAACCCCCCGGTGTCGGCCGAATACGGCCTCTACGTCGGGGCGAGTGCTGCCGTGTGCGCGGTGGCGTGCTCGCTGGTGGCCGTCGTCGCCGCGCTGGCCTCCGGCCGGCCCGGCCGCTGAACCGTCAGGCCGACGGGAATTCGTGGGTGCCCGACGTGGCGCTGCTGTCGGGCTCGTTGACGCCGAATACGAAGGGCGCGAACACGATTTCACGCCCGTCCGGGTCGCGGAAGGTGACCGCACCGGTGGCCGCCCAATAGGGGTGCTGCTCGACGGGTTCGACGCCCGCCTCGCGCAGGCGGGCGAGGGCGGCTTGTTGCGCCTGCTGGTCGGGAAAGTACAGGCACAGCTGCTCGTGGTGGTCCACCGCGACGGTGTCGTCGGCCTCCACGATTTCCATGGTGAGGTTCCAGCTGGGCAACCCGAAGATCGCGCCGTTGCTCCCGTAGCTGCCCGCGAACGTTTCATAGAGCGGTAACCCCACCAGATCGCGATAGAACTGCACGGTTTCCGCGAAATGCGAGGAGCGGCGGGCGAATCGGATGGCCCCGATGGGGGCCAGGCGCAGCGGCCAGTGCGTTGTGTGGTGGCGCTTGTCGGCGCTCATCACAGTCCGATCGCCCGAGCGGCCGAGTCGGCGGTGTCCCAGCGGCGCAGTTCCGCACCGGGCGCCCACGTCGAGTGGGTGCCGCTGGAGATCCGCTCGGGCAGTTGGAGTTTGCACACCGGGCCGTCGCCGAGCCGCGCGGCGTCGAACACCAGGCAATAGGAGGCGTCGGCGTTCATGTCGGTGGTGAGGGTGGCCAGGTAGCCGTCGTCTTCACCGGCGGCGCCCACGCGCGGCGCCATCGCGGTCTCGCTGCCGTAGACGCCGGCGCCGAAGGTGAACGCCTCCTCGCGCCCGGTGCGCAGGTCGTGTTTGACCAGACCGTCGAACAAGAACCAGCCGGGTTTGCCGGTGGCGGCGTAGGTGTAGCGGTAGTCGCGCGCGGCGTGGTCGGGATTGATGGTGCCGAACTCGGTGACTGATTCCGAGAGCTGCTCTTCTCGCACCGCGCCGGTGACCAGGTTGAAGCGCCACCGGTGCAGCCGCGCCTGCAGGCGATCCAGGGCGAGGAAGCGAAACAGCTTCTCCCACTTGGTACCTCCGGTATCCAGGGGAGAGGGGTCACCTTCGAAGAATCCGTCGAGCACGATCTCGTCGCCCTCCTCGTAGGCGTTGGTGAAGTGCAGCACGAAGGTGGGATCGGCCTCGAACCAGCGAATGTCGGCGGTGCTGCCGCGGCGCGGGATCACCGCGAATCGCGACGGCATGTCGGGATAGAAGCGCGGTAGGTGCACGTCGTGCTCGAGCAGCTGGGGGTCCCAGAACAGCGGGAAATCGTTGAGAATGGCGTAGTTTTCGGTGAACGCCATGTCGTGGGGCAGCCGCGGCCCGGGCAGCGGGATGTCGACGTAGTGCGCCAGTTCGTTGCGCTCGTCGACCACGCCGTAATGCATGTACGGCTCTTGCTTGCTGTAGTTGAAGAACAGCAGCTCACCGGTCCTGTTGTCCACCTTGGGATGTGCGGACACGCCCCATTCGGCCGGGAAGCCGCCGTTCCACGACTCCTTGCCCAGCGTGCCGGCCGAGTACGGGTCGATTCTGTACAGGTCGCCGCACTGGTAGAAGCTGGTCAGCGCGACCCCGCGGTGGACGATCACATCCGTGCTCGACGCGTCCTTCATCCGGGTGCGCGCGCCCCATCCCTGCTCGCGGCGGGTCAGTTGGACGGGCTCGGCCAGCCCCGGCCACAGCGGTCCGCCGGCCTCGTTCTCGGCCAGAAAACCGTCTGTGCGGATGAATCGGTTGCGGTAGAAGGCCTTTCCGTCCCGGAAGCCGACCACGTGCACCATGCCGTCGCCGTCGAACGGGTGGTAGGTCTTCAATGCCGGGTGCAGCGGGTTCTCGGTGTTGCGCAGGTAGACGCCGTCCAGGTCGCGGGGGATCTCGCCCTCGACGGCGACGAGGTCGTCGGCATCCCACTCGGTGGTCTGGGGGCGCCATGGCCCGGTCCGGTAGGGATGGTCGTCGTCTTCGGGCAGGGTCGAGAGGAATTTGCCGACGATTTTTATGTCCATGGTCATGCGACTTCGGTGCCGCTGACGACGAAACTGACTGTGGTAGCGGTGCTTCCGCCGAAGTTGAGGGTGCCGAAGCTCCGCGCGCCCTCGACCTGATAGTCACCGGCGGCGCCGCTGACCTGCTTGGCCGCGTCGAGCAACATCCGCACGCCGGACGCGCCGACGGGGTGTCCGCCGCCGATCAGACCGCCGCTGGGGTTGATCGGCAGCCGGCCGCCGATCTCGATCTCGCCGTTCTCGATCGCCTTCCACGATTCACCCGGGCCGGTCAGCCCGAGGTGGTCGATGGCCAGGTACTCGCTGGGGGTGAAGCAGTCGTGCACCTCGAATCCGTCGATGTCGTCGAGGCCGCGCCGCGCGCGACGCAGCGCGTCGGCTACCGCGGCCCGCACATGGGGGAGGACGTACGGGTCGCCGTCGGCGCGGTCCAGTTTCTGCCGCAGTCCCAGCCCGACGGTGCGGTGGCCCCAGCCGTCGATGCGCCCGATCGGGCGTGCCTCGGGGTGCCCGCGCAGGTAGGCGTCGCTGGCGAGCACCAATCCCGCGCCGCCGTCGGTCATTTGGCTGCAGTCGAACCGCCGCAGCCGGCCTTCGGTGATCGGATTGGTCGCGTCGTCGTCGCCGATCGGATCCGGGACGGTCCACTCGCGGGTCTGGGCGTTGGGGTTACGCCGGGCGTTGGCGAAGTTGAGCTGCGCGATCGCGCGCAGGTGCGCGTCGTCCAGGCCGTACCGTCGGTCGTATTCGTCGGCCACTTGGGCGAACATGGACGGCCACAGGTAGCGGGCGTCGGCGCCCTCGTGTCCGGTCCACGCGGCGGCGCCCAGGTGCTGCGCGGCGGTGTCGCCGGGGACGGTCTTCTCCAGTTCGATGCCCACCACCAATGCGGTGTCGTATGCGCCCGATCGCAGATCGGCCATCGCCGCCAGCGCCGCCACGCTGCCGGAGGCGCACGCCGCTTCGTGCCGCGAGGCCGGGGTGTCCCACAGGCCATCGCACACCGTCGCCGGCATCGCCCCGAGGTGGCCCTGCCGGGCGAACATCTCGCCGAACGCGTTGCCGACGTGCACCACCCCGACGGCGGCCGCATCGAGCTTGGCGGCGGTCAGTGTGGCGTCGACGACTTCGGCGGTCAGCGCGGCGAAGTCGCGGCCTTCCTTGGTGAGGTTGCGCGCGAAATCGCTTTGGTAACCACCGAGAATCCACACACCGGGCGACCCATCCATACGCCGACGGTACTCCCGCAGGGCGGGGTTGTTGAGACCTATCGGTGAGCCGTGCCGACCGGTATCGGTGCGGTGAAAGGCCGGGAAAAAGGGCGGCCCCGTCGGCTCTCGGGCTGAACCGACGGGACCTAGGCGGACACGAAGGCCGGCCGACGTGCTCGCCTCTGTTGGATCATTGCCGCCCATGGGGGTCGACAAACATGCTGACCCAATCTGTTTCAGTGTGGCACGCCGATCGCACGGTGCCAGGCGAATGGCAAATCTCGTTTTGCGTGTGTGCAACAGCGTCGGTTGACGTTCCATCGGCGCGAGTCTGAGCTGCGCATGTGGCGCGCGTGTACCGGTGCCGGGTCGGGCGGGCAACGTGGCGCGGTCACCCGCCGCGGCGCCCCGGAAATCAACCGCGCCGGCCGCCGCGATCATGCCCGCCTCGTAGCGACAAGAGTGCCCGCCGGCGGACGGCCGCCCCGGCCCGGTCGGGCCGGCCCGTGCCCCATCCTGGCAGCGCTTGGCACGCCGAGTGATCGAGTTCAGCGGCAGATGTGGCAAAGTCGCCGACGCTTCCCAGCTGTGCGGATCGTCGGGGAGCTAATCGTCGAACGGGTGCGACGGGGGCCGGACTCGCTGCGTTGCGACACGGTCACGGATGCATACCTATCGATTCATCAGTGGTCACATGTGCCCCGTTGATCACTATCGTCACATGAGCCAACTAAGGACGATGTCCTACCCCTCGAAAGGTGTTCCATGTCGGCGTTTCTGCGAAGTGTGTCGCTCACGATGGCGTCGGCGGCCGCTGTCGGATTCGTCCTCGTGGTCGGGCCCGCGCCGCCTGCACACGCCACACCGTGTGGGGCGCCCGAAGCGAATGTGGACCCTCCCGCTCCGCCGGTGGCGATGCCCGCGCCGCAGCCGGTCGTCCAGCCGCCGACCGGGCGCAGGCCCACCCACACGAATGATCAGGCGCCGCTGCCGCGGCTGGGTCCGCTGATCTCGTCCCTGCTCAAGCCGGCCGCGCCGGGCCGGCAGTACTCCGCGCCGGTGCACCCGCGAGTCGAAGGGCCGGGAGCCGATCCGGCCGCGCCGATGTACCCGCAAGCCGAGGTGTTGCCGCCCGGCCCCAATCCGCCCCCACCCGGGGTCCCCGCGCTGCCGCCGAATGCCAACCAGCTGCGTCCCAACGCCGCGCCGATTCCGCAGCCGCAGCCCGAGCCGGGACCGCCGCCTCCTTCGATCGCCGGAGCGCCGACGTCCCTGGTCGATTGGGTGACCGGACCTAACGGTCCGAACAAAACCCTGCAACGTTTCAGCATCTCCGGTACCGACCTCGGGATCGCCTGGGACAACGGCGATCCCGCCAACCGTCAGGTTCTGATGGCCTTCGGCGACACCTTCGGCTATTGCAAGGTGCACGGCCAGCAGTGGCGTTACAACACCCTGTTCCGCAGCAACGACCACGACCTGTCCAAGGGGATTCACATCGCCGACGGTTCCCCCAACGACAAGTACTCCGGGTCGCCGGTGTGGGCGCCCGGGCTGTCCAAGCAGGTCGTCAACACCATCCACAAGGCGGCCCACGAGACGGGAATCATTCCGACCGCGGCGATGTCGATGGGCCGGACCCAGTACATGAGCTACATGTCGATCCGCCAGTGGGGCCGCGACGGTGAGTGGTCGACCAACTACTCCGCGATCGCCAGATCCAACGACAACGGCCAGAACTGGGGGATCTTCCCGACCACCATTCGGACGGCCTCACCGGATGCCATACCTGGAGCCGGGTTCACGCCGGGAAACGAAAACTTCCAGATGGGCGCGTTCCTGAAGGGGAACGACGGCTACCTCTACCAGTTCGGCACCCCGTCGGGACGTGGCGGCGCGGCATTTTTGTCCCGCGTCCCGCCGAACCAATTGCCCGACCTGACCAAGTACCAGTACTGGAACGGCGACAACGGCGGCCATTGGGTCGCGAACAATCCGGGCGCGGCGACGCCGATCTTCCCGGGACCCGTCGGCGAAATGTCGGCTCAGTACAACAGTTATCTCAAGCAGTACCTGGTGCTCTACACCGACGGCGGCAGCAACGACGTGGTGGCACGGACAGCACCGACGCCGCAAGGGCCGTGGAGTCCCGAGCAACCGCTGGTGTCGTCCTTCCAGATGCCCGGTGGCATCTATGCGCCGATGATCCATCCCTGGTCGTCAGGACGAGACCTGTACTTCAACCTGTCGTTGTGGTCGGCATACGACGTGATGCTGATGCACACCGTGCTGCCGTAAAGCGTTGCCACCGAACAACGATGGCCGAGTGAGAGGAGGGCGATGATGATCGCCTTGGAGTATCACGACAACTGTTGCGGCCTCGCCGACCCGCTCACTCCTCTCGCGGCGGCGGCGTTACCCGACGGCGTGCCCAGTTCGTCGGCGGGCGCGGCCAGCCGGGGCGAAGACCTCGACGGCGCGCAGGCCCACACGGTGTTCGACGGTCATCGTCCGGACTTCTGGACGGTGGGCAGGCCGGGCCTGCGAGACATCGAGGTGTGCATCGAAGGGACCCGCGCGGACGGCGCGATCAGCCTGGGCCTGGTGGTCAACGGCCTGGACTGCAGTGGTGTTCCGATTGACCAGGCGCTTTCGCTCGCAGACGCCCGGGGGGATGCGGGCGTCTGCGGCGTTAGCTGCCGGGGAGGCGGACACCTCAAAGCCAGTTAGCCGATGGCTCAGCGCTTTTCGAGGCCCGCCGGCACCGATCTGCGTCATGGGGTGTCGGTCACGGCGGCGGCGGGAACCACCGCTTGCCATCCGTGGTCCACCCGCACGGCAGGTAGTTCCAGTGTGCCGGCGGGGTGGGGTCGAAGCTCAGGCACTTCGGTGCATATAACGACGGCGCGGGAGGGGGCGGCGGTGCCGGTTGGTCCTCGGCGCTCGCGGTAGCCCCGCTGAGCGTCACGGCCCCAGCGGCCATCAGTGTCGCGACTAGCTTCCGCATCGCAGGCTCGGCAGGTCTTATGCCCCAACGAAGCGACGGGCGCTACGTTTCTTCCCTCACATGCACGGTGTTGATGCTAGTCCTCTTTTCCGGCTTTCGCGTGGAACTCGAACGGCTGCCGCCGGGCAAGGGGGCGGGCGCACGGCGGGACGGCCACATGCGCCGTGGCGGCCGGTTTCGCTGCCCGCTGTCCTGGCGAGGGCGCGGGACACTAGACGAAGTCGATGAACACAAGCTGGACACGGCGTCACAACGAAAAGTACGATCGTGGTCTGATCATCTACTTGTAGAGCGGGGATTTTCTTGCGGCACAAAGCCGTGCAAGCAGGAGCATTGCAATGAGGTCTCTCGAGGGGAGCTCACCGCCGGTGTTTGCGGTGAGCGCCTGTGGAACCGCTCTGCGCCGCCCGAGGCACGCGCTGGTTGCGGGCGGCCACTTCAGACACGGTCGGTCCTTGCTCGCCGCGCTCATCGCCGAGCAGACCCGTCAAGACAGCTGGCGCGCAATCGAAGTCATTGCGGATACGCATAATCGCCGCGTCGAGTCATACCTGCAGCGTCGACGGCATCGTCCGTGGCGCAACCGGGGATCCTAACCTTTCGAGATTGACCCTTTCATGTCGTGAGCGGCGTTGCGCTACAACGCCGGCGGGGTCGGCTATCGCAACGGCCGAAAACTGCCATAGCCACGTCGCGGGGTTCTCGGAGCCGCCGCCCGAGATCCGGTCACGGGTCGCGATTCATCGAATCACGTTGCGAATCAACAACTAACGCCTCAACACGCGGCCGCTCGCGACACACGCGGAGCCGGTCAGTATTGCGGCCCCTGGGCACCGAAAGCGAATCGGGCCGCGCAATGCCCAGGGCGCGAATATTTTTCGGATCATTGGACGGGTGCTGCGGTCATGCACGTTGCACATGTACGGCCGTCACACCGCTAATCAGGGTGGATAACAATGGATTTCGGATGTTTACCGCCAGAGGTCAACTCCGGCCGGATGTACGTCGGCCCCGGCGCCGGGCCGATGCTGGCTGCCGCAGCGGCGTGGGATGGGTTGGCCGTCCAACTGCACTCCGCGGCGGCGTCGTACGAGTCGGTGATCGCGAGCCTGACAGGTGACTGGCGAGGCACCTCGTCGGGCATGATGGCGGCGGCCGCAGCGCCGTATGCCGCGTGGATGAGCGCGACCGCCGTGCAAGCCGAACAGGCCGCGGATCAGGCGCGAGTGGCGGTATCCGCCTATGAAGCCGCGTTCGCCGCGACCGTGCCGCCCCCGGTCGTCGCCGCCAACCGTGCCCGGTTGATGGCGCTGATCGCGACGAACCTCCTCGGTCAAAACACTTCGGCGATCATGGCCACCGAGGCCGAGTACGCCGAGATGTGGGCCCAGGATGCCGCGGCGATGTACGGCTATGCCGGTTCCTCGGCGGCCGCCGCGCAAATGACCCTGTTCGATCCGGCGCCGCGGACAACCAACCCGGCCGGGACGGCGGCACAGGCCGCCGCCGTCACCAACGCCGTCGGCGGGTCGGTCGCGACCAACACGCAATCGGCTCTGCCGCAACTGATGTCCGTCGTGCCGCAATCGCTGCAGAGCCTGACCACGCCTGCTGCTGCTGCCGACCCCCCGTCGCTGCTGTCGGCGCTCGACTCGGCGCTCACGGGTCCGCTGGGTCCCGTGTCGCTCTTCGGCATCGGGGGCAGCCCTTATCTGCTGGGCGTCGAAAACTATCTGGTGCCACAAAACGTGGCCAATGTGACCAGTGCCAGGCAGCGGCTGGACCGCGACCGACTCAAGCTGGCCCAGCTCGGCGGCGGGGCCGAGCCGGGCAACGGCGTGGTCGGCTCACCGAGGCCCGGTGGTGCCGAAGTTCCAACGGGAATGGGCCGAGCGGCCGTGGTCGGGCGCCTGTCGGTGCCGCAGGGATGGGCCGCCGCCGCCCCGGAAGTTCGGCCGGTCGCCATGGTGTTGCCACAAACCACAGTCGCCGGTGCGCCGGCCGCACTGGCGGCAGAGGGGCAGGGGTCGCTGTTCGGCAACATGGCCGCTTCGGGTCTGGCCGGGCGTGCCGTGGCCGCCGCCGGTGGTGGTTCTTCTCGCGGAATGAGCCTCGGGGGCAGCGCATTCGGGCGGGCGGCAACTACCGCCACCATCATCGTCATCAACGCCGACGACGCGCGGGACTAGCTGCCGTCACCAATATCGAGGAGCAGCAATGGATTTTGGAGCCTTACCCCCGGAGATCAACTCCGCTCGGATGTATGCCGGTCCCGGTTCGGGGCCGATGTTGGCCGCCGCGTCGGCGTGGGATGGCTTGGCCGCTCAGCTGCACTCTGCGGCGGCATCGTACGACGCGGTGATTTCCAACCTGGCCAGCGGTTGGCAGGGGCCGTCGTCGGCGGCCATGGCGGCCGCGGTTGCACCCTACGTGGAGTGGATGAGCGTCACCGCCGCGCAGGCCGAGCAGGCCGCCTCGCGGGCCAGGGCGGCGGTGGCCGCCTACGAGACCGCGTTCACGGCGACGGTGCCCCCGGTGGCGATCGCGGAGAACCGCAGCCGGCTGGCGGCACTGGTGGCGACCAATGTGCTGGGCCACAACGCTGCCGCGATCGCGGCCACGGAGGCGGAGTACGGGCGGATGTGGGCGCAAGACGCCGCGGTGATGTACGGCTACGCCGGATCCTCGGCGACCGCCGCGCAGATGACGCCGTTCGATTCGGCGCCCCAAACCACCAATCCCGCGGGAGCGGTCGGTCAATCGGGCGCCGTCGCCCAGGCCGCCGGCGCCGCTCCCGCCAACGCGCAATCCGCCCTGTCGCAGCTGATGTCCTCGACGCCGCGAACCTTGCAAAGCCTGGCAGCGCCGGCTGCATCCCCCGCAGCGGATCCGTCGTCGTTGGCGACATGGCTGAACAACCTGAACTCCACACCGCTGGCGCGGATCGCCGCGAACGTCGAGTTCGTCACCAAAGCCATTCGTCCGGTGAACGACACGCTGCTCAGCCTGAGCTTGGGCCTGGTGGTGACGGCACGGACCTGGAGCGACACGGCCGTCGACCTGGAGGGACCGCTGTTCGCCGCGCTCGGTTCGAGCACGCAGGCGGGCGCGGCGGCCGGCGCGTCCGCCGTGTCCGCAAGTGTCGGCAGCGCGGGGCTGGCAGGAGCGCTATCCGTGCCGCCGAGCTGGGCGGTGGCCAGCCCGGGGATCAAGTTGGCCGCCACCGTGCTGGAGTGCACCAGCGCGGCGGCCGCGCCGACGGTCGTGGCGAGCGCGAGTGGTCTCGCTGGCGAAATTGCCCTGGCGGCCTTGGCCGGAAGCGCCCTGGGTGGTGCGGTGCCCCGCGGGATCACCGGAACCGCCCTGCGGGGGGTGGGACGCCGCCCCTCGGACGAGGGCGCCGACACGCCGGACAAGCTGAAGACCGTCCTGGCGGAGCTGCAACAGGCGCCCGAGGCGGTTCAGCACTGGCACACCGACAAGGCGCATCTGGAAAGCCTTTTAGACCAGCTGGCCAAGAAACCGGGCGTCCATGCCGTGCACGTGTCCTCCGCCGAGAAGTCCAAGGCCACACCGCCCCGGGCCACCTGGGGTTAGCCGCACCGGGGCCAGGCCTGTGGCGCCGTTAGGCGGCGTTGTGGCGATCCCACGGGCCGCACGCCGCCGCCGCGCGGGCGCTCGCCGGCAGCTGAGATACCGGGGCCAGGGCGGCGTCGCCGATTCGCGTGCGACGGGCCGCGGTGCGACGGATCCACCAGGCGGCCGTCATGGCGACGCCGGTGAGCGCCAGCGTCGCGACGATAACCACGTCTCCCAAGGCGAGCAACACGATGAAGCCCGCGGTGAGCCACAGTGTCTTGGCAATCAGGTAACGGACACCGGAGCGTTCGCCCGAAAGGGTCTGCCGCATGTCGGCCTCGCTAGATGTCACGGGCCACCGCTCGATCAGTGGCTAGCTCCTACAACCCCTAAGCCGTCGCAGGGCTGCCCGATTCGGCGGCGAGGTGACCCAACTCACCATTCGCTGCTCGCGCCGGCGCGACGTTGGTTTGCCAACGCGGCAAGGCCTAAGCCGAGGAACAGCGCTGCGCCGCCGCCGGTGATGACGGCGCCGGCCGGGGGCAGCGTCCGGCGTTGGACGCCGCGTAGCGCCGCGATGACGTCCAGGGCGTCGGTGAGCAGCCCAAGTTGTAGCGCGCGGGTGCGCAACCGGGGAGAGGCATCCGTGACGGCGAGGGCCAGCGTCAGTTCGCGAGACCCGAACAGCTGGGTGGTGAAGGGCTGCCGCTCGGCGCCGGCCAGTCCAAACAGGCGCGCGGCCTTGGCTGGAGCCGCCCATGCGGTCACGCCGGTGGCGAATCGCAGCGCGGCGAATGTCGGGATGAGGACGCGGTTCGGTGCGGTGGTCATCAGACCATCCTGTTCCACTGTGCGGCCGATGCACACCCCGAAATGCCCCGACTGCCGCCCGAGGACGAATGCCGTTGCCGGACAGTGAGTTAGCGCGGACTCGTGGTGATCGGGCAGGACGAGTGGCATGCGCTGCACCGTCACACACCGGCTACGGTGCCCCTGTTCAGAGTCGGTTGATGGTTGACGGAGTGGTTCCGGTTGATCCTTGACACTCTTGTTGTGGTTTAGGTCGATGCGCTGGTGCGCATGGCCCGTTTGATTCGTACCTCGCCGGCGCTGCGTCGGGCGGCGGTTTTGACCAATTGATCGCCGACCCAGAACCGCAGCAGCGCGCCGTCGACGTGGACATCGCAGCGCGCACCTGCGTAGTAGCGCCCGATACTGACCTGCTGCCAGGCCACGCACACCACCCCGTTGGTCGTCACCCGACGACTGATCCAGTCATCACCGCTGCGGTCCGCAGTGGCGGTGGCGGCGTTCGTCGGTGCCAATGCAGGTGCCCCGGCGTGGAACCGCTGTGCCGGTGTGGCCATCTTCAGCGCCTGGTGCGGCCGGTTGGTGTTGTAGTCCTCCACCCACTCATCAAGGGCCTGCTGCGCCACCTTCAAATTGGTGAAAGATGAGCTGTTGCTGAGGAATTCAGCGCGCAGGCTGCGGTGAAACCGCTCAATTTTTCCAGTAGTCGTCGGCGAACGTGGCTGGGTCAGTAGATGCTCGATGCCCTGCTCGCGACAGATTGCCTCGAACAACACCTCGGTCGGCGGATGATTGAACCGGCCCGTGAAGACCTTGCCGTTATCGGTCAAAATCTGCTCAGGGGCCCCGTAGGTGGCCAACGCGCCACGCAACCCCTCACAGACCGCCCGCGTGCGCTCGCGGGCCATCAACCGCGCGCACACGCACATCCGCGAATGATCATCAATCCCGGTCAGCGCTTTGGCGCAGCTGCCATCAGCCAACGGAAATCCGCCCACGATGTCCATCTGCCACAGCTCCATCGGCGCTCCGCGCTCCCAGCGTTTCCACTTGCGCGAGCGCCGATCCCGCGCCGATGGATCGATCATCTCAGCGCGCACCAACGCCCGATACACCGCCGACGATGACGGCACCGGAGACACCTTGCGTTTGGCCAACTCGAACACCAACCGCCGCGGCCCCCAATACGGGCGCGAGCGCCGCAACTCCAACAACACCGCCTCCACCGACGCCGGCATCTGATGCGGACACCTCACCGGCCGATGCGACCGGTCCACCAGCCCCTCAAGACCCTCGGCCTCATAGCGGGCTAACCACGAGTGCAGCGTCTGACGCGACACCCCCACCTTCTCGGCAACCTGCGAGATCGACAACCCATCACTGATCACCGCCAACACGGCCACATACCGCTGCTCGGCCACGCTCAACTCCCTCATCTAGGGAGTGTCAAGGATCAGCCGAAACCGCTGTCAAGGATCAACCGAAACGCTGTCAGGCATCACCCGGAACTGAAATGTCAAGCATCACCCGAGGTCACACATATAGGTTTGTGCCCCCGGCAGGATTCGAACCTGCGACACCGGCTTTAGGAGAGCCGTGCTCTATCCCCTGAGCTACGAGGGCGGACGGGCCTGAGCTTACCGGCAGGGCGGCCGCGAAATCACCGCGGCGGTCAGCGCAGTTCGGCGATCACCTTCGAGAAGTTCTCGATGTTGTTGTCCTGCACGGTGAAGGACGACACGCCGTACTTCTCCCGGTACGCGGACAAGGTGTCGGCGATCTCGCGCGGCGAACCGCTGAGCACCGAGGGCTGCGACAGGATCTGCTCGTCGGACAGATCCGGTGAGTAACTGCGGGTCAGCTTGAGGTCCGGCTCCGTCTCCCCGGTCCGCGGCATCGCAGTGATGGCCAGGTTCAGCTCCAGCGAGTCGAACCGATCTCCGGCGGCCTTGCGGACGAAGTCGACCCGCTCGGCGAACGGATCCTCGACGTCGCGCACCCTGGATCCGGTCAGCCCGATGATGTCGGCGTTGCGGGCGGCGATGGTCAGCACCCGGTCGCCGTTGCCGGCGATGATCAGCGGCGTCGACGGGTGATGTTCCTTCAGATAGCCGGTCATGTGTTCGAGGTAGTCGACCCGCTCGCGGGCGCTGGGATACGGGATCTCCGCGGCTTCGAACTCCTCGCGGACGTAACCGGTGCCAAGGCCGATCTCGAGGCGGCCGTCGCTGAGCAGATCCAGCGCTTGCATGTCCCGGCTGAGCAGGGCCGGCTTGTAGAACGCGGAATTGAGCACATACATGCTCAGCCGCAGCGTCGTGGTGACCATCGCGACGGCGGTCAGTGTCGGGAAGGGCGCGGCGGCGCCCAAATGGTCGGGCACACAAAGAATGTCGAAGCCGGCGTCTTCGGCACGCTTGGCCTTATCCAGCAGGGCCTCGCGCGACTTGAAGAACCGCATGCTCATTCCGAAGCGAAAATCCTTGGCCACCAACACTCTCCGTTCAACGATGCGATATCGACCAACTGCGGGCGGCGTCGGCCAACCCCTGGATCAGGGCGCTGGTGACCGACGACAAACCGTCGTCGCCCGGCAGCGGGCTGCGCGGGCTGATCCCGCGGACCCGCGCCGAGAGCTCCAGCTGGGTTCCGCCCCCGCGGACCCGGTTCACCGGGTTGCGCGGGTGCAGGCCCCGCAATTCCGGCGGGATGTCGTCGAGGTCGGTGATCAGCTGGTAGCCGGCCAGCCGGATGTGCTGGGTCAGGTGCGCGGCCAGCGCCCGGTTACGGCCCCCGGCCAGTAGCTGGGTGCTGCGTCCGTCACGGCCATACCCGTGCAGCGAGACCGCGACGTCGACATGGTCGAGGAACTCGGCGAGCAACGGTGACTCGGCCGGATCGAACAGCGCCGACGCCAGGTGGTGCGGGTAGTGATCGGGGTGGCGCACCACGTAGACCGACGCACCGGCCGCCTCGGCGGCGCGCTCGGCGATCACGTCGGTCATCTCTTCCAGGCCGCCGCCATGGATCGCCAAAAAGCCGAAACGCGAACGCAATTGGCTGCTCTCGGTCACGCCGGGCTCGCTCAGCAGCGCCGAAAGTGATTGCGGCCCAGGCCGGGACGTCGACGCTTTCGGGCGGGGCCAGCCGGCCGGGTCCCAGCGGCGCAGGAAGTCGACCCAGCGTTGCGGCAACCCGTGCTGGGTGGCGCCGTCGATGATCTTGGGCAGGTAGCCCGGCCGGGGCGGGCCCGGCGTCACCCGGTGGTCGATGTACACCCAGGCCGGCGCCGGTCCGTCGTCGGTGTGCACGGTCATTTCGTCGCGCCGGTAGCGCACCGGCACACCCTCGGCGCTGTCCAACGTCGCCAAGTCACCGTCGGAGATCTGCCAGACCACCCCGTACACCCGGTTACCCGCCAGCGGTTCGACGGTGGCCACGCCGCGCTGATTGATCAGCCAGTCGTGATCGGCCAGCACCGCCGGCCGCGGATGCGCGGCGTCGGGGCAGCGTTGCGCCATCTGCCGGACGCATAGGTTCGACCCGTATGCGAAGTAAAGATGCCGGCGGGCCGGCATTCAGCCGGTCACCGTCAGCCAGATGAGCACCACGTTAAGCAGACTAATCAATACGCCGACCGCCCAGCCGAGAATGGTGGTGATGCGGTGATTGACGTCGCCGCCCATCAGGGCGCGGTCGCTGGTGAGCTTGATCAAGGGCAGCACCGCAAAAGGTATTCCGAACGACAACACCACCTGGGACAGCACCAGCGCGCGGGTGGGATCGAACCCCACCGCCAGGATCACCAGGGCGGGCACCAGCGTGACCACCCGGCGCAGCACCATCGGAACCGACCGGTGCAACAACCCCTGCATGATCATGGCGCCGGCGTAGGCGCCCACCGACGACGACGCCAGACCCGAGGCGAGCAGCCCGATCGCGAACAGCACGGCGATGGTCGCGCCCAGCGTGTTGTGGATCGCGGAGTAGGCGCCCTCGATGGAGGCACTCACGTCGCGGTGCTGCAGGTTGATCGCGGCGATGATCAGCATCACGGCGTTCACCGTGCCCGCCACCGTCATCGCCAGCACTACATCCCAGCGGGTGACGCGCAGCAGCAGGCGCCGATGCGATCCCTCGTCGGGATGCCCGTGCCGGTCCAACACCAGGCCCGAATGCATGTAGACCGCGTGCGGCATGACGGTGGCGCCCAGGATGGCGGCCGCCAACAGCACGCTTTCCGTGCCGCGGAACCGGGGCACCAGGCCGCCGAGCATCTCCTCCGGCGGGGCGGTCTTGACGAAGAAGCTCGCCGCGAACCCGATCGCGATCACCAGCAGCAGGCCGGTGATGACGCGCTCGAAGATGATTTGTCCGCGCCGGTCCTGAATCCCCAACAGCAGCAAGGCCACCAGGCCGGTGATCACCCCGCCGGCCAGCAGCGGCAAGCTGAACAGGATGTGCAAGGCGATGGCCCCGCCGACGACCTCGGCCGCGTCGGTGGCGATGGCCACGAGTTCGGCCTGAGCCCAGTAGACGAGCCGCGCCGGGCGGCCCATCCGCTTGCCGATCGTCGCGGGCAGGGAGCGCCCGGTGACCAGCCCCAGCTTCGCCGACAGGTACTGCACCAGCCCCGCCAGCACGTTGGCCGCCACGATGACCCACAACAGCAGATAGCCGTACTGCGAACCGGCGCTGACGTTGGCCGCGACGTTGCCGGGGTCGACGTAGGCGATCGCGGCGACGAACGCCGGCCCCAGCAAGTACCAGTTGCCCTTGAGCGAGCCCTGGGTGCGCTGCCCCAACCTGCCGACCTCGATTCACTTCACCGAATAAGAAAGTGAGGGTAGTCGAACATCTGGGCGCGACCCGCAGCGGCTAGGGCGTTTCCCGCTCTCGGCGTCACTGCGGAAGGTAGAGCCCCTTCCCGGTGACCAGCGGCAGGTCGAGGGTCGTCACGATGCCGGGCTGGGCGGCGACGACCGCCGGGATCGCGTTGACGACGCGCATCGCGGTGGCCACCAGGCCGGCGTGGTTGTGATCGCCCTTGCGGCTGCTCAGGCAGACGTCCATGGCGTAGGACGGTTCGCCGGTGATCTCGATGCGGTAGGAGCCGCCCTCCTGGGCCGGCTGCGGCCAGTCGGGGCACAGGTCCTCGCGCAGCCGGGTGACGTGTTCGAGGACGACGACGGGGTGGCCGTCGACCTTGCCGAACACCTCGAAGCGCAGCGCCGCGGCGGTGCCCTTGGCGATGTGACCCGAGGCGATGTCGAAGTCCTCGGGGGCCGGGATGCGAACGTAGTCCTGGGTGACCTCGTCGAGCGAAACGCCCAAACCCGCCGCGATCTGGCGGATCACCGATCCCCACGCCAGGCTGAGCACACCGGGTTGCAGCAGCATGGGGATGTCGTCCATCGGCTTGCCGAAGCCCATGACGTCGAACATGACCGCGGCGCTGTCGTAGGTGGCGTAGTCCACGATCTCCATGCACCGGATCTGCTGGACGCTCTGGCAGGTGCCGGCCAGCGCCAGCGGCAGCAGGTCGTTGGCGAAACCGGGATCGATGCCATTGACGAAGAGGCTCGAATTGCCTTGTTGCGCCGCATCTTCCAGTGGCTTGATGAGCTCCTCGGGGATCACCTGCCACGGGTACTGCAAGAAGACGGGGCCGCTGCCGACGATGTTGATTCCGGCCGCCAGGACGCGCCGGTAGTCCTCGAGCGCCTCGGGCAGCCGGTTGTCGGCCAGCGCGTTGTACACCGCGCACTGCGGCCCGGTGGCGAGCACGGCATCGAGGTCCGTGCTCGCCAGCACGCCGGTCGACTCCGTAAGTCCCGCAAGCTCCGCCGCGTCCTTACCGGCCTTGGCGTCGGACGACACCCAGACGCCTCTGAGTTCGAACTCCGGGTTGGTGATGAGCGCCCGCAGCGCGTGGATACCGACGTTGCCGGTGCCCAATTGGACGACGGGGATGGGCATGACGTGCTCCTCAGTGGTCGGGGGTCACAGATCCGGGACGGGGATGTCGAGGTTGGGGAAGGTCAGGCCGCCGTCGACCTCGAGCGTCTTGCCGGTCAGGAACTCACCGGCCGGCGACGCCAAATACACTGCGGCGGCAGCGATGTCGACGGGATCGCCGAGGCGGCGCATCGGTGTGGCCTTCTCCATCGGTGCCCGCAGCTCCTCGTTGGAGGCCACCACGTCGAGCGCGGAGGTCAGGATCGAGCCCGGGGCGATCGCGTTGACCCGGATGCGCGGGCACAGGTCCAGCGCCGCCGACCGGGTGTAGTGCGCCAGCGCGGCCTTGGCGGTGGCGTAGGCGGCGAAGCCGCGCCCGGCGAGCCGGCCCATCGTCGAGGTGATGTTGATGATGTTGCCGCCACCGGAGTGCTCCAGCATCAGCGGGACTGCCGCCAGCGTCAGCGCGTGGGCCGTGGCGACGTTGAAGGTGAACGCGTCCTTGAGGTCTTTGGTCGAGGTGGTCAGCAGCGTGTTCGGCATGGTCCCGCCGACGTTGTTGACGACGATGTCTAGTTTCCCGAAGGCCTCGACGGCCGCACCGGCGAGTTCCGCGGTGGCCTCTGGATGGGCCAGGTCGGCGGCCACCACGTGGGCCCGCCGCCCGACAGCACGGACCTGTTCGGCGACGGCTTCTAGTTGCGATTCCGTGCGCGAGGCGATGAGAACATCGGCGCCCGCCTCGGCGAAGGCCAGCGCGATGGCCGCGCCGAGGCCGCGGCCTGCACCGGTGATGACGGCGACTTTGTCGTCGAGACGGAACCTGTCAAGGATCATGGCGGCCTCTCATTGTTGCGGTGTCAGCCGACACGGTAGCAAGCCGCGCGGTCTCGGATCGGGCATTTCTGGAACAGGTTCTAGTTTTGCATACCGGCCTGTCGACGGGGCGCGAACAAGGGGTTTGGGTCGGTCCGGCGCAACGCGGCCGGCTCCGGGGGCCGCCGCGAAGCCATTCGCCCGCCGTTAACCTTGGTGCGGTTAGCTCAACGGTGACGATCATAGTTGGTGTCCACCGTGAGGAAGTAACTTGAGGCGCAACCGATTTGGTGCCGCATTGACTGTCCTGACGGCCGGTGCGCTGGTGTTGTCGGGCTGCGGGGACGGTGGCATCCGAGCCTGGGGGAGCGGGTCAACCCCGTCGGGCCAGGTCAGTTGCGGCGGAAAGCGGACCGTGAAGGCCAGCGGGTCGACCGCTCAGGCCAACGCGATGACCCGCTTCGTCGACGCGTTCGAGCGTGCCTGCCCGGGCCAGACGCTCAATTACACCCCGAACGGTTCGGGTGCGGGCATCGGTGAATTCACCGGCGGTCACACCGATTTCGGTGGTTCGGATTCACCCCTGTCGCCCATCGAATACTTTGCGGCCCAGACGCGATGCGGTTCGCCGGCGTGGAACCTCCCGGTGGTGTTCGGACCGATCGCCATCACCTACCACGTCCAGGGCGTCGACTCGCTGATCCTCGACGCCCCCACCCTCGCCAAGATCTTCAAGGGCGCGATCGCCGCCTGGAACGACCCCGCGATCCACGCGCTGAACCCCGGCGTCACGCTGCCCGCCGAGCCCATCCACGTCGTGTTCCGCAGCGACCAGTCCGGCACCACGGACAACTTCCAGAAGTACCTGGACTCCGCGTCGGGCGGGGTGTGGGACCGGGGCATCGGCAAACCCTTCAACGGTGGCGTCGGGGAGGGCGCCGACGGCAACGGCGGCGCATCGGCGGCGGTGCAGGCGACCGAGGGCGCGATCGGCTACAACGAATGGTCGTTCGCGTCCGCGCGGCGATTGAGCATGGCCAGGATCATCACGTCGGCCGGGCCGGACCCGGTGTCGATCAGCGCGGACTCGGTCGGCAAGACGATCTCCGGTGCCACCATGGCCGGCCGGGGCAACGACTTGGTGGTGGACACCTTCTCGTTCTACAAGCCGACCCGGCCCGGTTCCTATCCCATCGTGTTGGCCACCTACGAGATCGTGTGTTCGAAGTACCCCGACCCCCAGGCCGGCGCGGCGGTGAAGGCGTTTCTGCAGAGCACCATCGGGCGCGGGCAGAACGGCTTGGCGGAGAACGGATACATCCCGGTGCCGGCGTCGTTCAGGTCCCGGCTGGCGGGTGCCATCGACGCCATCGGGTGATGGGGCAACGGGGCGTTCGTCGGGCCCGCCCAGAGCCACCATTTCCTTTGCTGTCGCGCGCTTTCCAGATGGCATCGAGGTCGGCTCCCGCCCAGCCGACGCCGGTCACCGTCGCGTTAAACGCCGGTCGTCGAACAGTTTGCTCACAGTTAACCTTGTTACTGTTAGCTTCGTGGCTGCGAGACGGGCCGGCCGGGGCGCAACGTCACGGACCGGCGGCGATGCTGTTTCATCCCTACCGTAAGGAAGCGAATTGAAACTCAACCGATTTGGCGCCGTACTGAGTGTCCTGAGCGCCGCAGCGCTGGCGCTGTCCGGATGCGGAAGCGACAACAACGGGACCGGCGCGAGTGCGACCAGTGGATCCGCGTCGGGCAAGGTGAGCTGCGGCGGGGCGAAAACCCTCAAGGCCAGCGGT
Source organism: Mycobacterium colombiense (assembly GCF_003284935.1). Classification (GTDB taxonomy): domain Bacteria; phylum Actinomycetota; class Actinomycetes; order Mycobacteriales; family Mycobacteriaceae; genus Mycobacterium; species Mycobacterium arosiense_A. The sequence goes on from NZ_QMEV01000015.1 coordinate 33,150, forward strand.
TCGACGGCTCAGGCCAACGCGATGACCCGCTTCGTCAACGCGTTCGAGCAGGCCTGCCCCGGACAGACGCTGAACTACACGGCCAACGGATCGGGTGCGGGAATCAGCGAATTCAACGGAAAGCAAACGGATTTCGGTGGTTCGGATTCGCCGTTGGCGCCGAATGAATACGCCGCGGCGCAACAACGTTGCGGTTCACCGGCGCTGAATCTGCCCGTGGTCTTCGGTCCGATCGCCATCACCTACAACGTCGCGGGCGTGACCTCGCTGAGCCTGAACGGCGCGACGGCGGCCAAGATCTTCAACGGCGCGATCACTACGTGGAACGACCCCGCGATCCAGGCGCTCAACCCCGGCGTCACGCTGCCCGCCGAGCCGATCCACGTGGTATTCCGCAACGACGAATCCGGCACCACGGACAACTTCCAGAAGTACCTCGACGCCGCCGCCGACGGTGCGTGGGGCAAGGGCGCCGGTAAGACCTTCAAGGGCGGTGTCGGCGAGGGCGCCAAGGGCAACGACGGCACCTCGGCGGCGATCAAGGCCACCGAAGGGTCCATCACCTACAACGAGTGGTCGTTCGCCCAGGCGCAGAAACTGAACATGGCCAAGATCATCACCTCGGCCGGTCCGGACGCGGTGTCGATCAGCGCCGACTCGGTGGGCAAGACGATCGCCGGCGCCAAGATCGCGGGCCAGGGTAACGACCTGGTGCTCGACACGCTCTCGTTCTACAAGCCGACCCAGGCCGGTTCCTACCCGATCGTGCTGGCCACCTACGAGATCGTGTGCTCGAAGTATCCCGACGCCCAGATCGGCACCGCGGTCAAGGCGTTCCTGCAGAGCACCATCGGCGCCGGACAGAATGGCCTGGCCGACAACGGCTACATCCCGATCCCTGACGCGTTCAAAGCGAGGTTGTCTGCTTCGATCAACGCGATCACATAACCTGAGGTGGTCGTGACACGAGGAACAGCAATCGACCCGTCGATTACGGAGAAGCCGGCACTCACAGCGCTGAGTGAGCACGTGGGACGGCGGGCCGATCGGCTGTTCAAGTTGGCCGCCGCCGCCGCCGGTTCGACGATCGTGGTCGCGATCCTGTTGATCGCGGTGTTCCTGTTGTTGCGTGCCGTCCCGTCGCTGCGCGTCAACCACGCGAACTTCTTCACCAGTGCCAAATTCAGCACCAGCGACCCGCACCACCTCGCGTTCGGCATCCGCGACCTGCTGATGGTCACGGTGCTCAGTTCGCTGAGCGCGCTGGCGCTGGCCGTGCCCGTCGCGGTGGGCATCGCCGTGTTCCTCACCCAGTACGCACCCAAGCGGCTGGCGCGTCCCTTCGGGGCGGTGGTGGATCTGCTCGCCGCCGTGCCGTCGATCGTCTTCGGGCTGTGGGGCATTTTCGTGCTCGCGCCGCGTATCGAGCCGGTGGCGGCGTACCTCAATCGCCACCTCGGATGGTTTTTTCTGTTCAAGCAGGGCAACGTCTCGTTGGCCGGCGGTGGCACCATCTTCACCGCCGCCGTGGTGCTCTCGGTGATGATCCTGCCGATCGTCACGTCCGTCTCGCGCGAGGTTTTTCGGCAGACCCCGCACATCCAGATGGAAGCGGCCCAGGCACTGGGCGCCACCAAATGGGAAGTGGTCCGGATGACCGTGCTGCCGTTCGGCCGCAGCGGTGTGATCGCTGCCTCGATGCTCGGGTTGGGCCGGGCGCTGGGCGAGACCGTGGCGGTGCTGATCATCCTGCGTTCGGCCGCCCGCCCGGGTAACTGGTCCCTGTTCGACGGCGGCTACACGTTCGCCTCGAAGATCGCCTCGGCGGCCGCGGAATTCAGCGAGCCGTTACCCACCGGCGCGTATATCTCGGCGGGTTTCGCGCTGTTCGTCTTGACGTTCGTCGTCAACGCGCTCGCACGGGCGATCGCCGGCGGCAAGGTCAACGGATGACGCGCGCGGGAGAGCGGCGCGCATGAGCCGCGCCGGTGACGATGCAGAGCGAAGCGATGAGAAGGAGCGGCGCGCATGAGCGTTGAAGCGCTCGACCGCCCGGTCAAGGTCGAGGTGTTCAGGCCGCTGAGCTTTCGGCGCCGGATCACCAACAACGCCGCGACCCTCTTCTTCCTCGGCTCGTTCGGCGTCGCGCTCGTGCCGCTGATCTGGGTGTTGTGGATCGTCATCGAGCGCGGCTGGTACGCCGTGACGCGGTCCGGGTGGTGGACCCACTCGCTGCGCGGCGTGCTGCCGGAACAGTTCGCCGGCGGCGTCTATCACGCGCTGTACGGCACGCTGGTGCAGGCCGGGGTGGCCGCCGTGCTGGCCGTGCCGCTGGGCCTGATGACCGCGGTGTTTTTGGTCGAATACGGATCCGGGCGCCTGGTGCGGCTGACGACGTTCATGGTCGACGTGCTCGCCGGGGTGCCCTCGATCGTGGCGGCGCTGTTCATCTTCAGCCTCTGGATCGCCACCCTGGGTTTCCAGCAGAGTTCGTTCGCGGTGTCGCTGGCGCTGGTCTTGCTGATGCTGCCGGTGGTGGTGCGCTCCGCCGAGGAGATGCTGCGGCTGGTGCCCGACGACCTGCGTGAGGCCAGCTACGCGCTCGGTGTGTCCAAATGGAAGACGATCGTGCGGATCGTCTTCCCGATCGCTATGCCGGGCATCGTGTCCGGGATCCTGCTGTCCATCGCGCGGGTGATCGGCGAAACGGCGCCGGTGCTGGTGCTGGTCGGCTACAGCAGGTCGATCAACGTCGACATCTTCCACGGCAACATGGCTTCGCTGCCGTTGCTGATCTACACCGAACTCACCAACCCCGAGCACGCGGGCTTCCTGCGGATCTGGGGTGCGGCGCTGACGCTGATCATCATGGTCGCCGTGATCAACATCGTCGCCGCGCTGACCCGCTTCCTGGCCACGCGCAGGCGCTGACCGGGCTTACTTCGACGACGCTTTCGAGGCCGCCTTCTTGGCTGGAGCCTTCTTGGCGGCCGTCTTCTTCGCCGGGGCCTTCTTCGCCGCGGTCTTCTTGGCGGGCGCCTTTTTCGCGGGTGCCTTGCCGTTGCCCGAGCGCGCCTTGACGCTGGCCTCCAGCTTGGCCAGCAGGTCGGAGACGTCCTCGGTCTCGTCCAGCTCCTTCGGCTTCTCCTCGGTGGTAAACGCCTCTCCGCCTTCGAGTTTGGCTTGGACAAGCTCGTGCAGCTGCTCCTGGTAGTCGTCGTGGTAGCGGTCGGGATTGAACTCTTCGGCCATCGACTCCACCACCTGCCCGGCCATCTTGAGCTCGGCGGGCTTGACCTCGACCTTCTTGTCCAGGATCGGAAAGTCCGGGTCACGAATCTCGTCGGGCCACAACAGCGTGTGGATCACCATCACGTCGCGCTTGCCGAAGTCCTTGACCCGCAAGGCCGCCAGCCGGGTCTTGTTGCGCAGCGTGAAATGCACGATCGCCATCCGCTCGGTCTCCGCCAGCGTCTTGGCCAGCAGCACATAGGATTTCGACGACTTGGAGTCGGGCTCCAGGAAATAGCTGCGGTCGAACAACATCGGGTCCACGTCGCTGGCCGGCACGAACTCCAGCACCTCGATCTCGCGGCTGCGTTCCTCGGGCAGGGTGGCGATGTCGTCGTCGGTGATGATGACCATCTGGCCGTCGTCGGATTCGTAGGCGCGGGCGATGTCACGGAATTCGACGACTTCGCCGTCCACCTCGCACACGCGCTGGTATCGGATACGGCCGTTGTCCTTGGCGTGCACCTGATGGAATTTGATGTCGTGGTCCTGGGTGGCGCTGTACACCTTGACCGGGACGTTCACCAGCCCGAACGCGATGGAACCCTTCCAGATGGAGCGCATGCAAATCAGTATGCCCGGAGGGCCCAGGGCAAAACAGCACGACGGGGCTACGACCTTGGGCGGTTCGACGGGTTTGCGCGGCCCCGGGTTGCGCCCTAGCGGCGCGAAGCGGCGTCCAGCGCAGCCCGATCCGGCAGGTCGGCTCCCGCGCGGCCGACGGTGAGCGCCGCGCACGTGCTCGCCACCTCGAGTGCCGCCGTCAGCGTGCCCACGTCGATCCCCTGCAGCGCGGTGCGCCGGTCGCCGCCCAACGATCCCGATTCCCACAGCGCGTCGAGCAGGCCGGCCATGAAGGAGTCGCCGGCGCCGACCGTGTCGACCACGCGCGCCGCGCGCGTCGGCACCCGGGCGACCCCTGCCGCGCAGAAGGCCACCGCGCCGCGGTCGGCCATCGTCACCGCCACGACGGCGGGACCCAACCGCAGCCAGGTCTGGGCGATCTGCTCGGGCGGGTGCGCGGGATCGATCCAGCGCAGGTCCTCCTCGCTGACCTTGACGATGTCGCTGCGTTCGATGAGGTGCTCGATGCGCGCGACGGCCTGCTCCCGCTCGGCGATCAGCGACGGCCGCACGTTGGGATCGAACGTGACCGTGGCCGAGACGCGGTAGGCATCGATCAGCGCCGCCACCGCCAGGCAGCCCGGATCCTGCACGGCGGCAATCGATCCGGTATGGACGAACAGCGGCGGCGTGACGGGCGGCGTTCCGGAGAGCCGCCAGTCCAGATCGAACACGTAGTCGGCCGAGCCGTCTTCGGCGATCGTCGACCGCGCGGTCGCCGTGCGCTGCGCCGCCGCGCTATCCGAAAGCAGTTGCACGCCAGACGATTCCACGTAGTCGGCGATGCGTCGGCCGTATGCGTCGTCGGCGATGGAGGTCAGGAAGTCGACCTCGCGGCCCAGCCGGGCGAGCCCCACGGCGACGTTGAGCGGGCTGCCGCCGACGTGCTCGGCGCTGTCAACGATGTCGATCAGCGACTCGCCGATGACCAGCGCGCGGGTCATCGCACCAAGGCCTCCAGCGTCGCGCGGGCGCCCTTGTGGTGCAGCGAGTCCAGCGCCCAGTTATACGCCTGGACGAAGCGCGGCTGGTGCGCCAAATCGCCGAACACGGCGGCGATTTCGATGAACGCCGTGGGGTTCTCGTACTGCGAGCGCGCGATCGGGATCAACGAATCCGCCAGCTGATCCACCACCTCGTAGGGTTTGCCCCATTCGTCGGTGCCCTCGGCGTAACGAGCCCAGCTCGCCACCACCGCGGCCGCCACCCGGACCGGGCCGTCGCTGGCCAGGTTGTCGCAGATCACCGGGATCAGCCATTTCGGAATGCGATCCGACGAGTAGGCGCACAGCCGCGCCACGGTGTCGCGCACGCCCGGGTTGGAGAACCGCTCGACCAGCGTGCGGGTGTAGTCGTGCAGGTCGATTCCGGGCACCGGGGGCAGCGTCGGGATGGCCTCGGATTCGAAATAGGCGAGCAGGAATTCGGCGAACAACGGATCGCTCGCGGCCTCGTGAACGAACGTGAAGCCGCACAGATGAGCGAAGTAGGCCAGGCACTGATGCCCGGCGTTGAGCAGTCGCAGCTTCATCAGCTCGTACGGGGCGACATCGTCGACCAGCAGCACGCCCGCCTTTTCCAGCGGTGGCCTGCCGTCGGCGAAATCATCCTCGAGCACCCAGGCGGTGAACGGCTCGGCCACCACCGGCCACCGGTCGTTGATGCCGAAGTCGCGGCGTACCTCCGCCGCCATCTGCAGGGTCGTGGCCGGGGTGATCCGGTCGACCATCGAACTCGGGAACCGGGCCCGCTCGTCGATCCACTGTGCCAGCGTGGGGTCCCGGCTTTCGGCGTTCGCCAGGACGGCCCGCCGCGCGATCTCACCGTTGTTCTCGATGTTGTCGCACGACACGATCGTCGGCGCGGCCAGCCCGCGCCGCCGCCGCCGGTCCAGCGCCTCCACGATCAACGCGAAGGCGGGCCCGTCCGGGTCGCGATAGCCGCCCTCGGTGATGGTCAGCGAAATGATCCGGGTGGCCGGTGCCGCAAGCACTTCGGCCGCCGGCTCCGGATCGTCGGGGGCGTAGTGGTAGTCGATGATCGAGCCGATCACGTGGGCGTCCCGGCTGCCGTCGGGCTTTTCCAGGATCAGCGTGTAGAGCCCGTCCTGATCGGTGAGCACATCCCGCATCGTCCAATCGGCCGGCATCACCCCGACCCCGCAGATGCCCCACTCGCGCGCCAGGCCCTGCTGCAACAGCAGGTTGAGGTACGCGGCCTGATGCGCGCGGTGAAAATGGCCGGCGCCGATATGCGCGATGCCGACCGTCACGGCGCGGCGGTCATAGGTCGGCGCCTCGACCGGCAGCGTCGGGAGCGTCGCATTGTTCAGATCGATTCCGCCAGCCTCCATTGGCCAACTCCTCCCCGGGTCGGCGCCCGGATCGTCACCGGGCTACCGAACCTCCACTCGGCGAGGCCGATAACAGCAGGGCATCGGCGACAGCGCGCCACGAATCGGTTATCGCGACCGCACCGGCCTCGGTCAATTCCTCACGGCGGCAATCCCGTTCGTCGGGTGGCACGAACATCAGGTTGCCGATGGTGGCGTAGCCGGCCGCGACCGCCGACGTCACGCCGGCCACGGAGTCCTCGATGGCCAGCCCTTGCTCGGGCGCGACGCCCAGTACCTGGCCGCAATGCAGGTAGACCGCCGGATCGGGCTTGCTCGTCGGCACCGGAAGGGAGTCCTCCGCGCTGAACGTCACCGCTTCCGGGAGGAGCGCGTCGAGACCGGTGGCGGTGAAGCAGGCACGCAGCCGCTTGGTGGCGCTGGAGCTCACGGCCGCCAGCGCGTAGCGCGTTGCGAGTTCTCGCAACGGCTCCAGCACCTGCGGATCGGGAGTCAGCGTGACGGCCAGATGCGCGGTGACCCGTTCGCGTTCCTCGCCCACCCACTGTTCGAGTTCGGCGGCGGACAACGCGTGGCCGCCCGCGAGGTCGCCGGCCGTGGCGATCACCGCCGCGGGACGGCCCTGGGCCAGCGTCTGCTCGAGCGGCACTTCGCACTGCACCGCCAGGTCCAGCGCCGTGGTGCGGAAGTTTTTCCCGACGGCTCGCTTGCGCAGCTCCTCGGAGCTGAGCGGCGCGGTCACGCCGAACCTGGCCAGGAAGCGGTTGGTCACCTCAGTAGAGGCGTCGAACGCCGGCCTCTCCGACCCGAACAGGTTGTCGTCGGCGTCGCACAGCAACGTGGTGATGGGCGCCGGGTCGAAGGCGCGCACAAAGGTCAACCCGCCGTTCATCGCGACACCAACTCCCGCTCGTCATTGCGCATCGCGTCGCGCAGCGTGGGCACCACGCCGCGCACGTCGATATCGGCGATCATCGCGCCCAGGCGCTGGGAAAACCCGGGAACCGCGCGCACCTCGGCGAACATCTCGTGCCCCAGGAGCGGATCCGGGTTGCTGCGTGCCATGTTGGCCAACCTAGCGACCGGAATGGCCTGCGAGTCTTCCAGGCGCAGCTTGCGCCCGTTGAGGTCGTGGCCGCGCATGTACCGGGCCCATCCGGCGACCGCCAACGTCAGCAGCGTGTGCGGCCTGCCCTGCGCGATGGCCTCCTGCAGCGAGGGCAGCACGAACGTCGCGATCTTGCTGGTTCCCCGCCGGGCCAGGCGCGCGAGTTGGTCACTCATGCGGGGGTTGCTGAGCCGAGTCAACAAGGTGCCCCGGTACTCGGGGGTGTTCATGCCGGGCACTGCGGGCAGCAGCGGCTGAATCTCGTCGCGCAGGAGCTTCTCGACGTAGTCGAAGATGATGCGGTCGCGCATCGCCTCGTCGGTGCGCTGATAGCCGGCCAGGATGGCCAGGCATGCGAGCGCGATATGGGTTCCGTTGAGAAGACGGGTCTTGATCAGCTTGTGGTCGCGGACGTCGGTGACGAATTCGGCGCCGACCTCGTCGAGCGGCGGCCGCCCATTGCTGAAGGAATCCTCGATCACCCACTGGCGATGCGGCTCGGTCACCACCGGCCATTTGTCGGCCACGCCGAACGTCTGCTCGACGAATGTGCGCTCCGACTTGGTGGTCTGCGGGGTGATGCGATCGACCATGGTCGACGGGAACGCGACGTGCGTGTCGATCCAGCGGGCGAGCCCGGGGTCCTTCAACGCGGCGAACGACACCAGCGCGGTCCTGGCCGGCTGGGTATCACCGGGAACGTTGTCGCAGCACAGCACGGTGAACGGGGCGACGCCGGCGCGGCGGCGCCGGTCGAGGGCTTCGGCCAGATATCCCCACGCGGTCGCGAAACTGTCGGGCGAGACGAGGTCGGCGCGCACGTCGGGGTGGTCGGCGTCGAACTCGTCGGTGACCGGATTGAGGAAGTAGCCGTTGTCGGTGATGGTCAGGCTGACGATGCGGGTTTGGGGGTCTGCCAGCGCGGCGCGGACGGCCGCCCCGTCATTCGGTGCGTAATGCACGGAGCCGATCGAGCCGACGACGCGGGCGGTCTGGCGGTCGTGGCCGCGCTGCACCACCGTGTACAGCCCGTCCTGGGCCGACAGCAGGTGCTTGACGTCGGGGGAGTGCAGGCTGACGCTGGTCACGCCCCAGCGTCCCGAAATGCCCGAGCGGGCAAGGTCGTCGAAGTAGACGGCCTGGTGTGCGCGGTGAAAATTGCCCGCGCCGATGTGGACGACCCCTCGTCCGAGGGCCGACCGGTCGTAGGTGGGGATGTCGACACGTTGTGAATGCAGTTGAAGTGTCGCATCGCTGAGGGGGACGCCGCTGTTTCGACGCCAGGGGGAGGGGATTACGTCAAACATTGTGTGTCTGTGCCCCCGCGGGCTCGACGATCTAACCCGTTCGTTAGTCATGTCACAAAAAAAATCGGCTGTGACACGATTAGTCGTGGTCAAAACGGTTAACACGCGCGAAACGCGTAGGTTGACAACATGGCACCGCGGCTGAAACTGACCAACGCCGAGAAGGTGCTCTATCCGGTCACCGGCACCACCAAGGGCGAAATCTTCGACTACTACACGCGCATCGCCGAGGTGATGATCCCGCATATCGCCGGCCGTCCGGCCACGCGCAAACGCTGGCCCAACGGGGTCGACGAAGAGTCCTTCTTCGAAAAGCAATTGGCCGCATCGGCACCCGACTGGCTGCCGCGGGCCAGCGTGACCCATCGATCCGGAACGACGACGTATCCGATCATCGACAGCCCCACCGGTCTGGCCTGGATCGCCCAACAGGCCGCGCTGGAGGTCCACGTTCCGCAGTGGCGCTTCGTCGCCGAGTGGACCCGCAGCCGGGCCGAGGAATTGAAGCCCGGACCGGCGACCCGCCTGGTGTTCGACCTCGATCCCGGTGAAGGCGTCACGATGGCCCAGCTGGCCGAGGTGGCGCACGCCGTCCGCGAACTGATCACCGCGATCGGACTGACCACCTACCCGCTCACCAGCGGCAGCAAGGGCCTGCATCTGTACACCCCGCTTGCCGAGCCGGTGAGCAGCAAGGGCGCCACGGTATTGGCCAAACGCGTTGCGCAACAACTGGAAAAGACGATGCCGAACCTGGTGACGTCGACCATGACCAAGAGCCTGCGGGCCGGAAAGATCTTTCTGGACTGGAGTCAGAACAACGGCTCCAAGACGACCATCGCGCCCTACTCGCTGCGCGGACGCGAACACCCCACCGTCGCGGCGCCGCGCACCTGGGCGGAACTCGACGACCCCTCGCTGCGCCAGCTGCGCTATGACGAGGTGCTGGAGCGGGTGGCCCGCGACGGCGACCTGCTGGCGCCGCTGGACGAGGATGCGCCCATCCCGGATCGGTTGACGGAATACCGCAGCATGCGCGACTCGTCGAAAACCCCCGAGCCGGTTCCCGTATCGAAACCCGCTGTCGGACAAGGCAATAGCTTCGTCATTCAAGAACATCACGCCCGGCGGCTGCACTACGACTTCCGGTTGGAACGAGACGGCGTCCTGGTGTCCTGGGCCGTCCCGAAGAACCTGCCCGACACCACCGCGGTGAATCACCTGGCCGTCCACACCGAGGATCATCCGTTGGAATACGGCGGGTTCGAAGGCATCATCCCCAAGGGGGAGTACGGCGCGGGGAAGGTGGTCATCTGGGACTCGGGAACCTACGAGGCCGAAAAGTTCGATGACACCGCCGAAAAGGGCGAGGTGATCGTCAATCTGTACGGCAGCAAGATTTCCGGTCGCTATGCCCTGATCCAAACCAGCGGTAACCAGTGGCTGGCGCACCGGATGAAGGACCAGAAGGTTTTCGAGTTCGACACGATCGTCCCCATGCTGGCCACGCATGGCTCGGTGACGGCGCTCAAGGCGAGCCAGTGGGCGTTCGAAGGCAAATGGGACGGCTACCGGCTGTTGGTCGAGGCCGACCACGGCGCTTTGCGGGTGCGCTCGCGCCGCGGCCGAGAGGTCACCCGGGAATACCCCGAATTGGAGTCGCTGGCAACCGATCTCGCCGAGCACCACGTGGTCCTCGATGGCGAGGCCGTGGTCTTGGACGGTTCGGGCGTGCCGAACTTTCACGAGATGCAAAACCGCGGCCGGGGCTCGCGCGTCGAGTTCTGGGCGTTCGACGTGCTCTACCTCGACGGCCGCTCGCTGCTGCGGGCCCGCTACTCGGACCGGCGAAAGGTGCTGGAAATGCTCTCCGCCGGCAGCGATCTCATCGTGCCCGAACTGCTGCCCGGAGACGGTGCGCAGGCGCTGGAGCACTCCGGCAAGCGCGGCTGGGAGGGGGTGATCGCCAAGCGTCGCGACTCCACCTATCAGCCCGGCCGCCGTTCGTCGTCGTGGATCAAGGACAAGCACTGGAACACCCAGGAAGTCGTGATCGGCGGCTGGAAGGCCGGGGAAGGCGGACGCAGCAGCGGCATCGGCTCGCTGCTGATGGGCATCCCCACCGGCGACGGCCTGCGCTTCGCGGGGCGCGTCGGCACCGGGTTCACCGAACGCGACCTGGCCAACCTGAAGAAGACGCTGGCGCCGCTGCACACCGATGAATCCCCGTTCCACCCCCCGCTACCCCGCAGCGAAGCGCGCGGCGTGACGTACGTGGAGCCGGTCCTGGTGGGTGAGGTGCGCTACAGCGAGTGGACCCCGGATAACCGGTTGCGCCAATCGAGTTGGCGGGGACTGCGCCCGGACAAGGAGGCAAGTGAGGTGGTACGCGAGTGAAATGGGTTACCTACCAAGGTGATGGCGGCGAGCGGATCGGCGTCGTCTCCGGTGACACCATCCACGCGATGCCGCCGGGGGTGACGCTGCTCGACCTGATCGCGCGAGGCCATGACGGACTGCGGCAAGCGGGGGAGGAGGCGCAGCGCGCCCCGGCGGCGACGGTCCCGCTCGCGGACGTGCGCTTGCTGGCACCGATTCCCCGTCCGCCGTCGATCCGGGATTCGCTGTGCTTCCTGGACCACATGCGCAACTGCCAGGCCGCACTGGGTGGCGGGAAGGTGCTCGCCGACACGTGGTATCGCATTCCCGCGTTCTACTTCGCTTGCCCGACAACCGTTTTGGGCCCCTACGATGACGCCCCGACGGCACCCGGAAGCGCTTGGCAGGACTTCGAATTGGAGATCGCCGCGGTGATCGGGGCCGGCGGAAAGGATCTCACCGTCGAGCAAGCCGAACGGGCGATCATCGGTTACACGATCTTCAACGACTGGTCCGCGCGCGACCTGCAGCAGATGGAAGGCCAGCTGGGAATCGGGCAGGGCAAGGGCAAGGACAGCGGGGTCACGCTGGGCCCGTACCTGGTGACCCCCGACGAACTCGAGCCGTACCGCGACCCCTCCCAGCCCGGCAAGCTGGACCTGCGCGTCACCGCCCTGGTCAACGACGTTGTCATCGGGACCGGGTCGACGGCCCAGATGGACTGGACCTTTGGGGAGGTCATCTCCTACGCCTCGCGGGGCGTCACGCTCAACCCCGGTGACGTCATCGGCTCCGGGACGGTGCCCACCTGCACGCTGGTCGAGCACCTCAATCCCGCGGCGCTGGAACGGTTTCCGGGTTGGCTGCACGACGGCGACGTCGTCACGCTTCAGGTCCAGGGCCTGGGGGAGACCCGGCAGACCGTGCGCGCGAGCAACCCGCCCCACGCGTTGGCGGCCCGGCCCAATCCGGACGCCGCCCCCGCCGCGCAGCGGGTCAACCGCGCGCCGGCCCGGGTGCCCTACACCCGCGGGCTGCATCAGGTCGGCGACCGGGTGTGGGCGTGGACGCTGCCCGACGGCGGCTACGGGTGGAGCAACGCCGGACTGATCGCCGGCGACGATGCGTCCCTGTTGGTGGACACCCTGTTCGACCTCGCGCTGACCCGCGAGATGCTCGCCGCGATGCGGCCCATCACCGGTTCGGCGCCGATCACCGACGCGGTGATCACCCACTCCAACGGCGACCACACCCACGGCAATCAACTGCTCGACGCGTCGGTGCGCATCATCGCCGCGCGCGGCACCGCCGAGGAGATCGAGCACGGCATGGCCCCCGAGATGCTGGCCATGGCGCAGACCGCGAACCTGGGGCCGGTGGCGACGCGGTACACGCGGGAACGCTTCGGGCACTTCGATTTCAGCAACATCACGCTGCGCAATGCCGACCAGACCTTCGAACGCGACCTGTGCGTCGAGGTGGGTGGGCGGCGAATCGACGTGCTGAATCTGGGTCCCGCCCACACCGCCGCCGACTCGGTGGTGCACGTGCCCGACGCGGGGGTGCTGTTCGGCGGCGACCTGTTGTTCATCGGCTGCACGCCCATCGTGTGGGCGGGCCCGATCGCCAACTGGGTCGCGGCGTGTGACGCGATGATCGCGCTGGACGCGCCGACGGTGGTTCCCGGCCACGGCCCCGTCACCGATCCGGATGGAATCCGTGCGGTGCGTGGCTATCTCGTGCACGTCGCCGAACAGGCCGAGGCCGCCTACCGCCGCGGCTTGTCGTGGGCCGAGGCCGCCGACACCATCGACCTCGGCGAGTACGCGACCTGGCTGGACGCCGAGCGCGTCGTCGTCAACGTCTATCAGCGGTACCGCGAACTCGACCCGCAGACACCGCAATTGGAGGTCATGGGCTTGCTGGTGATGCAGGCCGAATGGCTGGCCAAACGGTCCGCGTGAGTCACCGCACCGGCTAGAGGCGCACGGCCCTGACGAAGCTGATCGTGGTGGCGGGGACCTGCTGTCCGGCGGGCCCCAGTTCCGGCAGGCCCGCGGCGGAGAACAGGTCGGCGAGCCGAAACGTGGTGGTATCCCACCCGTTTGCGGCGAGGTGGGCGGCGACGTCGGTGTGCTCTCCGGGGTAGGCCAAGGCGGCGACGTCCATCTCGAGCCCGTGCCGTCGCCACCCCTCGGTCATGCGCCGGGCCTGCTCCTGCCCCTCCGGCGTCGGCGGCGCGACGGTCCCGAAATCGGCGGCGAACCGGCTGCCCTCGCTGGACAACGGAATGATGGCGTCCAGCAACCGCAGCTCTGCTTCGGGCGGAAGGAATCCGATCAGCACTCCCTCGGCCAGCCACGCCGTCGGCTGGGCCGGGTCAAAGCCGTTGTCCTGCAAGGCCGCCGGCCAGTCCTCACGCAGATCGATGCCCACGGTGCGGAGTTCGGCGGTGGGGGCCGCGCCGATCCCGGCGAGCGTCGCCGTCTTGAACGCGATCACCTCCGGCTGATCGATCTCGTACACCGTCGTCCCGACCGGCCACCGCAGCCGGTAGGCGCGCGAATCCAACCCCGATGCCACGATCACCACCTGGCGCAGCCCGGCCTGGCCGGCCGCGGCGAAGTAGTCATCGTAAAACCGGCCCCGAGCCGCGAAGGTGTCCACCATGCGCGAGAAAGCGACGCCCTCCTCGATGTCGGCCGAATCGAGTTCGCCGCTCGCCAGCTTGGTGAACACGTCCAGCCCGACGGCACGCACCAGCGGCTCGGCGAACTCATCGGTGATGACCGGTTGCGGACGTTTGGTGGCGGCCGCGCGGGCCGCGGCCACCATGGTGGCGGTGGCGCCCACGCTGCTGGCCAGGTCCCAGCTGTCGCCTTCGGTTCGTGCCATTGCTTCTCCTTCGGTGTGACGGCAGAACCACGGTATGCCTCGCCGGTGAACAGGCACGTCACGTCGCCTACGGTTCCCCTATGCCCGCAGTGACACTGGAAGCCCTCGAAGACAACATCGCCTGCATCACCCTGAACCGGCCCGAGCGCCTCAACGCCATCGATGGGTCGTTGATCGACGGCGTCGACGAGGCGCTCGACGCCCTGGACACGGGCGAGTTCCGGGTGGCGATTCTGACCGGTGCCGGGCGCGGGTTTTGCGCCGGCGCCGATTTGAGCGGCACCGGCCAGCCGTGGACGCAGAACAAGCCGACCACCCCGGCGTTCAAGGTCAACTACGACGCGCAGGTTCGGTTGGCCGGTCTGTACACCCGGATCTACGAGATGGACATTCCGGTGATCGGTGCGGTGAACGGTGTCGCCGTCGGTGGCGGCCTGGCGTTCTCGTTGGTCTGCGACGTCCGGGTCGCCTCCGAGCAGGCCCGGTTCGGTTCGGTGTTCATCAAGGCGGGCTTCTCGTCGATGGACATGGGCACCAGCTACCTGTTGCCGAAGATCGTCGGCGCCGGCGTGGCCCGCGAACTCATGCTCACCGGCCGCATCATCGACGCGGCCGAGGCCTACCGCATCAAGCTGGTGCACGAGGTCGTCGCGCCCGACGAGCTGATGCCCGCCGCGCTCAAGCTGGCCCGCTCGATCGCCGAGAACAACGCTTATGGCGTGTGGCAGACCAAGATTGGGCTCAACGCCGCGCTCGACGCGCCCAGTTTGCGCCATGCCATCGAGATCGAGAACCGCACCCAGATCCTCAGCGGCTTCACCAACAACCCGGTCGAGGCCGCCCTGGCGCACCGAGAGAAGCGCCCGCCGAAGTGGGATGCGTTGTGAGGCTTAGGTCCTGCCCCGCGCTTGTGACCGCCGCTAAACCCGATGGCGGCGGCCCACTGCGCCCGGCTGCCCCGCGCTTTTGACCGCCGCTAAACCCGATGGCGGCGGCCCACTGCGCCCGGCTGCCCCGCGCTTTTGACCGCCGCTAAAGTTTCGCGATCACGTTCTCGGCGAACATCTCCAGGTTGCGGATCTTGCTGTCCAGCGGCTCGGTGTCCTTGCCCTTGATGTAGGGGATGCGGAAGCCGACGATGACGTCGGTGACGCCCTTGTCCTCGAGCCGTTTGATGCCGTCGGCGGTGTAGGCGTCGGCCGAGATGACGTGGATCTCGAACGGCCCCGTCTTGCCGGCCTCTTCGCGGAATTTCTTGAGCTTCGCCAGCAGGTGGTCGAGCTCCTCGGGGTCACCGCCGCCGTGCATCCAGCCGTCCAGGCGCGCCGCGCGCCGCAGGGCCGCGTCGGCATGCCCGCCGATGAGAATCGGGACGGGCTTGGTGGGAGCGGGCGTCATCTTGGTCTTGGGAATGTCGTAGAACTCGCCGTGGAATTCGAAGTATTCACCGGTGGTGAGGCCCTGGATGATCTCGATGCATTCGTCCATCCGCTTGCCGCGCCGGGCGAACGGGACACCCAGCAGCTCGTAGTCCTCGGGCCACGGGCTGGTGCCGACGCCGAAACCCACTCGGTTGTCGGTCATCGCGGCCAGCGACCCGATCTGCTTGGCCACCAACGCCGGTGGCCGGATGGGCAGCTTGAGAACGAAGAAGTTGAACCGCAGCTTCGTGGTCACCGCGCCCAAAGCCGATGTCAGCACGAAGGTTTCGATGAACTCCTTGCCATCGAGGAACTCGCGGTTGCCGTCCGGCGTGTAGGGGTACTTCGAGTCGGACTCGAAGGGATAGGCGATGCTGTCGGCGATCGTCATGGCGTCGTAGCCGGCCGCCTCGGCTGCCTTGGCCAGCGGGATGTAGTACCTAAAGTCAGTCATCGCCTCTGCGTAGGTAAACCGCACGTCATCTGCCTTCCTGGAGGGGTCGTCCCTCGACATTAGAACGTGTTCTAGTTTCAGCACAACCGGCAGATGGGCGCGACGGCGCCCGGGTCGCCATCCCGTGCCGGTTTCGGATTAAAGCTGGTTCTCGGGGCCGATGACGGCCCACACCGTCTTGCCGGACGCGGTGGGCGTGCTGCCCCACGCGCGCGACAACGCCTCGACGATCGCCAGCCCGGACACGTCGATGCCCTGCGATGGCGACGGCAGCCGCACCGCGGGCGCCTCGCTGGCGTCGGATACCGCGATGGTCGCGGTGGTGCCTTGCGCTTCGATGCGCACCACCGGAACGCTCGCGGTGTGCTCCAGCACGTTCTCCACGAAAACGTTGACCACGACCAGGGCCACCGGAATGAGTTTGGACTGCGACCAAGTGGTGAGCCATTCGCGGACCATGCGCCGCGACTCGCGCAGGCTGGTCAGGTCGGCGGGCAGCTGGACATCGGCCCGGCGCACCGGGCGGCGGCTGTTTTGGCCGAGCGCCTTCATCGCCACTTTTTCGGTCGGGTAGACCGGCATGAAGTGGGTGACACCGCTATTGCCGATCGCCTCGCGGGCCGCCCGGTTGGTGCAGACCAACACGATCGGTATGTGGGGCGCGCTGCCGACCTGCCAGTACGCGCCCATGAAGCTCGACCATGCGGATTCCGTGTGCACCTTGAGGCCGGAGACGTTGACGATCACGGCGGCGGCGTCGTCCAAGGTGGCCTTGAGAATTCGCTCGCGAACGGTGGTGGAGTTGGCGGCATCAAGCTCACCGTCGACGGTCAGAACGGCTACGGCGTCATCCGTCCGCATCGCAACGGCCACCGGGCTCATCCCAGCTCGGTCCTGGCGTCCGGTTCCATGTACCGCTCCTCGCATTCTGCCGGGCCGATTGCTTGAGTATCCGCTCTCAGGGGCAAAAGTCTACTTCGCAAATCGTCGGCCTCAACGCAGGAGGAATCCGCAGGCCGCCATCGGGATCCCCCTGAATCTTTGCCGCAAGCCCGCAGTGAAGGCATCATGTGCTCTCCTCCCCGCCCGCCGTGGCGTCCACCTCTACCGCCGCGGCGCGCTGTGGAGTCCATCGCCCAGCACGCGCTTCCCACGGGGTTACCACGCCACGAGTGCAGCCAAACTTTTCGGTATGTTCGACAAACGTGCATTAACCAGCGCAAAGGCAGCGGTTTTCGGCCCCGCCCGGCGATGCCCGGATGGGGCTCAGTGGTTGCTCAGTGCGTACGGCGGAGCGCCCACCCCGGCGACCGAGTGCGATCCCCACGGGGTCTGTTCGACGATGCGTGCCGGCGCGCTGCGCTGACCGATGGTCAGAGTGCCGGTCCGCGATTGCTTGAAAAGGTCGTCCGGCAAAGGTCCGGACGCCGAACCGAATACCGTTCCCTGCCAGTGATAGCGGCCGTCGAGCGGGTCCAGATGGCCGGTCAGCCTGACCCGTACCGCATGGCGGGCGCCGCCGATATCCAGCGTGGCGGCACCGCTGTACGTGTCGTCGCCGGCGGGCGCGCTGGCCGAAAGGTCGAAGGCGGATGCCACCGGGGGCGGCTCGGCCGGTCGCAACTGGGCCCGCTCGTTGAACACCTGCTGGCTGCTGGCGCGGACCTCGATGCGGGCGCTGGCGGTGCGCGCCATGACGTTCAGGCACTCGGCGACGTAGCGCGCCTGGGCGTCCCGATCGGGTCCGGTGATGACGAAGTAGTTCGGGAATCCGCGGATGGCCACCCCGCAGAACGGCTCCATCCCGTCGTGCCAGGCCGGCCGGAGGCTGCGGCCTGCCGCGCCGATCAAGCCGTCGTCGGTGGCGTCCTCGGGGATGTAGAAGCCGGTGCCGTACACGATGGCGTCGACGCGGTGCTCCACGCCGTCGACGGTGCGCACGCCCGCTGCGGTGACCGCCTCGATCGCCGACGGTGCGACCATGATCCGGGGCCGTGGGGCGCCGGCCCGGGTGCGGCGGCGCAGCCAGCGCTTGACGCGGGTGGACCAGACCGGGATGTCGGCCACCACCCGACGCGGCGCATGGGCGAACACGGTGACCGAGGTCGCCGTGCGGGCCAGTCGCTCGAGGTGATGGGCCGCGGCGGCGTCGGCGCCGATCACCGCGATGCGCTTGCCGGACGGATCGAATTCGCTATCCCACGCCGCGGCATGAAACGACGCACCCCGAAAGTCGTTGTCACCGGGCAGCTTCGGTATCCAGGGGGATCCGGGCCGGCGGCGTGCGTCGACGACGACGTGCGTCCGGATCACGTCGCCGCCGGCGGTGTGCAGCGTCCAGCTGTTGGTGGCGTCGTCGAACACGGCACGCAGGACCGAGACGTCGGGCAGCGTGACATCGCCGACGCCGGCCGCCTGCAAAACGGATCGCACGGCGCGGGCGCCGGCGTCCGCGCCGAGGACCACCAGCGCGTGATCAGCCGTCACAGAAACCTGCTGCGCTTCCAGCCGCGGCGCGCGATCGGGCCCATCAGGCCGACCTCGGTCAAAAACGCCGCCAGTGGCGCGAAGCCGGCAACCTGCATGTCGTGGCGATGCGGGCTGGTGCGGGCCATCTTTCGGGCCCGCTTGGGATCCAGACCCGCCCGCGCGTAGGGGACCGGGTTGCTGAACAGGTAGGCGAAGAAATAGCCGCCCAACCCGTTGATGTTGGCCATGAACCAACGGTTGAACCGGGGCATCTCGACGACGCGCTTGCGGGCGCCGTCGCGCGCGAACTGGATGTGGCGCGCCTCTTCGGTGACATGAATCCGCATGAGGCGCTGGATGATTGGTTGCAGTTCCGCGTCGTCCATCATCTGCCGCTGCAGCGAGTCGAAGATCTCCTCACCGATCAGGGCGGCCACCCAGAGCATCGAGCCGCGCTGAAACGCCAGTGGCAGCGCATTGATGATCATCCTGTGAAACAGTCTGGGACGCACCGGCTTTGCCCCGATGCGTTCAATGGCCTTGCCGAACATCACCATGTGTCGGGTCTCGTCGCCAAGCTCGGTCAGCTTGTAGTGCGTCGACCTGCTGGTCGGGTCCTCGTGCAGGATCGTGCGCAGCAGCGCCTGGTTGAGCATGTTCTCGAACCAGATCCCGGCCGACAGCGTGTTGACCAATTCCTGGCGAGACAGCTCGATTTGTTGTTCGCGGGTCATCTCGTCCCACAGGGGCGTTCCATAGAGCGACACCAGCCGGGGCGGCAGATAGAACTTGTCCGGATCCAGCGGGGCGTCCCAATCGATGTCGACGACGGGTTCGTAGGACTTCTTCACCGAGCCTTTCAGCAACCGGTCCGCGAAGTCTTCACGACTCGGCCCTGCCGGCCGCACCGCTGACGTCATGCCCCGCTCCCTCCGTTGGGTGCTTCAGACGGTACCCATGGTACTGGGTACTTGGGGTCCCGGCTAGATGCCGAAGGTCGCGATTCGGCAATCTGACTGGCAACGAGCATCAGGAGGCGACGCGGTGGGCCGGCACATCCATGTCATCGGCATCGGGGCCGGCGACCCCGGCTACGTGACCGTGCAGGCGATCGAGGCGCTCAACGACACGCAGGTGTTCTTCGCGATGGACAAGGGCGAGCAGAAGAGCGATCTGGTGGCGCTGCGACGCGAGGTCTGCGAACGCTTCATCCGGGAGCCGGGTTACCGCTTCGTCGAGCTGACCGACCCCACGCGCGCCGACGATCCCGACTACCGGGGTGCGGTCGCGGATTGGCACGCCGCCCGCGCGCAGATCTGGGCCGACGCCATCGCCGTCGAGCTGGGTCCGCACGGCGTCGGCGCGTTCTTGGCCTGGGGCGATCCGTCGCTCTACGACAGCACCTTGCGCATCCTCGACGCGGTCGCCGCGCGTGTCGACTTCACCTTCGACGTCATCCCCGGGATCACCGCGGTGCAGGCACTGACCGCCCGGCACCGCATCCCGCTCAACGAGGTCGGCGAACCCGTGCTGATCACCACGGGCAGGCAATTGCGCACCCACGGGCCGGCCGGGACATCGGCCGTCGTGATGCTCGACGCCGACTGCTCGTTTCGGCTCTGCCCGCCCGACACGCAGATCTGGTGGGGCGCCTACCTCGGTACCGACGACGAACTGCTCATCGCCGGCACCGTTGGCGAGGTGGGGCCCCGCATCGTTTCGCTGCGAGCCGACGCCCGCGCCCGGCACGGCTGGATCATGGACACCTATTTGCTGCGACCGGCACACTGAAACCGTGCCCGAACTACCCGAGATCGAAGCGCTGGTCGACCATCTGCGGCGCCACGCCGTCGGCCTGCCGATCGGCCGGGTCGACATCGCCGCCCTGTCCGTGCTCAAGACCTTCGACCCGCCGATCAGCGCGCTGCACGGCCAGTCCGTGACCGGGGCCGAGCGGTGGGGCAAGTACCTCGGGCTGCGCACCGACAACCTCTTGTTGATCGCGCATCTGTCGCGTGCGGGATGGTTGCGCTGGTCGGACAAGCTGGGCGCGGCGCCGCTGCGGCCCGGCAAGGGCCCGATCGCGCTGCGGGTGCACCTGGGCACGCCCGGTGAGGCGCCCGGTTTCGACCTCACCGAGGCCGGCACCCAGAAGCGGCTGGCGGTGTGGCTGGTCGACGACCCGGCTCAGGTCCCCGGAATCGCCTCGCTCGGCCCGGACGCGCTGGATCTGGACTCCGACGCGCTGGCCAACCTGTTGTCCGGAAACACCGGCCGGATCAAGACCGTCATCACCGACCAGAAGGTGATCGCCGGCATCGGCAATGCCTACAGCGACGAGATCCTGCACGTCGCGCGGATCTCGCCGTTCGCCACGGCCGGCAAGCTGTCCGATCAGCAGCTCGCCGCCCTGCACGACGCGATGGTCTCGGTGCTCACCGACGCGGCCGGCCGATCCGTCGGCCAGGGCGCGGCCACCCTGAAGGGCGAGAAGCGTTCCGGGCTGCGGGTGCATGCGCGGACCGGTCTACCCTGCCCGGTATGCGGGGACACCGTGCGTGAAGTCTCGTTCGCGGACAAGTCCTTTCAGTACTGCCCGACGTGTCAGACCGGCGGGAAGGTGCTGGCCGACCGGCGGATGTCGCGTTTGCTGAAGTAGTCGCCGAGCCCGGACTTGACACCTGTCGATATGCTGCCCCGATGACTCGCCAGAAGATCCTCATCACCGGCGCCAGCTCCGGCCTGGGCGCCGGCATGGCGCGCGCGTTCGCCGCCAAGGGCCGCGACCTCGCCCTGTGCGCGCGGCGCACCGACCGGCTCGATGAGCTGAAAGCCGAGCTGTCGCAGCAGTATCCGGGCATCAACATCGCCGTCGCCGCGCTCGACGTCAACGACCACGAGGCCGTCCCCAAGGTGTTCGCCGAACTCAGCGACGAACTCGGGGGCATCGACCGCATCGTCGTCAACGCCGGCATCGGCAAGGGCGCAAAGCTGGGGTCCGGCAAGCTGTGGGCCAACAAGGCCACCATCGAGACCAATCTGGTCTCGGCGCTGGTGCAGATCGAGGCCGCGCTGGAGATGTTCAACAAGAACGGATCGGGGCACCTGGTGCTCATTTCGTCGGTGCTCGGCAACACCGGCGTCCCCGGTGTCAAGGCCGCGTACTGCGCGAGCAAGGCGGGGCTGACGTCTCTGGGTGAGTCGCTGCGCGCCGAGTACCCCAAGGGTCCAATCAGCGTCACCGTGATCGAGCCCGGTTACATCGAGTCGGAGATGACCGCCAAGTCGGGGAGCACAATGCTCATGGTGGACAACGAGACTGGCGTCAGGGCGCTGGTCGGTGCCATCGAGCGCGAACCCGGCCGGGCCGTGGTGCCGCGGTGGCCGTGGGCGCCGCTGGTGCAGTTGATGCGGGTGCTGCCGCCTGGGCTGACCAAGATGTTCGCCTGAGATTCAGCTGGTTCGCCCGCGTTCGCTGCGGTAGCGACGCACCAGGGCGTCGGTGGAGCTGTCCGACTGCGGGGCCGGCGAGCCGTCCGCGGTGATCACCGGAAGCAGGGCCTTGGCCTGGGTTTTACCCAGTTCCACGCCCCACTGGTCGAACGAGTCGATTCCCCAGATCACGCCCTCGGTGAAGACCTGGTGCTCATACAGCGCGATCAGCTGGCCCATGACCGACGGGGTGAGCCGGTCGGCCAGAATCGAGGTCGACGGCCGATTGCCGGGCATCACCTTGTGCGGCACGATCTCGGCGGGCGTGCCCTCGGCGGCGATCTCCTCGGCGGTCTTGCCGAACGCCAACACCTGGGTCTGGGCGAAGAAGTTGCTCATCAACAGGTCGTGCATGCTGCCGTCGCCTTCGGCGGTGGGCAGGTCGTCGAGGGGTTGGCTGAACCCGATGAAGTCGGCGGGCACCAGCCGGGTGCCCTGATGCAGCAATTGGTAGAACGCGTGCTGCCCGTTGGTTCCCGGTTCGCCCCAGAAGATTTCACCGGTGTCCGTGGTGACCGGGCTGCCGTCCGCGCGGGTCGACTTGCCGTTGGATTCCATGGTCAGCTGTTGCAGATAGGCCGCAAAGCGCGCCAGGTCATTGGAATACGGCAGCACGGCGCGCGATTGCGCGCCCATGAAGCTGGAGTACCACAGGCCGATAAGCCCAAGCAGCGCAGGCGCATTGGATTCCAGCGGTGCGGTCTTGAAATGCCGGTCCACGATGTGGAACCCGGATAGGAAGTCCGCAAAGGCTTCTCGGCCGATGACGGCCATCACCGACAGGCCGATCGCCGAGTCCACCGAGTAGCGGCCGCCAACCCAATCCCAGAACCCGAACATGTTGTCGGTGTTGATGCCGAAGTCGTCGACGAGGCGCTTGTTGGTGGAGACGGCGACGAAGTGCTGCGACACCGCGGCGTCGCCGAGGGCGTCGGTGATCCAGCGGCGGGCGGCCGTGGCGTTCGTCAGGGTTTCCAGCGTCGAGAACGTTTTCGACGCTACGATGAAAAGCGTTGTGGCGGGGTCCAAATCGGCCAGGGTGGCGATCAGGTCAGCCGGGTCGACATTGGAGACGAAGCGCGCCGAGATCCCCGCGTCCGCATAGTGGCGCAGCGCCTGGTAGACCATCACCGGGCCGAGGTCCGATCCGCCGATGCCGATGTTGACGACCGTGCTGATCCGTTTGCCGGTGGCTCCCGTCCATTCACCGCTGCGCAACCGGTCGGTGAATTCACCCATGGCGTCGAGCACCGAGTGCACCTCCGCGACGACGTTCTGGCCGTCGACGATCAGTTCGGCGTCCCGGGGCAGCCGCAGAGCGGTGTGCAGGACCGCACGATCCTCGGAGGTGTTGATGTGCACCCCGGCGAACATCTGGTCGCGCCGCTCTTCGAGATGGGCCGTGCGAGCCAGATCGACCAAGAGCCGCAGTGTTTCTCGCGTGATGCGGTGCTTGCTGTAGTCGATGTAGAGGTCGCCGACGGAGAGGACCAGCTCGCGGCCGCGGTCGGGATCGTCGTCGAAGAACTGGCGCAGATGGGTCCCGCCGATCTGTTCGTGATGCCTGCGCAGGGCGTCCCATGCCGGGGTGGCGGTGATGTCGGGGAGGGTGTGCACGGAGGTCATGCTTCGACCCTATGGGCTGTGACGTGACGGAGCCAGGTATAGCGGCGCGCTCTGCGCCGGACCGATACGCCGTCGCGGTCAGTGACCGAGCCGGCCCCTGCCCAAGCGCAGCAGCAGTATCGCCAGGTCCTTGCCCTCGGGGCCGAGTTCGCTGTAGCGCTCGATCACCTTCATCTCGCGGCTGTGGACCAGTCGGGTGCCACCCGAGGCCATCCGGGCCTTGCCGATCGCCTGGGACACTTGGGTGCGCCGCTGCACAGCGGCCAGAATCGCGGCGTCGAGCCGGTCGATCTCGTGACGCAACTCGTCTATGTCGGTGGGCACTTCAGTCGCCACCGTCTCGATGTTCATCTCCGCTGACTCCGCGTCTTCGTCGTGATGTGGGGGTTCTGGTCTCATGCAGTATCGGGCCTCACAAAAGACGAGCCCCGAGTGCCGGAAGCGGACCACGGGGCTCTGCGGAAGCAGTTAGACCACGGGCGCCGCGAACTGGTACCCGTAGGGAAATCGGCGGCGCCACTCCTGGGCCGAGGAGCGTCGCCGACACTGCACGTTGAGCACGGATCGAGTGTGCCACTAAAAACTGTGAACGCGCAAAAAATCCCGCTTAAGCTGCGCTTTTTGGACTCGGGTGCAATTGCCGGGCCGGCCGGATTCAGGTTCGGAAACCACGTCCCGACACGCCGGATTTCCGGTAGCGTCCGTGACGCCGTCGCGGCCCGCCGGGCCACTAGCCTGGTCTGATGCCGGGGCGCTGAAGCGTCAGTGGGCGGCGGTAAGTTTGGACTGACATGAGTGTGCACGTAACAGATGCCAAGCCGGCCTCCGAAGCAGAGCAACTGCTCGAGGGTCTCAATCCGCAACAGCGCCAAGCGGTGGTGCATGAGGGTTCGCCACTGCTGATCGTCGCGGGCGCGGGTTCGGGAAAGACCGCGGTGCTGACCCGCCGCATCGCCTACCTGATCGCCGAACGCGGGGTCGGCGTCGGGCAGGTGCTGGCCATCACCTTCACCAACAAGGCCGCCGCGGAGATGCGCGAACGGGTGGTGCGGCTGGTGGGCAACCGGGCCCGGGCCATGTGGGTGTCCACTTTCCACTCCACCTGCGTGCGCATCCTGCGCAACCAGGCATCCCTGATCGAGGGCCTCAACTCCAACTTCTCGATCTACGACGCCGACGACTCGCGGCGTCTGCTGCAGATGATCGGGCGCGACATGGGGCTCGACATCAAGCGCTACTCGCCGCGGCTGTTGGCCAACGCCATCTCCAACCTGAAGAACGAGCTGATCGACCCCGCCGGGGCGGTCGCCAACCTGACCGACGATTCCGACGAGTTGTCCCGCACGGTGGCCAGCGTCTACGGCGAATACCAGCGGCGGCTGCGGGCGGCCAACGCGCTGGACTTCGACGACCTGATCGGGGAGACCGTGGCGGTGCTGCGGGCCTTCCCGCAGATCGCCCAGCACTACCGGCGGCGGTTCCGCCACGTCCTGGTCGACGAGTACCAGGACACCAATCACGCGCAGTACGTGTTGGTGCGCGAACTGGCAGGGCGCGGCGGTGCGGCGGCGCCCGACAGCGACGAGGTCTCCGATGAGGTGCCGCCGGCGGAGCTGTGCGTGGTCGGCGACGCCGACCAGTCGATCTACGCGTTCCGTGGCGCCACCATCCGCAACATCGAGGACTTCGAACGCGACTACCCGGACGCGACAACCATTCTGCTGGAACAGAATTACCGGTCGACGCAAAACATCCTGTCGGCGGCGAACTCGGTGATCGCCCGCAATTCCGGGCGCCGGGACAAGCGGCTGTGGACCGCCGAGGGCGCCGGCGAGCTGATCGTGGGTTATGTCGCCGACAACGAGCACGACGAGGCCCGATTCGTCGCTGAGGAGATCGACGCGCTCGCCGAGAAGGGCGAGATCACCTACAACGACGTCGCCATCTTCTACCGCACCAACAACTCGTCGCGATCGTTCGAAGAGGTGTTCATCCGGGCCGGGATCCCCTACAAAGTCGTTGGGGGAGTCCGTTTTTACGAGCGCAAGGAGATCCGCGACATCGTCGCCTATCTGCGGGTGCTGGACAACCCCGGCGACGCGGTCAGCATGCGGCGCATCCTCAACACCCCGCGCCGGGGCATCGGCGATCGCGCCGAGGCGTGCGTGGCGGTGTATGCGGAGAACACCGGCGCCAGTTTCGCCGACGCGCTGGTCGCCGCCGCCGAAGGCAAAGTGCCGATGCTGAATTCGCGCGCGGAGAAGGCGATCGCCGGCTTCGTCGAGCTGCTGGACGAGCTGCGCGGCCGCCTCGACGACGACCTCGGCGATCTGGTCGAGTCGGTGCTCGAACGCACCGGATATCGCCGGGAACTGGAATCCTCCACCGATCCCCAAGAACTGGCGCGGTTGGACAACCTCAACGAACTCGTCAGCGTGGCACACGAATTCAGCACCGACCGGGCCAATGCCGCGGCACTGGGCGAGTCCTTGCAGACACCCGAAGACGAGGACGTACCGGATACCGGCGTGCTGGCGGAATTCCTGGAGCGGGTCTCGCTGGTCTCCGACAGCGACGAGATCCCCGAGGACGGCGCCGGCATGGTCACGCTGATGACGCTGCACACGGCCAAGGGCCTCGAATTCCCGGTGGTGTTCGTCACCGGCTGGGAGGACGGAATGTTCCCCCACATGCGGTCTTTGGACGACCCAGTCGAACTCTCCGAGGAGCGGCGGCTGGCCTACGTCGGGATCACCCGCGCCCGCCAGCGGCTCTATGTGAGCAGGGCCATCGTCCGGTCGTCCTGGGGACAGCCCATGCTCAACCCGGAATCGCGCTTCCTGCAAGAGATTCCGCAGGAACTGATCGAATGGCGGCGCACCGCACCCGCCCCGTCGTTCAGCGCGCCGGTGAGCGGCGCCGGCCGGTTCGGCACCCCACGGGCGGCCCCGACCCGTTCGGGGATGAGCAAGCGACCCCTACTGGTGCTCGAGCCCGGCGATCGGGTGACGCACGACAAGTACGGGCTGGGCCGCGTCGAGGAAGTGTCCGGCGTGGGCGAATCGGCCATGTCGCTCATCGACTTCGGCAGCTCGGGACGGGTGAAGCTGATGCACAACCACGCCCCGATCAGCAAGCTCTAGCCGCGACGGTCAGGCGTCCAGCCAGCGTTTGGTTTGCGGCAGCAGCACCAGCACGACCGTCGCGATCGGCAACAGGGGCAGCAGGTGCACCACCCATGCGACCCGCGCCCCGGCGATGAACACGCCGACGTAGGTGAGGACGGCCACCAGCGCGCCGGCCATCAGGAGGTAGCGGCTGAAGGGCCGGCGCTGCAGCAGCATGATCACGCCCGAGACCGTGGTGCCGGCGAAGACCAGGGCCAGGAACGCGACCGCGATGCAGAACAGGCGGTCGGTCCGCCACCAGCCGGCGATCAGGTCGGTGGCCACCACCGACGTCGCCCAGCCGCTGACGATGCTCACCGCGCACGCGGCGACGGCGGTCCGGTCGGTGGGTTCGAGGGCCGGCACCCCGGCGTAACCCGCGCGGCCCGCGCCGGCACCGACCCGGTAGGGCGGGGGCTGCGGGGCGAAATGGGTGGTGGGGCTGTCCGGCGTGGTGGGGATGGGCCCGGTCGGCGCACGTCGGATGATCCGTGTCCGTGAGTCGGAGGGCAGCTCGTGCTCCGGTGTGGGCTCGGGCGGACGCGGACCGGAAGATTCTTCGTTCGGCGCGGTCACCTCATCCAGCGTAGTTGCCGACGCTGAGACCACGCTTAGCAAGCCACGGCACCGGGTCGATCCGCTCGGTGCCACCCTGCAGGACCTCGAAGTGCAGGTGGGGGCCGGTGGAATTGCCGCGATTACCCATGGTGGCGATCTGGTCGCCGGCCATCACCCGCTCACCGACGCTGACCAGCGCGGTGTTGATGTGGCCGTAAAGGGTGACCGTGCCGTCGGCGTGGCGCAGCTTGACCAGCATGCCGTAGCCGCCGGCCGGGCCGGCGTCGATGACGACGCCGTCGGACACCGCATAGATCGGTGTCCCGATCGAGTTGGCCAGGTCGATGCCGGCGTGCAGCACGCCCCAGCGGTAGCCGAAGTTGGAGGTGAAGATGCCCTTCGTCGGCATCACGTAGAGCGGTTGCGACAGCCGTGCCTCGCGCTGAGCGCGGTCGTTGGCGAAGGCGACGCCCTTGGCCAGCTCCTGGTTGTGCAGCGCGGCGGTCGCCGCGGGCTCCGCCGCGATCACCTGGGGGCCGCGGACCGTATTGCTGCCGCCCGCGCTTCCGGTGAGTGCGGATGCGTTCGCGGTCAGCACCGCGTCGGTCTTGGGGGTGTCGGCGTGGCTGGTCGCGGTGTGCGCGGCCGCCGCGGCGGCGCCGGCGGCCATCGCCGAGATCAGCAGGCGGCCCCGGGCCGCACTGGTCGGTTGCTTGCGGTGCTGCCCGCCGCGGCGTGCGAGGCCGACGACGTCGGTGCCGTGCGGGCGATCGGGGCGCCGCTCGGTCCGCGGCTCGATGACCACCCGCGGCAGCACCTCGGTGACGGGAGCGGCCAGCCAGACCGGGCGCAGATCGTCGGCGTCGTGCAGGTCGTCGAGCTCGGGCGCCAGCAGCACCTGGGCTTCGTTGTCGAACGTCGAGTCGTTGCTGAAGTCCAAGTCGCGGAGATCGCCGGCGTCCTCGTTGAACTCGAAGTCGTCGAAGTCGAAACCGTCGAGCGGGAGGATTTCGGTGACTTCGGTGCGGTGCGGTGCGTCGGCCCACCGGGCGCCTGCCGCGCGACCTACCCGCACAACGCCTTCAGTTACGGCAGAAGACCGGGCAAAACGGTGTTGGGGCAACCTGAAATGTCCTCGTATCGTGACCATACCGTTATCTGGACCCTAGGAAGGTATCCGCTAACGCGCGGGACTGGCAACCTCGTTGCACAATCCGGGCGGAATTGTGATTTGGATCACGCGGACGGTCAACCCACAGCCCGTGAGCTGTGCCACATCGGCGGACGCGGCGGTCAAAGGCATTTGGGGGATGGATACAGTTCGTCCGTGCGAGTTGCCGAGTGCGGCACCGCCCACCAAGAGGCCTAGTAGTTGAGTCGAGCGAAGACAGAGAGTCCATGGACCTTTTCGAGTATCAAGCAAAAGAATTGTTCGCCAAGCACAACGTACCGACTACGCCGGGACGCGTGACCGACACCGCCGAGGGCGCTCGGGAGATCGCCACCGAGATCGGTCGCCCGGTGATGGTCAAAGCGCAGGTGAAGGTCGGCGGCCGCGGCAAGGCGGGTGGCGTCAAGTACGCGGCCACCCCCGAGGACGCCTACGAGCACGCCAAGAACATCCTCGGCCTGGACATCAAGGGCCACGTGGTCAAGAAGCTGCTGGTCGCCGAGGCCAGCGACATCGCCGAGGAGTACTACATCTCCTTCCTGCTCGACCGCGCCAACCGCACCTACCTGGCCATGTGCTCGGTCGAGGGCGGCATGGAAATCGAGGAGGTGGCCGCCACCAAGCCCGAGCGGCTGGCCAAGGTTCCGGTGGACGCCGTCAAGGGCGTCGACCTGGCGACCGCGCGTTCCATCGCCGAGCAGGGCCACCTGCCCGCCGAGGTGCTCGACGCCGCCGCGGTCACCATCAACAAGCTGTGGGAGGTCTTCGTCGCCGAGGACGCCACGCTGGTCGAGGTCAACCCGCTGGTGCGCGACCCCAAAGACCAGATCCTGGCCTTGGACGGCAAGGTCACGCTGGACGCCAACGCCGACTTCCGTCAGCCGGGCCACGCCGAGTTCGAGGACCGCGACGCGACCGACCCGCTCGAGCTCAAGGCCAAGGAGCACGACCTCAACTACGTCAAGCTGGACGGCTCCGTCGGCATCATCGGTAACGGTGCGGGCCTGGTCATGTCGACGCTGGACGTCGTCGCCTACGCGGGCGAGAAGCACGGCGGGGTCAAGCCGGCCAACTTCCTCGACATCGGCGGTGGCGCGTCGGCCGAGGTGATGGCCGCGGGCCTCGACGTCATCCTGAACGACAAGCAGGTCAAGAGCGTGTTCGTGAACGTCTTCGGCGGCATCACGTCCTGCGACGCCGTCGCCAACGGCATCGTGACCGCGCTGAACATGCTCGGTGACGAGGCCAACAAGCCGCTCGTGGTCCGGCTCGATGGCAACAACGTCGACGAAGGCCGCCGCATCCTGGCCCAAGCCAACCACCCGCTGGTGATCCAGGCCGAGACCATGGACGCCGGCGCCGACAAAGCCGCCGAGCTGGCGAACAAGTAAGGGACCCAAGCCATGTCGATCTTTTTGAACAAAGACTCCAAGGTCATCGTCCAGGGCATCACTGGTGGTGAGGGCACCAAGCACACCGCGCTGATGATGAAGGCCGGCACCCAGGTGGTGGGCGGCGTGAACGCCCGCAAGGCGGGCACCACCGTGTCGCACGTGGACCCCGTCGGCAAGGATGTCGAGCTCCCGGTGTTCGGCACCGTCGCGGAAGCGATCAAGGAGACCGGCGCCAACGTGTCGGTCGTGTTCGTGCCGCCGAAGTTCGCCAAGGACGCGATCATCGAGGCCATCGACGCCGAGATCCCGCTGCTGGTCGTCATCACCGAGGGAATCCCGGTGCAGGACAGCGCCTATGCGTGGGCCTACAACGTCGACAAGGGGCAGAAGACGCGCATCATCGGGCCGAACTGCCCCGGCATCATCACCCCGGGCGAGGCGCTGGCCGGCATCACCCCGGCGAACATCAGCGGCCCGGGCCCGGTCGGGCTGGTGTCCAAGTCGGGCACCCTGACCTACCAAATGATGTACGAGCTGCGCGATTTCGGCTTCTCCACCTCGATCGGCATCGGCGGTGACCCGGTGATCGGCACCACCCACATCGACGCCATCGAAGCCTTCGAGAAGGACCCCGACACCAAGGTCATCGTGATGATCGGTGAGATCGGCGGTGACGCCGAGGAGCGCGCGGCCGACTACATCAAGGCCAACGTGTCCAAGCCGGTCGTCGGCTACGTCGCGGGCTTCACCGCCCCGGAGGGCAAGACGATGGGCCACGCCGGCGCCATCGTGTCGGGCTCGTCGGGCACCGCGGCCGCCAAGAAGGAGGCCCTCGAGGCGGCCGGCGTCAAGGTCGGCAAGACGCCGTCGGAGACCGCGGCGCTCGCACGGGAGATCCTGCAGAGCCTGTAGTCAGGCGACGCGGGTCGCCAACCTGCGAAGGGCCCCGGATTTGGCCGGGGCCCGGCCCTCGGTAGATAGTGGGTCTATGAATCTCGACCCGAACACCCCCGTCATCGTCGGGGTGGGGCAGTTCACCGAGCGCATCGAGGACTCGGGCTACCGCGGAATGTCGTCGGTGGACTTGGCGACGGCCGCGGCGCAGGCCGCACTGCATGACACCGGCGCCGACGTCAGCGCCGTCGCGGCGGCCATCGACACCGTCGCCGCGACCCGGCAATTCGAGATCTCCGGGCGCACCCCCGCGCCGATGGGCAAGTCCAACAACTACCCACGGTCGGTGGCCAAGCGCATCGGTGCCGCGCCGGGCCGCGCCATCCTCGAGCCCATCGGCGGCCAGGGCCCTCAGCATCTGGTCACCGAGTTCGCCGGCGCCATCGCCTCCGGCGCGGCGGATGTCGTGATGATCTTCGGCTCCGAAAACACCTCGAGCATCCGGTATTTCGCCGACCGGGATAAGCCGGATCATTCCGAGACGGTCGAGGGTTCACTCGAGGACCGTGGCTTCGGCTACGACGGCCTGTTCGACGACTACACCGTCGCGCACGGCCTGATCGGCGCGCCGGCCCAGTACGGGCTGCTGGAGAACGCCCGCCGCGCCCGGCTGGGTCTGAGCGTCGCCGACTACCGGCGCCAGATGGGCGAGCTGTTCGCCCCGTTCACCAAGGTGGCGGCGAAGAACCCGTTCGCGTCATCCCCGGTGGAGCGCAGCGTCGACGAGCTCATCACCGTCACGGCGTCCAACCGGATGATCTGCGATCCCTACCCGCGGCTGCTGGTGGCCCGCGACCAGGTGAACCAGGGCGCGGCCGCGCTGCTGATGTCGGTGGCCGCCGCGCGGCGCCTCGGCGTGCCCGAGGAGCGCTGGGTGTACCTGCACGGCCACGCCGACATGGTGGACCAGCCGCTGCTGGACCGCGCCGACCTGACGTACAACTCGGCCTCGGTGCTGGCGGTCCAGGAGGCGCTCGCCGTGGCCGGTGTCGGCATCGACGACGTCTCCACCTTCGATCTCTACAGTTGCTTCCCGGTGCCGGTGTTCAACTTCTGCGACGGGACCCGGCTGGCCACCGACGATCCGCGTGGGCTGACGCTCACCGGTGGCCTGCCGTATTTCGGCGGGCCGGGCAACAACTACTCGCTGCACGGAATCGCCGAGACGGTCAGCGAAATGCGGGACCTGCCGGGTCAATTCGGCCTTGTCGCCGCCAACGGCGGGATCATGAGCAAGTACTCGGTCGGGGTGTACTCGACCACGCCGGTGCAGTGGAAGCCCGACAACAGCGCAGCCCTGCGCGCCGAGGTCGCCGCCCGCCCCAAGGTGCCGGTCACCGTCAAGGCCGACGGTCGAGCGAAGATCGAGACCTACACCGTGCGCTACGACTGGCCGGTGCACACCGGCATCATCATCGGCCGCCTCGACGCCGACGACAGCCGTTTCCTGGCCCTGACCGAGGACCCGGATCTCGTCGGGCTGCCCAGCGAGGGCGAGCCGCTCGGCGCGTCGATCGTGGTCCGGCCGACCGAGAAGGACAACCGGGCCGCGCTGGCCTGAGCGACCGTCTGCGCCGCCGCGACACTTAACCCTCGTACACGACACGCCGCTGAGCGTCGCAACGATTTAAGTCTCGGCGCGAGGCGCCGACGGGCCCAAGCTAGACGAGGGCGGCGAGCTTGCCGGCCAACCGCTCGACGTAGGCGGCGACCTCGTCCTCGGACTTGTCCGGCAGCCCGAACAGTACCTCGGTCACCCCGAGCTCGGCCCACTTGGCGAGTTTCTCGGGCACCGGCTTGAAGTCCAGCGCCACGATCTGCGGGGCGCCGTCGCGGCCCGCGGCCGCCCAGGTGTCCTGCAGCAACTTCACCGGCTCGTCGATGTCGAAGTCGCGGGGGGTCGTGATCCAGCCGTCGGCGCTGCGGGCGATCCACTTGAAGTTCTTCTCCGTGCCGGCCGCGCCGACCAGCACGGGGATGTGCGGCTGCACGGGCTTGGGCCAGGCCCAGCTGGGACCGAACTTGACGAACTCGCCGTCGTACTGGGCTTCCTCTTCGGTCCACAGCGCGCGCATCGCTTCGAGGTATTCGCGCAGCATGGTGCGGCGCCGGCCCGGTGGCACGTTGTGGTCGGCGAGTTCGTCGGTGTTCCAGCCGAACCCGACGCCCAGGCTGACCCGCCCGCCGGACAGGTGGTCAAGGGTGGCAATACTTTTCGCCAACGTGATCGGGTCGTGTTCGACCGGCAGGGCCACCGCGGTGGACAGCCGCACCCGCGAGGTGACCGCGCACGCCGCGCCCAGACTCACCCAGGGGTCTAGTGTCCGCATGTAGCGGTCGTCGGGCAGTGATTCGTCCCCGGTGGTGGGGTGAGCCGCCTCGCGCTTCACCGGAATGTGCGTGTGTTCTGGCACGTAGAAGGTCGTAAAGCCATGGTCGTCGGCGAGCTTCGCGGCCTTCGCCGGGGAGATGCCACGATCGCTGGTAAATAGCACAAGCCCGTAATCCATGCCGAGAATTAGAACGTGTTCTACCTCCGTTGAGCAAGCCGTCGTGACACGGACCGTCTCGCGAGCAGCTCGCGGGCCCGCCGGTGCGGGCGTCGCCGTCCAAGCCGGTGGCAACGGCACGGGGTACCGCACGTGCGCTAGCGTGGGTGATCGACCGCGTCGCTAACGCAGCGAGGCGCCTGGAAGCACAGCGTTGCACTGCAACTGTGGCGACCGCTAGGCAGTTCAAGGCACTGAAAGCAACAGGAGGAGCCATGACCTACTCTCCCGGAAGCCCGGGCTATCCGCCGGCGCAACCCGGCGGCGGCGCCTATGCGGGCGGCACACCGTCCTTCGCCAAGGACGACGACGGAACGAGCAAGCTGCCGTTCTACCTGAGCATCGCGGTGGTGGTCCTCGGTCTGGCCGCCTACCTCCTGAACTTCGGCCCCACCTTCACCATCGGCGCCGACCTCGGCCCGGGCATCGGCGGCCGCGCCGGTGACGCCGGCACCGCGGTCGTGGTTGCCCTGCTGGCGGCGCTGCTCGCCGGGCTCGGCCTGCTGCCGAAGGCCAAGAACTATGCGGGAGTCGTCGCGGTCATCGCGGTGCTGGGTGCCCTGCTCGCCATCACCGAGACGATCAACCTGCCCGCCGGTTTCTCGATCGGCTGGGCGATGTGGCCGCTGGTGGCGGCCGTGGTGCTGCAGGCGATCGCCGCCGTCGTCGTGGTGCTGCTGGACTCCGGGGTGATCACCGCCCCGGCGCCGCGGCCCAAGTACGACCCGTACGCGCAGTACGGCCAGTACGGGCAATACGGCCAGTACGGTCAGCAGCCCTACTACGGGCAGCAGCCGGGCGGCCAGCAGCACGGCGGGCAGCAGCAGTCACCGCAGGGATACGGTTCGCAGTACGGCGGCTACTCGCCGAGCGGGGCGCCCACCCAGAGTGGCCCTCCGACCGGCGGTTTCGGCGCTCAGCCGTCGCCGCAGTCGGGCCAGCAGCCGCCCGCGCAGCAGCAGGGCCCGTCCACGCCGCCCACCGGCTTCCCCAGCTTCAGCCCGCCGCCGAATGTCGGCGGATCGGACTCCGGCTCGGCGACCGCAAACTTCTCCGAGCAGGGTGGGGGCCAGCAGTTCGGCCACGAGCAGCAGCAGTCGCCGTCGTCACCGTCTGGGCCAGCGCCCTCCTAACGTGCGCTGTCGCGCCTAGTCGGGGACGTGCCCCAGAGTGACACGGGTGGAGGACAACCGGGCAGCAGGCGCTCGCCAGGCGCGTGACCTCGTCAGGGTCGCGTTCGCCCCGGCCGTGGTGGCGTTGGTCATCATCGCCGCGGTCACGCTGATCCAGTTGTTGATCGCCAACAGCGACATGACCGGCGCGCTGGGCGCCATCGCCAGCATGTGGCTGGGCGTGCACCAGGTCCCGGTCTCCATCGGCGGCCGCGTGCTGGGGGTGATGCCGCTGCTGCCGGTCCTGCTGATGGTCTGGGCCACCGCGCGCAGCACGGCCCGGGCGACCACGCCCTAC
Source organism: Mycobacterium colombiense (assembly GCF_003284935.1). Taxonomy (GTDB): domain Bacteria; phylum Actinomycetota; class Actinomycetes; order Mycobacteriales; family Mycobacteriaceae; genus Mycobacterium; species Mycobacterium arosiense_A. Next base: position 67,832 of record NZ_QMEV01000015.1, read on the forward strand.
TCCTCCTGGCTGGTCATCCGCTGGGTCGTCGCCTCGGCGCTGGGCGGTCCGTTGTTCATGACGGCGATCGCGCTGGCGGTCATCCACGACGCGTCCTCGGTGATCACCGAGCTGCAAACGCCCAGCGCGCTACGCGCGTTCCTCAGCGTGCTCGTGGTGCACGGCGCCGGCGCCGGGATCGGCGTGTGGTCCAGGGTGGGCCCGCGCGCGCTGGCGGCGGCGTCGCTGCCGTTCTGGCTGGGCGATTCCCTGCGCGCCGCCGCGGCCGGCGTATTGGCGTTGCTCGGCCTGTCCGGCCTGGTGACGGCCGGCTCGCTGGTGGTGCACTGGTCGACCATGCAGGAGCTCTACGGCATCACCGATTCGATCTTCGGCGAGTTGAGCCTCACCCTGCTGTCAATGCTCTACGCGCCCAACGTCATTGTGGGCACCGCTGCCATGGCGGTGGGCTCCAGCGCGCACATCGGATTCGCCACCTTCAGTTCGTTCACCGTGTTCGGCGGTGACATCCCGGCCGTGCCCGTCCTGGCCGCGGTCCCCAGGCCGCCGTTGGGGCCGGTGTGGGTGGCGCTGCTCATCATCGGCGCGGCGTCCGGTGTGGCGGTCGGTCAGCAATGCGCCCGGCGCGCGCTGCCGCTGCTTGCGGCCGGCGCCAAGCTGCTGATCGCCGCGGTCGCCGGCGCGCTGGTGATGTCCTTGCTGGCGTACGCCGGCAGCGGCCAGCTGGGCAACTTCGGCCACGTCGGCGTGGATCAGGGCGCGTTGCTCGAGGGCGTCTTCTTCTGGTTCGCCGTCGTCGGCGGGGTCACGGTGGTGATGAGCGGCGGAATCAGCCGCCGTCCCCGGCGGCCCAAGGCCAAGCCCGCACCCGTTGCGGCCGAAGAACCCGCCGACTTCGCGGGCGCTTTCGACGACGATCGGCCGACCGAGGAGGAGGAGATGCCGGCGGAGCCGGGCGAGGCCCCCGACGCCGCTGCGGACGACGCCGACGAACACGAGCCGCCTTCCACCCACGACGCCGACGAACACGAGCCGCCGGCCACCGACGACGCGCCACCGCCGGGCGACCCCGAGGACGAAGCGACCGAGCGAGAATCCGGGCACTGACCGTTTTGCCCGCCTCTGAGCGACAACCCCGGTCGTCGCCAGTGGGGCATCGTGAATGTCGCGCAGAGGCGGGCAATCCTGATGCCGCCAGCCCGATCGTCGGACGCACGGCGTCGGCGGGCTAGGCTCGCCGATGTGGTCGAACCGCTCCATGTGCCCCCGAACGCACCGGCACGGGTGGTGGTACTGGCGTCGGGCACCGGGTCGCTGCTGAATTCACTGTTGACTTCCGCCGCCGCGGATTACCCGGCCCGGGTGGTCGCCGTCGGCGCCGACCGCGACTGCCTAGCCACCGAGATCGCCGCGGCCGCTTCCGTGCCCGCCTTCACCGTCCGCCTCGGCGAGTACCCGGACCGCGACGCCTGGGACGCGGCCATCACCGAGGCCACCGTCGCGCACTCGCCCGACCTGGTGGTGTCCGCGGGGTTCATGAAAATCCTTGGGCCGCAATTCCTCTCGCGGTTCTATGGCCGCGTCATCAACACCCATCCGGCGCTGTTGCCGGCGTTTCCGGGTGCGCACGGGGTGGCCGACGCGTTGGCCTACGGAGTGAAGGTCACAGGCTGTACGGTGCACCTGGTGGACGCCGGGACGGACACCGGGCCGATTCTGGCGCAGGAATCCGTTCCGGTGCTCGACGGCGACACCGAAGAGACCCTGCACGAACGCATCAAGGTCACTGAACGGAAGCTACTGGTGGACGTGGTGGCCGCGATCGCAACAGGCGGCCTGACCCTGGTCGGGAGAAAAGCGACGATCGGACGAAAGGCGACGAACCGATGAGCACCGACGACTGGCGCGAAGACGCCAAACGGCCGATCCGGCGCGCCTTGATCAGCGTGTACGACAAGACCGGGCTCATCGACCTCGCCCAGGGGTTGGCGGCCGCGGGCGTCGAGATCGTCTCGACCGGATCCACCGCGAAGGTCATTGCCGACAAAGACATTCCGGTGACCCGGGTCGAGGAGCTGACCGGTTTCCCCGAGGTGCTCGACGGCCGGGTCAAGACCCTGCATCCGCGCGTGCACGCTGGCCTGCTGGCGGACCTTCGCAAACCCGAGCACGCCGCCGCGCTCGAGGAGCTCGGGATCGCGGCGTTCGAGCTCGTCGTCGTCAACCTGTATCCGTTCACCGAGACGGTCGACTCCGGGGCCAGCATCGACGAATGCGTCGAGCAGATCGACATCGGCGGCCCGTCGATGGTGCGCGCCGCGGCCAAGAACCATCCGAGCGTGGCGGTGATCGTCGACCCACTGGGCTACGACGGCGTGCTCGCCGCGGTACGCGCGGGCGGGTTTAGCCTCGCCGAGCGCAAAAAGCTGGCGGCGCTTGCCTTTCAGCACACCGCCGAATACGACATCGCGGTCGCGAGCTGGATGGAGTCGACGCTGGCTCCCGAACATCCGCCGACGACGTTCCCGAAGTGGCTGGGCCGCAACTGGCGCCGCTCGACGATGCTGCGCTACGGCGAGAACCCGCACCAGCAGGCGGCGCTGTACAGCGACCCCGGCGCCTGGCCCGGACTGGCGCAGGCCGAGCAGCTGCACGGAAAAGAGATGTCCTACAACAACTTCACCGATGCGGACGCGGCCTGGCGGGCCGCCTTCGATCACGAGCAGACCTGCGTCGCAATCATCAAGCACGCCAATCCATGTGGGATCGCCATCTCCTCGGAATCGGTCGCCGACGCGCATCGCAAGGCGCACGAATGCGATCCGTTGAGCGCCTTCGGCGGGGTCATCGCGTCCAACACCGAAGTCAGCCTGGAGATGGCCGAATACGTCAGCACCATCTTCACCGAGGTCATCGTCGCGCCTGCCTACGAGCCCGCCGCCCTCGAGGCGTTGACCCGCAAGAAGAACATCCGGGTGCTGGTGGCCTCGGAGCCGCTGACCGGCGGCACCGAGCTGCGGCCGATCAGCGGCGGACTGTTGGTCCAGCAGCGCGACGAGCTCGACGCGCACGGCGACAACCCCGCTAATTGGACGCTGGCCGCCGGCTCACCCGCCGATCCTTCGACGCTGGCCGACCTGGTGTTCGCCTGGCGCGTGTGCCGCGCCGTCAAATCGAACGCGATCGTGATCGCCGGCGGCGGCGCGACCATCGGCGTCGGCATGGGCCAGGTGAACCGGGTCGACGCGGCGCGGCTGGCGGTCGAACGGGGCGGCGATCGGGTGCGCGGCGCCGTCGCCGCCTCCGACGCGTTCTTCCCGTTCCCCGACGGGCTCGAGACGCTGACCGGCGCCGGGGTGAAGGCGATCGTGCACCCCGGCGGATCGGTGCGCGACGACGAGGTGACCGCGGCGGCCGCCAGCGCCGGCATTTCGCTGTATCTCACCGGGGCGCGTCACTTCGCGCACTAGCCACGGTGTGCGCGCGACGCCCGTGTCAATAAGCGTCTAGTGAACGCCCTTGGCATGACTCGTGTGAGCCCGCGTCGTAGCGTGGAGTGGTGACGTCACCGACCAACCTGCCCCGCACGGTCGGCGAGCTTCGTGCCGCCGGTCATCGTGAACGGGGAGTCAAGCAGGAAATCCGCGAAAATCTGCTCGCACGCCTTGCCGAAGGCGGAGATGGTGAAGCCATCTGGCCGGGCATCCTGGGCTTCGACGACACCGTCTTGCCCCAGCTCGAGCGGGCCCTGATCGCCGGCCACGACTTCGTGCTGCTCGGAGAGCGCGGGCAGGGCAAGACCCGGCTGCTGCGGGCGCTGACCGGCTTGCTCGACGAGTGGACGCCCGTGATCGCCGGTGCCGAACTGGGTGAGCACCCCTTCTCGCCGATCACCCCGGAGTCGATCCGCAAGGCCGCCACGCTGGGTGACGACCTGCCGGTAGAGTGGAAGCACCGCAGCGAGCGCTACACCGAGAAGCTCGCCACCCCGGATACCAGCGTGGCCGACCTGGTCGGCGACATCGACCCGATCAAGGTCGCCGAGGGCCGCAGCCTGGGCGACCCGGAGACCATCGCCTACGGCCTGATCCCCCGCGCACACCGCGGCATCGTCGCGGTCAACGAACTGCCCGACCTCGCCGAGCGCATCCAGGTGTCGATGCTCAACGTGATGGAGGAGCGCGACATCCAGGTCCGCGGTTACACGTTGCGCCTGCCGCTGGATGTGTTGGTGGTCGCCAGCGCCAACCCCGAGGACTACACCAACCGGGGGCGCATCATCACCCCGCTCAAAGACCGTTTCGGCGCGGAGATCCGGACCCACTACCCGCTCGAGCTCGACGCGGAAGTCGGTGTGATCGCGCAGGAAGCGCACCTGTCGGCCCAGGTTCCCGACTACCTGATGCAGGTCATCGCCCGGTTCGCCCGCTACCTGCGGGAGTCCAACTCCGTCGATCAACGCTCCGGGGTGTCGGCGCGGTTCGCGATCGCCGCCGCCGAGACGGTCGCCGCCGCCGCCCGGCATCGTGGCGCGGTGCTGGGGGAGACCGATCCGGTGGCCCGGGTGGTCGACCTGGGCACGGTGATCGACGTGCTGCGCGGCAAGCTGGAATTCGAGTCCGGCGAGGAGGGCCGCGAACAGGCGGTGCTCGAGCACCTGTTGCGCCGCGCGACCGCCGACACCGCGTCGCGCGCACTGGGCGGCATCGACGTCGGCTCTTTGGTGGCCGCGGTCGAGGGCGGTTCGGCGGTGACGACGGGGGAGCGGGTGTCGGCCAAGGACGTGCTGGCCGCGGTTCCCAACCTGGCGGTGGTGGACAAGATCGCGGCCAAGCTGGGCGCGCAGTCGGAAGGCGAACGGGCCGCGGCGCTGGAACTGGCGCTCGAGGCGCTGTATCTGGCCAAGCGCATCGACAAGGTATCCGGGGAGGGTCAAACCGTTTATGGCTAGTTCTGGTGGTGACGACCCGCTGCGCCCGGCTTCGCCGCGCTTGCGATCGTCACGCGGGCATTCCTCGCGCTACTCGGCGTACACCGGCGGCCCCGACCCGCTGGCACCGCCGGTGGATTTGCGCGAGGCGCTCGAACAGATCGGTCAGGATGTCATGGCCGGCACGTCGCCGCGGCGTGCGCTGTCCGAGCTGCTGCGCCGCGGCACCAAGAACCTGCCCGGCGCGGACCGGCTTGCCGCCGAGGCCAACCGCCGACGGCGAGAATTGTTGCGCCGCAACAACTTAGACGGAACCCTGCAGGAGATCAAGAAGCTGCTGGACGAGGCGGTGTTGGCCGAACGCAAGGAGCTAGCCCGCGCGCTCGACGACGACGCCCGGTTCGGGGAACTGCAATTGGACGCGCTGCCGTCGTCGCCGGCCAAGGCCGTCCAGGAGCTGTCCGACTACAATTGGCGCAGCGGTGAGGCGCGCCAAAAGTACGACCAGATCAAGGATCTGCTCGGCCGCGAGATGCTGGACCAACGCTTCGCGGGCATGAAGCAGGCGTTGGAAGGCGCCACCGACGAGGATCGCCAGCGGGTCAACGACATGGTCAACGACCTCAACGACCTGCTGGACAAACACGCCCGCGGCGAGGACACCCAGCAAGACTTCGACGACTTCATGGACAAGCACGGCGAGTTCTTTCCGGAGAACCCGCGCAACGTCGATGAGTTGCTGGACTCGCTGGCCAAGCGCGCCGCGGCCGCGCAGCGGTTCCGCAACAGCCTGAGCGCCGAGCAGCGCGCGGAGCTGGATGCGTTGGCGCAGCAGGCTTTTGGCTCGCCCGCGCTGATGCAGGCGCTGAACCGGCTCGATGCGCACCTGCAGGCGGCGCGGCCGGGGGAGGACTGGAGCGGCTCCGAGCAGTTCTCCGGTGACAACCCGTTCGGGATGGGGGAGGGCACCCAGGCGCTGTCCGACATCGCCGAGTTGGAGCAACTGGCCGAGCAGCTCTCGCAGAGCTATCCGGGCGCGACCATGGACGACGTCGACCTGGACGCGCTGGCGCGTCAGCTCGGTGACGAGGCGGCCGTCGACGCCCGCACGCTCGCCGAATTGGAACGCGCGCTGGTCAATCAGGGCTTCCTGGACCGCGGTTCCGACGGGCAGTGGCGGCTGTCGCCGAAGGCGATGCGCCGGCTTGGCGAGACGGCGCTACGCGATGTGGCGCAACAGCTTTCCGGACGCCGCGGTGAGCGTGACCACCGCCGCGCAGGCGCGGCCGGCGAACTCACCGGCGCCACTCGACCCTGGCAGTTCGGTGACACCGAGCCGTGGAACATCTCCCGCACCTTGACCAATGCCGTTCTGCGGCAGGCGGGAACGGCCACCCTGGACGGCCCCGACGGACGGTTGAAGATCACCGTCGACGACGTCGAGGTCTCCGAGACCGAGACTCGGACGCAGGCCGCGGTTGCGCTGCTGGTCGACACCTCGTTCTCCATGGTGATGGAGAACCGCTGGCTGCCGATGAAGCAGACGGCGCTGGCGCTCAACCATTTGGTGTGCACCCGCTTTCGTTCGGATGCCTTGCAGATCATCGCCTTTGGCCGCTACGCGCGGACGGTGACCGCCGCCGAGCTCACCGGCCTGGAGGGGGTCTACGAGCAGGGCACCAACCTGCATCACGCGCTGGCGTTGGCCGGTCGCCACCTGCGCCGGCACCCCAACGCGCAGCCAGTCGTGCTGGTGGTAACCGACGGTGAGCCGACCGCGCACCTCGAGGATTTCGACGGGGACGGCACGACAGTGTTTTTCGACTACCCACCGCATCCGCGCACCATCGCCCACACCGTGCGCGGTTTCGATGAGATGGCGCGCCTGGGCGCCCAGATCACCATCTTCCGGCTGGGCAGCGACCCCGGTCTGGCCCGCTTCATCGACCAGGTCGCCCGCCGGGTCGAGGGACGGGTCGTGGTGCCCGACCTCGACGGCCTGGGCGCGGCCGTCGTCGGTGACTACCTGCGGTCACGCCGCCGTTAACCGCCACATGGCCACCCCGGCCAGGGGATAGGTGTGCTTCGGACCGGGTACAGGCACTTGGAGAAGGAGGAGACGTATGAGCCAGGTTCCCACGATCGAACTCAATAACGGGGTCAGCATTCCGCAGCTGGGTTTCGGCGTGTTCCAGATCAAGCCCGACGAGACCGCCGCGGCGGTGAAGACGGCCCTCGAGATCGGCTACCGACACATCGACACGGCCGAAATGTACGGCAACGAAAAGCAAGTCGCGCAAGGCATCCGCGACGCGGGCCTGGACCGCGGCGAGGTCTTCGTCACCAGCAAGCTCAACAACGGCTTTCACAAACCCGACGATGCACGGCGCGCCTTCGACGAGACGCTGAAGAAACTGGATTCCGACTACGTCGACCTGTTCCTCATCCACTGGCCGCTGCCCACGCTGTACGACGGTGACTTCGTGTCGACGTGGAAGGTCTTCGAGGAGTTCGCGCGCGACGGCCGCGCCCGCAGCATCGGTGTGTCGAATTTCCAAGTCGCACACCTGAAGCGGCTCGCCAACGAGACCGACACCGTCCCGTCGGTGAACCAGATCGAACTTCATCCGTACTTCGGAAACAACGAGGTTAGGGCCTACGGCCGCGAACACGGCATTGCCACCGAGGCGTGGGCGCCCATCGCCCAGGGCAAGGTACTCGACGATCCGGTGATCAACCGCGTCGCGAACACCCGCGGCAAGTCGGCGGCGCAGGTGGTGTTGCGCTGGCACATCCAGCGCGGCGACATCGTCTTCCCGAAGTCGGTGACACCGGACCGGGTGAAGGAGAATTTCGAGCTGTTCGACTTCGAATTGGACGACTCGGACATGGACGCGATCTCGGCGCTAGACAAGGGCGAGTCCGGACGCAACGGGCCCAACCCCGACACGTTCGATTACGTGCCCCGCTGAGGGTTTTCCGCTAGCCGCGCGGCCGGCGGGCTTTGCGGATGATCCCGACAGCGCCCCACAGCGAGAAGCCGCGAATGTGCACGGTCGGCGCGCCGGGGGTGCCCTGCCCGTGGACCGCGCGGTCGAAGTTTCCCATCACGCCGCGGCCGTGCACCTCGACGTTGACCTCGGGCGGCAGCAAAATGTTTTGCACCCCCATGATCGACATCGCGTGGATGTCGACCTCGGTCGAGGTGAAGTCGGCGTAGCGCAGATCGACCACTCCGCTGCCCCACAGCGTGAAGGTGGTGAGCTTCTTCGGGACGTTCCATCGGCCGCGGCGTTCGAAGCCGCTCATCAACGCCAGCAGCAGCGTCGACGGCGCCGGATTGGGTTTGCCGCCGCGACGCGGGCTGATCGGAGTCCCGGGCAGATCGGCCCGCAGCTCATCCAGTTCCTCATACGTCGTCGCCGCATAAGCCCTGGTCAAACGGTCTTCATAGTCGTTGAGCTGCAGGCGGCCCTGCTCGGCCGCGTACGCAAGCAACTGGGCGATCTGGATGCGGTCGGTATCGGCCGCGCGCGACGGCTCGCCGCGCGTGTCCTCCGCATCCCGTTGCGTTGAGTTGCTCATCACCCACGAGCCTACGACGTACAGCATTTGCTGCAAGAGGATTGGCTAAACTGCAACCTTGCGCCGGCCCGCGTCACACCGCCGGCCGTTAGGCCGGACCCGTTGTTTGACACCTGGCTAACTTCTCAGCTGGCTAACTCGTCCAGTTGGGCGCACGCTTCTCGAGGAAAGCCAGCATGCCTTCACGCGCCTCGTCGGAGACGAACAACCGGGCCGATTCCTCGGCGAGGCGTTCGGCGTCGCGGTCGAACCCCGCCAGCACCGCGGTCGTCGTCAAGGCCTTGGAAGCCGCGAGGCCCTGGGGCGAACCACGGCCGATATCGGCGATCAGTTCGTCGACCGCGGCGTCGACGTCCTCGGCGGCAACGGTGATCAGGCCGACCTCTGCGGCCTGGCCGGCGTCGAACTTCTCGCCGGTCAGGTAGTAGCGCGCGGCGGCCCGCGCCGAAAGTTTGGGCAGCAGCGTCAACGAGATGATCGCCGGCGCGACGCCGATCCGGGCCTCGGTGAGCGCGAAGGTGCTGCGCGGACCGGCGACCGCGATATCGCAGGCGCCCACCAGGCCGAAGCCCCCCGCGCGGACGTGCCCGTCGATCGCGGCGATCACCGGCAGCGGCGAGGAGACGATGGCCCGCATCAAGTCGACCATCTCCCGGGCCCGCTCGACGGCCATCTGGAACGGATCGCCGTTGCCCGCCTCGCTCAAATCCGCACCGGCACAGAACGTTCCGCCGGTGTGGCCCAGTACCACCAGCCGCACCGCCGGGTCCGCTGAGGCGTCACGCAACCCCTGGTGCAACTGGTTGACCAGGGTGGTCGACAGCGCGTTGCGGTTGTGCGGCGAATTCAGGGTCAGCCGCGCGTACGGCCCGCCCGTGTCGGCGGGTCCGGCGTATTCGACGAGCCTTGTCATGAGAAAGAACCGGTCATCAGTAGCTTCGGGGCAGACCCAGGGATGTCTGCGCGACGAAGTTCAGCACCATCTCACGGCTGACCGGGGCGATGCGGCCCAGCCGGGCCGAGGCCAGCATGGCGGCCAGCCCGTATTCCTTGGTCAGTCCGTTGCCGCCCAGCGACTGCACCGCCTGATCCACCGAACGCGTCGCCGCCTCGGCCGCAGCGTATTTGGCCATGTTCGCGGCCTCGGCCGCGCCCATGTCGTTGCCGGAGTCATACAGGGTGGCGGCCTTCTGCAGCATCAGCTTGGCCAGCTCGACTTCGATGTGGCACTGCGCCAACGGGTGTGACAGCCCCTGGTGCGCGCCGATCGGCGTGCCCCATACCTGCCGGGTTTTGACGTATTCGGCGGCCCGGCTCAGCGCGTACCGTCCCATCCCGACGGAGCTCGCCGCGCCCATGATGCGTTCGGGGTTCAGACCGGCGAAAAGCTGGGCGATGGCGGCATCTTCGGCGCCGACGAGCGCGTCGCTGGGCAGGCGAACGTCGTCGAGGAAGACCTGGAACTGGCGTTCGGGGCTGATCAGTTCCATTTCGATCGGGGTGTAGGCGAAGCCCGGCGCGTCGGTGGGCACCACGAACAGCGCGGGGCGAAGCTTGCCGGTCTTGGCCTCCTCGGTGCGGGCCACCACCAGCACCGCCTGCGCCTGGTCGATGCCGGAGATATATACCTTCTGGCCCTTCAGAATCCAGTCGCTGCCCTCCCGGCGGGCGGTCGTGGTGATCCGGTGCGAGTTGGAGCCGGCGTCGGGCTCGGTGATGGCGAAGGCCATCGTCAGCGTCCCGTCGGCGATGCCGGGAATCCAGCGCTTCTTCTGCTCCTCGGTGCCGAACTTGCTGATGATGGTGCCGTTGATGGCGGGCGAGACGACCATCAGCAGCAGCGCGCTGCCCGCCGCCGCCATCTCCTCCATGACCAGCGAGAGCTCGTACATTCCGGCGCCGCCACCGCCGTACTCCTCGGGCAGGTTCACGCCCAGGAAGCCGAGTTTGCCTGCCTCCGACCACAATTCGTCGGTGTGCTCCTGCGCGCGGGCCTTGCGCAGGTAGTACTCGCTGCCATAGTTGGCTGCCCACGCCGCCACCGACTTGCGTAGGGCCTGACGCTCCTCGCTCTCGATGAAGCTGGTGTCGGTCATGCTGAATCCCCTTCTGATTGTGGCGCTTCCACTCTTGCCAGCACGGCGCCCACTTCGACTTGCTGACCGGTCTTGACGTTGAGTTCGGCGAGGACCCCGTCGACCGGGGCGGCGATGGTGTGTTCCATCTTCATGGCCTCCAGCCAGATCAGCGGCTGGCCGGCGGTGACGGTGTCGCCGATCGCGGCACCGAGCCGGATGACGCTGCCGGGCATCGGCGCGACCAGCGAGCCCTTTTCGACGGTCGAACCTGGCTCGGGGAAACGGGGCTGCGCGATCAGGTGCACGGGTCCGCGCGCGGAATCGACGTAGACGTCGGAATCGTAGCGCCGCACCGAGAAGCCGTGGTCGACACCGTCCACCCGCAGCACGACGGCCTTCGCCGTGGCCGACACCAGCTGCACGGACGGGTCGTCCGGAAGTACCAAACCGGTTCTGGTGAAACGGTATTGAACTTTGATCTCGTCACCGGCGTCGTCGCGGTAGTCCCTGACCTGATAGACCGATGGGAGGTTGCGCCAGCCGCTGGGCACCGCACCCAGGACGGGGGCGCCGGCGCGGTTGTGCGCGGCGTCGGCGAGTGCGGCCGCGATGGCCGACAGTCGCACCACCGCGGTGCCGCCCAGCGGCGCCGCGAGGCGCGCCAGGTCGTGGGTGTCGAAAAACGCCGTGTCGGTGGCCCCGTCGAGAAACGCGGGATGCCGCAGCACATTCACCAGAAGGTCCCGGTTGGTGCGCACACCGTGCACGCGGGCGCGGGCCAGCGCGTCGGCGAGCACAAGCGCCGCCTGGCGTCGCGTCGGGGCATAGGAGATCACCTTGGCCAGCATGGGGTCGTAGTGGATCGAGACGGTGAACCCCTCGACGATGCCCGAATCCAGCCGGATCCCGGTCCGGTGCCCCAGGGAGCCGAACTCGGCCCGCACCGACGGCACCTCGAACCCGCGGACCAGGCCGGCCTGCGGTTGCCAGTTCTTGGCGGGATCCTCGGCGTAGAGCCGGGCCTCGATCGAATGCCCTTGGGGGGCAGGCGGTTGCGCGTCCAGGCGGGCGCCGTCGGCGACGGCGAGCTGCAGTTCGACCAGATCGAGTCCGGTGGTCTCCTCGGTCACCGGGTGTTCGACCTGCAGCCGAGTGTTCATTTCGAGGAAGTAGAACTCGCCGTCGTCGTCGGCCAGGAACTCGACCGTGCCTGCGCCGGTGTAGCCGATGGCTTCGGCGGCCAACCGGGCGGCGTCGAACAGCTTGGCGCGCATGCCGAGGGTGCGCTCCACCAACGGCGAGGGCGCCTCCTCGATGATCTTCTGGTGGCGGCGCTGAATCGAGCATTCCCGTTCCCCGACCGCCCACACCGTGCCGTGGGTGTCGGCCATGACCTGAACCTCGATGTGGTGTCCGGTGGGCAGGTAGCGCTCGCAGAACACCGTCGGGTCCCCGAAGGCGGACTGGGCTTCGCGGCGGGCCGCTTCCACTTCGGCGGGCAGGGCGGACAATTCGCGCACCACCCGCATGCCGCGGCCACCGCCGCCCGCGGAGGCCTTGACCAGCACCGGCAGCTGCGCCTCGGTAACGGTGTCGGGGTCGAGCTCGTCGAGCACGGGCACGCCCGCCGCGGCCATGAGCTTCTTGGACTCGATCTTGGAGCCCATCGCGCGCACCGCGTCCACCGGCGGTCCCACCCACGTCAGGCCTGCGTCCTGGACGGCGGCCGCGAAGTCGGCGTTCTCCGAAAGGAATCCGTAACCGGGGTGTATCGCGTCGGCGCCCGCGGCGCGGGCGGCGGCGATGACGGCCTCGGCGTTGAGGTAGTCGTTGGTCTTGTCCAGGCGCACCCGGGCGTCGGCCTCGGCGACGTGCGGGGAGCCGGCGTCGGGGTCGGTGTAGACGGCGACGGTGCCCAGGCCCAGCCGGCGGCAGGTGGCGAACACCCGCCGGGCGATCTCACCGCGGTTGGCGACCAGTACTCGAGTAATCATGGGGCTCACATCCGGAAGACGCCGAAGTTCGACGTCCCCTCGATCGGGCCATTGGCGATGGCGGACAGGCACATTCCCAAGACGGTGCGGGTATCTCGCGGGTCGATCACCCCGTCGTCGTAGAGCATCCCGGACAACACCAGCGGCAGCGACTCGGCTTCGATCTGGCCCTCGACCGCGGCCCGCATCGCCGCATCGGCGTCCTCGTCGACCTGCTGGCCGCGCGCTTCGGCGGCAGCGCGGGCCACGATCGACAGCACGCCCGACAGCTGGGCGCCGCCCATCACCGCGGACTTCGACGTCGGCCAGGCGAAGAGAAACCGGGGATCGTAGGCGCGGCCGCACATGCCGTAGTGACCCGCGCCGTAGGAGGCGCCGATCAGCAGCGAGATGTGTGGCACCGTCGAATTGGACACGGCGTTGATCATCATCGAGCCGTGCTTGATCATCCCGCCCTCTTCGTAGTCCTTGCCGACCATGTAGCCGGTGGTGTTGTGCAAGAACAGCAGTGGCGTGTTGGAGCGGTTGGCCAGCTGGATGAACTGGGTGGCCTTCTGGGACTCCTCGCTGAACAGCACGCCGCGCGCGTTGGCCAGGATGCCGATCGGATACCCGTGCAGCCGCGCCCAGCCCGTCACCAGGGAGGAACCGTAGAGCGGCTTGAATTCGTCGAACTCGGAGCCGTCGACGATGCGGGCGATGACTTCGCGGGGATCGAACGGGATCCGCAGATCCGCGGGCACGATGCCGATGAGTTCTTCGGTGTCGAACAGCGGCTCGGTGACCGGTTTGGGTTTCGGCCCGCGCTTGGTCCAGTTCAACCGGGCCACGATGCGACGGCCGATGCGGATGGCGTCGAGTTCGTCGACGGCGAAGTAGTCGGCCAAACCGGAGATGCGAGCATGCATTTCGGCGCCGCCGAGCGATTCGTCGTCGGATTCCTCGCCGGTGGCCATCTTCACCAGCGGGGGACCGGCCAGGAAGACCTTGGAACGTTCCTTGATCATCACCACGTGATCCGACATGCCCGGGACGTAGGCCCCGCCGGCGGTGGAGTTGCCGAATACCAGTGCGATGGTGGGGATTCCGGCCGCCGAGAGCCGGGTGAGGTCGCGGAACATCCGCCCGCCGGGAATGAAGATCTCCTTCTGCGTGGGCAGATCCGCACCGCCGGACTCCACCAGCGAGATCACCGGGAGCCGGTTCTCGAAGGCGATCTGGTTGGCCCGCAGGATCTTCTTGAGGGTCCACGGGTTGCTGGTGCCGCCTTTGACCGTGGGGTCGTTGGCGACGATCATGCATTCGACGCCTTCGACCACGCCGATGCCGGTGACGGTGCTCGCGCCGACCTTGAAGGCGCTGCCCCAGGCCGCCAGCGGACTCAGCTCCAGGAACGGCGAATCCCGGTCGACCAGCGATTCGATGCGCTCACGCGCCGTCAGCTTGCCGCGGTCATGATGGCGTTCAACGTATTTCGCCCCGCCGCCGGCCAGCGCGTTGGCCAGCTCGGTGTCGATCTCCTCCAGTTTCGCGATGGCCGCCGACGCCGCGTCGGTAAAGGCGGCGGCCTCGCGGTCGAGGGTGGACTGCAGCACGGTCATGATTGGAATCCCAGCAGTTTGGCGGACAGTGCGGTCAGGATTTCGGTGGTTCCTCCGCCGATGCCCAGGATCCTCATGTCCCGGTACTGGCGTTCGACCTCGGATTCGGCCATGTAGCCCATGCCGCCGAACAACTGGACGGCCTGGTTGGCCACCCATTCGCCGGCCTCGACGGCGGTGTTCTTGGCGAAACATACCTGCGGAATCAGGTTGGTCTCGCCGGCGAGCTGCCGCTCCACCACGTGGCGCGAGTAGACCCGGGCGACATCGATGCGACGCGCCATCTCCGCCAACGTGTTCTGCACCGACTGCCGCGAGATCAACGGACGACCGAATGTCTCGCGGTCGCGACACCATTGCACCGTCAGGTCCAGGCAGCGCTGGGCGCTCGAATAGGCCTGTGCGGCAAGGCCGATGCGCTCGGCGACGAAGGCCTGGGCGATCTGGGCGAACCCGCTGTTCTCGGCGCCGACCAGGTTGGTGGCCGGCACCCGGACGTCGGTGTAGGACAGCTCGGCCGTATCCGAGGACCGCCAGCCCATCTTGTCCAGCTTGCGGCTCACCTCGAAGCCGGGCGTGCCCTTCTCGACCACCAGCAGCGAAACCCCGCCCGCGCCAGGGCCTCCGGTGCGTACCGCGGTCACCACGTAGTCGGCGCGGACCCCGGAGGTGATGTAGGTCTTGGCGCCGTTGACGATGTAGTGGTCGCCGTCGCGGACCGCCGAGGTGCGCAGATGTCCGACGTCGGAGCCGCCGCCGGGCTCGGTGATCGCCAGCGAACCGATCTTCTCGCCGGCCAGGGTCGGCCGGACGAACTCCTCGATCAGCCGCCGATCGCCCGAGGCGATCATGTGCGGCACCGCGATGCCGCAGGTGAACAGCGACGCGAACACGCCGCCCGGGGCCCCGGCCTGATGCATCTCCTCACAGATGATCACCGCGTCGGCGCCGTCGCCGCCACCGCCGCCGACCGATTCGGGGAAGCCCGCGCCCAAAAGGCCGGCGGCCCCGGCGCTGCGATGCAACTCGCGGGGTAGCTCGCCGCAGCGCTCCCACTCGTCGACGTGGGGCAGGATCTCGCGTTCTGCGAACGAGCGCACCGTCTTTCGCAGCTGTTCGCGCTCGGGCGTGGTCCAAAGGTTCACAGCAGGTTCTCCGGGATGTCGAGGTAGCGGCCGCGGAGCCATTCGCCCAGCCCCTTGGCCTGGGGATCGAAGCGGGCCTGGTAGGCGACGCCCTGGCCGAGGATGCCGTCGATGACGAAGTTGACCGCCCGCAGATTCGGCAGCAGGTGGCGGGTGACGCCGAATTCGGCCGC
Source organism: Mycobacterium colombiense (assembly GCF_003284935.1). Taxonomy (GTDB): domain Bacteria; phylum Actinomycetota; class Actinomycetes; order Mycobacteriales; family Mycobacteriaceae; genus Mycobacterium; species Mycobacterium arosiense_A. The sequence continues at coordinate 83,338 of NZ_QMEV01000015.1, forward strand.
TTCGGGCAGCAGCTCTGCGAGCAGCTCGATGGTCAACGTGTTGGCCAGCCAGCGCCATTGCTCGTCGGTGCGCACCCAGACCCCGACGTTGGCGGAGCCGCCCTTGTCGCCGCTGCGCGCCCCGGCGATGCGGCCCAACGGCACGCGTTGGGTCGGCCCGTCCGGCAGGGGTTCCGGAAGCGGTGGTTCGGCGGCGGGTGCGAGTTCCAAAGTGTCTGTGGCACAAGGGATATCGACGCGGGTACCGTCGGCGTGTACCGCGACGTGCGGTACCTGATCGGCGGCGACGTAGCCCGGGGTGAACACCCCGTAGACCTGCCCGTCGCCCGGCGGCGCGGTGACGTGGAATCCCGGATAGCTGGCCAACGCCAATTCGACTGCGGCCGAGGAGAATTGGCGACCGACGTTGGCGGGGTCGGGGTCACGCACCACGCAGTGCAACAGGGCGCTGGCGGCCTCCTCGGTGTCGGCGTCGGGATGGTCGGTGCGCGCCAGGGTCCACTGCAGTTCGGCGGGCTTGACGGTGAGCGCGGCGTCGAGTTGTTGGCGCACCAGATCGGCCTTGGCCTCGATGTCCAGGCCGGTCAGCACGAACGTCATCGCGTTGCGGAACCCGCCGATGCTGTTCATCGACACCTTGTAGGTGGGCGGTGGGGCCTCGCCGCGCACGCCGCTGATGCGCACCCGGTCCGGGCCGTCGGACGACAGCTCGACGCTGTCCATCCGGGCGGTCACGTCGGGGTTGGCGTAGCGGGCGCCGGTGATCTCGTAGAGCAGCTGCGCGGTGACGGTGTCGACGCTGACCAGCCCGCCGGTACCCGGGTGCTTGGTGATCACCGAGGACCCGTCGGCGTTGACCTCGGCCAGCGGGAAACCGGCGTGGGTCAGGTCGGGCACCTCAGTGAAGAAGGAGTAGTTGCCCCCGGTGGCCTGGACACCGCACTCGATGACGTGGCCGGCGACCACCGCGCCGGCGAGCGCGTCGTAGTCGGTGCGGCCCCAGCCGAAGTGCGCCGCCGCGGCCCCGACGATCACCGAGGCGTCGGTGACGCGGCCGGTGACGACGACGTCGGCGCCGTCGCTTAGGCAGTCGACGATGCCCCAGGCGCCCAGGTACGCGTTCGCCGTCAACGGGCTGCCCAGCCCGAGTTCGGCGGCGCGCGCCAACAGGTCGTCACCCTCCACGTGGGCGACTCGCGCGTCGATGCCCAGGCGCTCGGCCAGCGCGCGTATCGCGTCGGCCAGGCCGGCGGGGTTGAGGCCCCCGGCGTTGGCGACGATGCGGACCCCACGGTCGCGGGCCTCGCCCAGGCAGTCCTCGAGTTGGGTCAGGAAGGTCTTCGCGTAGCCGCGCTCGGGGTGCTTCATCCGGTCGCGGCCGAGGATCAGCATGGTGAGTTCGGCCAGGTAATCGCCGGTCAGGTAGTCGACGGCACCGCCGGTGAGCATCTCTCGCATGGCCGACAGCCGGTCGCCGTAGAAGCCCGAGCAGTTCGCGATCCGGACGGCGCCGGAACTGCCCGGGGCGCCAGCGGCGCCGGAAGCAGAGGCCATGCCTGTCCTCCATTCGGGGATTTCACCGGTTCGGACCTACCAACCAACCGGTAGGTTAGCGGGTACCGCCGGTGTCACGTCAAGGATCCCACTTCGGGGCCGGGCCGCCCGTGGCGCGATCAGCGGCTGGCGGTCGGCGGGCGGGCGTCCATTTTGGCCACGAGCGGGCCAGCGACTATCCTGAGGTGCGATTGTCGCCCGTTCGGCTCACCAGCCACGCCGCGCGACATGCCGAACTGCAAGTCCCACGTCGAATTTTCGAAGCAACACGAGGAGTTAGGCCCGACCATGGCCGTACCCAAGCGCAGAATGTCGCGCGCGAACACCCGTAGCCGGCGCGCGCAGTGGAAGGCCGAGAAGACCGAACTCGTCGGTGTCATGGTCGCAGGTCAGCGGCACAAAGTGCCCCGGCGGCTGCTCAAGGCGGCCCGCCTCGGCCTGATCGACCTCGACCGCCGCTAGCTCTATGGCGGCGACCCGCCGCGCCCGGTTGCGCCGCGCTTGCGATCGCCGCTAGCCCCCCGGCGCGCCTCTCAGGCCAGTCTCAGGCGGTGGGACGAAACTAGGGGCCGTGCGAATACTGGTCGTCGACGACGATCGCGCGGTGCGCGAATCGCTGCGTCGGTCCTTGTCCTTCAACGGCTACTCCGTCGAGCTGGCCCATGACGGCGTCGAAGCCCTCGAACTGATCGCCAGCGATCGCCCCGACGCGCTCGTCCTGGACGTGATGATGCCGCGCCTGGACGGCCTCGAGGTGTGCCGTCAGCTCCGCAGCACCGGTGACGATCTGCCCATCCTGGTGCTCACCGCCCGCGACTCGGTGTCCGAGCGGGTCGCCGGGCTCGACGCCGGCGCCGACGACTACCTGCCGAAGCCCTTCGCCCTGGAGGAGCTGCTGGCCCGGATGCGCGCGCTGCTGCGCCGCACCAAGCCGGAGGACGAGGACGCCGACTCGGTGGCGATGACGTTCTCCGACCTGACGCTGGACCCGGTCACCCGCGAGGTCACCCGCGGACAGCGCCGGATCAGCCTGACCCGCACCGAGTTCGCGCTGCTGGAGATGCTGATCGCCAACCCGCGCCGGGTGCTCACCCGCAGCCGCATCCTCGAAGAGGTCTGGGGCTTCGACTTTCCCACCTCGGGCAACGCGCTCGAGGTCTATGTGGGTTACCTGCGGCGCAAGACCGAGGCCGATGGGGAGTCGCGGCTGATCCACACGGTGCGCGGGGTCGGCTACGTCCTTCGGGAGACGCCACCGTGACGATGCGGATCCACCGATGATCCGGTTCCCCCGGCCGCAACGGCCACCGCTGCGCCCGCCGTTGCGCGCGACACCCTCCTTGTCGCTGCGGTGGCGGGTGATGCTGCTGGCGATGTCGATGGTCGCCATGGTCGTGGTGCTGATGGCCTTCGCCGTCTACGCCGTGATTTCCGCCGCGCTCTACAGCGACATCGACAACCAGCTGCAAAGCCGCGCGCAGCTGCTGATCGCCAGCGGCTCACTGGCCGCGGACCCCGGCAAAGCCATCGAGGGCACCGCCTATTCCGACGTCAACGCGATACTGGTGAACCCGGGCCACGCGATCTACACCGCGCAGCAACCGGGCCAGACCCTGCCGGTCGGCGCGCCGGAGAAAGCGGTCATCCACGGCGATTTGTTCATGTCGCGGCGCACCGCCGGCGACCAACGAATCCTCGCCGTGCACCTGCAGAACGGCACGTCGCTGCTGATCTCCAAGAGCCTCAAGCCCACCGAAGCGGTGATGAACAGGCTGCGCTGGGTGCTGCTGATCGTCGGCGGCGTCGGGGTGGCGGTCGCCGCCGTGGCGGGCGGCATGGTCACCAGGGCCGGGCTGCGCCCGGTGGCACGCCTCACCGAGGCCGCCGAGCGGGTGGCGCGCACCGACGACCTGCGACCCATCCCCGTATTCGGCAGCGACGAATTGGCCCGACTCACCGAGTCGTTCAACCTGATGCTGCGCGCACTCGCCGAGTCACGGGAGCGGCAGGCCCGACTGGTCACCGACGCCGGTCACGAATTGCGCACCCCGCTGACCTCGCTGCGCACCAACGTCGAACTGTTGATGGCTTCGATGGAACCGGGAGCGCCGCGGCTGCCCGAGCAGGAGATGGTGGATCTGCGCGCCGACGTCATCGCGCAGGTCGAGGAATTGTCAACGCTGGTAGGCGATTTGGTGGACCTCACTCGCGACGATGCCGGCCAGGTGGTGCACGAGACCGTCGACATGTCCGAGGTGGTCGATCGCAGCCTGGAGCGAGTCAGGCGGCGGCGCAACGACATTCACTTCGACGTCGACGTCACACCGTGGCAGATGTACGGCGACGCCGCCGGGCTGTCGCGTGCGGTGCTGAACCTGCTGGACAACGCCGCCAAGTGGAGCCCGCCCGGTGGCCACGTCGGCGTCACCATGCGCCAGCTCGACCCGTCGCACGCGGAGCTGGTGATAGCCGACCACGGCCCCGGCATTCCGCCGCAGGAGCGAAGGCTGGTGTTCGAACGGTTCTACCGGTCGACGACGGCGCGGGCCATGCCCGGGTCCGGGCTCGGGCTGGCGATCGTCAAGAAGGTCGTGCTCAACCACGGCGGGCTGCTGCGCGTCGAGGACACCGTTCCGGGAGGCCAGCCCCCGGGCACCTCCTTCTATGTACTGCTGCCCGGCCGGCCCATGCCCGCCTCGGCCTACCCGACGGCCGCCGGTGAGCCGCAAACCGACCAGGTAGACGCCGTGGCCGACCACGCCAACGCGGCGGGCGGCGATGAGGCGAACTCTCGGGAATCGGCGAACGTTATCTCAGTGGACTCTCAGTCCGCCCGGGCAAGGTAGGTCTGCGGCTACTGTTGGACCCAGCCGTCGACTTGCCGAAACACTGAGATAGAGGAAGAGCGACTTAGCGACCATGACGAATGACCCGAGGTATTCGCCACCGCCGCAGCAGCCGGGATACCCTCCCGCGCCGAAGCAGCCTGCGCACGTCCCGAGCCATGCGGGGTCCTCCGGCTATGCCCCGGGACAACAGCAGCCGTACAACCAGCAGTACGACTGGCGCTATCGGTCGCAGCCCTCATCGTCGCCGACGACTCAGTTCCGTCCGCCCTATGAGCCGTTCAGCAACACCGGGCCGGGCCGGATCCCCGGGGGAACCGGGGTCGGCCAGATACCTACGGGCACCGGCACCGGCCCTATCCCCGGCATGATGCCAGGGATGCCCGGGCGGCCGGAACCCCAAAAGCGTTCTCGCACAGGGCTGTTGGTGGTCGGTGCGTTGGCCATCGCGGTGGTGTCGGCCGGCATCGGTGGTGCCGCCGCGACGGCCGTCGAGCTCGGCACCCACGCAACCGGGAACGGCGGCGGCCGGGTCATCGGGGCGGCGCCCAGCGTGCCGGCCGCGAACATGCCACCGGGCAGCGTCGAACAGGTCGCCTCCAAGGTGGTGCCCAGCGTCGTGATGCTCGAGACCGACATCGGGCGACAGTCCGAAGAGGGCTCCGGCATCGTCCTGTCCACCGACGGTCTCATCCTGACCAACAACCACGTGATCGCCGCCGCGGCGGGACCCCCCAAGGGACCCGGCGGCCCGCCTGGAGCTCCGCCGGCGGCCCCCGCGCCTCCGGGCCTGCCCGGCGGACCGGGCGGCGGTGGTGCCGGCGCGCCGACGGCCAAGACGACGGTCACCTTCTCTGACGGTCGCACCGCACCATTCACGGTGGTCGGCGCCGACCCCACCAGCGATATCGCCGTCATCCGCGTGCAGGGCATGTCCGGGCTGACGCCCATCTCGCTGGGCTCCTCGTCGGACCTTCGCGTGGGCCAGCCGGTCGTGGCGATCGGCTCGCCGCTCGGGCTGTCGGGCACCGTGACCACCGGCATCGTCAGCGCGCTGAACCGGCCGGTGTCCACCACCGGTGAGTCGGGCAACCAGAACACCGTGCTGGACGCGATTCAGACCGACGCCGCGATCAACCCCGGTAACTCCGGTGGCGCGCTGGTCAACATGAACGGCCAGCTGGTGGGCGTCAACTCGGCCATCGCCACCCTGGGCGCCGACTCGCCGGACGCCCAGAGCGGTTCGATCGGCCTGGGCTTCGCGATCCCGGTCGATCAGGCCAAGCGCATCGCCGACGAACTGATCGCCACCGGCAAGGCCTCCCACGCCTCGCTCGGCGTGCAGGTGACCAACGACAAGGGCACCCCCGGCGCCAAGGTCGTCGAAGTCGTCGCGGGCGGTGCGGCCGCGTCGGCCGGCGTGCCCAAGAACGTCGTCGTCACCAAGGTCGACGACCGGCCGATCAACAGCGCCGACGCGTTGGTCGCGGCCGTGCGATCCAGAGCACCGGGCGACAAGATAACGCTGACGTTCCAGGATGCCGCCGGTGGCGGCAGCCGCACCGTGCCGGTCACCCTCGGGAAGGCGGATCAGTAGTGAGAGTGGACGAACCCTCGGCGACGGGATTGTCTGAGCTCGGATATACGGTTGCACCCATGGAAACGGGTGCGGAATTGGTAGTTGGCCGGGCTCTGGTTGTGGTGGTCGACGATCGCACCGCGCACGGGGACGAGGACCATAGCGGTCCGCTGGTGACGGAGCTGCTGACGGAGGCGGGATTCGTCGTCGACGGGGTGGTCGCGGTCGCCGCTGACGAGATCGAGATCCGCAACGCGCTGAACACCGCGGTGATCGGCGGGGTGGACCTGGTGGTCTCGGTCGGCGGGACGGGCGTCACGCCGCGCGACGTCACCCCGGAGGCCACCCGGGAGATCCTGGATCGCGAGATCCTCGGCATCGCCGAGGCCATTCGCGGCTCCGGGCTGTCGGCGGGCATCATCGACGCCGGCTTGTCCCGCGGTCTGGCCGGGGTGTCCGGCAGCACGCTGGTGGTCAACCTGGCCGGCTCCCGCTACGCGGTGCGCGACGGGATGGCGACGCTGAATCCGTTGGCGGCCCAGATCATCGGGCAGTTGTCGAGCCTGGAGATTTAAACCAGGCCGGTTGTTGGCCGCGCACAGGTCATTTCGATTCGGCCTCCGCGCGGGGCCCGTAGTCCGGTGGCGGCGTTTTGGCCACCCCGCCGTGCTTGCCCGACGAATCACCGTTGGTTTGCGCGAGGAGGTCGCGGATCTCGGTGAGCAGCACGACCTGCGCGTCGTCGGCCGGCTCGACCTCACCCCGCTTGCGCAGCGTCGTGTAGGGCAAGACCACCAGGAAGTACACCACCGCGGCGATGATCAGGAAGTTGATGGCGGCGGACAGGACGTTGTTCAGGTCGATGGTCTGACCGCCGCCGATGCTGATGCGCAGCACGCCGATATCGGACTTCTGGTTGACGCCGATGCGGTTGATCAACGGCTTGATGATGCTGTCGGTGAACGTCGTGACCAGGGCGGTGAATGCAGTACCGATGACGACGGCGGTGGACAGGTCGATGATGTTGCCCCGCGAGAGAAACTCCTTGAACCCTTTGAGCATTGGGGATGGCCTTTCTGGGACTGGACAGAGTTTGCCGTCCGCCGCGGACCAACAACGGCCAGGCACTCAATGCAGGGTGAGCGTCACGGTCTGGCCCAGCGCCGACCCTGCCACCGTGTTCGCCACACGAGCCGGCAGCGCAACCAACACTACGCGGTCGCTATCGGCGGCCTGAATCTTTTCTTTGGCCGAAACCAGCACCACCACGGCGTCGGTGGCCACCACCTTGGGGGCCGCGCGCGCATTGTCCGGCGAACCGCTGGCCGGTGCCGCCAGCACGTCGACCACGTCACCGACGCGCACCAGGTCGATCAGGGCGCCGTCCGCCAGATGCAGCGGGACGATGCGCACATCCGGCCCCGCCTTCGACCCGATGGCGGCCTCCGCCAGCCGGCTGCCCAGCAACCGGACGTCGGTGAGCACCTCACCGCGCCGCGCCGGGCCGGCCAGCGTCGAACCCACCACGGTGCCCAGGTCGGCTCGCGCCCCGTCGGGAACCGTTGCAGCCAAACGCTTTTCGAGCCGGACGTCGTCGGAGGTCAACGCCGCGCCGGGACGGAGGTCGCGGTCGGCCACCACCACTTGCGCATAGTCATCGGCGGGGTTGGAGCGCAGCGTGGCGATGCCGGCCAGCACGACGAGGCCGCCCGCGGCGACGCGGCGCGCCAGCACGGTTCGAGCCCAGTCCGGGCGCAGCCATAGCGACAGCCGGCTCAATAGGCTTGGGTTCAGCGATGATTCGCCCACGCCGCAACGGTAGGCGCGGCCCGGTGTTCAGGTCGCCCGCCGGCATCGCCGGTGTGGATAACCGTCAGTTGGTGGCGGCGGCGGTGGAAGTCGTGGAGCTGCTCGACTTGTCGCTCGAGCTGGAGCCGGACTTCTCGCTCGAGGTGGAGCCGGACTTGTCGCTGGAGCTCGAGGCGCTCGATCCGGAGTCGCTCGACGAGGAGCCGTTGGTCGAACCCGACGACTTCTTGCCGGACTCGCGGCTGTCGGTGCGGTAGAAGCCGCTGCCCTTGAACACCACGCCGACGGAGTTGAAGCGCTTGCGCAGCCGCCCGGAGCAGCGTTTGCACGTGGTCAGCGCGTCGTCGGTGAAGGCCTGCACGATGTCGAAGCGATCGTCGCACTCGGTGCACTGATAGCTATAAGTCGGCACGAAAACCTCCGGATGATTGCAAACCTGGTTAGCACTCTAGCGTCTCAAGTGCTAGAACCGCCACGTGACATGTCTCATTCCCGATATGTCAGCGGGCGATGAGGTCGATCAATCCTTGTCGCGGCGTGAGCGCGTGGGTCATGGGGACGTCGTGCGGGTCGGCTGGTAGCTCGTCGAGCAGTTCGGCGTCGCGGACGACCGCGATCAGCCGCGCGTGCGGGTCGCGGCCGCCCAGTGAGC
>NZ_QMEV01000016.1 GCF_003284935.1 Mycobacterium colombiense
GAACCAGGTCGATGCCACTGAGGGCATTCGGCGGCGTGACGGGACGCGCGCCCTCATCCGTGCCGGTCATGAGCGCATCTCCGAGACCCGGCCCGAGTCACTGTCGCGCAAGTCGACGTGCACCTGGCGGGCGTCCCAGCCCGCCGGAATGTCTTCGAGCACCGCCGCGGTGACCAGCACCTGTTCGGCTGATTCGGCGACGGTGGCCAGCGCGCGGCGCCGCGCGGCGTCGAGTTCGGCGAAGACGTCATCGAGCAACAACACGGGTTCGCTTTCTTCCGCGCGGAGTAATTCGTACGCCGCCAACCGCAGCGATAACGCGAAGGACCACGACTCGCCATGGCTGGCAAAGCCTTTCGCGGGCTGATCCCCGAGCCACAACTCCAGATCGTCGCGATGCGGACCGACCAGACACATGCCCCGTTCGAGCTCGGCGTCGCGGCGCGCCGACAGCGCCGCCAGCAAGGCGGCTTCCAGGAACTCCCGGTCGGCGCCCGCAATCTCGGCCGCGGCCTCGGCGCCCAGGCTGGAGCGATAGCCGATGGATGCGGCCCGCGAGCCCGGTGCCAGCAGCTGGTAGGCCTTTTCCACCTCCGGCGTCAACTGGTTCACCAAATCGATACGGGCGCCCATCAATTGGGCACCGTATTCGGCCAGCCTGCTGTCCCACACGTCGAGCGTGTCCAGTGCGCTCTGGTCGCCGCGATAGCGGGCACCGGACAAAGATTTCAACAGCGCGGTGCGCTGGCGCAGGACCTTTTCGTAGTCGGCGCGGACCGCGGCCACCGCGGGTCGGCGCACCGTCGCGAGATCGTCGAGGTAGCGGCGCCGGTCGGACGGGTCGCCCCGCACCAGCGACAGGTCTTCGGGAGCGAACAGCACCGCACGCAGCACGCCGATCACCTCGCGCGTGCTGCGCACCGGGGAGCGATTCAGCCGGGCCTTGTTCGCCCGGCCCGCCGCGATCTCCACGTCGACCGCGCACTCCCTGCCTTCGTTGACCACGATCGTGGACACCACCGCGCGGTCGGCGCCGGCGCGGATCAGCGGCGCATCCGTGCCCACCCGATGTGAGCCCATCGTGCTCGAATACCACAGCGCCTCAAGCAGATTCGTCTTCCCGAACCCGTTGGATCCAATGAAGACCGTCCGACCAGGCTGCAATTCGAGGTCGGCGTGTGCCCAGGACCGGAAATCGCGCAGTCCCAAATGCCGGACGTACACCTAGCCAGGCAACCGGACAGGCATCAACAGGTAGACGTAATCGGTCGGCAGGGCGCTGTAGGGTCCCGCGCCGGTCGGGTGGCTGTCGTCGTTCAATGCCGGTCGCAACAGCGCCGGCTTCCCCGGCGTCGTGAAACCGAAGGACACCCGCTCGGAATGGACCGAGCCCAACCCGTCGGTCAGATACGTCGGGTTGAACGCGATGGTCAACGGCTCGCCGACGAAATCCACGGCCAGGTCCTCTTCGGCCCGGCCGACATCGTCGGCGCCGGCGGACAACCGTAGCGATCCTTCGCTGAATTCCATCCGCACCTGAGCACCCCGGTCGGCCACCAACGCCACCAGCTTGATGGCTTCGGTCAACTCCGCGACGTTGATGGTGGCGACAGCCGTGTGCTCGGCCGGCAGCAGCTGGCGAAACTTCGGGAACTCCGCATCCAGCAGCCGGGTGGTGGAGCGCTTGCCGTTACCGCTGATGCCGAGCAATCCGTCTTTTCCGACACCGGAGCCCGCACCCAATGCCAACCGGACCTCGGAGCCGTCGGCGCCGGTCCGGGCGGCTTCGGCCAGGGTCTTGGCCGGCACCAGGACCGCGGCCTCGATGTCAGGCGAGGCCGCCGACCAGGTCAGCTCGCGAACCGCCAGGCGGAAGCGGTCGGTGGCCGCCAAAACGACCGTGTCACCCGAAATCTCAACCCGGATGCCCGTCAACATCGGCAACGTGTCGTCGCGGCCGGCCGCGATGGCGACCTGGCTGATCGCCTCGGCGAACAGGTCCGCGGGCAGCGTCCCGGTCTCTTCGGGCAGCGCCGGCAGTGTCGGGTAATCCTCGACCGCCATCGTCGGCAGCGAGAACCTGGCGTTTCCGCAGTGCAGTGCCACCCGATTACCGTCGACGTAGAAGTCGATGGGCTTGTTGGGCAGCGCCCGCACAATGTCGGACAACAACCGGCCGGATACCAAAACGCTTCCCGGAGAAGCTATTTCGGCGGCGACCTGCGCCTCGGCGGAAACCTCGTAATCGAATCCGGAGATCGTCAGGCCCTCATCGGTCCCGGAGAGCAGCACGCCGGACAGCACCGGCACCGCGGGTCTGGACGGCAGGTTCTTCGCCACCCACGACACCGCGTCGGCGAAAGACTCCCGCACCAAACGAAATTTCAAGTCGCTGAGGCCAGCCGTTGTCGTCGCCGCGTCCATAGCGTCCCTTCACCTACTCAGCGTTTCGAATCCATTGGCTAGCCTCCCCCCGCTAGCACGGGGCTCCGCCACGAACGCCGATGACATGTGATGAGCCAACGACGACCGCAACGGCAGTCGAAGAACAACCGTAGATCCTTCGACGCCATCTTGAAAGCTAATCGCAAACCCCGACAACCCGAGCTGACCAAGCTCCAGACGACGAGTGTGCACCGGGCGTCCCCAAGCCTGTATTTCAAAGAAGAACCGATGAAGAGATCTCAGTACCAGTATTAAGGCCTGTGCAATCTGGGGACAGCACCGTCTCGGCCCAGCTAGCGCCGCGATCGGGTTGTGCATCGGTCCGTGAACGCCTGTGGGCGACGTGTTGGGCGGGTGGGGACGAACGACGACTGTGCACCCAAGCCGTGTTACTACACCGGCGTTTAATTGCGTTGTTCACAGCCCTACCCACATGTCCGCGCTGTGGCGGATGTGACAGGCGGGTGTGAAGTTTCTCGAAAAAAATCTCAGGCAGGCGCGGAGAAAGCCCGAAATCAGGGCCGGGAGCGCAGGGAGAGAAGAGATTTCAGCGCTTGGAGCGCTGGCGGATGCGAGTGGTGAGCTCCTTGACGTGATCAAAAACCTCACGCCGCTCGGCCATCTCGGACAAGATCTTGCGCTGCGCGTACATGACCGTGGTGTGGTCGCGGCCGAACGCCTGCCCGATCTTGGGCAGTGACAGATCAGTGAGCTCGCGGCACAGATACATGGCGATCTGGCGCGATTGGGCCAGGGCCCGAGTCTTGCCGGGGCCGCGGAGCTCCTCGACGGTGGTGTCGAAGTATTCGGCGGTGGCCGCCATGATGGTGGCCGCGCTGATCTGCATGGTGCTGGCGTCGGCGATCAAATCGCGAAGCACGATCTCGGCCAGCGCCTTGTCGATCGGTGTTTTGTTCAGCGATGCGAATGCGGTGACCCGGATCAGGGCGCCCTCGAGCTCGCGGATGTTGCGCTCGATGCTGCTGGCGATGAGCTCGAGCACGTCGTCGGGCACCGCGAGGCGCTCCATCTGTGCTTTCTTGCGCAGGATGGCGATGCGGGTTTCCAGCTCGGGGGGCTGGACGTCGGTGATCAGGCCCCACTCGAATCGGGTGCGCAGCCGATCTTCCAGGGTGGCCAGCTGTTTGGGCGGGCGGTCCGAGGAGATGACGATCTGTTTGTTGGCGTTGTGCAGCGTGTTGAAGGTGTGGAAGAACTCTTCCTGGATACCTTCCTTGCCCTCGATGAACTGAATGTCATCGACCAGCAGCACGTCGACGTCGCGATAGCTGCGCTTGAACGCGACCTTGCGGTCGTCGCGCAGCGAGTTGATGAAGTCGTTGGTGAATTCCTCGGTGGACACGTACTTGACCCGCATCCCCGGGAACAGTCGCTGCGCGTAGTTGCCGGCGGCGTGCAACAAATGGGTCTTGCCGAGGCCGGACTCGCCCCAGATGAACAACGGGTTGTAGGCCCGGGCGGGCGCCTCGGCGATCGCCAGGGCGGCGGCGTGCGCGAACCGGTTCGAGGCGCCGATGACGAACGTGTCGAAGGTGTAGCGACGGTTGAGGCTCGTTCCGGCGGCGACGGCCGGATCGATCGCGTGTGGCCGCTCGGTGAAGTAGTTCGGCCAGCCCGCCTGGTTGTCGGTGACGGTCTCGCTGTTCTCGAAAGCTTCTTCGGTGTCGACGGCCGCGTCGCCGGCGGGGAAGCCAGGATCGCCTCCCGGGAACGGCTCGGCCGGGGGGATGAGTGCGTCCTCGACGTCGTCGGGCGGGGGAGCGATGCGCACGCCCAGTTGAATCTGCTGCCCGAGCCGGCGGCTGAGCGCATCGGTGATCGGTGCCCGCAGGTGTCGTTCGATCTCGTTCTGCACGAAGCTGCTCGGCACCGACAGCAGAGCAAATCCCTCGACGATGGTCAGCGGGCGCACGAGGTTCAGCCACGCCCGCTGTTGAGGAGTGAGGGGAGTGACCAGAGTCGTGCGGTTGGCCGTCATGCCGTCCGCGGGGGGCTCACCGTTGAGCTCGGAAACGACCGCATTCCACACTGTCGTGAAACTGGAACCGGGGTCATCGGTCAACGACGCATCTCCCTGGTTCTCGAACGTCCCGACCCGAGTCACACACGCTTGGCGACAAAGCAACTGTCCACATAGTTATACACAGGTGTGGACAGGATGATCGTAGGCGAGCCACAACCTACCGGCGACGGCTCGCGATCTCCGCGCTGGAAGAGAACCTCGGAAGGTTGTCTAGGCAGCTAGTCGATCCACCATCCTCGCTTCATTGTCGAGCGCTGCTTGTAAGTCTAAGTCGACTTCGCAGAAGCTAACAGTTTTCCGTTCGGCTGCCAACCGTTCTGCTGCATTCCAATCGGGTCATTTAGGGTACGTGGGGCTTGCTTCGGCTCGTTATGGTAGCCACGTCCGCGACGAGTGTGACCGAAACGGAAAATCTTTCCGGCACGCCACCGCGGCTTCGTTGCGGCAGGCCAGGTTTGACCAGGCGAAGCCTCGTCAGTACCCTCAAACAGTCGCCCGAAAGTCGGCGATACGGCTGCGACCCGAACCACTCGGGGACCGCGCCGGCCAGCAGCACCAAGACCACCTCCGGTCGAACGGCAGACGAGCCCGATGCGAAACGTCTGAGCGGCCGGATGGCAACACAACGAGGAGAACGTCGTGGCCAAGGGCAAGCGGACCTTCCAGCCGAATAACCGGCGCCGAGCCCGCGTGCACGGCTTCCGTCTGCGGATGCGCACTCGTGCCGGACGCGCGATTGTGTCCGGTCGGCGCCGCAAGGGTCGCCGCGCGCTCTCTGCCTGATCGCAACGGCAGGTCTTTCGGCGGTGCTTCCCGCACGCAACCGCATGACGCGGTCAATTGACTTTGACGCGACGGTGAAGCACGGGATCCGGATGGCACAGCCCGATCTCGTCGTGCACTTTCACCGCGGCGAAGACGGCGACGAAACCCGCGCCCCGCGCGTCGGATTGGTGGTCGGCAAGCCCGTCGGGTCCGCCGTCGAACGCCACCGAGTCGCTCGCCGGCTGCGGCACGTCGCCCGAACGCTGTTGGGCGAACTCGGGCAATCCGATCAGCTGGTGATCCGCGCGCTGCCCAGCAGCCGCACCGCCTCCTCGGCCCGACTCGAACAGGAACTGCGCCGCTGCTTGCGCCGCGTGCCGACGGCGGGACGCAAACCGTGACGACATGGATGCGGATGCGCGCACCGCTGCAAAGCGCCGGAAGAGCGACCGCCCGCGGCGTGATTTTCCTAATTCAGCTGTACCGGCACATGGTGTCGCCGCTACGTCCAGCGACGTGTCGCTTCGTCCCGACCTGCAGCCAGTACGCAGTCGATGCGCTCAACGAGTACGGCCTGATTCGGGGGATCTGGTTGGCTGCGGCCAGACTCGCTAAATGCGGACCATGGCATGAAGGCGGCTGGGACCCGATCCCGGACCGCCCCGGATGCCACGTGAATTGCCAAGATGCCAGCGCCGCCCGGGCCGTCCGCGCGCCGCGAGGGGAGAGTGAATCTTTTGTTTGATTTCTTCAGTCTCGACTTCGTCTACTACCCGGTGTCGTGGATCATGTGGGTCTGGTACAAGCTGTTCGCCGCCATGCTGGGGCCGTCGAACTTCTTCGCCTGGGCGCTGTCGGTGATGTTCTTGGTCTTCAGCCTGCGGGCGTTGCTCTACAAGCCCTTCGTCCGGCAGATCCGCACCACTCGCCAGATGCAGGAACTGCAGCCCCAGATCAAGGCGCTGCAGAAGAAGTACGGCAAGGACCGCCAGCGCATGGCGCTTGAGATGCAGAAGCTGCAGCGCGAGCACGGGTTCAACCCAATCTTGGGCTGCCTGCCGATGTTGGCGCAGATCCCGGTGTTCATCGGTCTGTATCACGTGTTGCGCTCGTTCAACCGGACCACCGGCGGGTTCGGCCAGCCCCACCTGTCGGTGGCGCAGAACCGGCTGACGGGAAACTACGTCTTCACCCCGACCGACGTCGGACACTTCCTGGATGCGAACTTGTTCGGCGCCCCGATCGGCGCCTCCATGACGCAGCGCACCGGGTTGGACGCGTTCACCTTCTTCAGCCGTCCGGCCGTGGTGGCGGTGGGCCTGCCGGTGATGATCCTGGCCGGGGTCGCGACGTACTTCAACAGCCGGGCGTCGGTGGCACGGCAGAGCCCGGAAGCGGCGGCCAACCCGCAGACCGCGATGATGAACAAACTCGCGCTCTACGTGTTCCCGCTCGGCGTCGTCGTCGGTGGTCCGTTCCTGCCGCTCGCCATCATCCTGTACTGGTTTGCCAACAACATCTGGACCTTCGGCCAGCAGCACTACGTCTTCGGGATGATCGAGAAAGAGGAAGAAGCCAAGAAGCAGGAAGCCATCCAGCGCCGGGCCGCCAACGCGCCGGCGCCGGGGGCCAAGCCGAAGCGGAATCCCAAGGCGGCATCGCCGGGTGGCAACGGAGCGCCGACGGCCGATGACGAGGTCCCCGCGGCCGGCTCGGCGAATGCGGATTCCGACGCGGCAGATCCTGCAGCGGCCGAGGCTAGCGACGGGCCGATCAACCGCACGCCGCGGCCCGGGGCGCGACCGAAAAAACGCAAACGCTGATTCGGGCGGAATGACTTGCGGGGCCGCCGGGAGAGGGCGACCCGAATTGGGCTGGGGCCCATTGATTGAGGGAGAGAAGACATGACAGACGCCGAGACCACCGAGCGGGACGTCGATACGGAACTCGACGCGCAATCGGCCGCCGAGGATGCCATCGAGTCCGGCTCCGAGGACATCGATGATCTGGAGGAGCGCTTGGTCGCCGAGGGCGAGATAGCCGGCGACTACCTCGAAGAGTTGTTGGACCTGTTGGACTTCGACGGCGACATCGACTTGGACGTCGAGGGCAGCCGCGCCGTCGTCAGCATCGACGGCAGTGACGACCTGAACAAGTTGGTGGGTCGCGGCGGCGAAGTGCTCGACGCCCTACAGGAACTCACCCGGCTCGCGGTGCACCAGAAGACGGGCGTGCGAAGCCGGCTGATGCTCGACATCGCGAGCTGGCGTCGTCGGCGCCGGGAGGAACTCGCCGCGCTGGGGGACAAGGTCGCGCGCCGGGTCCTCGAATCGGGCGAACGCGAAGAGCTTTCGCCGATGACGCCGTTCGAACGCAAGATCGTGCACGACGCCGTCGCGGCCGTCGACGGGGTGCACAGCGAGAGCGAGGGCGTCGAGCCTGCGCGTCGCGTGGTTGTCCTGCACGACTGAGCGCACCGAGTTACAGCCGTGTAGTTCCCGCCCGCCGCGCGTCCGAGGTTGACGGTGCGCGTTCCAACTAGAGGATGTTTCACGTGAAACATGTCGGTTCCCCGGACGCGGCGGGCGCGGCTGGGGAGGGCGCCGACAGCGGCCGGGTGCCGGACGCGGCGGGCGCGGTCTTCGGTGAGCGGCTCGACATCGCCCGACGGTATGCGGAGGCGTTGGCCACCGCAGGTGTCGAGCGCGGGCTGCTGGGGCCACGCGAGGTGGACCGGATCTGGGACCGCCACATACTCAATAGCGCGGCACTGGCGGAGCTCCTCGAACCCGGCGAGCGCATCATCGACATCGGCAGCGGCGCGGGCCTACCCGGGATCCCGCTGGCGATCGCGCGGGCCGATCTTCACGTCGTGCTGCTCGAGCCACTGTTGCGCCGCAGCGAATTTCTCACCGAGGTCGTCGACGAACTAGGGTTAGCCGTCGAGGTGGTCCGTGGCCGTGCGGAGGAGCCCGGAGTGCGCAACCGGTTCGGGGAGAGGGATGCTGCGGTGTCGCGAGCGGTTGCATCGTTGGACAAGCTGACGAAGTGGAGCTTGCCCCTGCTACGGCATGGCGGGCGAATGCTTGCCATCAAGGGGGAGCGAGCCGCCGACGAAGTTGAACAGTACCGGCGTGTGATGGCAGCATCGGGCGCCGCTGATGTCAGGGTGGTGACATGTGGCGCGAACTATTTGCGTCCCCCCGCAACCGTAGTTTCAGCGCGCCGCGGAAAGCCGCCGCACCACAAGCCGGCACGGACCGGGAAGGCCGGAACCCGATGACTTCTCCAGGAGATTGGCCGGTGGCTCAAGCGCGGGAAGACGTTCGCGAGGCGGCCCCGCCGGCAGCCAATGTTTCACGTGAAACAGCCGACGAATTCGACACCCCCATCGGGGCGGCCGCCGAGCGCGCGATGCGGGTGCTGCACACGACGTACCCGCCGCTGCGCCGGCCGTCGCGCCGGCGCGTCTTCACCGTCGCCAACCAAAAGGGCGGGGTCGGTAAGACCACCACCGCGGTCAACCTGGCGGCGGCGCTTGCGCTGCAAGGCCTCAAGACCCTCGTCATCGACCTGGACCCCCAGGGCAACGCGAGCACGGCCCTCGGCATCACCGACCGGCAGTCGGGGACGCCCTCGTCCTATGAGGTCTTGCTCGGCGAGGTCTCGGTGCATGATGCGCTGCGGCAGAGCCCGCACAACGAGCGCCTGTTCTGCATCCCGGCCACGATCGATCTGGCCGGCGCCGAGATCGAATTGGTGAGCATGGTGGCGCGCGAGAACCGGTTGCGCACCGCACTGGCCGATCTCGACAACCTCGACTTCGACTGCGTCTTCATCGACTGCCCGCCGTCGCTCGGGCTGCTGACGATCAACGCGCTCGTCGCCGCGCCCGAAGTCATGATCCCGATCCAATGCGAGTACTACGCGCTCGAGGGTGTGTCGCAGCTGATGCGCAACATCGAGATGGTGAAGGCCCACCTCAATCCCAAGCTCGAGGTGACCACCGTGGTGCTGACGATGTACGACGGACGTACCAAACTCGCGGACCAGGTCGCGGAAGAGGTGCGCCGCTACTTCGGCAGCAAGGTGCTGCGCACGGTGATTCCGCGCAGCGTCAAGGTGTCCGAGGCGCCGGGCTACAGCATGACCATCATCGATTACGACCCCGGTTCCCGCGGGGCGATGAGCTATCTCGATGCGAGCCGCGAACTCGCCGAGCGCGATTGACCACCATCCGCGAAGGGACGACCATGACGCAGCCGTTACGCAAGAAGGGTGGCCTCGGCCGGGGCCTGGCTTCGCTTATTCCGACCGGCCCCGCGGAGGGTGACTCGGGACCGGCGACGCTCGGCCCGCGGATGGGCGACGCCGCCGCCGACGTCCTGATCGGGGGACCGCCGCAGCAGGACGCGTCTCCGATGGGTGCCGTCTATCGCGAGATCGCGCCGGCCGACATCGAGCGCAACCCGCGTCAGCCCCGGCAGGTCTTCGACGAGGAAGCGCTGTCGGAACTGGTGCACTCCATCCGCGAGTTCGGGCTCTTGCAGCCGATCGTGGTGCGGGCGGTCAAGGATTCGGACAGCGGCGCGCGTTATCAGATCGTGATGGGGGAGCGGCGCTGGCGCGCGGCTCAAGAGGCCGGTCTGGCGACCATCCCGGCGATCGTGCGCGAGACCGGCGATGACGATCTGCTGCGCGACGCCCTGTTGGAAAACATCCATCGCGTGCAGCTGAACCCGTTGGAAGAGGCGGCCGCCTACCAACAACTGCTCGACGAATTCGGCGTCACCCACGATGAACTCGCAGCGCGGATCGGCCGGTCGCGGCCGCTGATCACCAACATGATCCGGTTGCTCAAGCTGCCGATCGCGGTGCAGCGGCGGGTCGCCGCCGGAGTGCTGTCCGCCGGGCACGCGCGTGCGCTGTTGTCGCTCGAGGCGGGGGCGGAGGCACAGGAGGAGCTCGCCGCGCGGATCGTCGCCGAAGGACTGTCGGTGCGGGCCACCGAGGAGGCGGTCACGTTGGCCAACCGGAACGGTCCGACGACGCCGACGGCGCCCCGTCGCAAGCCGATCCAGATGCCGGGCCTGCAGGACGTCGCGGATCGGCTCTCGACCGCCTTCGATACCCGGGTGACGGTCAGTTTGGGCAAACGCAAGGGCAAGATCGTCGTCGAGTTCGGCTCGGTGGACGATCTGCAGCGGATTATCGACGTCATGTCCCCGCCCAAGTCATGAACCAGGACACCGTGTAATTACGTCACTGTGACACTGGGGCCGTAGTGCGGGACGTTTGCGTCCCCTCGGCGCCACCCGTCCGACGAAACAGCATGCGCATCAACAACTTTCGATAATCGACGCGTCACGGCCGCCCGAGGCCGGCCTCTGGGCGCGCCAACCCCGATGGCCAGGCCAAAGCTGGCCCGATCACGACCCCCTCTCCTATCCTGGAGGGGTTGCCGGTGCAGATGGCTGCAGTACCGCACAGGAGCCAGGAGGCTAGTGTCCGCTCGAATCACGCCGCTACGGCTCGAGGCATTCGAGCAGCTTCCCAAGCACGCACGCCGGTGCGTCTTCTGGGAGGTCGATCCGGCGACCCTCGGGAATCAGGACCACCTGGCCGACCCCGAGTTCGAAAAAGAAGCGTGGCTGTCGATGGTGATGCTGGAGTGGGGCTCGTGCGGGCAGGTTGCGACCGCGGTCCCGGACGAGCGCAGCC
This sequence comes from Mycobacterium colombiense, assembly GCF_003284935.1. Classification (GTDB taxonomy): domain Bacteria; phylum Actinomycetota; class Actinomycetes; order Mycobacteriales; family Mycobacteriaceae; genus Mycobacterium; species Mycobacterium arosiense_A. The sequence continues at coordinate 10,976 of NZ_QMEV01000016.1, forward strand.
AGTCCGAGCCGCCGTGCCTGGGCTACGTGTTCTACGCCCCGCCGCGGGCGGTGCCGCGGGCGCAGCGCTTCCCGACGGGTCCGGTGTCCGCCGACGCGGTGCTGTTGACGTCGATGGGCATCGAACCAGGACCCGCGGCCGACGATCTACCGAATGCCTTGATCGCGCGGGTGATTGACGAGCTGGTGCGCCGCGGCGTGCGAGCGCTCGAGGCGTTCGGTCGCACCCCGGCGGCGTCGGAACTGCAGGATCCGCGGTTGGTCGGTCCCGACGTGCGGCCGGTGCTGGAAGCCGTCGGCGACTGTTCGGTGGACCACTGCGTCATGGATGCGGAGTTCTTGAAGGACGCGGGTTTCGTTGTGGTCGCGCCACATACGTACTTTCCCCGACTGCGGCTCGAACTCGACAAGGGTCTGGGCTGGAAGGCCGAAGTGGAGGCGGCCCTGGAACGCCTGCTGGAGAGCGCACACCTCGAGCAGCCGGTCGGCGCCGGGTCTACGGCGGGAAATACGTTGAAAACGCTGAAAACCACCGAGGGCGGTTAGGGCGAACGGTTAAGACCCGCCCAGCTGGCTGGTGCGTTCCACCGACAATTCGTGGGCCAGCAACTCGGCGAAAGTGAAAGTGCCAGTGGGCCGGTCGTTCTTGCCCAACAAATACAGTCGCTTGACCGCGGCCAGGATTCCTTCGGCGATGGCATCACGGGTCTGCGTTGAGACCAGCATCGAGCGATCACGCGGGTTGGTGATGTAGCCGACGTCGACCTGCACCGTCGGCATCCGGGTCAGGCGCAGCAGATCCCACGTCCGGCCGTGCGTGCGGCAGTCTCGTAAACCGGTGCGGGCCACCACTTCCCGCTGGATGAAGTCGGCCAGATTACGCCCGATGGTGGACACCGAGCCGTGCGAGTTTCCGAAGTGAAACGACGCCACCCCGTTGGCGGCGGGGCTGATCTGACTCTCGCAGCGCAGGCTGATCATCAGATCGGCGCCGACATTGTTGGCGGTGGCGGCGCGTTCGGCATCCAGCGGACTGCGATTGACCGGTCGCGACAGGAAGGTCTCCATGCCGATCGCGGCCATCCGTCCCTCGAGCCGGCTGGCCAAGTCCCACAACACATCTGCTTCGCTGACCGGTCCGGACGGGCCCTGCATGATGGCGCCGTGGTCCGCTCCGCCGCGGCCCGGATCGATGATGATCCGCTTGCCCGACAGCTTGGGACCCGAGGAGCGAACGAGCTCCTCTTCGCGGAGCGCGTGCGGCGATCCGCCGCTGACCCGTGAACTCAGGAAGTGAAAGGAGCGCAACGTTTCCGGGCCGCAGATCCCGTCGGCGGAAAGCCCGTATTCGCGCTGATACGACATCAACGCGTTGTGGGTCTGCAGCCCGAAGTATCCGTCGACCAGGCCGGTGTAGAAACCCAGATCCTGTAGGCGGGCCTGCAGGGTGGCCACGTCGTCACCGAACAGCGGGGCACCGAACTGGTGGTAGAGCGTGCGGGCGCCCAGCCGGTACGACGCCTCCTTGAGTGCCCGGTAGGTCGCCTCACCGACGATGCCGTCCACCAGCAGGCCGCGGTGTTGCTGGAAAGCGCGCACCGCCTGGTCGAGTTCGGCGTCGAAGACTTCGAGGGCCACCTGCCGGCCGGTGTTGAGATCGTCCTCGGAGCTATCGAGCAGGCCCAGGGAGGCCAGTGTCGCCCGGATCTCGGTCACAGCGGCGCCGTGGTCGCCACAGCGCAGCGCGTCGCCGTATTCGCGGCGCGGACTCGACATACAGGGGGCCCTCCGGGACTAACTGACGAGCTCAAAAATGGGCAACAGCTAACCGTATTGTCGCAGACGCTTCGTCAATTCGGGAAAACCCCAGGCCATGCGCGGGGCGTGGTGCGACGAATCAAATGAAGATCAGCCGAGGTTGGGAACCGCGTCCGAGAGCTCGCGCAGCAATGCCGCCTTGCCCTTGGCGCCGACGATCCGCTTCACCGGCTGCCCGTCTTTGAACAGGATCAGGGTGGGGATGGAGACGACCTGAAAGTTCTGCGCGGTTTCGGGGTTGGCGTCCACGTCGAGCTTGGCGACGGTGAGCTGTTCACCCCGCTCGCTGGCGATCTCTTCGAGGACCGGCGCCACCATCTTGCAGGGGCCGCACCACGTTGCCCAAAAGTCAACCAGCACAGGCTTATTGCTGGATAAGACGTCGGTGGAAAAAGACGCGTCAGAGACTTCTATTGTGGCCCCGGCTTTTTCGGCGTCGGTCATCGCGGTGCTCCAATCAATGTGTCGGTACTGCCAGGAAATTCGGTGGCGTCGCCTTGGGCGGCGGCGCTGTTTTCTTCGTGGTCGGCGAGCCAGCGTTCGGCGTCGATGGCCGCCGAGCAGCCGCTGCCCGCGGCGGTGATGGCTTGACGGTAGGTGCGATCCACCAGGTCCCCGGCGGCGAACACCCCCTCCATCGAGGTACTCGTGGTCCGACCCTGCACCAGCACATAACCGTCGGGATCGGTCTGGACAACATCGCGCACCAACTCCGACCGCGGATCATGCCCGATGGCCACGAACACCCCGCTCACCGGCAACGTCGACACCACACCGCTGCGCGTGTCACGCACCCGCAAACCCGTCACCGTGGACTCACCCTCGACCGCCTCGACCGCCGCATTGGTCACGAAGGCGATCTTGTCGTTGGCCCTGGCCCGCTCCAGCATGATCCGCGAGGCGCGAAACTCCTGGCGCCGATGCACCACCGTCACACTGCGGGCAAACCGGGTCAAAAACGTCGCCTCCTCCATCGCCGAATCCCCACCCCCGATCACCGCAATGTCTTGATCCTTGAAAAAGAACCCATCACACGTCGCACACGAGGACACACCCCGACCCAACAACTCCTGCTCCCCGGGCACCCCCAAATACCGGGCCGCAGCACCCATGGCCAAAATCACCGCCCGCGCCCGCACCGTCTCACCCTCAGCCGTGGTCACCGACTTCACCGGCCCCGCCAACGACACCGACTCGACGTCTTCCATCCGCAGATCCGCCCCAAAACGCAACGCCTGCTCACGCATCTGATCCATCAACTCCGGACCCGTGATCCCATCCCGAAACCCCGGGAAATTCTCCACCTCAGTCGTCGTCATCAACGCCCCACCAAACGACGTCCCCTCAAACACCACCGGCGCCAACTGCGCCCGCGCCGCATACAACGCCGCGGTATACCCAGCAGGACCCGAACCAATAACGACCACGTCATGCACAGTGTCGGCGGTCATGAAAACCTTTCACGCGATGATCTCTAAATCTGAGTAAACGCCAGCGTAGGCACGGCTGTTCCCGGGAGTGTCGCCCCGCCCATGGCACCACATTAGGGGCGGGGGACCTGGGTGTTGGCCAGTAGCCCGGTATCGGCCGCGCTGCAGTTCGGGGAGACCGCGAACACCGCCAGAAGGTGGGGGCTGTCGCCCGGGATCACCAGCACGATGCCGGGGCGCGCGTTGATCTCGACCGGTCGCGCACCCAGGATCTGCGTGGACGCCGGATAGCCGAGGCCGGTGAGGCAAGAGGCGCGCCGCGGCGGATCGCCAAGGGCGCCGTAATCAGGGCTGCGGTCGAGCAGGCCGAGGATCTCGTTCTGTGACAGCGGGATCTGCATCGGCGGCGTCGACAGCGTGATGTGCTGGATGTCGCCGGGGGTGTCCGGGGCGGGTTCGGGTGCGTGGAGGAGCGCGACGGTGCCGAAGCCGATCGCGGCGAGCGCCGCGCACAGCCCGGCGGCCGCGGCGATGGTGCGGGCCGAGCGGGTGTGTGGGCGGGCGGTGTGAGTGGCCGGTCCGGCGGGTCCGGGATCCGCCGAGCGCAGCGCCGCGGAAATCCGGCCGACCACCTCGGGGGGCGCGTCGGGTGCCGAGCCGGGATCGGCGCCGGCGGCGGCGACGTCGCGCCGGACCTGATTCAGGGCGTCCAGCACGCCGGCGGCGCGCGGATCGGCGCGGATTTGCCTGCGGACGCGGGCCGCGTCCGCGTCGTCGAGGATTCCGGCTTGCAGGTCGGCGAGCAGCTCGACGGTCAGCGGTGGGTCTGATCCCGCACTGTGGTGATCCGCCGCGTCGTTGTCCGCCACATCCATCGGACCCAGTGTCCGTCATGCACGCGCCTATGGCCACGCGTGGCCCGGCGGGGCGGCCGCCTACCCGGTGGTCAGCCCTGGCCGGCCGCGGTGTCGGGCAGGGCGTGTGCGCCGGCGTTGAGGTAGCCCAGCAGTTCGGCGAGCCGGACCCGTCCGCGCGCGCAGCGGCTCTTGACCGTGCCTTCGGCGACGCCGAGCAGCCGGGCGGTGTCGGCCACCGAGTAGCCCTGCATGTCGACGGCCACCACCGCTGCCCGCTGCTCGACGGGAAGCCGCATCAACGCGCGCTGCACGGCCATGGTGGTTTCGACCTGGGCCGTGCGATCGGCCACCGGATAGATGTCTTCCAGCGGGACGGTCGGGTGCGCTTTGGTGCGGCGCAGCCGGTCCAGACACGCGTTGACGACGATGCGGTGCAGCCAGCTGCCGACGGCGGCGTCGTGCCGGAACGCGCCCGCGCCGCGGTGCGCCGAGAGCATGGCGTCTTGCAGCGCGTCCTCCGCGTCCTCCGGGGTGCGCGTGGTCAGCCGGGCGAGCCGGTGCAGGTGTCGCTGATGACGTCCGAACAGCTCGCCGAAGGCGTAACGGTCGCCGGCCACATGGGCTGCCAGCAGCTCGGCGTCGCTGCGCTCACGCTTGGCGTTTCTCCCGAAGCCCACGGCCGGACAGTAACCAATTGCGTATGGCGCGGCACTTCACTCGCAAGCCCCGATGTGAGTCGCCGAAAGCTCGGGACTAGGACGCGGCCTGGACCGTGATCTCCGAGAAGCCGGCCTGGCTCTTGCCGTTGGTGGATCCGAGCGTCGAGATCCAGACCAGCAGATTCGACGTCGGCGAGCCGGCGCGGACCGGGATCACGTTGTGGCCCGGCTTGAGCGTGAAGGCCGGGGCCAACACGGTCGTGTCGTTGAGGCTGGACGGCGACGACGAGGACGCCGCGCGGATCTCCACCTTGGTTCCGCTGCTGGGAGTATCGATGCTCACCTGGCCGACCACGGTGGGGCTGGGCAGCTGCAGGATCAGCCCTTCGCCCTGCTTGAAGCTGGGGAACGGGACGGCGTCGGTATAGACCTCGGTTGCCCAGGCCGTCGAGGGATCGCCGTCGATGGCCTGCCCGGCCGTGCCGGCGTTGTCGGCGTCGCCGTCGGGGGAGAAGACGGTCGCCTTGGTCGGTTTGACGACGCTGCCCGCGGCGGCGGGCGGGGCGCTCGAGGACGCCGACGCGGACGACGACGAGGGGCCGTTCAGGCCGAGCTCATCCTTGTTGAGGCCGCCACCGACATTGCCGAAGATCTTGCTCACGATCGACGCCAACACGAGCAGGGCCACCACGATGACGGCGAGGCCGGCCCCGACCCCGATGAGCACGTTGCGCCGGCGGCGCGCGAACGCCGCCTGCTCCTGACCGGGGGAGATCAGCGCCGCCGACGGTGAGGGCGAATCGTCGATCGGGCCGAGCACTTCGGTGCGGTCGGCCACCGCGGTGGCCTGCTGCAGGAGGTTCAAAAGCGTTGAGGCGCTGCGTATTCCGCCGTCCTCCTGGACCGCTCGGACGGCGACGGCGGAGATCTGGAAGGGGATGTCGCGGTCCAGGGACATGGGTTCGACGGGGTTGCCGGCCGAGTCGCGTTCGGCCGCCGCGAGTCCGCTGCGCACGCCGCTCTCCAGCAGCGGCCACCGATTGACCAGCAGCGCATAGAGCGCCGCGCCGATGCCGCGGATGTCGTCTTGCGGGTTGGCGTCGGGCATGGTCGCCGGGTACGCCAGCACCACGTCGCCTTCGATGCTGACCCGCACCCGGCTGGGGTGGTCGATCGACAGCGCAACGCCTGCGCGGTGGGCGGCGTCGGCGGCGGCGGCCAGCGACTGCATGGCCCGCACGGCGCCCACCGGCGAGGGTGCGGTGTCGGCCACCTCCTGCAACGAACCGCCCCGAATCCACTCGGAGACCACCAGGCCGCCCGCGCCGGTGTGCACCACGTCGAGCACGCGGGCGATGCCGGGTTTGTCGATGCGGCTGAGCCGCAGCGTGCGCGACAAGATCTCCTGGAGGACCTCGTCGGGCAGCGCGCCGTCCGGGTCGACGAACGTCAGCGCCACCTGCCGATCCAGGGCGGTGTCCAGCGCCTGCCAGAACTGCAGCGGCGGGGCGCCGCCGTGGAATACCAGCAGCCGATACCGCCCACCGGCGATCCGGGCGCCGGGGACCAGGTGCACGTCGTCTCCCGCGGAGTCCGCCGAACGGTCGCGTGGCGGTTCGAACGGGGTCGGCGCGCGCCGGACGTCGCCGCGGATGTTGCCGTTGGCCTGTTCGGACGGGCGCGCGGTGGACCGCGACGGCTCCTCGGCGGGGATGTCCGGCTGGAAGTCGTCGGCGAGCGGCCGCGGCGTGCCTGAACCCGCGCCGGATCCAGCGCTGGGGGCTGCGCTTTCCATCGGGCGGTCGGTCACCTCCGGTCCTTTCGCTTGCCGGGCTCGGTTTGCCCGCTCCGGAGGCCTGCGCCGGATCGGCTCCTGGACCGCATTTACCCCAGGCGGGGACGAATTCCTCTGCTCAGGGTACGTGACCGGGCGCCGGTGAGACGATCGATCCTTCGCACTCGGATTGCGCGGGCGTGGTCCGCGGCCCGTGATGCGGTACCGCAGGGCGTCCAGCGCCGCCCGCGCCTCGGGCACCTGCGCGCGCAGCATGACCGCGGCGGTGATCGGCAGCATGATGAGGCCCAGTAGAAACAGGCGGAGCAGGGAACCGGCGCCGCCGCCGCGGGCGGTGAGCTGATCCAGCCCGAGCAGCCGGTCGACCACGTGGGCGATCAGCCCGGCGAGCATGGAGGCGGTGAGCGTCACCAGGATGGTCCGCAATTCGGCGACGCCGATCAGGTGGCCGCCGGCGGGCAGCAGGGCGCGGCGCAGCAACACGTACCCGATGATCGCGCCGGCCAGAAAGCCGACGCCGTTCGCCAATCCCAGAAAGCCGGCCACCAGCTTGGGGTCGTCGGTGAGGTGCGGCGCCAGCACCGAGCCCAGGATCTTGACGGCCGTGATGACGAGGATGATGACGATCGGCGTCCACGGCTGTTCGCGCGCGTAGAACACCCGCAGCTGCAGGAGCACCAGGCCGTAGGGGAGCAGGGTGAAGGCCGACAGGGTGATCGCGGCACCCAGGTACCCGGCGTCGACGCCGCCGAAGTGACCGTAGGCGAACAGGGCGCTGCCCATCGCCGGACCGCCGACGGTCATGAACGCCACGATCGGGATCAGCGTGATCAGCGTCAGCCGGGTGGCCAGCGACAGGTCGCCGAGCACGGCCTTGGTGTCGTCGGCGGCGGCGTTGCGGCTCAGCCGCGGCATCACCACGGTCAGCACCGTCACGCCGATCATGCCGAACGGCAGCATCAACACCAGCCAGGTGTAGTTGTAAATCGCCGGGCCCGACGCCGCCGCGGTGCTGGCGATCTGATTGCCGACGACGAGGCCGAGCTGGCTGATCAGCACGTAGAGCACCATCGCGGCGGCCATGGTGCCGAAACGCTTGAGGCGCTGGTCGATTCCCCACAACGGGCGCAGGTCGACGCGCTGGCGGCGCAGCGCCACCAGCAGCAGCCCGGTTTGGGCGAACACACCGAGCGTGGTGCCCACGGCCAGCACCAGCAGCTTGGCGTTGCCCATGCGGACGGGATCGACCGACAGCTCCCCGGGAACCAGCACGTAGATCGCCAGGGTGATCAGGGCGACGACGTTGTTGACGACCGGCGCCCACGCCGTGGGCCCGAACACGTTGCGGGTGTTCAGGATCGCCATGAATACCGAGGTCAGGCCGTAGGCGAGGACCTGGGGCAGCAGCAGGTAGGCGAACGCGATGGTCAGCGGCTCGTTGACCTGCGGCGCGCGGCCGAGCATCAGCCGCACCAACAGCGGGGCGGCCGCCACGGAGAGTGCAGTGGCCACGATCAGCAGCGCCGTCGTCAGCGTGACCAGGCGCCGCACGAAGGCCGCGCCGCCGTCGGGGTCGCTCTGCTCGGCGCGCGCCAGCACCGGCACGAAGATCGCGGTGAAGGTCGCCTCCAGCACGAGGGCGGCCACCAGGTTGGGCAGCTGATTGGCCACCGAGAACGCGCTGGACAACGCGGCGCCCAGGATCGCCGCCAGGAGCACCACGCGGGCGAAGCCGGTGAGCCGGCTGATCAGGGTGGCGAACGCCATCGCCCACGACCGCGAGACCAGCGCGGAGTCCGACAGCTCGGGGCGGCGCCGGTCGATCTCGGCGGCGACCGGCGGCAGCGGGCCGGTGGGAGGTGAGCCCGGCCGGGAATGCCGGGCCGGCTCGGGCAGGCGATGGTGGGGATGGGCCTGCCGGTAGGCGGGGCTCATACTCGGTGCTCTTCTTCGACCGGGGCTTGATCCACGCCTTCGTCCGGGTCGTCGCGGGCCTCGCCGGCTTCGGCGGTGTGCCGTGCGTCGGGCGGGTCGGGGCGGTCCAGGTCGGCGGGGTCGGGCTGGCCGCGGAAGCGGTGCCACAGCCGTCGGCCGGCCAGCAGAACGAGGACCGCGGCCGCGGACAGCGTGATGGCGAACAGGACCTTGCCGTAGGCGTTGGAGTGGACCGATAGCCGTACCGGCTCGCCCAGCCGCAGGCCGTCGGGGGTGCGCAGCGTCGCGTCGACGGCGACGCGCTGGGTGAAGTTCACTTCGACGGGAATGCGCAGCGGCAGGTATCCGGGCGGCAGTTCGATCTGACCGATGTCGGTGACGTTCATGCCCGGCGGCGCGTCGACGTGCAGGCGCACCCGGATCGGAACGGCCAGGCCGTTGTGCAGCGCCAGCGGCAGCGGGCTGTGCTCGGTGGCCAGGGTGTACGAGCCGCCCGGGTTGACGATCGTCACCGCGCCGAACAGGTCGTTGATCGTTTTGCTGACGACCGCCAGGCGTTGCTGAGCCAGGCCGTTGCGGGTGTCTGGCGGTTCGGACTGGCTCAGCGCGCGCAGCATGTCCTCGCGCAGCGGCGCGGTGTACTGGACGCCGGTCAGCCCGGTGCGCTCATCGGTCATCAACGACGACGTCAGCCCCCACAGCCGGCCGACCTGGCTGGCGATGCCGGCGGTGAGGTCGTCGCTGAACTGGCCGCGCGGGGAGCCGCCGCCGCCGACCTGACCCGCGGATCCGTTGCGGCCCTGGACGGCCTGGTTCGCCTCGGCGATCGCCGCCGGCAGCGGGCGCGGCACCGCCAGGCCCGACCGGATGGTGGTGGTCAGGGCGGTCAAGATGACCTGGGCGTCATCGGCCTGCAGACTCCACGTCGTCGGCGGCACCAGGATCTGCGTGCGCGGCTCGTCACGCCGTAGCGCGTGCCAGAAGATCGACCCCAAAGCGTCCTGGCGGCGCGCGGTCACCGAATCGTGGCCCAGCCGGACGGTCAGTGACGAGTCCAGATACGTCGGCGCCTCGGGGGCGATGCCCGCGCCGGCGAGGGCGGCGCCGACGGCGGGGTCGAACGGTGCCAGTGCGACTTGCGGGGACAACCGCCGGGGAGCGGTGTCGACGCCTGTGGTGGAGCCCTGTGCGTCGGTGGCCGACAAGTCGGCGGCGGCGATCGCGACGGTGTTGTCGTTGGCGCCGAGCAGCTTCACCGCGCGGTCGGTCAGGGGGCCGTCGGGCACCAGCGTGGCGCCGCGGGCGGAGGAGACGTCCAGGATTTTGTCGATGATGCCGTTGGCGCTCGTGGTGGCGATGGCGCTGAGGCCGGGATCGTTGACGCGCTGCACGGCATCCAGATCGGCCTGCGCGTAGGGGAGCGGAGCCACGCAGGTCCGGTGCGCCAGCGCGCGCAAGCGGTTCAGCCATTCGGTCGCGGTCGCCTGCCCCGCGCCGGGGTGGGTGGGGCTGCCCGGGAGCTGACCGGCGCCGTCGGGGGAGTTGGATACGACGTAGCCGGCGGTCATCGCGTTGACGGTGACCAGCAGATCCGGGTCGATCGCCAAACACAGCGCGCGGCCGACCGCGCCGTCGGGGTCGACGTCGTGGCTGGTGGCGACTTCGGCCGAGGCCAGCAGGATGTCCAGCCGGCCGCCGCTGGCCAACGAGGTGGCCAGGTCGTCGTCGACCAACCGCACCGGGATGGTTCCGCCCGGCACCCCGGGCGCCAGCCGCGGTCGGTCGGCCAGCGGCCACAGCATGGTCATCGAGACGGGTTTGGAGGTGTCGGGCGCGACGGCGGAACTGATGTCGTCGGCGCGATCGGGCGGCACCCCCACCACGGGAAGCAGGAAGCGCGCGTTGTCCAACCGCGCGGGGGCGCCGTAGTCGGGCGTGCCGTTGACGTTGACCAGGACCGGGTAGATGCCGGGCTTTTCCACCCCGAGCGACGGCTTGGCCAGTGCCCGCAGCGGGGCGGACAGGGTGAACCCGACCTCTTGCCCGCGTTGCAGTTCGGGCGCCACGGTGAGGAAATCGGCGGCGGCCTGGTAGCCGTCGGTGTCGCCGTCCAGGGTGGTGCGCAGGCCCGCGGAGGCGGTGACGGCGCCCGCGTGCTCGAGCCGGACCATGACGTCGCGGACCGGGCGGTCGCCGATGTTGGTCACCATGCCGCTGACGGTCACGACGGGCGGACTGGTCGTGGTGACCACGTCCGGGGTGACTTGATCGATGCGGACGCGGACAAACGGCGTCACCCCGGGCTCGCCGGCCGCCGCGCGCTGAATCACCGGGCCGGTGAGTGCCGCGAGTCCGGCCATGATGGCGAGCACGGCGGCGACGCGCGCCAGGCCGGCCCAACGCAGACGCGGAGCTGTCACGGCCCCGGTCCGTGGCCGTTCTTGCGGCCCGCGGCCGGGTGGTCTGTGTGCCGGGCCCGCGAATGCGTCTGCGGGCGGCGCCGCGGCGAGCTGGGCGGCAGCGGCGGAAGCGCAGCCGGGCCGTCGCTTTGCAGCTTGTCGATCAGCTCGTCGGCCACTCGGGCCAGGCGGCGTTCGTCGGCGTAGGCCAGCCGCGACGGCAGTTCGCGGATGGGCACCCACGCGACCTCGGCGACTTCGAGATCATCGTCGGACAGCTCGCCGCCGGAAAACCGCATTAAGTAGTGGTGCACGGTCTTGTGCACGCGTCGGCCGTCGGTGACGAACCAGTAGTCGATGCGGCCCAGGGCGGCCAGCACGCTGCCCCGGATTCCGGTCTCTTCGGCGACCTCTCTGATCGCGGTCTGCTCGGCGGTCTCACCGAGTTCGATGTGTCCTTTGGGCAGCGACCAGAGCATCCGTCCGCGCCGGTCGATGCGCCCGATGAGGGCGGCGACCTGTGACTCCCGTGGGCCGTCGAGACCGTCGATCACCAGCCCCCCGGCGGAGGTTTCGTGGACGGTGCGCAGCTGGTCTGGTCCGCGGCGAGACGAGCGGGACCGGCGCGACTTGGTGGCCGTCGTGTCGCCGGTCTGTTGACCGTTGGTTTGGTTCTCGGACGAACGCGCGGCACCACGGCCACGGCGCCGCCCCCGGCGCCGACGAGGTTTGCCTTGTTCGCCGTCCGACACCCAAGCGATAGTAGCTGGCACGGCATATTCTCCCGGAGATACTCGCCGCGGGGTGAGTGGGCGATGGCGCAGCGCGTGCGTCTAGTCAGATGGGGCCGATCGCGTGGGCAATTGCCCAGACCGCGCCGAAGATAAGCAGTGACAGCGGTCCGGACAGACTGCCGATGAGCATTCCGCGCCCGATCTGGCCCAGAGTTCCAGAAGCTCGCAGAACAAACGCCGCGACCGCCATGTAGATGAGGACTACCGGAAGCACGAACACGATCGAGTACGGCATGAGGAGCCATGTGGCGACCTCAACGATGAGTAGATGCATTACGGCGACTAGAAAAGTGACTGGACCGTAGAGAGATTTGGATGCGTTGACCGTTGGTTCGCCAGTCATGACAAGACCTTTCAGCGCAGAATCAGATAGGCGTAGACGGTCCCACCGACTAGGACGACAACGGATGATGCCGCAACGCTCAGGCCCAGACCGCGATTGCGCGGCGACGACGATCGCACGAATGCAGCGCCGAGCGCAAGAGACACCAGCGTGGTGATCGCGGTGGCGGTGAGCATCCAGGTGCGTTCGGAGTGTCCGCCTTCGGTCGTGAAGGGCGCCTTGCCCAGCACCCACATTGTGGTGAGCAGCAACCCAAGAACAATCTGCACGACGAACGGCGCGGACAGCGTGGCCGTGCGCCACGCGCGTTCGTCGAAGTCGCGAACCCGAAGAAATGCCGGCATCTGTCGCTGCTTTCGATAGTTCGTCGTCATGCTGGAACTGCAGTGCCTTTGGGCAAGGGGGGCACCGAAGGTATATCGGTAACAGGGCCAAAGTCGGTGGCAGGCAGAGGAACCGGTACGTCGTACTTAGGATTCCACCCGCCCGTGTCAAATGGTGCGAACGCTTTGCCGCCCAGCGGACCTACATCGTGGTGGCCGGGCAAGTTGAAAGCCGGCCCCCAAGACCGGCCCGACTTGGCGGGGTCGATCAGTACTGTGCGAGTGCCGCCGTTCGGCAAATCCTGATATATCTCCAAGGACGGGTAATCAGTGCGCGTTCCGTTAACCTGCACACCTCCTTGCCCCGGCGTGAAAACAAGGTCGCCATTGACCGTCACTGTATGGCCTGAAAACGGGCCATGGGGATCCCCGGTAATGACTGGGGCGAAAGGATTACCCGCGTCGTATCTGATCCGGACCGATCCGTCTGGAAGTTGAGTCACGCTGCCTTTGGGAATCCCAACCTTCACCTGGCCTGGGCCGCCGGTCGAGTTTTCCTCGACAGAAGGATTCTGCCTCAAGACGACGAGCCCATTTTCGTAGTCGATGTACGTGGTGACCTTGGTGTCTTCCGGATCGAAATTGGGATTGGCGCCGCGGTTGTTCCCGAGATCGCGCTTCCAAGGCGGAAAGCTTGTCACGTCGCGCTGCTCGATCCACTGCGAGACGCGCACCACCCCCTGACCGGGCACGGGTCGAATCTTTACAACTCGGATCTCCGATTTGGTGCCGTTGAATTTGGGGTCGTAGGTGTTCGGGTCCAAAGCGGCCGCGGTCTCCCAATCAGCTGCCGACGTCGGTTCTCGGCCGAAGGCCTGTTTGAATGCCTCGATCTGGTTATGACGCCGTTCCTCATCACTGACGGTCTGCGAGGGCGATTCCGGAATGTCGCCGTCTAAAGCCTGGATCGGCGGGTCGTATCCGTCCTGCTTTCGGAGGTTGGCCATCGAAGCTTGCAGCTGCCGAGCGTACTGATCACGGACTCGGTTCAGTGTATTGACCGACGCCTTCGTGTCATCGATCGCAAGCTTCTCGAGTGCGTCGATGTAGTGATCGAGCAGCTGCCTTTCCGTCGCCGTGAGCTGAGGGTCTTTTTCCAGCTCGACGGCCTCACCGATTTGATCGTCGAGACCTTGAAGCGCGCCTTCGAGCGCCGAAATCTCGCCCTTTCCGGTGCGCTGCGCCTCGGCCAGTGCGGCCGCGATGTTCTCAAGATCAGCTCCGATTTTCGGCAACTGCGCTGCCTGCACACCGAGCGACTTAGTGGCCCGCTGCAACTCGGCCGAGTCGTTGATCGGGTTCTCGCCGTTCTCGTGCGTCCACGCCGCGTCGAAGCGGTTTCGAGCCTGCTGGAATGCGGCTTCTGCTTCTCCGGTGGATCGCCCTGCGTCATGGAACGCCGCCGCAAGGTTCGAGATCTGAGCTGGCCGGCCGCTCTGCAAGGTGTCGTTGATCTTCCACGGGTCCCCGCCCGCGAACATGATCAGTGCGCCTTTGCTTATGTATCGGAGATGCACCGCACCGTCCCGCCGTTCACCCTTCTCGTCGCACGTAACGCTACTGACGCTTCGGGTCGGGTCAATTCACGTCGATGCCGTGCGAGCCTCCTCACACGGGCTTTTCGTCTGCACCCGACTAGGCTGATCGAACGTGCCTGACGCCGCCCAGGATGCCGACCTGCTGACCGCCGCCGCGGTCGCCCTCAATCGGCATGCGCCCATGCTGGCCGAACTCGGCACCGCCTTCGACGCCGCCGGCCACGAGCTCTACCTCGTCGGCGGTTCGGTGCGCGATGCCCTGTTGGGCAGGCTGAGCCCTGACCTGGATTTCACCACCGACGCCCGCCCCGAGCAGGTGCAACACATCCTGCGGCGGTGGGCCGACAACCTGTGGGACACCGGGATCGACTTCGGCACCGTCGGCGTCGGCAAGGGCGACCACCGGCTGGAGATCACCACGTTCCGCGCCGACACCTATGACCAGGTGTCCCGGAACCCCGAAGTGCGTTTCGGCGACCGCCTCGAGGACGACCTGGTGCGCCGCGACTTCACGGCCAACGCGATGGCCGTGCGCATCACGCCGGACGGACCGGGCGAATTCCTCGACCCGCTGGGCGGTTTGGCGGCGCTGCGCGATCGGATCCTGGACACCCCCGCCGCGCCGGAAGTGTCCTTCGGCGACGACCCGTTGCGAATGCTGCGCGCCGCGCGATTCGTCTCGCAGCTCGGCTTCGGGGTCGCGCCGCGGGTCCGCGAGGCGATCGAACGTATGGCCCCGCAGCTGTCGCGGATCAGCGCCGAACGGGTGGCCGCCGAGCTGGACAAGCTGGTGCTTGGCGACGACCCGACGGCCGGCGTCGACCTGTTGGTGCAAACCGGCATGGGTGAGGTGGTGCTGCCCGAGGTCGGCGGCATGCAGATGGCCATCGACGAACACCACCAGCACAAGGACGTCTACCAACACTCGCTGACCGTGCTGCGCCAGGCGATCGCCCTGGAAGACGAGGGCCCGGATCTGGTGCTGCGCTGGGCCGCGTTGCTGCACGACATCGGCAAGCCCGCCACGCGGCGCCACGAACCCAATGGCGGCGTGAGCTTTCACCACCACGAGGTCGTCGGCGCCAAGATGGTCCGAAAACGGTTGCGGGCGTTGAAGTATTCCAAGCAGATGGTCGAGGACATCTCGCAGCTGGTGTATCTGCATCTACGGTTCCACGGGTACGGCGACGGCAAGTGGACCGATTCCGCGGTGCGTCGCTACGTGTCCGATGCGGGCCCGCTGCTGCCGCGGTTGCACAAGCTCGTGCGAGCCGATTGCACGACCCGCAACAAGCGCCGGGCCGCGCGGTTGCAGGCCAGCTATGACCGGCTCGAGGCGCGGATCGCCGAGCTGGCCGCCCAGGAGGATTTGGCGCGGGTGCGTCCCGATCTGGACGGCAACCAGATCATGGAGCTGCTCGGCATCCCGGCCGGTCCCCAAGTCGGTGAGGCCTGGCGGTTCTTGAAGGAGCTCCGGCTCGAGCGCGGACCGTTGGACAACGACGAGGCGACCGCAGAGTTGTTGGCGTGGTGGAAGTCTCGGGGGAACGAGTAGCGGCAGCCACGCGTCCGAATACGCATGGATTATTGTCTCGCTGGCGATGACGGCGCCGCCTTCTGGCACGGGCAACCCGACCTCGACCTGGACCACGACGGCCGGTTCGAATCGATCGGACTGGATTTCGACCACGACGGATTGCGCGATGACGCCCTCGCCGATCTCGACGGCGACGGAATCGTTGATCACGCGATGTTGGATCTCGACAACGACGGCACCCCCGAGGCCTACTTCACCGACGACGGATCCGGGACGTGGGCGGTGGCGATGGACCGCGGTGGACAGCTGCGTTGGTTCGGCCTCGACGGCGTCGAGCACACCGGCGGCCCGCTGGTCGATTTCGACGGGCATGGCCGCACCGATGCCCGCCTCATCGATACCGACGGCGACGGGCTGGCCGACCGCGTGCTGCGCACCGATGACGGCGGCGTGACCGGTTACGTCGACACCGACGGCGACGGCAAATGGAATGTGCGGCTGACCGATTCGGACGGCGATGGCCTGGCCGACGGCGCGAGTTCGCTCTGAGGGTGGTGCCGACCTAGCGACGGCGCGATGCTACTGCGCCATTTGAGCGTTGCCTTCCTCGTCGCCGAAGCTGGCGGCGATCCGTGGTCGACCAACGCCAGCCTGCAAGCCGGTCGCCCCGCGCAGATCGCGTCGCTGGCGCAGGCGTTCCGGGCCGCCGCAGCGAGCACGGCCGAGGCCGCCGCCGCCTTCGAGACCGCCCGCCGCCGGTTCGAGGCGGCGTGGGATCACCGGAACGCGGAGCATTCGCTCAACGATGCCGCCGAGGTGCGGCGGGTGACCCGGTCGCTAGGCCTGCAGGCCGACCAATTACCGCGCATCGCAGGCGATTTGGAGGCCATCGCCGCCGCGCTGGCCGAAGCCCAGCGAGCCTCCACGCGGTACCTGGGCGCGCTGGAGTACGACCTCGAGGACATCGACGACGAGATGTGTGATGCCTTGGCTGACGGTGATGCTTGCGGAGCCGACACTCTGCGCACGGACGCCGTCACGGAGGTTGCGGCAATCGTGGTGCAGCTGCGCCAGATCCGCGACGCGTATTCGAGCATGCTGGCGGCCGGCCTGGCGGCGCTACGAACGGAGGGGGCCGAGCCGGCGGAAATCCAAGGCGCCGACGAGCTAGCGATTCCGCCGCCGGACGCCAGCCCAGACGGCGTCAAGCGCTGGTGGGATTCGCTGAGCGCGAATCAGCAGCGGCGGCTGATCGATGAACACCCGCAGCAGTTGGGCAACCTCAACGGGATCCCGGGCGAGGCGCGTGATGCGGTGAACCAGGCTGCGATGAACGACGATCTGCGCCGGGTCGAAGACGTCGCCCGTCAGCGCGGGCTCGATCCGCAGGCGCTCCGAGACAGTGCGCTGCACAACCGGGACGCCCATGTGTTCACCCACCCCGGCGCCTATGGGCTGTGCGCCACCGACATCACCCGATACCAGAACGCGGTCAAGACCAATGAATTCCTCGAGCGCGACGAAAGATCCGACGCGCCACGCGGGCTCCCGGTCATGCTGTGGGCCTATGACCCGCTCGCGTTCAGCGGGAAGGGCAGGGCGGCGATCGCGATCGGCAACCCGGACAAGTCCCGCAACACGGCCGTCATAGTCCCGGGGACCAACAGCAGTGTGCGGGGAGGATGGATGTCCGACGGGACCGACGACGCCATCAACCTCTACGAACAGTCGTCGAAAGCCGACCCCCAGCACCCCACCGCGGTGTTGGCCTGGATGGGTTATGACGCACCCGAATTCGGCCAGCCGCATTGGCAACAGGCCATCACCGATCCCGCTGAGTTGGAACAGGTCGGCACCCCGTGGCGGGCGAGGCAAGCGGGTGCGCTGCTGGCCGCCGATGTCAACGGTCTCGCGGCGACGCATGACGGGCCGACCCGAGCGCATGTCACCGTCCTCGGACATTCCTACGGCTCGACGACCGTGGCCGACGCTTTCGCCCACAGCGGCATGCGCGCCAACGACGCCGTGCTAACGGGTTGCCCCGGAACAGATTTGGCGCACGGCGCGGCGGACTTTCATCTCGTCGGCGGCCGGTTGTATGTCGGGGCCGCGTCGACCGATGCGGTCAGCTGGATCGGTGAGACGGGCAGCGGCCTCCCGAACGGACTGAACGAGACGCTCGGCGGACCGGTGGGACCGGTGGCCGGGCTGGGCAGCGATCCGGCGCATGCGGGTTTCGGGGCGGTGCGGTTTCGTGCCGAGGTTGCCGGCTCACACAGCGTCATGCCGTGGTTCACCGATCACTCGCACTACTACGACGTGGGCAGCGAAGCGCTGCACAACATGACCGCGATCGTCACCGGGCACGGCGATCGCCTGGCAGGGGAAGGCATGCTCGCGCCCGAGCGTGTTCAGGCGCGGATAGCTCTTCCGCTTCAGGTGCACACCCCGTTGGGGACGGTGTCGTTGCCGCATATTGGCATGCAGCTGCCGGTCACTGTCGACCCGGAATGGGATCGGCCGGCGCGCTCGGTCACCAACGGGCATGGCTTTTAGGCCGGGTCAACCGCGGTGAATTGACCACTCGCGGATCGGCATTTAGCCTGGTCACAGGTGTTATGTCCCGGAAGGAGTGCCGATGTTCGTCGATACGGATCTGTTGCACTCGGGAGGCAATCAGTCACACCGCGCCGGTGGGCACGCTCAAGACGGGGCGGATCAGTTGGCCGGCGGAACCGTCGAATCGGGAATGTTCGGTGATTTCGCCGCGGCCGACGCGTTTCACAGTGCGGTCGCCGCCGCACACGGCCAGCACGTGAAAACGTTGCAGGGCCACAGCGCGACGCTCACGGGTGTCGGCACGAAGGCGCACCACGCGGCCAACGGGTTCACCAACATGGACAAGGCCAACGCCGCCGATATGAAGGCTCTCCGGCCGAGTGCCGGTCCCTCGACGTTGAACGTCTGAGACACACCCGTGACGGAGGAACCGCCCCCGCATCCGGGTGTAGCGCCGCATGTGAGTCCGCCAGGGCAGTGGGCGCCGGTGTATCCCGCGCCGCAGGCGCCGCGCTCGCGTCTGTGGCCGGCGATCGCGTTGGGCGCGATTGTTTTGGCGTTGGTCTCGACGGTGGTGGCCGTCGTTGCGCTGGTGGTAGCTACTACGCTGTCGTCGAGTTCGAGTTCGGCCCTTACTACAGCGGCGCCTACCTATAGCGCGGCTGATGTCACGGCGGCCCACCAGAAGCTGTGTGACGCATACAAGCTCGCCGCGCGCTCGGTCGACATCGACACCAACACTGACAACCGAGCATTGGCGGGCGCCGTCAGTGTTAATGCGGCAGTACTGCTGGAGCAGGCGGTAAACGCCGCTCCCGCGCTGGCTCCCGGCGACCGGGCCGCCGCACTTACCTTGGCGGCGGCATACACGAAGGCCACGGCTATGGGAAGTGCACTGCAGCGGGACGACCCCGCCTTCAGCGCAGAGGTCGACGACGTCAATGCCAAGGATTCTGTAATGAAGAGGGTATGCGGCGTGGGCTGAGTTCCACGCGCAGAGCGGCGGTGATTGATCACTGCTTGCGTAGCTGTTCCACTATGAAGCGCGCGGCGCAAGAATCTTCGGGTATCCACATCGAAAGCCGGTACCGGATTTAGGAGGACTAATGGCGAGGGATTTGCCTCCAGCTCCTGGCGAGGGACCGGGCATCAGTCCGGCCGACCCAAGGCAGTGGGTCCCTGGATTTCCGACGCAGCCACAACCTCGTGCGCGGACCTGGCCGGCAGTGGTCTTGGCCGGAGCGGCCATGGTCGTGGCGAGCGCTGCACTGATTGTGGCGCTGACACGACCGACAGCTATCAAGCCAGCAACGACGAGCACTCCGCCGACGTACAGTGCTGCCGAGGTGTCTACAGCTCAACGGCAATTGTGCGATACGTACAAACTAGTTGCACGAGCTGTGCAAGTTGATACCAACGGCCACGATGTGGCGTTGGGCCGCATCGCGCTGACCAACGCTGCGGCCATGCTCGATAACGCGGCCGCCAACCCAGCCCTGAGCCCAACTTTTCGGGACCCCGCACACGCTTTAGCAGCGTCATACCGCCAGGGAACGGCAATGGGAAATAGGGACGTCGCGACCGACGCACAGTTTCAAGCTGCGCTTGACGACATCAACGCGAAGGATGCATCGATGAAGAAGGTGTGTGGTTCGTAGGGCGCCCAAGCGGCTCGGTGAACGGAGCAGGTGCGCGGCTTGATCGCAGGCCGTGGGCAGGAGCTTGAGGCGAGGGCTTCGGGACGTTCGCCGCGCGGTTCGCATTCATGGAAAGGTGCCACAGGTTGCGTCGGAACTCGCGCTCGGCGTAGGTAAAGAGTCGCGGTGAATTGCTGGCGTGCCATTGCCTGGCGCACCATTGGGATTGAGGGTCAGTGGGCCACCGGGAAGGGCCGGTGCTCGTTACGAGTAGGGAGTGGGCGTGGCGGGGGAGGTGCATTCCGGGCTTGCGGAGGAGCCCGCTGCGGACCCGCACATGGGAAATTCGACGTCAGCCCGTGCAAGGCGGCTCGCACCTCGTCCAAGCAGATGGCAGGCGATCGCGATCAGCGTGATTGCGGCCGTGGCTGTCGGCGCGCTGATTATTGCGTTGACACGCTCGACGTCGTCGCAACACCCGGCGAACTCTGCGACGGCAACGCACACCACCGCGGAGTCGTTAGCGGCCCAACAGCGGCTGTGCGAGACCTATAACGTGGCTGCGCGGTCTGTACAAGTTGATACAAATGGCAGTGACAAAGCGTTCGCACGGATCGCGCTTACGAATTCCGCCGTCTTGCTTTTCACCGCATCCAACGACCCTGCTCTCGACGAGCAGCACCGCAACGCGGCTCAGGCTCTAGCGACCGCCTACCTGATGGATACGGCGAAAAGCAGCGAAGGCGCCGCTACCGAGGCCGAATTTCAAGTGGCGGTGGCCGAGGTGAACACCAAGGATGCTGCAATGAAAAGGGCATGCGGTGGCAGTTGATCTCCCACCAGGTGCCTGGACAGCCGCTCTAATCGGGCCGTGGTGGCCGGAGCCGTCGACGGGTTTGCGGGCCGGCGCCCAACACTGGAGCCAAGAGTGTGGCGAGCAACAGCTATATGCGCAGAACCTGCGCACTCAGTGGACAGCTTTTGCCGCAAACAATACGGGGCACACGGCCGACGACCTCATAACCAGGTTTCAGCAAGGGGAAAAGCTGCACCTGGATCTTGCCGAGAAGTACCAGACAAAAGCATCGGCGTTTAATTCCGGTGCCGATGCCATCGATTATCTGCGAAGTCGCCTGTCGGACATAGCTAACACAGGCAACAAAGAGATAAATGACATCCTCGCATCAAAGAAGCCGCCGCCGGAAAAGTTAGCGGAAGTGCAGGCTGTCCAGGCGCGCTGCAACGCCGATGCCGCAAATGCCAGCCGCGACGCCCTCGACAAAATGATGGCGGCCACGCAGAAGATCCTCGATGCTGAAGGAATTGGTGGTAACGCTCGGAGTTGGGCGCAATCAAACGGCTTCGATGTTGGAGATGCCAAGCCGCCGAACCCGATCAGTTCGGAGGACCTTAATTCGACAGGCGGCGTGGGCGGTACTGGAGTGCGCGGCGATGGAGGAACGCCGCCGCCTGCTGCTCCGCCGGGGCCGGCTTCGCCGTCAGCGGCAGGTGGGGGCGGCATACGTAATGGCGGGGGTATTCCCCCCGGCGGGCCGTCGGGGGGGTCCGTGCCGACCCCAGTCAGCGGGGATGGCGTGAGAGGCAGCGTCCCAGCCGCCAGTGCTCCGCTATCGCCCGCTGGTATACAAATGCCTACCGGCGGCGGAACAGTATCGCCCGGCATGCCGGGCGTACACGGTGGCGGAGCGCCAGTGTCTCCGGTCGGTCTAGGCCAAGGCGGCCAACCCGGACTGGCTCAGGCCTTTACGTCCGGCTTGGCGACCGGTCAAGCGACGGGCCCTGGCGGGCAAGCGTTTACGGCAGGCCCGTTACAAGCGATGGATGCGGGTGGGCCTCAAACCCCTCAGGCAACACCGGCAGTGACGCCGACCGTACCGAGCGCGGGAGCATTCATACCTACAGGCACTCCGGTCGACGCACCCCCAGCGGCATCCCCCGCGCCGGTGGCCACCGGGGGAGGCGGTTCAGTTACGCCTGTGATGACCGGCGCATCGTGGTCGTCGCCCGCACCGACCCTCGGTGGCGGATCTTCTATCCCGTCGGGATCGCTGCCCGCCTACGGCTCCGACCTGCGTCCGCCGGTTGTGGCACCCCCATCCGTACCTTCTACCCCGGCGGGTCCCGTGTCGGGTGCAGCGGTAGCTTCTTCGCCCGCATCGTCCCCGTCCGCCGGCGGGCCGCTGGTCTCCCCGGTGGAGCGAACGGCGTCCGGGGCGGCCGCAGGTCAGGCGGGTGCGGGTTCATCCACCATGGCTGGCGCGACGGCCGCCTCTGCGGCTACGGGCGCTACCGCCGGCGCCGTGTCCTCCAGGACGGCGGAACAACAGCGGCTACAGCGGATCGTCGACGCGGTCGCCCGCCAGGAGCCGCGGCTGTCGTGGGCTGCGGGGCTCCGCGATGACGGCGCCACGACGCTTCTGGTCACCGACCTCGCCGCTGGATGGATCCCGCCGCACGTCCGGTTGCCCGCCCACGTCACCCTGCTTGAGCCGTCGGCGCGACGGCATGACGCCAATGTGGTGGATCTACTGGGCGCTATCACGGTGGCGGCCGCCCATCACGCCAACACCTATGTCGCCGAACCAGGCCCCGACGAGCCTGCGCTCAGCGGTGATCGGCCCGCCCGTTCGGCCGCACCCGAAGTCGAGGAGCTCGGGCCCACCCTGGTCGATGCGGTGCGACGCCGGGACGGGCTGCCGCGTATCGCTCAGGCTGTCGCGGCACCTGCCGTGCGAAAGACCGGCGTCTTGGAAAGCGAAACCGAGATGTTGCGCGAATGCACCGCTGAAATTCAGCACACGGTACTCAACGCCTATCCAAATCACGACCGAGCGGCAGTCGGGGATTGGATGCTTCTAGCGGCTGTCGAGGCGCTGATCGACGGGCATGGTTACCTCGCGAATTATCATCTGGCCTGGTTTGACGCGATCAGTCACCGGAGCGGTTCGTAGCAGCCCCCCATTGTCGGGTGAATAGCGTTGCCGGCGTTTTGTGCCAAAATTGTCGTACTAGCGCTAGCCCGCGCCGAACGATGCGTATCAAGCGCTCAGGTTTTGCTACTGGGATGGAGGTGACCTCGTGGGACGCGATGGAAACCCAGTCAGCAGCGATCTGCCGACTACAACGATCTTGATCAACGGCGTGCCGGTGCAGGTCCCAATCCCAGGCCCAGGCCACCCACCCGATCAGTCGCCCGGCGGCGGCCTCGGCGGCGGTGCTCTGACCGGCGCAGGCAACGCGAACGTCCCCAAAGACGCAGCAGACGTCGAGGCGGCCGATGCCGACCGCCGCGCCCACGCCGCCGATGCCGCGGCCAAATTCCCCGCCAACGAGGCCAACAGCCAGCAGGACATGCAGATGATCCAGCAGATGCTGCAGAGCGTCACGGGCGCGGTCGGCGGCGCGATCGGCGGTGTCATGGGGCCGCTGACTCAGCTACCGCAGCAGGCGATGCAGGCCGGCCAGAGCGCCCTGCAGCCGCTGATGAGCGCAGTGCAGGGCGCCCACGGCGCCGGGCTGGCCAACGACGCGCACCTGGTCGACAGCGTCGGCAGCGGTGGTGGCGGCGCCGGGCTGGGTGGCGGTTCCGGTGGCGGTGGTGCCGGCCTCGGCGGTGGGGGAACCACCCCGGCCAGCTCGCTGGGCCCGCCGCCGGTGCCGACGTCGTCCCCGCCCACCACGCCCGCGGGCGCCAAAGCGCCGATGATGCCGCCAACCGGTGGCATGCCCGCCATGCCCGGCCAGTCCGGCATGACCGGTATGCCGATGATGCCGCCGGGCGCGATGGGCGCCGGCGGTGAAGGCGGCAAGAAAGACAATCCGGTCGAAAAGCGGATCACGGCCCCGGGTGTGCCCAATGGCCAGCCGATCAAGGGCCGCTTGACGGTGCCGCCGAGCGCGCCTGGCAGCAAGTCCGGTGAGGCCAAGCCGACCGTCGTCACCAATAGGCCCAATCGCCGGATCGTCATCATGCCGTCCGACGACGAGCCCAAGGAATAGCCGACCAATCCACCCAGCCCTCCGAAAGGGTGAGTGGCCGGGTAGTTCACGCGGCAGTAGGGTCCCTTCGTAATCGCGGCCGGCCGAGCCCAATGCGCGGGTGATCTTTCCCGTTATTGACAGCAGAACTGTCGATGCGTGCATGCTATTGGTACGTCTGCAGCGACCGCGGAATTCGCGGCCAGGAGGGTGTGGGAGTACTAGCGCGAAGTGTCCGGCACGGATGCGGCGCCGACAGGGCGCACAGGTGGGTTAGGGCGGGGACGTCGATGACCGATCCCCTGAAAATGCAAGCGGTCGCCGCGTTGTCCCGCGCGCACAATCTCTACGCGGGAACCGCCGCGGGAGGCGGCATCGGTGGCGCGCCGGCCCAGGCATACGCCGAGGCGATCAAGCGTCACGTTGGGCTACCCGCTGCGGCGGCCGCACGGTCTGGCGCGGCGATAACGCACCTGGCTCGGCTGGCCCACGCCGATCGTGCGCTGGAGCAGACCATCACCGCGGCGCGGACCGACCACGCGTACGGCCGCGCGGCGACACGGGCCAACCTGGACGCCGCCTTGACCGACAAAACACCTGCGGCCGATACCCCGATGGGTCGCCGCGAGGTCGCCGCCCGGATGGCGGCCCGGCTGCGGGCCCAGCACCGGCGCGTCGCCGGATCCCGGCGGCGGGCAAAGCTGCTCGCGCTGCGACTGCGACGCCTGCACTACCTACAGAGGCGGTCGATGCACAGCAACCAGGGCAGCGGCCGCGCGGCGGTGACGGCGGCAATCCGTAAAGCATTGGACATCAAGGGTATTCATGACCCGGCGGCTCGGGCTCGCTGGGAACGCGGCATGGACCTGGTGGCCCGCCGCGAATCCAACTATGACGCGAACGCGGTCAACGGCTGGGATTCCAATGCGGCGCGGGGGACGCCGAGCAAGGGCGCCTGGCAGTTCATCGCGCCGACGTTCGCGGCCTACCACCAGCCGGGCACCTCGCGCGACATTCACAACCTGGTGGCGCAGGCGTGCGCGTTCATCAACTATGCGATGGACCGCTACGGTGTCGCCGTCGACGCGTCGAATCTGGCTGATCGGATTCAGCAGGCCGATCCTCACCGAGCGCCCAAGGGGTACTGAGCATGCCGCTGAGTTTGTCTAACCGCGACCAGAACTCTGGGCACCTGTTCTACAACCGTCGGCTGCGCGCCGCCACCACCCGCTTCTCGGTGCGCATGAAACACGACGACCGCAAGCAGACCGCCGCGCTGGTGTTGTCGATACTTCTGGTGGCCATCGCCTCGGGCTGGATGCTGCTGCTGAACGTCCTGAAACCCACTGGCATCGTGGGAGATTCGGCGATCATCGGCGACCGCGATTCCGGGGCGCTGTACGCCAGGATCGACGGCCGGCTCTACCCGGTGCTCAATTTGACCTCCGCGCGCCTGGCTACGGGCACTGCAAACCAGCCGACGTGGGTGAAACCCGCTGAGATAGCGAAGTATCCGACCGGCCCGCTGGTCGGCATTCCGGGCGCACCCGCGGCGATGCCGGTCCATCGCGGCGCGACGTCGGCCTGGGCGGTGTGCGACACGGCTGGGCGCCCGCGCAGCCCGGAACGCCCGGTGGTGACCGCGATTGCCGGGCCGCTCGAGGGTTTCGACCGCGCCACGCCGCTGAGCGAGGACGCCGGGGTGCTGGTCACCTTCGAGGGCAACACCTTTGTGATCTGGGGCGGCAAGCGCTCCCAGATCGATCCGTCCAACAGGGCGATCACGCTGAGCCTGGGCCTGGACCCGGGAGTGACTCTGCCCGTGGAGATTTCGCGGGCCCTGTACGACACGCTGCCCGCGACGGAACCGCTCGGCGTCCCCGCCGTGCCCCTGGCGGGCACCCCGTCGACGTGGGTGTCGGGCTCACAGGTCGGCGCGGTGCTGCAGGCCCAAACCGCCAGCGGCGGCAAGCAGTTCTACGTCCTGTTGCCCGACGGCGTCCAGAAGGTCACCAGCTTCGTGGCCGACCTATTGCGCAGCGCCAACTCCTACGGCTCGACCGCGCCGCGCGTGGTCGCTCCCGACGTATTGGTCAACATCCCCGAGGTGACCTCGCTGGCGGTCGACTACTACCCGACCAAGCGCCTGAATTTCATTGACACCGCGGCGGATCCGACCACCTGCGTCGGCTGGGAGAAGGGCTCGACGGACCCGCAGGCGCGCGTCGTGGTCTACAACGGGCGCGGGTTGCCCACGCCGTCGTACCTCGACAACCGCATCGTGCACCTGGTGCGTGACGACCGCGACCCGGCCTCGGTGGTCGCCAACCAGGTGCTGGTGTTGCCGGGCGCGGCGAACTTCGTGACGTCGACCAGCGGCGTGGTTACCTCCGACTCCCGGGAGTCGCTGTTCTGGGTGTCCGACAACGGGGTGCGGTTCGGCATCACCAACGACGACACGACGTTGCGGTCGCTGGGTCTGGATCCGGGGTCGGCGGTGCAGGCGCCCTGGCCGCTGCTGCGGACCTTCGCGGCGGGTCCGGCATTGTCAAGGGAGGCAGCGCTTGTGGCGCGGGACACCGTGCCGGCGCTCGGCAAGGTGGCTGTGGTGACGACATCGGCAAAGCCGGGAGGCTAAAGAATGTCCAAGAAAGCGTTCCCCATCAACCGCGTCAGGATCGAGCCGCCGAAACCGGTCCGGGTAGCACCCAGCGCGCCGATCGCGCTGCCGGAGCGCGAGCCGCGCAACATCTGGGTGATGATCGGTGTTCCGGCGCTGATCGTGGCGCTCATCGGCACCATCGTCATGCTCTACGTCTCCGGCGTGCGCAGCCTGACCACCGGCTTCTTCCCGTTGATGGGCATCGGCGCGTTCAGCATGCTGGCCTTCTCCGGCCGCTTCGGCCGCGCCCGCAAAATCACCTGGGGCGAAATGGAAAAGGGCCGTCGCCGCTATCTCCGCGACCTCGACGGCAACCGCGACGAGATCCAGACCGCGGTGTGCGCGCAGCGCGAATGGCAGAACAACGTGCACTCCGACCCCCGCGGGTTGGGCGCCATCATCGGGGGCCCGCGAATGTGGGAACGCGGCCGCGGCGACGCCGACTTTCTGGAGGTGCGCCTCGGCACCGGCGTGCAGCACGCGCCGGACTCGGTGCTCTCGGTGACGTGGCCCGACATCGCCTCCGATGAGGAACTCGAACCCGTCACCGGGCAGGCGCTGCGCGATTTCATCTTGGAGCAGCGCAAGATTCGCGACATCGCCAAGGTGGTCAACCTGCGATCGGCGCCTGGCTTCAGTTTCGTCGGCGAGGACCTGGACCGGCTGCGCTCGCTGATGCGCTCGGTGCTGTGCTCCCTGGCGGTGTTCCACAACCCGCGCGACGTCAAGTTGATGGTGGTGACCCGCAATCCCGAGGTGTGGTCGTGGATCGTGTGGCTGCCGCACAACCTGCACGACGAGCTGTTCGATGCGTGCGGTTTCCGGCGCCTGGTCTTCGCCACGCCCGAGGAGCTCGAGGAAACCCTCGGCGCCGAACTGCACATGAAGGGCAAGCGCGGCGCGTGGACACCGCTGGCCGCGGCCAGCCCCACCGCGATGGGCTCGGCGCTGGAAACCGGCTCCGACACGGTGGATCTGGGGCCGCACCTGGTGATCGTCGACGACAACACCGGTAGCCCCGACGCGTGGGAGAGCGTGGTCGGTCAGGTCGGCAAGGCGGGAATCACCTTGCTGCGCATCGCCTCCCGGGTCGGCACCGGCGTGGGCTTCGGCGACGACCAGGTGTTCGACCTCAGCGAACGCCACAGCTCACCCAACGGCTCGGTGAACGGCCAAATCACACTGCACCGCAACGGTTCTGACGCCGACGGCGAGGACGACCGGCCGGCTCCGCTGCTACGGGTGCGCAACAAGTTCTTCGCCCACGCCGACCAGCTCTCGGTGCACCGCGCCTATCGGTATGCGCGCGCGATGGCGCGATGGTCGCCCACCAGCCGCAGCGAGATCGCCGACTCGGTCAGCGGCGCAACGGAACTGCTGCGGGCCCTGGGCATCAGCGATCCCCGCGACCTGGACGTCGACCGGTTGTGGGCCGAACGCCGGGGCCGCGGCGACGAACGCTGGTGTGAGGTCCCGGTGGGCGCCAAGCCCAACGGCGAGCTGCAGAACATCATCATCCGCGCCAAGGACTTTGGTGGCTTCGGCTTCCACTCCGTGGTCATCGGCACCAGCGGCTCGGGCAAGTCGGAGTTCTTCTTGTCGCTGGTCTACGGCATCGCGCTGACCCACTCCCCGGAGACGTTCAACGTCATCTTCGTCGACATGAAGTTCGAGTCGGCGGCCCAGGACATCCTGGGCATCCCTCACGTGGTGGCCGCGCTGTCGAACCTCGGCAAGGACGAACGCCATTTGGCCGAGCGGATGCGCCGGGTCATCGACGGCGAGATCAAACAGCGCTACGAGCTGTTCACCTCGGTGGGCGCGCGTGACGCCAACGACTACGAAGAGATCCGGCTCGCCGGACGCGACCTGCCGCCGGTCCCGGTGCTGCTGGTCATCGTCGACGAATACCTGGAGCTGTTCGCCAACCACGAGAAGTGGATCAACCTCATCATCCACATCGGCCAGGAGGGCCGCGGCGCCAACGTCTTCTTCATGCTGGGTGGTCAGCGCCTGGACCTGTCGTCGCTGCAAAAGGTCAAGTCCAACATCGCCTTTCGCATCGCGCTACGCGCCGAGTCCGGTGACGACAGCCGCGAGGTGATCGGCAGCGACGCGGCCTACCACCTGCCGTCGAAGGAAAACGGCTTCGGTCTGCTGAAGGTGGGGCCGCGCGATCTCGAACCGTTCCGCTGCTTCTACCTCTCCGCGCCGTTCGTGGTGCCCAAGACCAAAGAGGTCGCCACCACCGTCGACATGACGCTGACCAAGCCGCGGTTGTACAACTGGCAGTTCCAGCCGCTGGACGACTCCGATGCCACGGCCCTGGAGGCGGCCGCCGCCGTCGACGCCGAGCCCGACGAATTCCTGTACTACGACGACGGTTTCAAGCGGAAGAAGATCGTCGACGTGCTGCGCGAGTCGCTGCACGAAGTGCCGCACCGCTCGCCGCGCCGGCCCTGGCTGGAGCCGCTGGAGGAGCCCGAAACCATCGACGCGCTGGTGGCGGGATATCGGGGCAAGCCGTGGCACGTCGACTACGGGCTCAACTCGGGCCTGATGTTTCCGGTGGGCGTCATGGACATCCCCGAGGAGTCCAAGCAGGTGGTGCACGCGGTGGATGCGTTGCGCAGCAACGTGATCGTGGTGGGGGCCAAGCAGCGCGGCAAGACCACCACCCTGATGACGCTGATGTGCTCGGCGGCCACGATGTACACCCCGTCGCGCGTGACGTTCTTCTGCATCGGCGGGGCGACCCTCGCGCAGGCCGCCTCGCTGCCGCACGTCACCGACATCGTGTCGCCGAAGGACGCCGAGGGCATCGAGCGGATTCTGAGCAGCATGGACGCCCTGATCGACGCCCGCGAGGACTCGTTCCGGCGCCTCAAGATCGACCTCGACGGCTTCCGCGAACGCCGGTTCGCGCCGGGCAGCGACGGCCTGGGCGGTACCGACGCCAATGACCCGTTCGGCGATGTGTTCGTGGTGGTCGACGACTACGACGACCTGTACTCCAAAGACACGGTGCTGGGCGATCGCATCATCTCGTTGAGCAGCCGCGGCCCCGAGTACGGGGTGCACGTCATGTGCAGCGCCGGTGGCTGGATTCATGGACAGCGGCAGAGCCTGCTGCAAAACGCCACGGCGCGAATCCAATTGCGGCTGGCCGATCCCAGTGAGAGCCAGATGGGGCACTCGTCGCTCGAGTCGCGCGACGCGGCCCGACGCACGCTGAACCGCCCCGGCTTCGGTCTGACCGACAGCTTGCACGAGCTGCGGGTCGGTGTGCCGGCGCTGGCCGATCCGGCCACCGGCGCGATCGTCAGCATTGTCGACGTCGGGGCCCGCATCGCGGAGGTCGCCGGGGTCACCAAGCACGCCACCCTGCAGCGGCTGCCGCAGCGGGTGGCGCTGCGGGCGATCCTGGACTACGAGGCCGCGCGGCCCAGCGGCGACGACCTCTCGATCGCGTTCGCCATCGGCGAGCGTCACGAACTGGGGCCGGTGCCGATCAAGCTGCGCGAGAGTCCCGGAGTGATGATCCTGGGCCGGCAGGGATGCGGAAAGACGTTGTCGCTGGTCGCCATTGGTGAGGCGATCATGAGCCGCTTCACCCCGGAGGAAGCGCAGCTGACGCTGATCGACCCGAAGACCGCGCCGCACGGTCTGCGCGACCTGCACGGCCCGGGCTACGTGCGCGCGTACGCCTATGACCAGGACGAGATCGACGAGGTGCTCACCGCCCTGGCGCAGCAGGTCCTGCTGCCCCGGCTGCCCCCGAAAGGCCTGAGTCAGGAGGAGCTGCGCGAGCTCAAGCCGTGGGAGGGCCCGCGCCACTTCGTGCTCATCGACGACATCCAGGACCTGCGCCCGGACCAGAGCTATCCGCCCAAGCCACCGGTGGGCGCGGCGCTGTGGAAGTTGATGGAACGCGCCCGCCAGATCGGCTTGCACGTCTTCACCACCCGCAACAGCGCGAACTGGGCGACGCTGCAAATGGATCCGTGGATGCGTTTCCAGAACTCGGCGAAAGTGGCTCAGCTCTACATGGACAACGACCCACAGAACCGGATCAACCGCAACGTCCGCGCCCAGAACCTGCCCCCGGGGCGCGGCCTGCTGGTCAGCGTCGACGGCGACGTCGAAGGCGTTCTCGTCGGGTTGCCGTCCTCGGTCATACCGCCCCAGCAGTAACCAGTTGCGGCTCTGCCGTTTTCACGCGCGGCGTGACGGCGCGGCGGGGGAGCCGGCTGGGCCACCAGAACCACCGACCGAGCAGGGCCACGATCGACGGCACGATGAACGCCCGCACCACCAACGTGTCCAGCAACAAACCGACCGCGACGGTCGTGCCGATCTGGGCCACGCTGAGCACGCTGCTCGTCAACAGTGCGAGCATGGTCAGGCCGAAGATGATGCCGGCGACGGTGACCACCCCGCCGGTGCCGCCGAAGGCCCGGATGATCCCGGTCTTGAGGCCCGCCGCGGCTTCCTGTTTGATGCGCAGCGCGAGCAACAGGTTGTAGTCCGCGCCGACGGCGATCAGCGCGATGAACGCGAAAGGCGCCACGGCCCAGTGCAGGTCCTGATGCAGCAGGTGCTGCCAGATCAGCACGCTGGCGCCGAGGGCCGAGGCGTAGGAGGTGACGACCGTCCCGACGACGACGAGCCCCGCGACCGGGCTGCGCAGCATGGTCGTGACGATCAAGAAGATCAGCACCAGTGCGGCGCCCGCCAGCAGCGTGGCATCGCCGGCGACGAAGCGCTGCAGATCGGCCGTCACCGGGCCCACGCCGGCCAGGTCGACCTCGGTCGGTGTCAGCGTCCCCTCCTTGGTGGCCTCCTTGATGGCCGCGCGCACGTGATCCGCCCGCTTGGCGCCGTCGACGCCCCACTCCGAGCCGTCACCATAGACGAGCAGGTACGCGGCGCGGCCGTTTTCGGAGATGAGGTGGCGCAGCGCGGTGGCATACCGGGGATCGGTCAACGCCCGCTGCGGCATGTAAAAGTCCCCCGCGGCACTGCCCTGGAACTGTGTGGCGATCTCGTTCAGGTAGTCGGTCAGTTGATGCATCTGGGGCCCGAGCGTGTCGGACACGGCCAGCAGGTCATGAGTGGCCGAACGCGCCTGTCCCAAGGCGTCTTTCATCGACGCCACGCTCTGGGGCAGGGCGGCCATCGCGGTGGCCGCGGTGCTCGAGCCGGTGGTCAGCTTGGCGGCGCCGGAACCCAGCCGGGTGGAGGTCTGCACCAGGCTGTCGACGGGCTGCAGCACCCGGTCCACCGTCGAGCAGATGGGATTGGCCGCGCAGTCGGGGGTCCGCCCGACGAAGTCGCGCAAGGGATCGAGGTAACCCGACACCGTCGTGACGTTGCGTTGCAGGCCGTCCATGCCGGCCCGCATGTCTTCGGCGGCACCGGACATGTCCGCCAAACCCGCGCTGCCGCCGCGCAATCCGTTGCCCAACCCGTCGACGGCGCGCTGGGTCTGCGCCAGCGCGCCGTCCAGTTCGGAGACTCGCCGGAGGCGCTGCGTGAGCGAATCCATGGTGTCACCCAACTGACGACCGAGCACACCGGCCTGATAGCTCAGCGTCGCCTGGTCGGGGACCGTGCCGTCGGGGCGGCTGGCGGACTGCACCGCACGCACCCCGGGCACGGCCATGATGTGGCGGGTGATCCGCTCGATGACGATCAGCCCGGCGGGGTTGCGCAGGTCGTGGTCGGCCTGGATCGCGATCACGTCGGGCAGCAACGAGTTCGCCGCGAAATGCCGGCCGGCGCTGGCATAACCGCGGTTGGAGTCGGTGGACGACGGCGTGGCGGCGGGCTCGTTGAAGCCGACCCGCATGCCGGCCAATGGCAGCGCGACGAGTAGGCACAACCCCAGCGCAGCGACCAGGATCGGCCCGGGCCAGCGTGCCACCGACGTGCCCACGCGGCGCCAGCGCCGCGCGGTTCTGGATGGCCGCGGTTCCAGATACCCGCGGCGGATCGCCAGGCTCATCAGCGCGGGCGTCAACGTCAGCGCCGCGACCATGGTCGCGAGAATGCCGATGGAGCAGGGTAATCCGGCGCTGCGGAACGACCCGACCTTGGCGAACACCAGGCACGCCAGCGCGACCGAGACCGTCAATGCCGATCCGATCACCACCGGCGCGATGGAACGGTAGGCCTGCGTCAACGCCTGCGCCGGGGCGACACCGTTGCGGCGAGCTTCGTGATAGCGGCCGACCAGAAAAATCGCGTAGTCGGTGCCGGCGCCCAGGGTCATTGCCGCCATGAGCGCCACCGAAAACAGCGACACCTCAACGACATTGGCCTGGCCGAGCGCGGCGACGATGGCCCGCGCCACGGCGAGCGCGAGGCCCACCGAGATGAGCGGGATCGCGGCCGCGACGGGCGAGCGGTACACCACGAGCAGCAACAGCAGGATGAGGCCGATGGTGGCCGCCGTGATGCCGAGCATCTGCCGGTCGATCGCGGAGAACTCGTCGACGATCGTGGCGCCGGGACCGGTGACATGGACTTCCAGGCCCTGCGGCGGGGCGAGTCTGTGGATGGCGCCGCGCACGGCGTCCACCGAATCGCGCGCCTGCGCGGTGCCGAGCATCCCGGCGAGCCGCACCATGACGCTGGCCGCCTGGCCGTCGGAACTCTGTGCGACGGCGGCGGTGGCGGGCTGCGACCACAGGTCGGTCACCGCATACACATGGCGCTGATCCGACCCCAGCGATGTCGTCAACGCGTCGTAGAAGCGCCGATCTTGCGGTGTCAGCCGCTGATTCCGTTCCAGCACAACGTAAACGAAGTTGTTGCTGGGCGTCTGGTTGAACAACTGCGCGGCCCGGGCGGCGGCGTGCGCGCTCGGCGCCCCGGGCGGCATGAAGGACCGGGCATGCGTGTCGACGACTCGCTCCAGCTGGGGGACGGCGAGATTGGCGCCAGCGGCCGCCAGCACCCACAGCCCGATGATGAGGACCGCGTACCGCGAGGTCAGGCGCGCAAGGCTTCCCATTCGGTCATGCAACGGTCTGCCGATCCCCGGTGGGCCCGCCGAACAGGCCCACGGCCACATGCTCACCGCGAGTAAGGGACCGCACCCGCAGCGACCGGCGGGCGCCGATCTTGACCAGCGCGTGCAATCCGGGCTCGGCGGCTTCGAGATCGGCGCGCACCTGCTCGGCCGACGCTCCCTCGTGGGCCGCCTGATCCAGCTTGGCCACCAGCATGGTGATCCATCGCTGGCCGAGCAAAAGCATCAAGCCCTCCTCGTCGCCGAACAGCTCGGACACCTGGGATGACTTGTCGATCAACGCAAGTGCCGCCTCGGGGTCCGTCTCGGCGGCTTTGATCACCTGGGCCATGAAGGCCATGCGGTCGTGCAGCAGTGTCCATGTCATGACTCGACGCTAGGAAAGCGAGCGGCTGTTGCGCGTCGTGCCGAAGTGCAGTCTTTGTCTCCTACCACGGGCGGAGACACATGCCGCCCGCAGGAGGATGTGGCGAAGTGCCGGGCTCTTCTAGGATTGGACGATGTTGCGCGCCGCAGCGGATCACCTGCGGGAACTGGTTCGCCGACGAAGCGAACTGATTCCCGTCGGTATCACCTGGGCGGCGCTGATTTCCGTCGACGTCGCCCTGGTGTTCGGTGGGGTGATCGGGACGCTGCAGCGGCCCGTCGCGGACCTGCCCGTGGCGCTGACGGCGTTCGCCATAGCCCTGTCGCCCTCGTTCGCGTTCATGGTCTTCAACATGAAGATGACCCCGGGGCCGTTGTGGGCGACCTGGTTGGCCTCCTCCGCGCTGACCATGTTCGGCACGTCGGCGCCGATTCACGCCGATTTCGCCCCGGCGTTGTTGGTCCTGATGGTCTTGGTCGTCGCGACATTGGCGTCGGTCTGGGGCGGGATCCTCGCGGCCGCGTCGGCGGCGGGACTCTTGGTCACCGCGTCCGCGCTACACCGCCTCGACACGGTGGTGTTGTACCTCGGTTTCATCGCGGTGGGGTGGCTGCTCGGCTACCTGATGCGCACCCAGCGGTTGTTGCTGGCCGAACAGATCGAGGCGCAGGACATGCTGGCCGAGCACGCCGCCGCCGACGAGCGGCGGCGCATCGCACGCGAAGTGCACGACGTCATCGCCCATTCGCTGAGCATCACGCTGTTGCATGTCACCGGGGCGCGGCGGGCGCTGCAGCAGGACCGTGACGTCGACGACGCCGTCGACGCGTTGGAACAGGCCGAACGGCTGGGCCGCCAGGCGATGGCCGATATCCGTCGTACCGTCGGGCTGCTCGACAACTGGCCGACCAAGACCGCCCAGACCGCACCCGAACCCGGTATCGACGACATCGCGGTGCTCGTCGAGGGTTTCCAGCGGGCCGGTCTGGCCGTCGCGCTGTGCGTCGAAGGGCCCACCGATCACGTCTCGGCCGCGGTCGGCCTCGCCCTGTACCGCATCACCCAGGAATCACTGGCCAACATCGCCAAGCATGCGCCCGAGTCCAAAGCCGGTGTGGTGCTGGATATTTCGCCGATATCGGTGAGACTCGCGGTCACCAACCTGCTTCCCGCGGCGGTGACGGCCACGCGGTCACCCGAGGGGCGCGGCTTACGCGGGATGCGACAGCGCGTCGAGCTGCTCGGCGGAGCCATCGACGCCGGCCCGACCCGCGATGGATGGTCGGTGTGCGCGGAAATACCCCTGCACGAAGGCGATACGGCGTGGCGGCCATGGTGGTGCAAGGCATGATCGACGCGGCACCCGAGATCACCGTGCTGCTCGTCGACGACCAGGACCTGGTGCGGTCGGGGCTGCGCCGGATCTTGCGTCGCAAGGACGGTTTCGTCATCGTCGCGGAGTGCGCCGATGGAGACGAGGTGCCCGCGGCCGTGGCCGAGCACCGCCCCGACGTCGTCGTGATGGACCTGCGGATGCGCCGCGTCGACGGGATCGAGGCGACGCGCAGGCTGGGTGGCCGGCCGCCGGTGCTGGCGCTGACCACCTTCAACGAGGACGAGCTGCTCTCGGGGGCGCTGCGTGCCGGCGCGGCCGGCTTCGTGCTCAAGGACTCCTCGGCCGAGGAGTTGATCCGCGCGGTGCGGGCCGTCGCCCGGGGCGACAGCTATCTCGACCCGGCGGTGACCTCCCGTGTGCTGACCACCTACCGCAAGGCCGCTCCCGGACCCCGGGGCACGGCGATCGGCGAGCTGACCACCCGCGAGCTCGACGTGCTGACGTTGATCGGACAGGGCCTGTCCAACACCGAGATCGCCGACCAGCTGTGCATTTCGGGCGTCACCGTCAAGAGCCATATCGGGCGGATATTCGGAAAGCTCGATCTGCGCGACCGTGCTGCCGCGATCGTCTACGCCTACGACAACGGCATCGTCGCCCCGCGCTGACGACCTATAAGGGCGCCGTCTGCTCGGCCAGGTTCAGCAGAACGTACGCGATGCACACCAGGAAATTGATCACCACCATGACCAGACCCGCGAACATCAGCGACCGGGCACCGCGGCGCCTGAGGCGCTTGTAACGCGCGGCACGCAATTCGCGGTCGAGCCGGATCGCGATCAGCGCGAAGTTCACGTTCATCAATTCGTGGGCGGCCAGCGGCGCGCCCTCCAGCATTTGGCGCAACCGCTCCGGTGCCGTTCGAACACCCACCCGCTCGAAGCTGTGGCACAGCCGTAGCGCCCGCCGTCGGCGAAGCGTTTCGTATGGCAGCCGAAGCCGCCGCGCGAGTTGCCCTCGATCGTCCCCCCAGGGGTAAGACGGGGTCATCACAAGCGGGATTCTAAATCGCTCGGCGCCGCTTTGGCGCTGTGAACACGAATTATGTTGCGGGAGATCACTTCGCCGCACCGCCGCTCATTTGCTGGGATGCGGGCAACTCGAGATAGCGCTCCAGGTTGCGATGCATGTTGATGACGCGGCGTTCCTCGCTGGACAACACGAGATGGGTGAAGCCGGGTTGGTGCATGCCGCGCTGCAAGCCGGGGAGCACCGCGATGTCTTGCGTGAGCACCACCCCGGGCTCGGCCGACTCGGCGGCCATGCGGACATCTGTCGGTTTGGTGCGCGGCGCGCCCGGCGGCATGCGCGTCATCAAGAACATGACCAGCTCGCCCTTGTCGGGGGAGGGGTCGGCGGCGGGGCGCGAGCACATGACGGTCAGGTGGTCGGCGTTGGCGAGCAGTGTCATGTTAGGAAACACGTTGTACTGGTGCAATCGGGTCATTCGGTCGGTGTCAGCCCAGGTGAGATCCACGCCGCGGCTCGCGGCGAATGCCCGGGTCCGGTCGGCGATCAGGTCGGCGACCGTCTGCCCGGGCCGGCGTTCGTCGGCCGGGAAGGGGATGCCCTCGGCCGCACCCATCAGCGCTCCCTGCGTATACACGTAGGCGTTCCACACCTCTTCGTCACTCAGCGCGCCGTCAAAGCGCGGGCTCTGCACACCGTAGGGCTGGTCCGACTTCCCGGTATGACCCCAAATGCGTTGCGGCGCATGGATGTCGTCGACGCAGCGCAGCAGCTCGGGGTGCAGGGTCTGGATGTGGTAGGTCTCGCTGTATCCGTCGGCGATCGTTTTCCAGTTGGCGTCGACCTCGACGGTGAGCGTGGCGTAGCAGTGGAAATCCTCCAGGTGGCACCAGGCGATGTCGTCGGGCACCGCCTCCAGGTACTCGGTCAACGACACCGCGCCCTGGTCCAGGTTGACGAAGACGAGCCCCGCCCAGGTGTCGACCCGCGCCGGTAGCAGCGGAAAGTCGGACATGCTCAGCGCGCCGAAGCCCTTGCGGTTGGGCACCCGTTTGAGCGCGCCGGCCAGGTCCCACGTCCAGCCGTGGTAGCCGCACTTGAGTTCGTGCAGACCCGACCCCGACCCGGTACACAGCGAATTGCCGCGGTGCCGGCAGACGTTCTGGAACGCGCGGAGCACCCCGTCGTCGTCACGGACGATCAGCACCCCGTAAGGGCCGCATCGGTATTCGAAATAGTCGCCGGGCGCCGCGACGTGGTCGATCATGCAGGCCAGCTGCCACACCCTCGGCCACATCCGCTGCGCCTCGAGCGCGGCGAAGGCGGGGGAGTAGTAACGCTCGGCGGGCACCAGCGCCGGGCTTTCCGGCGGGGTGCCGATGGCATCCTCGTCGCGGGTCCGCGCCGGATTGCCGGCCGTCGTTGCCATCGAGGCGAGCTCTTAACGGGCTCCGCGGACCAGGCGGCCGGGGCGCGCCCCGGTGTCGACGTCGTTGCGGCGGGTCACCGTCCCGCTGACGATGGTCGCGGCATAGCCGCTGGCCCCCTGCAGGATTCGGTTTCCACCGGCGGGCAGGTCGAACGCCATCGCCGCCGGATGCAGTGTCAGCGCGTCCATGTCGATGACGTTGATGTCGGCCTTCTTGCCCGGTTCGATGGTGCCGCGGTCGGTGAGGCCAAACAGGTGCGCGGTGTCGCGCGATTGCTTACGGATCACGTACTCCAGCGACAGCTTCTCGCCGCGGCGCCGGTCGCGCGCCCAGTGCGTGAGCAGGAACGTGGGGTAGGACGCGTCGCAGATCATCCCGCAGTGGGCGCCGCCGTCGGAAAGCCCGAGCACCCCGGCGGGGTGCAGCATCATCTCGCGGATCGCGTCGTGATTGCCGTCGGCATAGTTGAACAGCGGCAGCATCAGCATGTTGGTCGCGTTCGACTCCAGCATGAGGTCGTACAGCGTCGACAACGGGTCCTCGCCACGCGCCTGGGCGATGGCCGCGACCGTGCGGTCCGGCGTGGGCTCGTAGTCCGGCGGGTTGCCGAGCGCATACAGCCGTCCCAGCGAGTGCTGGACGAGGGCGAACATCCCGTCGAACAACAACGTGGGGTCGGGGGGAAGGTCGTCCTCGGACAGGATCGCCGCCTTCACGGCGGGGTCGGCCAGCCGCAAGGTGAGCTCGTCGCGGCTGCACTCGGCCTTCAACCGCCGATAGGTGGGCCGGTGACTGAACCCGTGGTGGCCTTGGAAGCCGATCATCATGCCGAAGGGACGCGCCGCGATCTGTGGGTAGAGGCGGGCGCCCGCGGCGTGTGCGTCCGCGGACAGGTCGAGCATCTCCCGCCACAGTTTCGGATCGGCGTCCACCTGGATCAGCGCGAAGGACACCGCCCGGTCGATCTCGCCGCTCAGCCGCCGCATCCAGTCCAATTCCTTTTTGGGTCCGATGATGTCCTCGCCCGCCGCGCCTTGCGGGGCCAGCTCGAACACCGCCTGACCGCCGGCCGCCATCGCGCGGCCGAGGCCGAAGAGCTCTTCCTCGGCGGCGAACGTGCCGGGCACCGGCTCGCCGTCCATCGCGCGGTGGCCCATCGTGCGCGACGTGGAAAAGCCGAGCGCCCCGGCCTCGATCGCCTCGCGAACCAGCCGCCCCATCGCCTCGATGTCCTCGGGGGTGGCCGGTTCGTTGCGCGCGCCCCGCTCACCCATGGCGTAGGCGCGCACGGCGCCGTGCGCGACCTGGCTGCCGACGTCGACGGCGAACTTCTGCTTGCCGACCGCGTCGAGGTACTCGGGGTAGGTCTCCCATCCCCAGGTGATGCCCTCGGTGAGCGCGGTACCGGGAATGTCCTCGACGCCCTCCATCAGCTCGATCAGCCACTGCTCGGTGCCGGGCCGCACGGGCGCGAAGCCAACGCCGCAGTTGCCGGTGACGATCGTGGTCACGCCGTGGCCGCTGGAGGGTTCCAGCAGGCTGTCCCAGCTGACCTGGCCGTCGTAGTGGGTGTGGATGTCGACGAAGCCGGGTGCCACCACATGCCCTGTCGCATCGATGGTTTCGGCCGCCTCCCCGCTCAGCGTGGGACCATCGGCGGAGCGCGGCACGACGTCGACGATCTTGCCGTCCTTGATGCCGATGTCAGCGAGATAGCGTTGCGCGCCCGTGCCGTCGACGACCGTGCCACCGATGATCTTCAGGTCGAACATGAGACTCCCCTTCGCCGGGTCGCGGGCTGTCCCTGGCGGGCTGAGCGCACGGCACGCAGGATTTCGCTACGGTAGGTAGCGTAACTCGTGGCGCGGCGAAGGCAATAGCCTCGGCGGAATTGGCCCGGGCGTCATAGCGAGCCCTTCAGGGCGGCCACGGTTTCCAGATCATCGAGTGCCGCGACACCGCGCCGCAGCCCCTCCATGATGATGTCTTCGGCCTGCATCCCGCCCATCCCCGCGGTGATCAGCGGGGCGACATACGCGTACAGCGCCGCCTGCCGAAACCGCAGCCACAGGTCGTCGCGATCCAGCTCGGGTCCGCCGGCGGCCATCAGCGCTCGGCGGTAGTGGTCGACGAGGTCGCGCTGGCTGGCCTGGCGATCCTCCGGCGTCAGGCTGGTGATCAGCGTGTAGGCCAGTTCGCGCGACGGGTGTCCGCGGCGCACCGCCTGCCAGTCCAGCAGGCCCGCCTTGCCGCCCAGGAAATACATGTTGCCGGGATGGGCATCACCGTGCATGACGGTGTGCGGGGGAGTGTCGATCAGCGCGGCGACGGCGCGGTAGTTGTCGGCGATGAATGTGCCTTTGTCCACCGGGATAGTGGTGCGCTCGGCGAGGCGCTTGATGGAGGTGTGCATGAGCGAACCGGTCAGCAGCGAGGTGACGTCGCCCGACGGGGTGTACAACCAGCTCATCGGGCCGTGCCCGCCGCGCGGCAGGCGCCCCAAGAAGACGGCGTGCAGTTCGGCAAGCAGCTCGACGATCAGGCTCGCCTGGTCGGCCGACAGCGGGTGCAGGGTGTCGGGGAACTCGCACGACTCGGCCGGCAGGTCCTCGAGGACCAGCAGGTACCGGCCGGTCCACGGGTCGAATGCCGTGCCGTAGCAGTAAGGGACGCCGATGACCTGCGGCGCGAGCTCCCGGTAGAAGCGCACCTCGGTGTGTCCGAGTCGTCCGAGTTCGCCGATCAGCCGGGTGGCGGCGGTCTGCGCCGCGACCTTGACGAACACCGAGTGGGGGACGTCCCTGCCGGTCAGCACCAGCCGGCCCCGCGAGGAGGTGCCGGAGTCGCGGCTCAGCACGCGGATCGAGCGAACGGTGGTCCCCATGACCCGTGACAGGACGGCGGGGTCGATGTCCTCGACCGTCCGCGGCAGGCCGAAACGGCCTCCGACCACCGCGTCGGTGGCGACCCGCCCCGCGCCGAGACCCAGGTGAGCGGCCAGGCCAAGGATGGAAAAGGCTTGTCCCACAGGAGTTTTCATGTCCATCCATCCTGATTTGCACGCCGCCGCAGTGCTGCGCTGTTAACACCAGCGGCGTCGGACAAAACCGATCGAACGTCTGGACATCAGACAATATACGATTATTGTCTGATCTGTGGCACCAAGGCCCTCACCACGAACTGCTCGACGAATTCTCGTTTGTCCGCGGCGGGGCGATATCGCCACGAAGGCGCCAGCAGAAACAGCGTCGCGGTGTGCAACCACTGGACGATCGACCGGAAATCGATGTCGGCGTAGAGCAGCCCCGCCGCCTTCCACCGATCCAGCAGCGGTCCGTAATGCCGCAGCAGCAGCTCCACGATGGGTTCGGAACCCTTCTCGAGCGCCGAGGCCACCGCGGTGCTCTCGGCCGCGAACAACGCTTCGTTCAGCGCGTTGCCGTCCACCGATTCCACCCGGGCCAGCACCATCTCGGGCACCGACCGAACGGGGTCGTCCGGGGCAGGCAGCGAGCGCACCAACTCAGCGAGCGCGGTGTCCACACGCGAGAGCATCAGGCCCAGCAGGACATCGTCACGGCCCGGGAAATATCGGTACACCGTCGACCGCGAGACCCCGGCCTCGTCGGCCACCTCGCCCATCCGGAACTG
Source organism: Mycobacterium colombiense (assembly GCF_003284935.1). Lineage (GTDB taxonomy): Bacteria > Actinomycetota > Actinomycetes > Mycobacteriales > Mycobacteriaceae > Mycobacterium > Mycobacterium arosiense_A. Next base: position 52,169 of record NZ_QMEV01000016.1, read on the forward strand.
GGTGTTGCCGCGCCGGACGATGCAGCGGCCCGCGGCCTCCAGGATCCGTCGACGGGCCTCCTCGTCGTCGAGGATCGCGCGGTCGTCGCCCCAACGCCGGCTCGGTTCCATGGCGGCGATGTTACGGGATGCGTTGTGCTGCTTTGTTATCTGATGTGAGCAGAATCCGGCCCAGCGCGAACCGGTAACCAATTCTCCTGCAGCACAAGGTGTCAGCCAGCCAGAAAGGGCCACGATGGGGTATTCCGCGGCGGACGAGTCCTTCACCCACCAGCTTCCGACGACGTTCGACCAGGTGCACACATCCGATCCGACGTGGTCGGATCGGTGCTACTTCTTCGCCGCGTCGCCCGACGGCACCATGCTGTTGGCCAGCGGCTACGGCAACAACCCGAACACCGCCAGCGGGTTGGGTTATGTCAAGGTCAGCCTCGCCGACGGGCGGCACTGGGACCTGCTGTCCGGGCGGCCGGTCTCGGGCGATGACCGCGGCGAGCTGCGCGCCGGGCCGATGCGCTGGACCTGCGTCGAGCCGCTGAAGAAGTGGCGATTGGACATCGAACCCAACAACTCTGGAATCGAATGGGAACTCTATTACGAACCCACCGCCCCGATGTGGGAGTTGTTGCCCATGAAGGTGCATGGCAGGGCCGGCGAACTGCTCGCGGACATGTACCACATGAAAGAACCGGGGAAGTGGAGCGGTTGGGTGCAGATCGACGGGGAACGCGTCAGCGTCGACGGCTTCCACGGCGGTCGTGACCGCACCTTCGGGGTGCGGATCTCCGACAAGATCGACTTCTGGTTGTGGCTCGACGCCGGCTTCGACGACCATGCCATCGAAGCGTGGATCATCGAATCTTCTGACGGCACGGTCAATTACGTCGACGGTGGCATCACGCACGCCGATGGGACGTTGTCGAAGCGATTCGTCAAGATCGAGCACGAGGTCGAATTCGACGGCGACCGCAAGCGACCCACCCGCGCGGTGCTCGTCTTCACCGACGAGGACGGAAATGCCCATCGGGTGATCGCCGAGGCGCCGCACCTGGAGGTCAACGCCTATTACGGGCTGCCGATGGCCCATTGCCAGTACGAAGACTGGGGTGACGGTGCGTACTTCATCCATTTCGCTTGGGACAGCAGCGATTCCGACCAGCTAGCCGAGACCGAGGGTAAGTCGATGGCCCTGGACCAGCTGATGCGGTTCCAACGGGGCGGCGAGACCGGTTGGGGCATCTTCGAATTGCTGCTCGGCGGCCAGGGATATCACCGCTACCCCAACTGGGCGCCGATGGACATGTCCGCCTTCACCCAGGACAAGACCCCGGTCGATCGATTGCCCGCGGACGGCGCGGGGGTCCGGCAATGACGTTGAACGACGACTTGCAACAGCGGCTGGGCGGCTGGCTGCGCACGCAGGTGCGCGAGGCCGACGACGTCCGTGTCGAGGGCATCGACCGGGTGAGCTTCGGACACTCGGCCGAGATGATGACGCTGCGCGTCGTCACCCGCAGCGGCAGTCGACACGACCACCAGGACGTGGTGCTGCGGCTGCGCCCGCAACCACCGGCGCTGCTGGAGCCCTACGACCTCGCGCGCCAGTTCAGGATTCTGCGGGTCTTGGCCGATACCCCCGTCCGCGTACCGCGGACGCTGTGGCTCGAGCCCACCGGCGACATCCTCGGCAGGCCGTTCTTCGTCATGGAACGCGCCGACGGCGACGTCTACGAGATGGAACCGCCGGCCGTCGCCGACCAGACCGTGGTGCGCATGTGTCAGAGCATGGTCGAGCAACTGGCCGCGATTCACACGGTCGACCTCAGCAGGACCGGGCTGGACACCCTCGACGACGGCGCCGACCATCTGGACCGCGAGCTCGCCCGGTGGGCCGCGGAAATGAACCGGGTCAAGCGCGACCGCCTGCCGGCCCTCGAGCGCCTACACGACGCCTTGATCACCACCAAGCCGACGCCGTATCCGAAGGTCACGCTGGTGCACGGCGACGCCAAACCGGGCAACTTCGCCTTCACCGGCGGCGAAGTCAGCGCGGTGTTCGATTGGGAGATGACGACCGTCGGTGATCCGCTGACCGACATCGGATGGCTCGAAATGTTGTGGATGCAGCCGGTCGGGATCACCAGCCACCCCGCGGCCCTTTCCATCGACGCCCTGCTCGCGCACTACGAGGCGGCCAGCGGGATCAGGGTCACCAACCGGCCCTGGTATCGGGCGTTCAACGCGTTCAAGATGGCCGTCATCTGCCTCATCGGCGCGATGCTCATCGAGGACGGCCACAGTGACGACCAGAAGCTCGTGCTGGCCGCGTACGGCACCTCGTTGCTGACCGGCGCCGGGCTCACCGACCTGGGAATCGGCGAATCCCTCGACGACGGCCCGGTGCTGCCGCGGGACGAACGCATCCAGCAGGTGCTGGCGCAGGCCGTCTGATCAGGCGCTACAGCCGGGCCCGGCGACGTCGTTCCAGGTCAACGTCACGCGAGTGCCCTGCGGCGTGCGATCGATGACCACGTCGTCGGCGAGCACCTCCATCAGCGGGATGCCGCGCCCGCGCATCTGCTGTTGGCGCTGCACCGGCACCTTCTGTCGCCAACGGCCGCGGTCGTCGACGGTCACCGCGAGGGTGTCCGCATCCGCGTCGTAGGCCGCCCGCACGTCGACCGTGCCGCGCTCGGCGGCGTCGACGTAGGCGTATTCCGCGGCGTTGGCGATCGCCTCGTTCACCGCCAGCAGCAGATCGCTGAACCGGTCGTCGTCAAGCGAGAAATGCCGTTCGAGCCACACCGCGAATTCGGCGCGGGCGCGGGCGGCGCTGCGCGCATCGGCGGCGACACGCGTGCGAATGAAGCGGGATCTGTCATCGATGTGCGACACGTTCTGCGGCTGGTCAGAGCGTCCCGTCGTTCCGAGTTGCGTCGTCACCCTGTCGACACTCACTCACCCGAGATGCCGCTCAGCGCTCCGTCCAGGCTGCTGTAGAGCGAGAGCACGCTGTCGATTCCCATGAGTTTGATCGGCCTGCTGGTGGCCGAGCCGTTGGCGACCACCGCGAATTGCGTCGGCGGCTCGAGCTCGGCCTGCGCGGTCACCAGGACGGTCATCCCGGCCGACGCCAGAAAACCGACTTTGGACAGATCCACGATCAAGGCCGCGGGCTTGGTGGCCAGCGCCGTCTGGATGGCATCGGCCAGCAGCGGCGAGCTGAGCATGTCGACTTCGCCGGACACGGTGAGCACCACCGCCTGGTCCACCTGGTGTTTGCCCACTTCAAAAGCGGTCGGATCGACTAAATCGCCGGTTAGTTCGCCCATGGTCTATCACTCACATTCGGTCCCCGACGGGACGCCGCTAGCTTTCAAAACAGCCACTGCCGTATCCGGGGGCTGTTTATTCAACCCCGCGGGAACACGCTTGCCTACGGAGGAAACGCACTCCGTCGATCTGCGCTGGTAAATGCAGATACAGCTACAAGTGTTTAGCCAATGGTAGGACACGCGGCGTACCACGCTCAAAACGCTGAACGATTTCGGGCGCCCCGACGTAGTCCGGATGTGCGTGACGGCCAGCCTAGAAGTTGCACGGGGCATCGGCCCGTGCGTGAATTGCTTCCATCCGCTTCGCCCTCGGCCCGGCGGGCGTGGCCTGCGGAAATGGGAAGGACGGTGGGACGTGGAGCCCGGTGAGCGCGGCGGCGAACCCCATCGGGGTGAGCGGCCCGACGATCCCGGAGAAAGCCCGCCCACGGCGTCGAATGCCGGCGCGCTGAACCGGCGGCGCGCGCTGCTCGGCATGGGCGCGGTAGCCGGCGTCGCCGCGGTCGACGTGGGTGGCTTCGCCTATGCCGGTGCCTGGCTACGGCCCCGCGCGCTGACCCCGCCCCGCTTCACCGATCGCTTCGAGCACGTCTACGGCCGTCACGACGGGTTCCGGCGCAACCACGCCAAGGGCGTCAGCGCCAGCGGCACGTTCGTCAGCACCGGGGCGGCCGCGGCGATCTGCCGGGCCGACGTCTTCGGGCGCGGCACCGTTCCCCTGATCGGCCGCTTCTCGCTGTCCGGTGGGCTGCCCGACCAGGCCGACAAGCCCGACACCGTCCGCGGGTTGGGGCTGCTGTTCGACGGGCCCGACGGGCGGCAATGGCGCACCGCGATGATCAACCTCCCGGTGTTCCCGGACCGCACCCCGCAGGGGTTTTACGACCGGTTGCTGGCGTCCAAACCGCTCCCCGGCACGGGCAAGCCCGACCCGCAGCAGATGGCCGCGTTCCTGCAGCGCCACCCCGAGACCGCCGCGGCCATGCGGATCATCAAGCAGGCGCCGCCGAGCACGGGATTCGCCGACAGCGCCTTCCATGCGCTGAACGCGTTCCGATTCACCAACCGCTCCGGCGCGACGGTGCCGGTGCGCTGGTCCGCTATTCCCCAGCAAGGCGCCGAGGCGCTTTCTCCCTCAGGGCCGCCGGCCAAGGACTACCTGTTCGACGCCCTCATCCGCACGTTGGCGCGCACCCCTTTGACGTGGCGGCTGGTACTCACCGTCGGCGAGCCGGGGGATCCGACCAACGACGCCACTAAACCGTGGCCCTCGGGACGGCGCACCATCGACGCCGGCACCATCACCATCTCCGCGGTTCAGACGGAGGACGCCGGCAACGCGCGCGACATCAACTTCGACCCGCTGGTGCTGCCCGACGGCATCACCGCCTCCGACGACCCGCTGCTCGCTGCGCGCTCGGCGGTGTACGCCCGTTCATTCAGTCGCCGCGCCGAGGAGCCCAAAACGCCCAGCGCGGTCGGCGTCGAGGCGGTCCGCCAATGACCGACGCGACCGTCGCGCCGCGGTTCGCCCTGCCGTCGCGCGTCCTGCATTGGCTGATGGCCCCGATGGTCATCGCTCAGCTGCTCATCGGCGTGACCATGGTCGCCACCCTGAGCCTGTACCCACTGCTGCTGGCCATCCACCGGCCTCTGGGCCTGTCGATTCTCGCCTTCGCCCTGGTCCGGTTGGCGAACCGGCTCAGGCACCGGCCACCGCCGTTCCTGGCCACCATGAGCAAAACCGAACGCCGCATCGCGACGTGGTCGGAATACCTGCTCTATGCCCTGCTGCTCGTCCAGCCCCTGACCGGATGGGCCATGCTGTCGGCGGCGCGTTTCCCGATCCCCGTGTTCGGCCCGCTGGCGCTGCCCGGCATCGCGCCGCGCAACATCGACGTCTTCGCGGTGCTCCGGGAATGCCACGGCGCCTTCGCGCTCCTGCTCTTCCTCGCGTTTACCGCCCACATGACGGCGGTACTCTTCCACACGCTCGTCCTGCGTGACCGGCTCCTCGACCGCATGGTGTTGTGGCGCGCCAAGCCGCCGCCCCGCAGCCAGACCGAGGCGCAGACCAACATCGCAGTCTGACGACCTGCCTGCTCGGGCCCGAAGTGGCCGAATATGATCGGCACGATTCGGACTTGAGCGCGCGCGGTCACCGGCCGTGGCGCGGTGCCCGTGAGGGCCATGAGGAACTGGGAGAGTTCAATGTCGAACCAGCAGCAAGCGGAGCGGATGACGTCGGGCAAGGGATTCATCGCGGCCCTCGACCAGAGCGGCGGTTCGACGCCCAAGGCGCTGCGCCTCTACGGCATCCAGGACGACGCCTACTCCTCCGATAAGGAGATGTTCGACCTCATTCACCAGATGCGCTCGCGGATCATCACGTCTCCGGCGTTCACGGGCGACCGCGTGCTGGCCGCGATCCTGTTCGAGCAGACCATGGACCGCGAGATCGCAGGCAAGCCGTCGACCACCTACCTGTGGGAGACCAAGGGCGTGGTCCCGATCCTCAAGATCGACAAGGGTCTGGCGGACGCGGCCGACGACGTCCAGCTGATGAAGCCGATCCCGGGCCTCGACGAACTGCTGGAGCGGGCCGCCGGCCTCGGTGTGTTTGGGACCAAGGAGCGGTCAGTGATCGGCGGCGCCAACGCCAAGGGCATCGCCGCCGTGGTCGCCCAACAGTTCGATCTGGGCCACCAGGTGCTCTCGCACGGTCTGGTGCCCATCATCGAACCCGAGGTCACCATCTCGATTTCCGACAAGGCCGAGGCCGAGGGCATCCTGCGCGACGAGATCACCAAGCAGCTCGACTCCGTGCCCGAGGGGCAGCGCGTGATGCTCAAGCTGAGCCTGCCCACCGAGGTCAACTTCTACCGCCCCCTGATCGAGCACCCGAAGGTGATGCGGGTGGTCGCCCTGTCCGGCGGCTACTCGCGCGAGGAAGCCAACGACCTGCTGGCCAAGAACACCGGGCTGATCGCCAGCTTCAGCCGCGCGCTGACGGAGGGCCTGACCGTCGACCAGTCCGACGAGCAGTTCAATGCCACCCTGGACAAGGCGATCCAGTCGATCTACGACGCTTCGGTGGCCGGCTGACCTAATAGCAATGCCGCGCCATGCGCGGGGGCCCGGCGTCGCCGTCGTCAGAGACCAACGCGGGCACCATCTCGCTGGTCACCAGGCCCTCGTCCCGGGTCACTTCGTCGATGACGACGAAGGATTCGGCGATGTTGGCCGGGGTGTCGATCACCGTGGTGACGACGGGCACCCGGCGGGTCAGCGAGAACAATCCGTCACCGTGGGGCGGGTGGTCGTCGTGAAAACCCCAGACGCCGCGCAACACGGTGGCGCCGTCGGCGGCTTTGGCTTGGCGCAACCGCTGGACGATCGCGCGGTGTATCGGCACACCGTCGTAATGCGCCGACTCGGAGGTGTAGATCGTCAGCTGCTGGAACAGCGGCAGGCCACGCTCGTCGACGCCGGGCAGGGCGTGCGGTCGCTCCAGCAACTGGCCGTCGCGCTTGCACACCCGGACCCGTTCGACGGTGAACAGCGGCCTGCGCAGCAGCTCGCCGAGCTCCGGCAGCACCCGGCCGATGCGCTCGCCGGATCCGACGACCACGATCATCATCGGCACATCGGCGTTGCGGCCAAAGAAGTTCGCGCGCTGGCGTTCTCCGTGCGTGACGCCGTCCACCCCGAGCAACACCGTGGCGCCGGCCAGGCCGCGCCGGTGCATCAATTCGCACAGGGCGATGTAGGCGGGCGAGCCGTTGACGCGTTGTTTGCGCCCGACGTAGATCGTCAACTTGACGTCGTCGCGCAGATCCTCGGGCAGCCGCGGCGGCTCGATGCCGTCGTGCAGCAGCCGGGCCCGCTCCAGGGTGACCAGGCCTCGCTGCTTGATGCTCAGCACCGGGTCGAGCAGGCCCTCGATCGTCGCTCTGGTGTCGACCGCGATGATCGCCACCGGCGGGTCCTCGGACAACGTCAGCGACTCGTCGGTGCGCAGATAGTGCCCGCTGCCGAACCCACCGATGCCGCGCAGCAGGACGCCGCAAGCGATTCGGTGCCGCGCGTACAAGCCGAGCAGCACGTCGGAGACAAAGCTGCCCCCGGTCCGCCTGCGCTCGGCCAAATAGGTGGTGAGCTTCAGGCAATCGTCGTCCATCGCCGCTCCCGTCGCCTTGCGCCGAGCCTACCGTTCGCAGACGTCAAGCGTCCCAGCGGTGTTCGACGGGCCTACCTCAGCGCAGCTGTTCGGTCGGGACGCCGTAACGGTCCTGGTAGGCGGCCACGCGCTCACGGACCTCCACGGCGTCGAGCCCGGTGTCGGCCCAGGTGTAGCGGCCGCGCCCGCCGTCCGATGGGTGAGAGGCGAGGAAGTCGCGCATCTTCTGCTCGGCATCGGGGCGCAGCTCGCGGTCCAACCGTTCGTAGATGTCTTTGATCGTGGTCCACGGATCGTTCATGAAGTCGGCGAACTGCACGTCGATCACCCGATCCGCGGGCACCGCGCCGCTGTCCCGCAGAGCCATCTCGCGCTCCAGGCCGACGATGATCTCCTCGTAGGACTGGGCCGCGCACTCGGTGATGCTGGATTCGTCGCTGCACATCCGGCGCAGGTGGTGGGTCAGCGCCGCGATGGACGATATGACGTTGAGCGGGTCGCGGTGGGTCTGCACGATCAGCGCGTCCGGGTACTCGGCCAGCAGCGCATCGAGCTGCCACAGGTGTGCCGGCGACTTCAACAACCACTGGCCGGGCGCACCAGACTGCAAGTGCTGCAGGAAGATTCGATGGAATCGATAGGCGCCGGCGTGGTCGGCTTCATACATCAGCCAGCGATAGTAGCTGGGCAGCCGATACTGCACCGAGAAGATCATGCTGACGAATTCGGCCGCCGTGATGCGCACGCACTCCTGACCGACCAACGCGCCCATCGGGTGAAAGGCCAAGAACCCCGGCATGATCTGTTCGGAAAGGTCGATGCTGGCCTGGATCTGGGCGATGCGGGGATCGCTGTGATAGGTCTCGGGCCGCGGCACTGGACAGGGTTCGTCGACCTCCCAGGTCAGCGGCGCGCGTAGCGCGGGATCCTGGGCGAGCAGGTCGTAGAGGATCGTGGTACCGGTACGCGGCTGGCCGACGATGAAGATCGGCGCCTTGATCTGCTCGGCGGAGACCTCGGGATGTTGCTTGCGCCAGGCGATTACGCCGAGCCGGTTCTTCAACGCCCGCATCAGGTCGAGGTGGGCGATCTCGACGCCGATGTCGGATAGCCGCGCGTCGTTGATCAGCCCGTCGGTCACCCGGTGCAGCCCGGGCCGCCAGCCCTCGTCGCCGAAGTCGTCGCTGCCGACCTCCTCGCAGGCTGCCGCGATCAGCCGTTCCGGGGCGAAGCGGTCCTGCAATGTCATGGCCGCTCCTCGGAGTCGCGCACGGATACCGTGACCTCGGGCGGGCTCGGGTTGTCCAGCCAGCGCAGGACGATGAAGCCCCGATGCCTGCCACCGGTGTCGAGCCAATGGCCAAGCCCGAAGTCTTTGGCGGAGACCGCGATCCGCACCCGCCCGTCGCCATCGGGCTGCACGCCGCGATTGGTCACCGAACTCTGCCGGCGACGCGGCTCGAGGCATTCGTGCCAAATGCTTTCCAGCGTGACGTTCCAGTACCGGGTGTCGGGCGGCGCGATGTCCAGGACGAGGGCCTGGCCGGGTTCGAGCCGAAAGGTGCCCATCATGTACAGGTTGTCCGGCGTGGTGTCCGCCGCACCCAGATCGGCGGCCTGGGCGGTCAGCAGCGTGTTCGGCGTTTCCAGGAGCTCCGGCTTGATGGTGCGGTGCAGGGTCGCGAGCTTCATCAGCGACCACGCCATCGCGGTGAACTGGTCGGCAAGCCCCTCCTCGGTCAGCGTCGCCACGGGCCCGGGGTCCAGCGCCTCGATGCGCAGCGTCGCCAATTCCTCGCCCGACCGGTCACCGATGTATTCCCGGACGACCACCGACGAGGCATCCTCGGGGATCTTCACCCACTGCGCGCCGGCCAGATCGGCCGGTTCGTCCGCCGCGAGCACGAGCGTGAACTCACCGGCGCCCAGCACCAGGTCGACGTCGCTCAGGTACGCCGCCATCCGCCGCGGGGTGAGGCCGGTGCCGGCCAGAATCTGGAATCCCAGGTAGGCACTGGTGCCGCGGGTGCCGGTGATCCGGTAGCGGCGGTCACCGCGGATCATCGCCAGGTAATAGTTGCCGTCGGGGTTGGGGCCCCCGACCATCCGGTTGTCCGAACACATATCGAAGAACGACGGCCGCTCGGGGTCGGATTCGACCGCCATCTGCGCACACAGCGACGACACCCGGGCGACCACGCGCAAACCCTCCGCCAGTTCACGCTCCGATTCGGCGTCCTCGGTCACGATCTTGGTGACGTCGGCCAGCATCTGCTGGAAGAACTGCCACGCGGCGCGCGCCTTCGGGGCCGGCGGATCGGGCGAATCGGCGATCTGAGACATCGTCTCATGCTAAGACTATGTCTTACGGTGGTGGGGTCGATTCGCGAGAACAGGGTGGGGACATGTCAGGTGCAGCACCCGCGACGCCGACGCTGGCCGAGCGCAAGCGCGCGGCGATGCGTCAGCGCATCGCCACGGCGGCCGCCGAGCTGGTGGCCAGTCGCGGCCTGGCCGGGGCCACGGTGGACCGCATCGCCGACACCGCCGACATCGGACGGGCCACGTTTTTCCGTTACTTCAATTCCAAGGAAGACGCCGTCGCCGAGGGCATGAACGCCCACTGGCTGGACCGCATCACCGCCGCGCTGGCCGCGCAGCCACCGCAGCTGACCGCCATCGACGCCGTCGTGGGCGCCTTCGGTGAGCTCGCCGGCGGCTTCGCCGAGATTGAAACGCAGGTCCGCGAATTGGCCACGTTGACAAGGTCATCCGACACGCTCGACGCGTGGACCCTGCACATCTATGTGCGTTACGAGCTGGCGATCGCCGAGCTCATCGCACCCCGTCTGCCCGGCCTGACCGCGCAGGATCCGCGGCCACGCTTGATCGGGGCCCTGGCGATGGCGACGGTGCGCATCGCGCTGGACGACTGGCTGAGCCACGGGGGTTCCTTGCCCGACCGGGTGAGCCGGGGCCTGGGGGCGGTCTCGGTCGGTTGAACCGCGACGCTCAGCTCGCGGTGAGCGCCTCCACGATGAGGCGGGTGGTCCGTTCGGCTCGCCGGCGCGAGTAGGGCTGGGCGCCCGAGAGGATCGGGTACACCACCCCGCCGACGATGGCGTCCGCGGCGGATTCGGCGGTGGCCTCGTTGATGCCGTCGGCCAGGAGCCGGGCCCGCACGGTGTCGTGCAGCGGCGCACTGAATCCGGTGCGCAGCTTGACGGCCGTGTCCTCGTGTTCCATGCAGGCGACGGTCAGCGTGCGCAGCATGGCCGAACCGCGCGGCGTCGTCAGGCTGGCGAACAGCTTGCCCACCCAGGTCACCAGGTCGGCGGCCAGGTTGCCGCTGTGGGTGACCGACGCGAGCAGCTTGTCGGCGTCTTCGAGCATGACGTCGGCGACCAGCGCGGGGCGAGTGGGCCACCATCGATAGATGGTTTGCTTGCCCACGCCGGCGCGCGCGGCGACCGCCTCGATGGTCAGTCCGTCGAAGCCGCGCTCGAGCAATAGTTCCCGCGTGGCGGTGACGATCGCCGTGCGGGACTTCTCGCTGCGTCTGCGAGGCGAGCCCGCCGGCGTGTTCACCGCGCCGAGATCGGTTGGCATCTGGTGGTCCTCGCTTCTGCGAACTCAGATGGAAAGCCCCTCGCCGGGGATCGGGCGCGCTTTACATATCCCGTTTCGCCCCGGTAGTCTGCCACAAGACGAGACGGTCCGTCTTGTAACGAAAGGATAGCAGTCGGTGCGGCCAACGCCAGTTATCTCTCGGCCGTCCTCGTGACCCTGGGACTGAGTCCGGAGCAGCAGGAGCTCAGCGACGCCGTCGGACAATTCGCCACCCGGCATGCGCCTATCGCCACCACGCGGGGCAGCTTCGACGACCTCGCGGCGGGACGCGTCCCCGGATGGTGGGATGCCTTGGTCGCCAACGGTTTCCATGCCGTGCATCTGCCCGAAGGGCTCGGCGGCCAGGGTGGGGAACTGATCGACGCCGCATGCGTCCTGGAATCGGCGGGCATATCGCTGCTTCCCGGCCCGCTGCTGCCGACGGTCAGCGCCGGTGCCGTCGCACTGCTCGCCGATCCGACGCCGGGCGCGCAGTCCTTTCTCCGGGATCTGGCGGCCGGCGCCACCGCGGCGATCGTGCTACCCGAGGACGGCTTCTCGGCGCGCTTCGACGGCGGCAACTGGCTGATCAGTGGCGCGTCCAACGTCACCCTCGGGGTGTGTGCGGCGCGAACGATCCTGCTCGGCGCCCGGACGGGCGACGGCGACGTCGTCTGGGCACTGGTGGACACCGAAAACCCCACGGCCACGGTCGAACCCGTCACCGGCACCGACCTCGTCGCCGACGCGGGGATTCTGCGGCTCGACGACTACCGCGTCACCGAGACCGAGGCGCTCACCGGCATCGACCCCGAGCGGGCCCGCTGCGTGGTCGTGGGACTCGTCGCCAGCATGACCGCCGGCCTCGTTCAGTGGTGCCTGCAGGCCGTCACCGCACACCTACGCATCCGCGAGCAGTTCGGCAAGGTGATCGGCACGTTCCAGGCGTTGCAGCACAACGCGGCAATGCTGTTGGTCAGCAGCGAATTGGCCACGGCGGCGGCCTGGGACGCGGTCCGCGCCTGCGACGAATCACTCGACCAGCACCGGATCGCCGCTGCCGGCGCGGCCGTCATGGCGATATCGCCCGCCCCGGACCTGGTGCTCGACGCGTTGACGATGCTCGGCGCCATCGGCTTCACCTGGGAACACGACGTGCACCTGTACTGGCGGCGAGCCATCAGCTTGGCGGGATCGATAGGTCCGGCGAATCGCTGGGCGCGACGGCTGGGGGAGCTCACCTGCGCCCAGACGCGCGACATGTCGGTGAATCTCGGTGACGCGGAGGCCGAATTCCGTTCCTGGGTGGCCGAAACACTGGATGCCGCACTGCAGTTGCGCAACGACAAACCCGCACCGCACGGCGACTACCCGGACCAGGCCTCGGGGCCGCAGCGCACATTGATCGCCGACGCCGGTCTGATGGCGCCGCACTGGCCGGCGCCGTGGGGCGTGGATGCCGGCCCGTTGAAGCAGCTCATCATCGACGAGGAGTTCGCCAAGCGGCCCGAGCTGGTTCGGCCGTCGCTGAACATCGCCGAGTGGATCCTGCCCTCCGTGCTGGCCGCGGCGCCAAAAGAACTGCAGGAGAGGCTGATTCCGCCGACGCAGCGCGGTGACATTCACTGGTGCCAGCTGTTCAGCGAGCCGGGAGCCGGTTCCGACCTCGCGTCGCTGGCCACCAGGGCGACCAAGGTCGACGGCGGCTGGCGGATCAACGGCCACAAGATCTGGACGTCATTGGCCCAATACGCCGACCTGGGTGCGCTACTCGCACGCACCGACCCCGAAGCCAGCAAGCACCGCGGCATCGGCTATTTCATCCTCGACATGCGGTCCCCCGGGGTGGAGATCCAGCCGATCAAGACGGCCACCGGGCAGGCACACTTCAACGAGGTGTTCCTCAACGACGTCTTTGTCCCCGACGAGATGCTGCTCGGCGGGCCCACCGACGGTTGGAGCCTCGCGATCGCCACGATGGCCGAAGAGCGCACGGCCATCAGCGGATACGTCAAGTTCGACCGGGCCGTCGCGCTGCGCCGGCTCGCCGCGCAACCCGGCCCCGATCGTGACGACGCACTGCGCGAGCTCGGCGAGGTCGACGCCTACACCAACGCGATCAGGGCGCTCGGGGTTCGGGAAACCATCAGGCTGCTCGACGGCCAGGCGTCGGGTCCGGCGTCCAGCATCGCCAAGGTCGCGATGAATGTGCTGCTGCGGCGCACCTTCCAGGCCACGCTGCAGCTGACCGGGCAGGTCGCGATGGTCGACGACCCCGACGCTGCGGTGGTGGAACCCTACTTGCACCTGCCGGCCGAGCTGATCGGCGGCGGAACGAGGGAGATCCAGCTGAACATCATCGCGCAGATGATCCTCGGACTACCCCGAAAGTAGGGCACAGCATGGGATTACGCGGAGAAGCGGCGATCGTCGGATACGTCGAGCTGCCGCCCGAACGGCTCAACAAGGCCTCGCCCGCGCCGTTCGTGCTCGAACAATGGGCGGAGCTGAGTGCCGCCGCGCTCGAGGATGCGGGGCTGCCGGGCGACGTCGTCAACGGCATCGTCGCGTCACACCTGGCCGAATCGGAGATCTTCGTCCCCTCTACGATCGCCGAATACCTGGGCGTGGGAGCAAGATTCGCCGAGCACGTCGATCTGGGCGGGGCCAGCGCCGCGGGCATGGTGTGGCGCGCGGCCGCGGCCATCGAGCTGGGCATCTGCGACGCGGTGCTGTGCGCCCTGCCCGCCCGGTACATCACGCCGTCGTCCAAGAAGAAACCCCGGCCCATGGTCGACGCCATGTTCTTCGGCTCGTCGAGCAACCAATACGGCTCGCCCCAAGCCGAATTCGAGATCCCCTACGGAAACCTCGGCCAGAACGGGCCGTACGGCCAGGTCGCCCAGCGCTACGCCGCGGTCTACGGCTACGACGAGCGCGCGATGGCCAAGGTCGTCGTCGACCAGCGTGTCAACGCCAACCACACCGAAGGCGCGATCTGGAAGGACAAGCCGCTGACCGTCGACGACGTGCTGGCCAGCCCGGTGATCGCCGACCCGTTGCACATGCTCGAGATCGTCATGCCCTGCGTCGGGGGCGCCGCGGTCGTCGTCGCCAGCGCGGACGTCGCCCGGCGGTCGCGCAATCGCCCGGTGTGGATCAAGGGATTCGGCGAACACGTGCCGTTCAAGACCCCGACGTACGCCGAGGATCTGCTCCGCACGCCGATTGCCGCCGCGGCCGACACCGCGTTCGCCATGACCGAGCTGAGCCGCGAGCAGATGGACATGGTGTCGATCTATGACTGTTACACCATCACCGTGCTGCTCTCCCTGGAAGACGCCGGCTTCTGCGAGAAGGGCAAGGGCATGGATTTCGTCGCCAACCATGACCTGACCTTCCGCGGTGACTTTCCGCTCAACACCGCGGGTGGGCAATTGGGTTTCGGCCAAGCCGGTTTGGCCGGCGGAATGCATCATGTCTGCGACGCCACCCGCCAGATCATGGGCCGCGCGGGTGCCGCGCAGGTCGCCGACTGCAACCGGGCGTTCGTGTCCGGCAACGGCGGCATCCTGTCCGAGCAGACGACGCTGATTCTGCAAGGGGATTGACCGATGAACTTCGAACGACCCATGCCCGTCAAAACGCCCACCAGCGCGCCGTTTTGGGATGCGCTCGGCGAGCATCGCATCGTCATCCAGTACTCGCCGTCGCTGCAGGCCTATGTGTTCTACCCGCGGGTGCGCGCGCCGCGCACCCTGGCCGACGACCTGGAATGGCGCGAGATTTCCGGGATGGGGACGCTGTACTCCTACACCGTCGCCCACCGGCCGGTCAGCCCGCATTTCGCCGATGCCGTTCCCCAGCTACTCGCCATCGTCGAATGGGACGAGGGCCCAAGGTTTTCCACCGAGATGGTCAACGTCGACCCGGCCCGCCTCGAGGTCGGAATGCGGGTCAAGCCGGTGTTCTGCGACTACCCCGAACACGACGTCACACTGCTGCGTTACGAACCCGCCGACTGAGTCAGGTCGACGAGCGCACCACGAGGCGGGCGATGTCGGTCAGTTCCGGAGACGGCGGCGCGGGGTGCCCCAGCCGCTCGAATACGGCGGCAAGGGCGGCGTCGGCAACCGCGCAGGGATCGAATTGCACGGTGGTCAGCGGCGGGGTGCTCACCATGCCCATCGGGCTGGCGTCGACGCCCATCACCGCGAGGTCCCCGGGACAGCGCAGCCGCGCCTGGTGAATGCCGTACAGGACCAGGCAGGCGATCTCGTCGCTTTGGGCGCAGACCGCGGTCACCCCGTCGCCCACCCAGCTCGTGACCACGTCGGCGGCGTTGTCCAGGGTGACCTCGTCGACGCGCACCGGTGGCAGGTCGCGCAGTTGCGCCGCCCGTGACACGCCCTCGAACCAGTAGTCACCCAGTGGACGCCACCGGGCAATCCCGGTGTAGGCGAATGCGATTCGGCAGTGACCACGCTCGACCAGGTGCTCGACACGCATCTCACCCACCGACAGGTGCGGGTCGTTGAGCGCGGGCAATGTCCCGATCTCGATATGGGGGATGCCCGCCTTCGTCACCGCTTGACGGGCGGCCGCACTCAGCGGAAACAGGCTGGTGACCGCGACCGGGTCGAGGTTCTCGATCGCGTCGACCACGTGCTGGTCGTCGTCGGTCTCGAAGATCTGTACCTGAAGAAAACCCTCACGCGCCAATGCGGTGGTCATGTGACTGCCGGCCTGCATCGGCATCTCGCCCACGGCCACATGCGGAACCACGTAAAGCACCACACCGCTTTTGCCGCGCGCTAGGTTGCGCGCGGCGAGATTGGGCCGGTACCCCAGCAGTTTGGCCGCGTGGTACACCGCATCGCGGGTCTCGGGGGAGATGCGCCGGCCCTGCGCGTTGTTGAGCACATAGCTGACCGTGGCGGTCGAGACGCTGGCCAGCCGGGCCACGTCGGCGGTGGTCGGACGCGCGGCTTTGTTGCTCAATTTGCGTCACCTCCCGGCCGGGTCATTCCCCATCGTGGCATGCGACGGCGGTGCGCCTCGCGCCACACCGCGCGCGGAGCTACCGACCGGGGCGGTCTGGCGCACTAATAGTCCCTATCCTAGGACTAAACAGCGACGGGTCGTAGCCGATAAACAGCGCGGGCCCGGGGCGCTTCCGCCGTTGGGGCACGCGCGTTTCAGGCAGAACGCCGTGGGTCGCACCCGCCGGCCGCGGTTGACACTGTGACTCACGCCATTATCTACTAGTCGCTGATGATCCGATCCAGGAGCGCGGCATGAACAAGGACGATCTGATTCTGATCAGCGTGGACGATCACATCGCCGAGCCCGCCGACATGTTCGACGCCCACGTTCCCGCCGCCTACAAAGACCGCGCCCCGCGGGTGGTTCTCGAGCCCGACGGCATCCAGCAGTGGTATTACGGCGAGATCCGCGGACGCAACATGGGGCTGAACGCGGTCGCGGGAAAACCGCGCGAGATGTACAACATCGACGCCTCCCGCTATGACGAGATGCGGCCGGGCTGCTTCAACGTGGACGAACGGGTGCGGGACATGAACGCCGGCGGGCAACTCGCGGGGCTGAACTTCCCGAACTTCACCGGCTTCTCCGGCCAGGTCCTCAACCAGGGACCCGACCGCGACACGAACCTGGTGATGATCAAGGCCTACAACGACTGGCACGTCGACGAATGGTGTGGGGCATACCCGGGCCGGTTCATCCCGTGCGGCATCCTGCCGTTGTTCGACGTGGCCGAGGCCGCCAAGGAAGTCAAGCGTCTCGCCGGCAAGGGCTGTCACGCCGTGACGTTCTCGGAGAACCCAGAGGCGTTGCAAATGCCCAGCATTCACACCAGGTACTGGTATCCGTTGTTCGAGGCCGTGTGCGAACACAACACGGTGCTGTGCACCCACGTGGGGTCCGCGTCGCGATCTCCGCAGGTATCCACGGATGCTCCGCCCAGCGTGCAGATGACCGCCTCGTCGATGATGAGCATGTTCACCTTCACCGAGCTCATCTGGGCGCAGTTCTGGGCCGACTTCCCGCAACTGAAGTTCTCGCTGACCGAGGGCGACGTCGGGTGGATACCGTACTTCCTGTGGCGGGCCGAACACGTCTACAACCGTCACTCGGGGTGGACGCTGGCGAGTTTCCCGCCCGGTTACGACGGACCCACCGATGTGTTCAAGCGGCACTTCTACACCTGCTTCATCAGCGACAAGGTAGGCGTGCAGAACATGGAGTGGTTCAACGAGGACATGCTGTGCTGGGAGTCCGACTTTCCGCATTCCGACAGCAACTGGCCCTTCGCCCCCGAGGACATCATCGCCACCATGGGCCACCTCGAGGACGCGGTCATCGACAAGATCACCCACGAAAACGCCATGGCCGCATACTCGTTCGACCCCTTCCGGTACATCGCGAAGGACCATGCGCGGGCCGGCTACCTGCGCGCTCAGGCCACCGACGTCGACGTGGTCACGCACGTCGGCCGCCAGGCCAGCCAGCGTGACCGTGACGCCTGGACGCGGATGACCCAGTTCGCGCTGCAGGCGCAGGCCTCGGCGCAGGCACCGGTGACGGTCGAGACTCCCGGCATCGCTGGACGCGCCACCACGCTGGGCAACTGAGCGTGGCAGCCGAGGCGCCGTTCGCGGACTGGCGCGTGCTGGAATTGTGCAACGGTCTGGCGGCGTCCTACTGCGGCAAGATGTTCGTCGATGCCGGCGCCGACGTGGTGAAAATCGAGCCAGTGCAGGGAGATTCGCTGCGCCGCTGGTCGGCCGGCGGGCCGCCCGGCGCGTTGTTCGGCTATCTGGCGGCGGGCAAGAGATCGGTGGTCGATCACGGCCAGCCCGAGATCGCGTCGCTGCTGGCCGGGGCCGACCTGGTGATCACCGACCTCACCGACGGATGGACGCTCGACGCCATCACCGCCCACACCACCGCCGCGGCCGTGGTGGTAGCGGTGACGCCGTTCGGCACGACCGGCCCCTACGTCGAAAACCAGGTTGCCGCCAACGAATTCATTCTGCAAGCGCTGTGCGGATCCATCGCCGGTCGCGGCTGGCCGGGCGACGAGCCGGTGCAGGCGGGCGGCCGGCTCGGCGAGTGGCTGGCGGGCAGCTTCGCCGCAGCCGCGGCGGCGGCGACGGTCCGGCACGCCACCCGAAGCGGACGCGGACAGATCATCGATGTCTCGACCTACGAGGCCATGGCGATCGCCATGGGGGGGTTGTCTGCCATGTCGGCCAGCGTGCTGGGCGCCGATTCGCTGCTGCACGAACGCAGTTTGGAGCTGCCGTCGATCGTCCCGACCGCCGACGGCCTGGTCGGTTTCTGCACCATCACCGCGCAGCAATTCCAGGACTTCCTGGTGATGATCGAGCGAGCGGATCTGGTCGATGACGCCGAACTGGCGTCATTCGCCGGGCGGGTCGAGCGCCGCGACGAATTCCTGGCCATGGTCACTGAATGGACCGGGTGCCGAACCACCCAGGAGATCGTCGACCTCGCGGTGGCATTCCGAATTCCGGTGGCCCCCATCGCGACGCCTGAGACGCTGCTGACGATCGACCACTACTGCGAACGCGGCGTCTTCGTCGAATCGCCGAGCGGGATGCTGGCGCCGCGCGTGCCGTATCGCAGCGACGCGATGGCGACCCGGGCGCCCGGAGAAGCGCCGCAACTCGGCGCCGACAACGGGCGGGTCCAGTGGGCCGTGCGAGGCCAACGGCCCCGCAGCGCCGCCCCCGACGCGCTGCCGTTGTCCGACGTCCGGGTCACCGACTTCACCGCGTTCTGGGCGGGCCCGGTCGCCACCCAGCTGCTGGGTGCCCTGGGGGCGGACGTGATCAAGATCGAGGGTGTCCGCCGGCCCGACGGCATGAGGTTCTCGGCCGGGCGCCCACCGGACTGGGACCAGTGGTGGGAATGGGGCCCGGTATTCCTGTGCAGCAACAACAACAAGCGGGGCGTGAGCATCGAACTCGGCACCGGCGAAGGGCGAGAGCTCGCGCTCGAGCTCATCGCGGCGAGCGATCTTGTCGTCGAGAACTTCTCCCCCCGGGTGATGGCGAACTTTGGCCTGGAATGGGATGCGGTGCGCAACGCCAATCCGCGGGCGATCCTGGTCCGCATGCCCGCGTTCGGCCTTGACGGCCCATGGCGCGATCGCGTCGGCTTCGCGCAGACGATGGAGCAGGCCACCGGCATGGCGTGGATGACCGGGCACGCCGATGGACCGCCGGTGATCCCACGGGGTGTGTGCGATCCGATCGCCGGGTTGCACGCCGCCTTCGCCGCCGTCGCGGCGCTGGTGGCCCGCGACCGCCGGGGCACCGGTATGCAGGTGGAAGCGACCATGGTCGAGGCCGCGCTCAACGTCGCGGCCGAAATGCTGGTCGAGTATTCACGCCACGGAATCGTCCTGCGCCGGAACGGTAATCGAGGCCCCGCGGCCGCGCCTCAGGGCGTCTACCGCTGCCGCGGCGGCGACGACTGGGTCGCGCTCGCCGCGCTCGACGGCACTTCCCGGGCGTCGTTGGCCGGCCTGCTCGGCCAGCCCGGCCTGGACGAAGCCGACTGGGCCGATCGGGCCGACGACATCGACAAACTGATCTCCAACTGGGCCGCACGGCAGCCGGTCACCGAGGCCGTCGCCGCGCTGCGCGCCGCGGGGGTGGCCGCCGCGCCCGTCACACCCGCCGCGGCGTTGCTGACGGATCCACAGCTGCGGGCCCGCGGCTTCTGGGAAACGGTCGACCATCCCGTCGCCGGATCTTTCCTGTGCACCGGAATGCCTTTCGCGTTTCTCGGCAGCACGCGGCAGTGGCTCCGACGGGTGCCGCCGCTCTACGGCCAGCACACCGACGAGGTGTTAACGGAAATCCTGGGGCGAAGCCGGGACGACCTGGCCGCCCTGCGCCGGTCGGGGACCATCAGCGCTCGGCCGGCGGGGCTGTGACATGGCCGTCAGCCTGTGCGTGCCGCCCCGCGCCGGCGAGCTGTGCGCGCCGGTGCGCTTCCTGGTGCGGCAGGACTCCGTGGTGATGGAGCTGACCGCCCGGCACCGCATCACCAGCGTCGAATGGGACGACGACGAGCGCGCGGTCGCGATGGTCGTCGAGATCACCGACCCGCAGACAGCGCGGCCGGTGGACGTGCGCATCGATGTCGTGGAACTGGGCGGCGCGTCCGCGGACAATCGCGCCGCACACACCACCACGATCGGCACCATCACCCGCGACGGGCGACCATGCGAAGTGCGCGGCACCTACCTGGGCGTCGTCGCGGACGAAAACTGAAGGGCATCAATGGGAATGGAACATCGGTGACGGCGGGCAAGCGCACCGCGGCGATCGTCGGAGTGCACAACACTCGGCAAGGGCGACGGCTGGACGGCGAAACCTCGCGCGGACTGGCGATCAAGGCGATCCTCGGCGCGCTCGACGACGCCGGCCTGACCCTCGACGACGTCGACGGCATCAGTGCCAGCCCGGAGTCGACCTCGTTGATCTATGACCTGCGCATCGGCCCGGCCTGGCAGGGCCTGGCCTTCGGGGTCGGCATGATCACCGAGGCCGTCACCGCCATCGAGCACGGCATGGCCGAGGTGGTGGTGCTGGTCGCGGCCCAGGCCGGCGAATACCGCGACCATGAGGCCACGGCGCCCTGGACCCGCCCCGAGAACGAATTCGTCGCCCCCTGGGGCATGTTCACCACCGCCGAATTCGCACTCATCGCCCGACGCCACATGCATGCCTATGGCACCACGCGCGAACACCTTTCGTTGGTGGCCGCGACCATCCGCAACAACGGCTCCCGCAACCCCGAAGCCGTCTACTACGACCGGGGGCCGTTCAGCCCGGAGGACATCACCGCGTCACGGCCCATCGCCGATCCCTTCCATCTGCTGGATTGCGCCACCACGTCCGAAGGAGGGTGCGCGCTCGTCGTGGCCAACATCGACGCCGTCGACCTCGCGGGCCGACCCATCTACGTGTTGGGCAGCGGCGCGGACTTTCACGGACCGTCGTATCAGCACCCACCCGCGTACGACCTCGCCGGAAGGCGCGGAGACCACGTCAATGGCGTGGTGGGCCGTCGCGCGGCCGAGTGCGCATTCAGACACGCCGGGTTGCGCCGCGAGGACGTCGACGTGCTGGAACTCTACGATCCGTTCTCCTTCGAAATCATCCGCCAGCTCGAGGCTTTCGGCTTCTGCGGCGACGGTGAGGGCGGACCGTTCGTGGCCGACGGCCACATCGCCATCGACGGCAGCCACCCGATCACCACCGACGGCGGGACGATGTCGTTCAGTCACGCCGGTGCCAATCCGCAGATGATGCAGCGGGCCATCCGCGCGGTGCAACAGTTGCGCGGGCAGGCCGGCGATCTGCAAGTCCCCGATGCGCAGGTCGCGCTCTGCAGCAACGGGGGAGCGGGGGCCCTGTTCACCACCGTGCTGATTCTGGGAGACCAACCACGATGACCTCCGATCCCTTGCGGCCCCAAGCCGGGCCCGTCCCCCACGCGAGCAGCCACGTCAGCCGCCCCTTCTGGGAGGGATGCTCGTCCCACGAACTGCGTTACCAGCGGTGCGTGGCATGCGGATTGGCGAACTTTCCACCGACCGAACGCTGCCGCCAATGCCTTTCGGAGGACATCAGCTGGCAGCATGGCGGCGGCCTCGGCGAGATCTACAGCTGGACGGTCGTATACCGGCCCGTGACACCGGAATTCGAGCCGCCCTACGCGCCGGCGATCATCACCCTGGACGAGGGCTATCAGATGCTCACCAATGTCGTCGGTGTGCCACCGGAGGATCTGGAGGTCGGCATGAGGGTGCGCGTGCAGTTCCACGCCACCGGACCCGACGCCACACTCCCATACTTCACCGGCGCGGAAATGGACAGTTCGTGAGCCCGAGAACCAGCAACGGCCTGCCGGTCACCGCCTACCTCGTGTTGGGGATCTTGGCGTCCAACGACGAGCAACTCACCGCCGGTGAGATCAAGATGCGCGCCGAACTGTCGGTCGGGCACTTCTATTGGTCACCGTCGGTCAGCCACGTGCGGCGCGAACTGACCCGCCTGCTGCAGCGCGGCATGGTCAGCGAGACCGGCGCGCAGTCCGGCAAGCGCGCCATCACCCTGTACGAGACCACCGATGCCGGCCGCGAGGCGCTGCGCCGCTGGGTGCAACACTTCCCGGGCCCCGATCGCGTCGTCATCAAACACCCCGTCATCCTCAAGACCTGGCTGGCGCGCGGCCAGGATCCCGACAACGTCCTCGACACCTTGGACCGGCATCTGGAAGCGACCCGCGCCCGGTTGGACGAGGCGCTGTGGTCGCGGCAGCGGTCGGCCGAACTCGGCATCACCGAGGATCCCGAGCAGCGGTACTCCTTCGCGGTGTTGGACTACGCCATCCGCGGGCTGTACGCCGAGATCTCCAACATCACCCAGCTGCGCGACGAGATCGCCGGGGGCACAACGCGAGACCCGGTCAAACGGGTGCGACGGTCGAAGGGTCAGATCCGGCGCCGGGTACCGAGGAGCCCGTCCTAGCCGTCTCGCCACGAACCGTGTAGGCCGTGCCCCGTGGTTCGCGCTCCCACAACAGCTCGCCGGGCCCGACGGTCGTCCCTTGAGCGATCAACTGACGCTTGAGCACCTTGTGCGTGGCGGTGCTGGGCAGGTCGGCCGCGATGCGGACGTAGCGCGGACGGGCCTTGCGGGACAGGTCGGGCTGGGCGTTCAGGAACGTTTCGAACTCCGCTGCGGTCAGGGTGTGGCCGTCGTTGAGGACGATCGCGGCCATCACCTGATCCCCGACGCGTCCGTCGGCCACCGCATAGACCGCAACGCGGCTGATCGCGCTGTGCCGCAACAGGATCCGTTCGATCGGCGCCGCAGCCAGATTTTCGCCGTCCACCCGCATCCAGTCGGCGGTGCGACCGGCCAGGTAGATCCAGCCGTCGGCGTCCCGGTAGGCCAGGTCGCCGGACCAATACATGCCGTGGCGCATCCGTTCGGCGTTGGCGTCCGGGTCGTTGTAGTAGCCGGTGAAGAAACCCGAACCCGCCGTGTTGACCAACTCGCCCACCGCTTCGTCGGCGTTGACCAGCGCCCCGTCGGCGTCGAACTGGGCGACCGCGCATTCGGTGACGGTGTCGCTGTTGTACACCGCCACCCCGTCGGCGCCGCGGCCGATCGAGCCCTTCGGCGTGCCCGGTTCGCGAATGATGATGACGGCGTTCTCGGTGGAGCCGAAGCCGTCCTCGACCTGCACACCGAACCGGCGGGCGAACTCCTCGATGTCCTTGTCGTTGGCCTCGTTACCGAACGCCACCCGCAGTGGATTGTCGGCGTCGTCGTCGCGTGCGGCGGTGGCCAGGATGTAGGCCAGCGGCTTGCCGACGTAGTTCATGTAGGTGGCGCCGTAGCGGCGGACGTCCTCGAGGAAGCTGCTCGCCGAGAATTTCGCCGGCACGATCGCCGCGCCGGAGCAGACCGCGGGTGCCCAACCCGCGACGACCGCGTTGGAGTGAAACAGCGGCATCGACACGTAACAGGTGTCTTGGTCGGTGAGGGCGAACCGGTCGGCCAGGCTGAGACCGGCGACGGTGGCCATGAAGTGGGACACCTGGACCGCCTTGGGGTTTCCGCTCGTGCCGGAGGTGAAGATCATCATGAAGGAATCCATCGCGCTGACCTGTTTGTGCGGTGTCAGTTCGCCTGCGGTGTCGATGAATTCGGCCCATTGCGGTGTCGAGGTGTCGAGGATCTGGGCGTCGCCGAGGTCCAGGCCATCCAGCAGCGGCCGATGTTCGGCATCGGTCACCACGAACTGACAGTCGGAACGACGGACATCGGCGGCCAGCGCTTCACCGCGCCGGGTGTTGTTCAGGCCGCACAGCACATAGCCGCCCAGCCCGGCAGCCGCCATCTGGCTCAGCATCTCGGGCGTGTTTCCCAGCAGGGCGCCGATGTGCATGGGGCGTTGCGGATCGGCGGCGGCGACCAGCGCGGCGGCCCGCGCCGCGGCGCCCTTTAGGTACTCATGCCAAGTCCATTGCACGTCACGGTATTTCACCGCGATCGACGGATCGGCCAGGCGCTTGTGCAGCAGCCCTTGAATCGTGTCGTCAGCCATCGGCCGGATCCACCTTCACTAGCCCATACTACGAGACGAGACGGTCCGTCTTATAGTAGCGGGCGGCTCGGTAGCCCCGGTACGAGGCCTGCCGCCCTACACCACCCCATGTGGTGGAGTTTTCATGCGTATTTCGCCCAGGATTCCCCATCGGGGACCGCGTGTATAGCTGGTGCGTTCGCTTCGGGTTGTCATCATGGCCCCATGCTGTTTGAGCTGCACAGGTCGCTGTTGCTGTTACGGAATCGAGCGAGTGAACTTCGTCGCGAATTCGCACAATCGCGATCGGCGGGTTCGTCGGGCCGGCGGTATCAGGCCCGACCGCCCGCAGCGAAGGGCGACGGCCAAAGCTGATGCGCGACGGCGCTATCCGCCCACCATCATCAGCCCGCCGTCCACGGCCAGCAGTTGTCCGGTGATGAAGCCCGAGCCGGGGCCGGCCAGGAACACCAGCATCGGACCGAGGTCGCGGGCGGGTTCGCCTAGCGTGCCGCCGAGCGGGATCATCATCTGCATCTGCTGGTCGATCAGGGCCGCGGCGTCCGGGCCCAGGAATTCGCGGAGGCGGTCGGCGCCTGCCGTCTGCACCGCGGGGGCAAGCGCGTTGACGGTGATGTTGTCGGCGGCCCAGGCTTTGGCGGCCGACCGCGTCCACGCCTGCACCGCGCCCTTGGTTGCGGCGTAGACGGCCGAGATCGGGCTGCCCATCACGGCTTCCGACGACCCGAAGTTGATGATCCGGCCGCCCTTGGGGTCTTGGTCCTTCATTACCGCGTACGCGGCCTGGTTGGTGAGAATCGTCGCCTTGACGTTGGTGTCCAACAGAAACGAGATGTCGTCGGCGCCGATGTAACCGGGGATGCCGGCCTGCCACAGCCCCGCGGCGTTCACCAGCACGTCGAGCCCGCCGAGGCGGTGCGCCGCCTCGCGGACCATCGCCGAGACGGCCTCGCCTTGGCGCACGTCGCACTGCAACCATTCGGCCGCCAGGCCGTCTGGCGGTGGCGTCTGGTGATACGTCGCGGCGACCGTCGCTCCCGCCGCCGTGAGCACCTCGACGGCGGCCGCGCCGATTCCGGTGGCACCCCCGGTGACCAGGATCCGGCGGCCGAGCAGAGGAGACGTCGCGTCTGACATGGCCAAGACGCTACCGCGAGCTTTAAACTCGACGTTCGGCGCCAAGGCGTCCCGGCGCCGGCCGACTACGTGCGCACGGCGATCGTCGAGAGCAGATCGGCGAGCCGATCGGGCTGATCGACCATGGAGAAGGTCTTGGCCCCCGCGATGATTTCGAGGCGGGCCCCGGGAATGGTCGCGGCCAGCCGCGCCCCGTCTTCCTGCTCGAAGAACACGTCATCGGCCGACCACGCGATGAGCGTCGGTTTGTCGAAGTCGTACAGCCGGGCCGCCACCGTCGTCGTCACCTCGGTGCGCATCGAAAGCGTGAATTGGCGCAGGTCTTCGGCGATCGCCGGATTCGATAGCCCCGGGCGCACCCAGGCTTCGGTGAGCTCGTCGATGTTGGCGTGCGCCAGTCCGTCGAACGCACGCTTGCGCACGGCCGGCACCCGCATGGCCTGGGCCACGGCCCGGAACGACGTCTTGGACTTCGCCGCCAGAATGACCGGCCGCAGGATCGGCGGCGGAAAGTGTTCGAACGCATCGCAACTCGTGAGCACCAGCGCGCCCAGCCGTTCGCGATGGTGCACGGCCACCAGCTGGGTGACGACGCCGCCGGTGTCGTTACCCACCAGCACCACGTCCTGCAGGTCCAGCGCGGCGAGCACCTCGGCGACCATGCCGGCGACACCGGTGATCGTCCGGTCGGCGCCTCGGCGCAGCGGCTCGGGATGTGCACCCAGCGGCCAGGTCGGCGCGATGCACCGCAGGCCGCGCGCCGCCAGGCGTTCACTGACTTGGCGCCACAATTGCCCACCCATCATGTAGCCGTGGACGAAGACGACAGGCCGCCGTTTTCGGGTCCGGCTGCTTCGTAATGGATGGTTCCGGCACTAATGTCGATCGTCGACATAGCAAACTCCTACTTCGAGGGATAGACTTACAAACAGGCTGCCTGTTCGTAAGTTACCAACAGGCTGTATGGAAAGCAAGAGACGGACCCAGGAAGAGCGCTCCGCGGCGACCCGCGACGCGCTGATCGCGGCTGCCCGCAAGTTGTGGGGGCTGCGGGGTTACGCCGAAGTGGGGACGCCGGAGATCGCCACCGCCGCCGGGGTGACCCGCGGCGCGATGTATCACCAATTCGCCGACAAGGCAACACTTTTCCGCGAGGTCGTCGAGGTAGTCGAGCAGGACGTGATGGCGCGGATGGGCGTGGTGGTGGCCGAGTCCGGGGCCACCACACCGGCCGACGCGGTCCGGGCCGCGGTCGACGCGTGGCTCGACGTGTCCGGCGATCCTGAGGTGCGCCAGTTGATCCTGCTGGATGCACCGAGCGTGCTCGGGTGGGCCGAATTCCGTGACGTCGCCCAGCGCTACAGCCTGGGCATGACCGAACAGCTGCTCACCGAGGCGATCCGGGCCGGCCAGCTGGCCGAGCAGCCGGTGCGGCCGCTGGCGCACGTGCTGATCGGGGCGCTCGACGAGGCGGCGATGGTCATCGCCACCGCCGACGACCCGAAACGGACCCGCCGCGAAACCGGGCAGGTGCTACACCGGCTCATCGACGCCATGTTCGACGCGCGCTGAAGGCCACTTTCGAAGGCCGCGCGAAAACCGCAGGGCAGAACCGGGTTTCGTTATCCGTCGCGGACCTGCGCGACACCCGCGATGACGCCCTGGATCAGGCGGTCCAAGCGCTCGGCATCGTCGACGGCCGGCTGGCCCGCGACGAAGGTCAGCATGACGCCGTTGATGAAGGCCAGGGTGGCGGTCGCCTGGTCGTCGACCAGGGCCGGATCCGGTGCGCTGCCGGCGGGATGCCATTGGGTGACGACATTGCGCGCCAGGGTGTAGAGCCGGTCGGCGGATTCGTTGAGGGCGGCGGCCAATTCCGGGTCGCGGCCGGCCAGCAGCGCTAGTTCATAGCGGGCCTTCGCGCGAGTGAGCCACGGTTCGCTGTTCACGTACATGACGATGCGTGCCAGGCCTGCGGTGCCGGCGAACTGGGTGGCGTGATTCTCGGCGAGCTCGGCCATCATCGAGAAGTCGGCGACGTCGAGTTCGGCCAGTCGCGTCGCCATGGCGTACACCAACGCCTTGCGGGTCCTGAAGTAGAACGACGTGGTGCCGGCCGGCACCCCGGCGTGGTCGTCGACCTTGGGGTGACTGACGCCGTGTACGCCGTTGGCGCCCAGCAGCTCGATCGCGGCGTCGGCGAGCTGGCGGCGCCGCGCCGGCGCGTTGTGCTTTCTACGTGCAGCGATACGCCCCAGTTTATCCGGCGGAGGACCCAGCGGTCCGGATCGCGCGAATCTAGAACTGACCGCAGTTCGGCGTCGTGGGCTCGCCGTTGAAGCGCGCGGCGACCCATTGCATGGCCGGTTCGCCGTCGACCAGCATCGGCAGTGCGTGGTTGATGACGAGCTTGTTCAGGAAGGGCGGCTCTTCGTTGGTGCGGAATTCCACATCGGCGTCCTGGGCGCACCAATCGCGGCCGAGCTGGTTGGCCGCGGTCCACGGCACCAACGGGTCATAGCGATTGCTGTCGATCATCACCGGCGCGTTCGGTTTGTAGCGGCCGAGCCGTTGCGCCTCGAACAGGCTGTTGAACGGCTCCTCGTTCACCAGCTGATTGATGTCCTCGGTGAAATAGGGCTGGATGTGGCGAAACATGAAGTCCAGCAGGGTCTGTCCGACGCATTGCCGCGATACCGATTCCAGCATCGCCAACCCTCGCGGCGTCATCTTGGAGCGAATGACGTCGGCGAACTCCGGATAGGCCGCCATGACGCTGTTGAGCGCATACCCGACGACGCCGACGAGGGCGCTGCCATCGGCATAGGGCAGCAGCTCCTTGAGGTTGGCCGGCGGCGCGCCGGCGTAGGTGCCCACGATGTGTAGGTCTGGGGCGTATTGCGAGGCGAGCTCGGCGGCCGAAGCGGTCGCGCCCCCGCCTTGCGAGTAGCCCCAAAACGCCACCGGCCCATGGGGATCCAACGACGTCCCGGGCAACCGCATGGCCGCGCGTGCCGCATCGAGCACCGCCTGGCCCTCGGCGACCCGGCCCACGTAGGTGTGCATCGACGGAGTGCCCAGGCCCTGATAATCGGTCATCACGATGGCGAAGCCACGGGCGACCATGGTGGCGACGAACAACTCCTCGTAGTTGAACATGATGTCCCAGCCACCCGAATAGTGGATGCCCTGGTTGAACATGCGCGACGGGGCGCACTGATTGCCCTGGCCCTGGGTGCCGGGCGCGTAGCTGATCAACGGCCGCGGCCCGCCGCCGGGCCAGTCGTTGTAGGGCTCGAAGTAGGTGCCGGTGACCGCGATCGGGTTGCCCCGGGTATCGGTGCTGCGGTACATGATTCGGGTGCCGGTGGCCATGATCGCGCCCAACTGACCGGAGGGCTCCAGCACCAGCCGCGACGGCTCGGTGCGGATCAGGTCGCCGGGCCGGCCGGGCGGCAGGGGATCCGGCGGGAGGTAGAAGTCCGCGTACTGCGGTTCATCCCCACCATCGGCCCGCGCGTTTCCCACTCCCACGAGTGCGCAGGCGATTACCAGCAGTACTGCGAAAACTCCCCCGGCCCGATGCATTACGGAACGGTAACAATCACGGCGCCGCCAGCGGAAGAGCAATCTCTAATTTTTTAGAGATTAGTTTCGCCTACCGATGTCTCTGGCTGAAGAATTGCCAGATGGTGGCGGTGGCGTCCAGCGCGGTGGATGGTGCCGGAATTCCCGCGACCTTTTCTGCGAGGGGACTGCGCTCGCCGCCGGGCCATTGATGGCCGGCTCCGGCAACGGAGATCAACTGTACGGTGCGCCCGTCCGCGCAGCTCGCCGTCTGCGTTGTCACGTCGCCGGCGATGGTCGAGCTCGGCGGCCCGCATCCGTCGATGGCGCGCCAGGTGGCGTTGACGGATTCCGCCGACGGACCGTCGACGCGCGGAGACCCGTCGGCGTCAAAGGCTTTTCCGGGACCGCCGTTGTAGGGGACCCTGTCGTCGGCCGTGCCGTGGATCTGCAGCACGGAGGCCGGCCGTGCCGCGGAGCAGTCGGACAGCAGGGTGCCCGCCACCGGAGCGATCGCCGCGAAGGTGTCGGACTGGCAGCCCAGCCGAAGCGCCATCATGGCCCCGTTCGACATGCCGGTGACATAGATGCGTGCGCGGTCGACCGGTATCTCCCGCTCGATGGCGGCGACCATGGCGGTGATGAATCCGACGTCGTCGGTGTTGAGGCGCCCGGGCTCGCCGCAGCAGGTCCCGGCGTTCCAGGCCCGGTCGAGGCCGTCGGGATAGGCGACCAGAAAATGTCCGCTGTCCGCCTCGGCGTCCCAGTGATAGGAACGCTCGGCCTGCGCCCCGTTCCCGAAGCCGCCGTGCAGCATCACCACCATCGGCACCGCATCGGTCAGCCCCTGTGGCCGGTACAGGTGAAAGGTCCTGCCGGCGCCGCCCGAGGAGATGGTCTGCGTGGACTGGCCTACTGGAATGGATTGCGGGCCAGGGTTTCCCAGCGCATGGCCGCCGTCGAGGCATCCGGCGAGCACGACCACCAGCACGGGAAGTAGACACACGCTCGATGCCCGGACGATTCCCCATCGCATGAGCACAGCGTGGCACCCGTCGGCCACTTTGACAAGATGCTTGTCAATCTCCTGCCGGGTGGCACACTGGTCGGCATGCCACAGCGACCGGGGGCCGGGTGGGAGCCCACCGTGCCGGCGCTGGTGAACCTGGTCGCCGCGGCGGGGGCGCCGCGCTTGCGAGCAGCGTTCGCCGCGGCCGGCCTCGACGGGATTCGCCCCGCGCAATCGGTGGCTCTGGTGCCGCTGGCCGCCGGCGGGTTGCACGCATCCACACTGGCCGAGCGGCTCAGGGTGAGTAGGCAGGCGGTAGCGCAGGCCGTCGCGGCTTTGGAGCGAAACGGTTACGTGACCCGAGCGCCCGACCCGGAGGACGCCCGTGCGCGCGTCATCGAACTGACCGCGCGCGGCCGGCAGGCGCTTCGAGTAATGCGTTCCAACGCAGTGGCTTTGGAACAGCACTGGACCGAAGTGCTGGGGGCGCGACGGCTCGCCGAGCTCCGCGAAACGTTGAAGATCTTGCTTGCCAGCGAGGGGGAGGCGGCGGCGAATCCCGTTGGCTAGCAGCCGTTATGGCGTCTTGAGAAAGACGTCGTTGAGTGTGACGGTGCGCAGGTTCCGGTCGCGGATGGTCTCCACGAGCTGCGGATAGACGTGGGTCACCGGCAGATGATTGAGGTGGCCGATCACGATGGCCTGCGGCGTGAAGTACTGATCGGCCATTTGCACGATGTACTCCTCGGTGATCAACGTCGAATCCGACAGCGAACCCGACCACAGCGTGGGGACCTGGTAACCGAGGTCGGCGGCCACCGCGTCCACGCCGGCGTTGCGCTTTGCGTACGGCGGCCGCCAATACGGTTTGGCGCCGATGCCATACGTCTTCTTCAAAAACGCGTCATTGCGGGAGAGCTGTTCGGCCACTTGCTCTTTGGTCAATGTGGTCAGGTCCGGATGTGACCAGGTGTGGTTGCCGAGTTGGATCTGCCCGCTGTCGACCAACGGTCGAAGCAGCTCCAGGTTGTCGGTCCACGAGTCGTAGATCCCGTTCACGAAATAGGTCAGCCGTATGCCGGTGTCCTTGGCGAACTGGGTGTAGGCGCGCACCACCTCGCTGTTGACGCCGTCGTCGACGGTCAGTGCGAGCAGGTCGCCGTCACCGGGCAGCTTCATCAGGGCGCCGCCGCCGGGCAGCGGTATGCGGGCGCTGCGCGGCGGGGGCGGTAACAGGGCCTGCGGGGCGGTCGGACCGGAGGTCGGTATGTCGGCCGCCGAGGTCTGGGCAAACGTGCGTGGCTGCGGATCGACGATCAGCCGCGCGGCTCCCACGCCGGCGACGACAGACGCGGCGAGCGATCCGAGGAACTGACGGCGGTTCATGGCTGGCAGGCGAGGGCGCCGCCCACACCATCACGCGGCGACGACAATGGCGAATTCGGCCCGAGTATTCGCGGACGGATAGTGGCGCCCGGCGCAACAACGGCGTCCCCGCGGGAACCGCCGTCGGTACAAAACATCGAGGCCACAGCAGCGAACCGTACCATTCACCGCGCCGAGAAGTCGGCTCCGTTACGGGAGGGTCAGCTGTGAATTTCACTGACCCCGCTTTGCCGGGGCCCCGGGCCGACCGGGCGTATTAGTGCGGTTCGCCGGCGGCCCGTTGCGGCAATCGCACCGGTTCGGTGCTGGGCGTGCCCAGCGTCGAGGCCAGCCAGGGCAGCGCCGTGGCAAACGCCTGGGCGGCGAACGGCCAGTCGTGCTTGCCCGGCTGGGTGACCACCGCGCAGGCGATCCCGTGGGCGGTGCCGACGGCGCACAGTGAGTTCGCGGCGGCGTCCTGGCCCTCGGGGTTGGCGGCGGGATCGCTGCTGGACGCGGTGAGCGTGGGATTGGCTTCCTGCGCGACGGCGCGCGCCTCCGTCGACGAGGGCACGTCGAACCATCCCGATAGGCCGTCGTAGTGGCCGTGCTTCGTCATCACCGTGACGGGGTCGAAGGCCGCCCATGCGTCGTGATTGCCGCCGAACAACCGCGCGACGGTTTGATCCTTGGAGCCACCGTTCGGTCCGCGATCACCCGCGATGTCGACGAACGCGCTGAACAGCTCCGGGTGCATGACGGCCAGCGTCACGGCGCAGGTACCGCCCATCGACCAGCCGGCGACACCCCAGTTGGAGCGATCGGCGCTGACGCCGAAGTTCGACACCATGAAGGGCTCGATGTCCTTGGTCAGATGATCGGCGGCGTTGCCGCGGGGTCCGTTGACGCACTCGGTGTCGTTGTCGAAGGAACCGGTGGGATCGACAAACACCAACACCGGGGAGAAGCCGTGATGGGCGGCCGCGAAGTTATCGATGGCGGTGAACGCGCCGCCCGGGCCCAGCCAGTCGGCCGGGGTGTTGAAGGCGGAGCTGATCATCATGACCGCCGGCAGCCGCGGCGGCGGATTGCTGTTGAACCAGGCCGGCGGCAGGTAGACCAGCTCTCGACGGTGGGCGAAGTGGGAGCCAGAGGGGGAATTGCCGTCGATGTCCACCGGCACCACCACGCCCTTGGTCGGCCTGGTTCCGGCGATCTGCATCTCGGTGACCCGCAGCCGGTCGATCTGGTCGGGCAGTGGCACCGACGTCAGCTGATTCCACGCGGCGAGCGCGGTGGGGAAGTAGCCGACCCAGCCGTTCAGCGCCATGCCGGCACACAGGACGCACAGCGGTATCGCCAGTACCGCCGCCCCGCGACGCCACCAGCGCACGCCCCGCCAGCCGACCAGGAAGACGGCGGCGGCCAGGCCGCTCATCGCGATCCAGAGCCACAGGGTCGTCGGCGCCGGGTCGCCGGCCACCCCGAGCGACGTGATGTACCACCGCGCCAGCAGGGTGACCGCGACGGCTGCGATCAAGGCCACCGGCACCACCCGCTTGAGCCAGCTCCCGGCGCGCCAGTGGATCGCGACGAGCAGCACGAGCAGCGTCAGACCCTGCACGGCCGGCGGAAACCAGCCATGCAGCAGGGACAGCTGTCCGAAGAACTGCTCCAACGGTCGTGACCTTCGCTAGATCGATCGCTGCGTGGGGGTGCGGTGACTATCCAAGGGCCGGTCGGGGTCATCGGAGACGGCGGCCGGACCAACTATGTCATACGATCGCGGCCTGTCAGCCGACCGTTTCTGCGTGTAGGCCGACCAGATCCGCGCGACCTGGGCCGCCGCGCTCACGCGTCGTTGATGACGCTGGTGAAGGAGCGCAGCCGCAGGCTGTTGCCCACCACGAGAAGACTGGAGACGGCCATCGCGGCGCCGGCGAACATTGGGTTGAGCATGCCGAGCGCGGCCACCGGGATGGCGGCCAGGTTGTACCCGAACGCCCACAACAAGTTGGTTTTGATGGTGGCCAGCGTCCGCCGGGAGAGCCGGATCGCGTCCACCGCGGCACGCAGGTCGCCGCGGACCACCGTGAGGTCGGCCGCCTGGATCGCGACGTCGGTGCCGGTGCCCATGGCCAGGCCCAGGTCGGCGGCGGCCAGGGCCGCGGCGTCGTTGACGCCGTCACCGACCATGGCGACCACCTTGCCCTCCGATTGCAGGCGTTGCACCGCGGCGACCTTGGCGGCGGGGGTCGCGCCGGCGATGACCTGCGCGATCCCGAGCTCGTCGGCGACGCGGGCGGCGGCGCCTGCGTTGTCGCCGGTCAGCAGCACCGGGGTGAGGCCCTGCCCGGTGAACTGCCGCACCGCCGCGGCGCTCGATGGTTTGACGGTGTCGGCGACCACCAGGACGCCGCGGGCCAGGCCGTCCCAGCCGACGATCACCGCGGTCTTGCCCTCACCCTCGGCGCGGGCCTTGGCCCCCGACAGCGCGGGGTCGAGGTGCATCCCGCGTTCGGTCAGCAGGCTCTCGCGCCCGGCGACGACGGCATGCCCGTCGACCGTGCCCTGCACGCCGCTGCCCCCGATGCCGGTGAAGTCGGCGGGTGCGGGCAGCGCGCCGAGTTGCGCGGCGGCGCCCCGGGCGATGGCTCGCGCGACGGGATGCTCCGACGCGTCCTCCAGGGCCCCGGCGTAGCGCAACAGCGTGCTGCGATCGGTCTGCGCCCCGGCGATGACGTCGACCAGGGTCATCTTGCCGGTGGTGACGGTGCCGGTCTTGTCCAGCACGATCGTGTCGACGCTGCGGGTGGCCTCCAGCACTTCGGGCCCGTTGATGAGCACGCCGAGCTGCGCGGCGCGTCCGGTGCCGACCAGCAGGGCGGTCGGGGTCGCCAGCCCCAGCGCACACGGGCAGGCGATGATGAGCACCGCGACGGCCGCGGTCAGGGCGGTGGTGAGCGAGAAGCCCGCCGCGAGCCAGCCGGCCAGGGTCGCCACCGCGACGCCGATGACCGCGGGAACGAAGACGCCCGAGACGCGGTCGGCGAGGCGCTGCGCCCGGGCCTTGCCGGATTGCGCCCGCTCGACGAGCCTCGCCATCCGCGCAAGCTGGGTATCGTCACCGACCCCGGTGGCGCGCACCACGAGGCGGCCGCCGACGTTGACGGTGGCGCCGGTGACCGCGTCGCCCACACCGACCTCGGCCGGCACCGACTCGCCGGTCAGCATGGAGGCGTCCACGGCCGAGGAACCCGCGACGACGATCCCGTCGGTGGCGATCCGCTCCCCGGGACGCACCACGAACTCGTCGCCGACCGCGAGCCGGTCGATTGGGACGCGGATCTCGCTGCCTTGAAGGTCGGGGCGCAGCACCGCGACGTCCTTGGCGCCCAGCGTCAGCAGCGTGCGCAGCGCGGCGCCGGCCGTCCGCTTGGACCGCTTCTCGAAATACCGGCCGGCGAGGACGAACAACGTCACACCGGCGGCGACCTCGAAGTAGACGTGACACGGGGCGCCGTCGCGCCCGACGGTCAGCTCGAAGTCGTGCCGCATGCCCGGTTGGCCGGCCGTCCCGAGGAACAGGGCGTAGATCGACCACAGGAATGCCGCCAGGGTGCCGAGCGAGACCAGGGTGTCCATGGTGGCGACGCCGTGCTTGAGGTTGGTCCAGGCGGCCGCGTGGAAGGGCCGGCCGCACCACACGACGACCGGCGTGGTCAGGGCCAGCGACACCCAGTGCCAGTGCGGGAATTCCCACGCGGGGACCATGGCCATCGCGATGACGGGCCCGGCCAGCACGATCGCGGTGACCAGCCGCCGGCGCAGCGAGGCCAGCTCCGGGTCGTCGGGTGTCGAGCCTTGCGGCAGGGTGGCGGCGTACCCCGCCTTTTCGATCTCGCCGATGAGAATCCGCGGGTCGTAACCGGCGGGGGCCGTGACGGCCGCCTTCTCCGTGGCGTAGTTGACGGACGCCGCGACGCCGTCGAGCTTGTTGAGCTTCTTCTCGATCCGGGCCGCGCAGGAGGCGCAGGTCATCCCGGTGATCTCTAGTTCGATGCGGGACGGGGTGGTCGAGGCGGTGCGATTGATCTGCCGGGGGGGCGTGCTCATGCGACCAGGACGGCCTCGTAGCCGGCCTCGTCGACAGCGCCCACGACGGCATCCTCGTCGATGGGCTGTGCGCTGGTGACGACGAGCCTGCCCGTGGCGGCGCTGACCGCCACGTCCTGCACGCCGGGAATCTGGGCCACCTCGCTGCGGACGGCGGCCTCGCAGTGCCCACAGCTCATTCCGCTCACCCGATATTCGCTGGTGGGCATGCCGCTCCTTCTCGCTTCCCCGGCAGTCTTGACCCCTCCATTCTGCCTATACGCCCCGGTGCGCAATTGCCGCAGGTGGGAACCGAACATTCCGGATCCGCAGAACTAGACGGGATTAGGCTGCCGGGTAGCG
>NZ_QMEV01000017.1 GCF_003284935.1 Mycobacterium colombiense
CCCCGACACCGGGAACCCGCAGCGCGCGGGTGCGAAACGTCGCCGATGGCGGCGCGCTGGGCCTGGTCGTCGGCGCCTGCGGCTTGCCTTTTTGCGCTGGGTTCTGTTGCGGCGCATCATGTTCGGCCTCGGTGGATGCACCGCCGCCGGGCGGGTCGGGGTCGGGGTCGGGGTCGGGGTCGGCACCGGCACGCGCCAGGGCCTCGTCCAGCTGGTCGCGATCGATGCCCGGATCGTCGAACGGGTCGCGGCGGCGGCGATGCGGCAATGCCAGTTCGGCGGCCACCCGGATGTCCTCTTCCCCGACGGTGTCCGCGCCGCGCCACGCGGCATGCGCGACGGCGGTGCGGGCCACCACCAGGTCGGCGCGCATCCCGTCGACGTCGAACGCCGCGCACAAGGCGGCAATGCGCCGTAATTCGTTGTCGGGCAACACCACATCGTCGACGAGGGCACGCGCGGCGGCGATGCGCCGGGCCAGCTCGGCGTCGGCGTCGGCGTAGCGCTCGGCGAAACCCTCCGGGTCGGCCTCATACGCCATCCGCTGCCGGATGACCTGCACCCGCACGTCGACGTCGCGGGAGGCGTGCACGTCGACGGTGAGCCCGAACCGGTCCAGCAGCTGCGGACGCAGTTCGCCCTCCTCGGGATTCATCGTGCCGATCAACACGAAGCGGGCCTCGTGCGAGTGCGAGATGCCGTCGCGTTCGATGTGCACCCGGCCCATCGCCGCGGCGTCGAGCAGAACGTCGACGAGGTGGTCGTGCAGCAGGTTGACCTCGTCGACGTAGAGCACCCCGCCGTGCGCGCGGGCCAGCAGGCCCGGCGAGAACGCGTGCTCCCCGTCGCGCAGCACCCGCTGCAGGTCCAGCGAGCCGATCACCCGGTCTTCGGTTGCCCCGAGCGGCATTTCGACCAGGCCGGCGTCGCTGCCGGTGGCCTCGGACAGCAATGCCGCGAGGCCGCGCACGGCCGTCGACTTGGCGGTGCCCTTCTCGCCACGGATCAGCGCGCCGCCGATCTCGGGGCGCACGGCGCACAGCAACAGGGCCAGGCGCAGCTGATCGTGGCCGACGATCGCGCTGAACGGGTAGGGCTTCACGGCGTGACCGCCAATCCGGAACCGGGCCGCAACATGGGCACGTGCGGAACGCCGTCGTCGAGGAAATCGTCGCCGTCACGCACGAATCCGTGCTGGGCGTACATCTCCGCCAGATACGTCTGCGCATTGATCCGGCACGGGTAATCACCCACCTCGGCCAGCGCCGCGCGCAGCAGCCGGGTGGTGTGGCCCTGACCGCGCGCGGCGCGTTTGGTGCACAGCCGCCCGATCCGGAACGCCTTCTCGCCCCCGGCGTGTTCCTCCATCAGCCGCAGCGTGGAGATCACCTCGCCCCCAGTCGTTTCCAGCCAGAAGTGCCGTGTTTCGGCCAGCAGGTCGCGCCCGTCCAGTTCCGGATACGGGATCGCCTGTTCGACGACGAACACCTCCACCCTCAGCTTGAGCAGCTCGTAGAGTGTTTGAGCGTCAAGGTCTTTGGCCCAAATACGTCGCAGTGCTTCTGTCACTGGCGCCGCTCCTCCTCATCGCTTCGTCCCCCGCAAGCGGGCGGTCCCCCCGCATCGCTCAACCCCAAAACCTTCGTTCCCCAGGAAAAGACTTCGTCGTAGAGCGCCGGCTCGTCCGACAGCGTCGCCCCCAGCGACGGGACCATCTCTTTGAGCGCGGGCAGCCACGACGGAAATCGGTTGGCGAAGCAGCGTTCCAGCACCCCGAGCATGATCGGCACCGCGGTCGACGCCCCGGGAGAACCGCCGAGCAGACCCGCGATGCTTCCGTCGGCGGCGCCCACCACCGTGGTGTCGAAATCGAGCACCCCACCCTTGCGCCTGTCCCGCCGGATCACCTGTACCCGCTGGCCGGCCACCGTCGGCTCCCAATCCGAACCCGTTGCGCGGGGCGCGAATTCGCGCAGCATGCGCAGCCGATCCGGCGTCGACAACCGCAGCTGGCCGAGCAAATACCTGAGCAGCGCCAGCTGCGTGATGCCGACACCGACCAGGGAGGCCAGGTTGTCCGGCTTCACCGAGCGGGGCAGATCGGTGAAGTGGCCGTGTTTCAAGAACTTCGGCGACCAGCCGGCATACGGGCCGAACACCAGCCAGGGTTTGCCGTTGACATAGCGCAGGTCCAGGTGCAGCGCACCCAGGGGCGGGGCGCCGGCAGCGGGTGCGCCGTAGACCTTGGCGCGGTGCGCGGCGGTCAGCGCCGGGTTGCCCGCGCGCAGGAACCGGCCACCGATCGGGAATCCCGCGTAGCCCTTCACCTCGTCGATGCCGGACTTCTGCAACAGCGGCAGTGCGTCACCGCCGGCCCCGACGAAGACGAATTTGGCGTTCAGCCGGCGCTTTTCGCCGGTGCGCCGGTTGCGGACCAGCAGCGTCCAGGTGCCGTCGGACTGGCGGGACAGGTTGCGGACCTCGTGACCGAACAGGGCGGTCGCGCCGCCGCGCACGCAAAACCCGACGAGTTGTCGTGTCAGGGCCCCGAAGTCGACGTCGGTGCCGTGGGCGGCCCAGTTGAGCGCCGTCGGTTCGGAGAAGTCGCGCCCGGCGGCCATGAAAGGCAACCGGCGGGCGAACTCGGCCGCGTCCTCGATCAATTCGATGCCGGCGAACAGTGGGTTGGCCGCCAGCGCCCGTTGCCGTCGCCGTAGATAGTCGACGCGCGCAGCCCCGCGCACGAAGCTCGCGTGCGGGACGGCGGTGACGAATCCGCGATCGGTCAGGATGCCGTTCTCGACGGCGTAGGCCCAGAACTGGCGGGTCACCTGGAACTGCTCGTTGATGCGCACCGCTTTGCTGATGTCGATCGAGCCGTCGGCGCGTTGCGGTGTGTAGTTCAGCTCGCACAGCGCCGAATGCCCGGTGCCGGCGTTGTTCCAGGGGCTGCTGCTCTCGGCGGCCACGGCGTCCAGACGCTCGACGAAGGTCATCGACCAGTCCGGCTGCAGCCGGCGCAGCAACGCCGCCAGCGTCGCGCTCATGATGCCCGCGCCCACCAACACGACGTCCGTCCGTGTGGTTGTGGCTAGCGATGACACCGGCGTGCTGGTCCTTCCCTCGACTGGGCCGATCCTCAGGTTATCCCGACGCAAAGTGGCCGCGAACGACGTGCGGCGCCCGGCCGCCAGCAAAAGCTCTAAGCTGGCTTGGTGAAAGGCGGGGTGACTGGCAGGGCGACCGGCGACGCGACCGACTGGGTGCCCGATGTCCTTCCCGGTTACTGGCAGCGCAGCCTCGCCCTTGGCCCCGATCCGGCCGGCGAGGGCGACATCGTCGCGACCCTGATCCGGCGCGGACCCGAGCCCCGGCAGTCCGGCGGCGAGACGGGGCAGGCGGTGCTCGCGGTGCACGGCTACACCGACTACTTCTTCCACACCGAACTTGCCGATCATTTCGCCGCCCGTGGCTTCACGTTCTACGCACTGGACCTGCACAAGTGCGGGCGGTCGCGGCGCGACGACCAGACGCCGCACTTCATCACCGACCTCACCAACTACGAGACCGAACTCGATCGGGCGCTGTCCGCGGTCGCGGCACACGGCCGGGTGCTGGTGTACGCGCATTCCGCGGGCGGGCTGATCGCGTCGCTGTGGCTGGACCGGCTGCGCCGGCGAAACCCGGCCGCCCACGGGGCCGTTCGCGGCTTGGTGCTCAACAGCCCGTTCTTGGAGCTGCCCGGGCCGCCCATTCTGCGGCACTCCGTGACGGTGGCGCTGATCGCGGGCCTGTCCCGGGTGCGATCCAAGGGGGTGGCCCGGGCACCGGGCGAGGGTGGTTACGGCACCACCTTGCACCGCGACTACGGCGGGGAATTCGACTACGACCTGCAGTGGAAACCGGTCGGCGGCTTCCCCATCACCTTCGGCTGGCTGCACGCCATCCGCCGCGGCCAGGCCCGGCTGCATCGCGGCCTGGACGTCGGCGTGCCGAACCTGATCCTGCGCTCGGATCACAGCGTGCGCGAGAGCACCGATTCGGCGGCCATGCAGCGCGGCGACGCGGTCCTCGACGTCACCCAGATCGCCCGCTGGGCCGGCTGTGTCGGCAACCGCACCACCGTCGTCCCGGTGCCCGACGCCAAACACGACGTGTTCTTGTCCCTGCAGGGCCCGCGCGAAGTCGCCTATCGGGAACTGGACCTCTGGCTCGAGGGCTACCTGCGCACCGACAACGACGCCTCGGCATCGTTGCGAAAGGGGTGACGGCTTGGAGACTTACGACATCGCGATCATCGGAACCGGTTCGGGCAACAGCATTCTCGATGACCGATTCGCCGACCAGCGGGTGGCGATCTGCGAAGAGGGCACCTTCGGTGGCACCTGCCTGAACGTCGGGTGCATCCCGACGAAGATGTTCGTCTACGCCGCCGAGGTCGCCCAGACGATCCGGGACGCGGCGCGCTTCGGCATCGACGCACGCATCGACCGGGTGCGCTGGGACGACATCGTCTCGCGGGTCTTCGGGCGCATCGACCCGATCGGGGTCAGCGGTGAGGATTACCGGTGCGCCTCACCCAACATCGACGTCTACAAGCAGCACACCCGATTCGGTGCGGTGCAGCCGGACGGACGCTACCTGTTGCGCACCGATGCCGGCGACGAATTCGCGGCCGACCAGGTGGTGATCGCGGCCGGGGCACGGGCCGTGGTCCCCCCGGCGATCCTCGAGTGCGGCGCCCGCTACCACACCAGCGACACGATCATGCGACTCTCCGAGCTGCCAGAGCATCTGGTGATCGTCGGGGGCGGTTTCGTGGCAGCCGAATTCGCCCACATCTTCTCCTCGCTCGGCTCGCGGGTCACCCTGGTGGTCCGCGGCTCCGCCTTGCTGCGGCATTGCGACGACGTCGTGTGCAAACGCTTCACCCGCATCGCGTCGAGCAAATGGGAGCTACACACCCACCGCAACGTCGTGGGCGCCGAGAACCGGGGCTCGGGCGTCGCGGTGGAACTCGACGACGGTCACACCGTGCACGCCGACGCGCTGCTGGTGGCGACCGGGCGGGTGTCCAACGCCGACCAACTCGACCTCGAGCAGGCCGGCGTCGCCGTCGAGGACGGTTTGGTGGCCGTCGACTGCTACCAGCGCACCACGGCGCGCGGGGTTTTCGCCCTCGGCGACGTGTCCTCGCCGTATCAGCTCAAGCACGTCGCCAACCACGAGGCGCGCGTCGTACAGCACAACCTGCTCTGCGACTGGGACGACACCGACGCGATGGCCCTCACGGACCACCGTTACGTGCCGTCGGCGGTGTTCACCGATCCGCAGATCGCCTACGTCGGGTTGACCGAAAACGAAGCCATCGCACAGGGTTTCAAGATCTCGACCAAGATTCAGGACTACGCCGACGTCGCCTACGGCTGGGCGTCGGAGGACACCACCGGGATCGTCAAGCTCATCGCCGAGCGCGGCACCGGGCGGCTGCTGGGCGCGCACATCATGGGCACGCAGGCATCGTCGATCATCCAGCCGCTGGTCCAGGCGATGAGCTTCGGCCTCACCGCACCGGAGATGGCCCGCGGGCAGTACTGGATCCACCCGGCGCTGCCCGAGGTGGTGGAGAACGCGCTACTGGGTCTGTGCTGACCTCAGCGGCGGCGCGATCGCGGGTCGGCCTGGTCGTCCTGGTCGTCCTGACACTGCGGGCACAGGCCGTGCAGCGTCAGCCCCGCCGCGTCCGACAGCGCGAAGGAACTGCCCTCCATCGCCTGCTCGAGGGCCGAACTCAGCTGGCGGGCGGGCACCTCGATGATGGTGCCGCAGTGGGTACAAACCGCGTGATGGTGCGGCGCGGTGGCCAGCCCGTAGGTCGTCACACCGCCGTCGAG
Organism: Mycobacterium colombiense; assembly: GCF_003284935.1. Classification (GTDB taxonomy): domain Bacteria; phylum Actinomycetota; class Actinomycetes; order Mycobacteriales; family Mycobacteriaceae; genus Mycobacterium; species Mycobacterium arosiense_A. The sequence goes on from NZ_QMEV01000017.1 coordinate 5,895, forward strand.
CGCCAACGCGTGCAGCACCCCCTGCTCCACCAGAGTGGTCACCGTGCGGTAGACGGTCGCCACGTCGGGCGCGTGGGTGCCCGGCGGCAGGCACTCACGCATCCGCCGGTGGATCTCGGCGACCGGCAGGTGCCCGTTGACGGGTTCCAGCACCGCCAGGACCTGGATCCGCGAGGCCATCCGCCGCAGCCCCCGGGCGCGCAGGAAATCGCCGATCCTCTCGGTGACCGACGCATCCAGTACCGACGGCGTGGACGCCACGGGTTCAGTGTCGCGCCGACGCGGCGGAATCGCCAGTCCCCGGCGCGATCGAGGCCTCGCGAATTCCTGCGACTCACTTGCATCTGGCGACGCGTGGTACTTACAGTCGTGCCGGTGGTTCTCAGTCCCCTACCGCAAGGACGCGCCGGAAGGACCCCCGTGGCGAGCACCGAGATCGACTGGCAGCCGTCACGGGCGAGCAGGCTTCTCGGCGCCCTGACGCGGGCGGAGTGGTGGCGCCTGGCGGCGATGCTGGCGGTGATCGTCGCGCTGCACCTGCTCGGTTGGCTCACCATGGTCCTCCTGGTGGCGCCCGCCCAATACAGCTTGGGCGGCAAGGCATTTGGCGTCGGCATCGGATTGACGGCCTACACCCTGGGCATGCGGCACGCGTTCGACGCCGACCATATCGCCGCCATCGACAACACCACCCGCAAGCTGATGAACTCCGGCCAGCGCCCGCTGGCGGTGGGCTTCTTCTTCTCCCTGGGCCACTCCACCGTGGTGTTCGGGCTGGCTCTGCTGCTGGCGTGCGGGGTGAAGACGGTCGTCGGCCCGGTCGAGGACGACTCCTCGGCGCTGCACCACTACACCGGCCTCATCGGCACCAGCGTCTCCGGACTGTTCCTCTACGCCATCGCCCTGCTCAACCTCGTCGTCCTGGTCGGGATCCTGCGGGTGTCCACCCGACTGCGCCGGGGCGAATACGATCCCGACACCGACGCCGCCGAACTGGAGCGGCAACTGGGCAACCGTGGACTGATGAACCGGTTGCTCGGCCGCTTCACCGCGTCGATCACCAAGTCCTGGCACTGTTATCCCGTCGGGCTGTTGTTCGGGCTCGGTTTCGACACCGCCACCGAGATCGCGCTTCTGGTGCTGGCCGGCACCAGCGCCGCGGCCGGGCTGCCCTGGTACGCCGTCATGTGCCTGCCGGTCCTGTTCACCGCGGGCATGTGCCTGCTGGACACCATCGACGGCTCGTTCATGAATTTCGCCTACGGCTGGGCCTTTTCCAACCCGGTGCGCAAGATCTACTACAACATCACGATCACCGCGCTGTCGGTGGCCGTGGCGCTGCTGATCGGCAGCGTCGAACTGCTGGTCCTGTTCGCCGACCAGTTCGGTTGGCGGGGCGCGTTCTGGAGCTGGATCGGCGGGCTGGACCTCAACGCGATCGGCTACGCCGTCGTCGCCATGTTCGTCGCCACCTGGGCGGTGGCCCTCCTCGTGTGGCGCTACGGGCGCATCGAAGAGAAGTGGACCTCGTGAGTCGACCAAGAGCCTGACCGCCAAGCGCCGTTCGGGTGTAGAACAGTGCTCATGGGCTCGTTGGCCTGCGCCCGGCTCGGATCGCCGGTGACCGGCGATGCATGAGCTGTCGCTGTGCGAAGCGATCGCCGGTGTGGTCAGGCAGCACGCCGACGGCCGGCACGTCGAGGTGGTCCGGGTCCGCGTCGGTGCGCTGCGCCAGGTGGTGCCCGAGTCGCTGTCCTTCTGCTGGACCTTGGTCCGCGACGCCGAGGACATGCCCGACGCCGAACTGGAACTCGAATGCGTCAGCGCCGAAGTCCGGTGCCGCGCCTGCGGCGGGCGATCCGAGATCACCTCCCCATGGTCGATCTGGTGCCCGCGCTGCGACAGCTCCGATGTCGAGGTGCTGCGCGGCAACGAGTTCTTGGTGACCTCACTGGATGTGTCATGAACGGCCGCATCGTGAAAGGCGTTGACGATGGGTAGATTTCATCGGCACGACGACGGGACCGTGCACAGTCACTCCCACGATGACCTTCCCCACGACCACGATCGCGGCGACCACAGCCGCTATCGGACCGGCGGCCAGCGCGTCGAGGTGCTGGAGGCGATCTTCGCCGAGAACGACGCGCTCGCCGACGCCAACCGGGCGGCGTTCGAGAGCAACGGGGTACGCACCCTCAACCTGATGAGCTCGCCGGGCTCGGGCAAGACCACCATCCTGCAGGCGACGCTCGACGAGCTCGCCGGCGACCTGGCCATCGGGGTGATCGAGGGTGATATCGCCACCGACCTGGACGCGGCCAAGCTCAGCGGTCGCGGCGCCCAGGTGTCACTGCTCAATACCAGCAACGGATTTGGCGGCGAGTGCCACCTCGACGCGCCCATGGTCAACCGGGCACTGCCCGGCCTCGATCTGGGCGCGCTGGACCTGGTGGTCATCGAGAACGTCGGCAATCTGGTCTGCCCGGCGGAATTCGACGTCGGCGAGCATGCCAAGGCCATGGTCTATTCGGTGACCGAAGGCGAGGACAAGCCGCTGAAGTATCCGGTGATGTTCCGGTCGGTCGACGTGGTGCTGCTGAACAAGATCGACCTGGTGCCCCACCTGGACGTGGACGTCGACACCTACATCGCCCACGTTCGCAAAGTCAATGCGACAGCGACGATTCTGCCCGTCAGTGCCCGCACCGGCGATGGCATGGCCGCGTGGTTCGGCTGGCTGCGCCGTTTCGCCACCGAGGGGGCCTGAACGGCCCGCACTCCTGCGAAACATTCGCAGGACGATCGGCCCGCTTTGGTTCACCCGTTGGGGCGGGTCAGCCAAGCGCGACAAGGCTTTTCGGTGGTGTGCAACACGTGCCTACTAATCGGTAATGTGGAACCGTTGACAACGCACGATAGCGGGAGTAGACCCAAAAAATAGCGCTGCGCAAGTGGGCCGACGGTCGACTCCGGCGGCGCCAGGAGCCCCCAGCCCGGCTCCGGAAAGCTGCAGCATGCCAACGGAAGCAGCAGTCAAGGCAGAACAAACATTGATCCATGTTCTCTGGATCAACGCGGGCCTCAGTTGTGATGGCGATTCGGTGGCATTGACTGCTGCCACCCAGCCCAGCGTCGAGGAGATCGCCTTGGGGGCGTTGCCCGGACTCCCCCAGGTGGCCGTGCACTGGCCGTTGATCGACTTCGAATGCGGACCCAACGGAGGCGCGGACGACTTCCTGGAGTGGTTCTTCAAAGCCGACCGCGGCGAGCTGGAACCGTTCGTGCTCGTGGTCGAGGGTTCCATCCCGAACGAGAAGATCAAGGACGAGGGCTACTGGTGCGGCTTCGGCAACGACCCGGCCACCGGACAGCCGATGACCACCAGTGAGTGGCTCGACCGGTTGGCGCCCAAGGCCACCGCCATCGTGGCGGTGGGAACCTGCGCCACCTACGGGGGTATCCACGCGATGGCCGGCAACCCGACGGGGGCGATGGGCGTGCCGGACTACCTGGGCTGGGACTGGAAGAGCAAGGCGGGCATTCCGATCGTGTGCGTGCCGGGCTGCCCGATCCACCCGGACAACCTGTCGGAGACGCTGACCTACCTGCTGTACATGGCGACCGGTCAGGCACCGATGATCCCCCTCGACGACGCGCTGCGGCCGCAGTGGCTGTTCGGCAAGACGGTGCACGAGGGCTGTGACCGGGCCGGCTACTACGAGCAGGGTGACTTCGCCACCGAGTACGGGTCGCCGAAATGCATTGTGAAGCTTGGTTGTTGGGGGCCCGTGGTCAAGTGCAACGTGCCCAAGCGCGGATGGATCAACGGCGTCGGGGGGTGCCCCAATGTCGGCGGGATCTGCATCGGCTGCACGATGCCGGGATTCCCGGACAAGTTCATGCCGTTCATGGACGAGCCGCCGGGCGGCAAGATCTCGAGCACCGCGTCGGGGTTGTACGGAGCCGTGATTCGCAGTTTGAGGGGTATCACGGAACGCACCGTCGACAAAGAGCCGCGGTGGCGCCACAACGGCGACCAACTCACCACTGGAGCGCGCCGCACCTGGTAGGTCACCTACCGGGTCGGTGCGTTCCTTTATCACATTCGTAGCCGAAGAGCCGTCGCCGCATCAGCCAACGCGGAAACAGCCACAGCGGGAAGAAGTAACGCGATGACAACCATCAGCCCTGAAGCCACCTCAGCCAAGCGGGAACCTGGCCAACTGGTCGACATGGCCTGGGATCCCATCACCAGGATCGTGGGCAGCCTGGGCATCTACACCAAGATCGACTTCGAGAACAAGGAGGTCGTCGAGTGCCACAGCACCTCGTCGATCTTCCGCGGCTACTCGATCTTCATGAAGGGCAAGGATCCTCGCGACGCCCACTTCATCACCAGCCGCATCTGCGGCATCTGCGGTGACAACCACGCCACCTGTTCGTGCTACACCCAGAACATGGCCTATGGCGTCAAGCCGCCGCACCTGGGTGAGTGGATCGTCAACCTCGGTGAGGCCGCGGAATACATGTTCGACCACAACATCTTTCAGGAGAACCTGGTCGGCGTGGACTTCTGCGAGAAGATGGTCTCCGAGACCAACCCGAGCATGCTGTCGCTGGCCGAGAAGACGCCGGCCCCGCACGCGGACGCCCACGGCTACAAGACGATCGCCGACATCATGCGCTCGCTCAACCCGTTCAGCGGGGAGTTCTACCGCGAGGCCCTGGTGGTGAGCCGCTGGACGCGAGAGATGTTCTGCCTCATGGAAGGCCGCCACGTGCACCCGTCGACGCTCTACCCGGGCGGGGTGGGCACCGTGGCGACCGTCCAGCTGATGACCGACTACATGACGCGCCTGATGCGCTACGTCGAGTTCATGAAGAAGGTCGTGCCCATGCACGACGACCTGTTCGACTTCTTCTACGAGGCGCTGCCCGGTTATGAGAACGTCGGGCTGCGCCGCACCCTGCTGGGCTGCTGGGGCTCCTTCCAGGACCCGGAAGTGTGCAACTTCGAGTACAAGGACATGGAGCGCTGGGGCAACGCCATGTTCGTCACCCCGGGCGTGGTGGTCGACGGCAAGCTTGTCACCCACTCCCTGGTGGACATCAACCTGGGCATCCGAATCCTTTTGGGCAGTTCGTATTACGACGACTGGACCGACCAGGAGATGTTCGTCAAGACCGATCCGCTGGGCAACGCGGTGGACCGGCGCCACCCGTGGAACCAGCACACCAACCCGCACCCGCAGAAGCGGGACATCGAAGGTGGCAAGTACAGCTGGGTGATGTCGCCCCGCTGGTTCGACGGCAAGGATCACCTGGCGCTGGATACCGGCGGCGGCCCGCTGGCCCGGCTGTGGTCGACCGCGCTGGCCGGCCTGGTCGACATCGGTTACGTCAAGGCGACCGGCAACAGCGTCAAGATCAACCTGCCCAAGACGGCGCTGAAGGGGCCCGTCGAATTGGAGTGGACGATCCCGAAGTACGGCAGCAACACGCTCGAACGCGACCGGGCGCGCACGTACTTCCAGGCCTACGCGGCGGCCTGCGCTCTGCACTTCGCCGAGAAGGCGCTCGAGGAGATCCGGGCCGGGCGCACCAAGACGTGGGAGAAATTCGAGGTGCCCGACGAGGCCATCGGATGCGGGTTCACCGAGGCGGTGCGCGGCGTGCTCAGCCACCACATGGTGATCCGGGACGGCAAGATCGCCAACTATCACCCGTACCCGCCCACCCCGTGGAATGCCAACCCCCGCGACAGCTTCGGCACGCCGGGTCCGTACGAGGACGCGGTGCAGGGGCAGCCGATCTTCGAGGAGAACGGCCGCGACAACTTCAAGGGGATCGACGTCATGCGCACGGTGCGCAGCTTCGATCCGTGCCTGCCCTGTGGTGTGCACATGTACCTGGGAAAGGGCAAGTCCCTGGACAGACTGCACACGCCCACCCAGTCACCCGTCGAGCCGTGACGATCGCAAGCGCGGCGAAGCCGGGCGCAGCGGGTCGACACCATTAACGGAGTAAGACATGGCGGATCGCCCGAACCCCGATAACGACACGCAGTGGCGCGCGGCGGGCGATCGGATCCAGACGCTGCTGGATTCCTGCGCGGCGGGCGGGACCGCCGCGTATGACCGCGCGCAACAACTGGTCCGCGAAGTCGTCGGGCTCTACGGCGCCGGGCTGGAGCGCATCATGCGGATGGCCGGCCAGCCCGGGCCCGACGGGGGGCTGGCCGAGCGGCTGGCCACCGACGACCTGGTGGCCAGCCTGCTCCTGGTGCACGGGCTGCATCCGCACGACGTGCGCCGCAGGGTCGCCGACGCCCTGGATCGGGTGCGGCCCTACCTGGGCTCGCATGGCGGAGACGTCGACCTGCTCGAGGTCGCCGGCGACACCGTGCGGCTGGCGTTCACGGGCAGCTGCAAGAGTTGCCCGTCGTCGGCGGTGACGCTGGAACTGGCGGTGCAGGACGCGGTGCGCGCGGCGGCACCGGAGATCTCCTCGATCGAGGTGGTCACCGCCGCGGACACGACCGCCCCGGCGAACGTCATCCCCGCCGAATCGCTACTGGCGCATGTGCATTCGAATGGACACCGACCCGCCGCCTGGCACCGGGCCCCCGAGCTGGCCGAGCTATCCCCCGGCGAAGCCGCGGGATTCGTCATCGACGGGGTGGCCCTGCTGGCGTGCCGGGTCGGGGACCAGACCGTCGCCTACCGGGATCACTGCCCGGTGTGTGACGACTCACTGGCGGGTTCGCGCCTGCACGGTCGAATGCTGCGGTGTGCGCGCTGCCGCACGGAGTTCGACGTAGTCGGTGCGGGAGCCGCCGCGACCGGTGGTTCGGCCGGGCATCTGGAGCCGACGCCGCTGCTGACCCGAGACGGCGTTCTGTCGGTGGCCTTGCCGGCGGACGCGTTGGGGGCGCCGGCATGACCGCCGACGACGATGCAGAACGACGTGATGCTGAGGAGCGGCGCATATGACCGGCCCGTTCGACGTCCTGGCCCGCATCAGAAGCGACCGGCTCGCCCCCGAGCCCGCGGGCGAGCGCTGCGAGATGTGCGCGGAGCCGATCGCCGACGAACATCAGCACGTGGTCAACGTGGCCGGCCGCCAACTCATGTGCGTCTGCCGCGCCTGCTATCTGCTCTTCACCGACTCGGCGGCCGACCTGCGGTACCGCGCGGTGCCGGACCGGTATTTGTCGTTTCCCGATTTCGCGCTGGATCGCCTGGTGTGGGAGGCACTGCAGATCCCGGTCGGGGTCGCCTTCTTCTTCACCAACTCCGCCCTGGGCCACACCGTGGCCTTCTACCCCGGACCGGCCGGGGCATGCGAATCCGAGCTGGACATGCAGGTCTGGGAGACCATCCGCGACGCCGACCCGCGGGTGAACCTGCTCGCCGACGACGTGGAGGCGCTGCTGGTCCGGGTCGCCGACAACACCCAGGACGGCGAATTGCCACAACCGGAAACGTATTTGGTGCCGATCGACGCCTGCTACGAATTCGTCGGACGGCTGCGCATGGTGTGGCGCGGCTTCGACGGGGGCCAGCAGGCCCGCGAATTCATCGACGGTTTCTTCGACCGCCTGGCCGCCCGCGCCGCAAAGACACCGCAATGAACGTCAGCTTTGAAGTGCTGGACGTGGCGGCCGAACCCTATACGGTCAGCCCGGTTTTGACCGCCCGTGTCGCCGTCACCGCCGACGGCGATGACCCGGTGCACGCCATCGCCCTGCGCTGCCAGGTCCGCATCGAGCCGCTGCGCCGTTCCTACACCGATGACGAAGCGGCCGGCCTGATGGACCTGTTCGGCGGCCGCGAGCGCTGGGCCAGCACCCAGCGCACCTTCCTGTGGCAGCACTGCACCGCCATGGTGCCGGGGTTCACCGGCCACACCACCACGACGCTGTCGCTGGAGTGCACCTACGACTTCGAGGTGGCCGCCGCCAAATATCTGCACGCGCTGCGCGACGGCGCGGTACCGCTGCAGTTTCTGTTTAGCGGAACGGTTTTCGTCAACTCCGAGCGCGGGTTCTCGGTGCAGCAGGTGTCCTGGGACTGCGAGGACGACTACGCTATGCCCGTCACCGTCTGGCGCGACCTGATCGCACAGCACTATCCGAACAGCGGATGGATCCGGCTGAGCCACGGCACCATCGGCGAACTGGCCCGCTACAAGTCGGCGCGCGGGATGCTCGACCTCGACCACGCGGTCACCTCACTGCTGGATGCCACCGAGCGCGAGGTGACGCGATGACCTCGAGCTGGGATCGGGCCCGTGCCGTCGCCGACGCGGTGCTCTACGAGGGCTACCTGCTCTACCCGTACCGCGGGACGTCGAGCAAGAACCAATCACGTTGGCAGTTCGGGGTTGTGGGGCCGACCGGTGCGGCCGAGGCCGGTCTGGGCGAGGACGACACCCTGTCCGCGCAGTTCCTGGTCGACGACGCCCGGGCGCTGACGCTGGTGCTGCGTTTCCTGCAGTTGCAGCACCGGCGGGCCGAACGGGCCACCGGTGATGGCGATTTCGAACACGTCGACGAACTGAGGACCGCGACCGCGTCGTGGCTGACCTGGGACGAAGCCGTGGAGTGCGAGATCTCCTTCGGACCCCTCGCGTTCGGTGATCAACCCTGGTCGCTGCCGGTGACGGTCCGCGCGGCAACCGACCTCGAAGCCGTGGACGGCGGCCGGCTGGTCCGCGAACGACACGAGATTGCGGGCTTACTGACCGTCACCGCCGAGCCCGACGGCGACCTGCGGCGAGTATCGGTACGGATCACCAACACCGGTGCACCCGCACACGACAAGGCCGACGCCATCGAGCGATCCATGATCGGAACACACCTCATCGCCGAAGTGGTTGGCGGCCGGTTCATCTCGCTGCTCGAGGCGCCGCAGGCCGCGACCGATGCGGCGGCCCGGTGCGCCCAGCATCGCTGCTTCCCCGTGCTGGCCGGGCCGCCGGGCACCGACGACATTCTGCTGATCTCGCCGATCATCCTCTACGACCACCCCGAGGTCGCCGAACAAAGCGACACCGCGCTGTACGACTGCACCGAGATCGACGAGATCCTCACCCTGCGCGTCATGACCATGACCGACGACGAGAAGGCACAGGCCCGGGCCACCGACCCGCGGGCGGCGCGGATCATCGACGAATGCGACGCCATGTCGCCCGAGGCCATGGCCCGGCTGCACGGCGTGCTGCGCGACCCGCACGCGCCCGATGTCTGCGCCGCCCTGGTGCCCGAGGTTCCCGACGGGGTGGATTGGTGGGACCCGTTGGCCGACAACGCCGTCCGTCCCGAGGTCGACGCGGTGCTGGTAAACGGGATCCGGGTGGCGCGGGGCAGCAGGGTCCGGCTGCGGCCGCGGCGCAACGCCGACGCTCAGGACATCTTCGTCGCCGGCAAGACCGCCCGCGTCACCTCGGTGCACTCCGACGTCGAGGGCAACAAGCACGTCGGCGTCGTCGTCGACGAGGACCCGGCCGCCGACCTGCACGACTGGTACGGCCGTTACCTGTACTTCTCCCCGGACGAAGTCGAACCGCTGCAATCGCAGCACAGTACAAACCCCTGAAAGGAGTTCGCCATGGAAGTCCTCGGTTGGATCTTCATCGCCCTCGTCGCGCTGGTGGTCACGATCGCATTGGCGCTCGGCGCGATATCGGTACCGGATGCCCGCCGCTATCTGAAGTTGAGGCGGATGTAGCCGACGCGGGAGCCACCATGACTGCGCGCATCCTGGTAGCCGGGATCGGCAACATCTTCCTCAGCGACGACGGCTTCGGCTCCGAAGTGGTCCGCAACGCCGCGCTGCCCCAGGACGATCCGACGGTTCAGGTCATCGACTACGGCATCCGTGGCATGCACCTGGCCTATGACCTGCTCGAGGAGTGGGACACGCTGGTGCTCGTCGATGCCGTCCCCAGCCAGGGCCATCCCGGCACATTGCACGTCTTCCAGGCCGACCACGACCAGCCGTCGCAGACCAGCGGCCTGGACGGTCACAGCATGGACCCGGCCGCCGTCTTCGCCAGCCTGCGGGCACTCGGCGGGCGCCCGCCCTACACGGTGGTCGTCGGGTGCGAGGCAGGCAGCGTCCAGGAGGGCATCGGCCTGACCGAACCGGTCGCCCAGGCCGTCCCCCGGGCGGCAAGGGCGGTCGAGGAGATCGTCGCCGCGTTGCAGCCGTCCTTGTCGGCCGAAAAGTGGTGCTGAGCCATGTGTTTGGGGATACCGGGCCAGGTCGTCGGGATGCTGGACGGTTTCGAGGGGCAGCTCGCACTGGTCGACGTCGCCGGCGAACAGCGCAAGGTCAACGTCGGCATGCTGCCGGACGAGACGTTCGCTCCCGGTGACTGGGTGATCATCCACATGGGCTTCGTCGTCGAGAAGACCGATCGGGCCGGCGCCGACCAGGCCATGGCCGGGCTGGAGCTGATGGGCCGCGGTCACGGCGATCCCGAAGGGCCGTGGAGATGACCGACATGGCGCAAGCCCCCCTGCTGTTGCGGCCCGCCGAGACCCAGGTGCGCCAGCGCGTCACGGTGACCGGCGTGGTTCAAGGGGTGGGCTTTCGCCCGTTCGTGCATCGGATCGCGACCGAACTGGGCCTGGCCGGGTTCGTCGGCAACGACTCGGGTGCGGTCTTTCTCGAGGTGCAGGGGCGGCCCGCCCGGGTCGCGGAGTTCGGGCGCCGGCTCCGCGCGCAGGCGCCACCCCTGGCGCGGATCACCGGGGTCCGCGTCGCGGACGTCGCGGCCGACCCCGCCTGCCCGACCGAATTCCGGATCGTGTCAAGCCAATTGGCGCCCGGCGCCACCACCCCGATCCCGCCCGACATCGCGGTGTGCGACGACTGCCTCGCCGAACTGTTCGACCCGCACGACCGGCGTTACCGGCACCCGTTCGTGACCTGTACCAACTGCGGTCCGCGGTTCACCATCATCCGGGGACTGCCGTACGACCGGCCCGCCACCACCATGTCGGCGTTCGCGATGTGTGCGCGCTGCGCCGCCGAATACCACGATCCGGCGGATCGCCGGTTCCACGCGCAGCCGGTCGCCTGCCCGGACTGCGGGCCGACGCTGTGGTTCACCTCGCCGGCCGGGCGGGTGAGCGGCTCGGATGCGGCACTGAGCGCCGCCCAGCTCGCGCTGGCCTCCGGCGCGGTGGTGGCCATCAAGGGCATCGGCGGCTACCACCTGGCCTGCGCCGTCGACGACGCCACGGCCGTCGCCGTGTTGCGGACCCGAAAAGCCCGCGTCGCCAAGCCCTTTGCCATGCTGGTCCGCAATCTCGAGGTGGCCCGCCGCTACGCCCACGTCGACGACACCGAGGCCGCGGTGCTGTCCGGCCCGGCCCGCCCGATCGTGCTGCTGCGGCGGCGGCCGCTCGCGGCGGTCGCCGAGGGTGTCGCGCCCGGCAGCCCGCTGCTGGGGCTGATGCTGCCCTACTCCCCCATCCATCACCTGCTGCTGTCGGCGGCGCCGGGCAACGCCGGACCGGCGCCCGAGGCCCTGGTGCTGACCAGCGCCAACCGCTCCGATGAACCCATCTGCTTCACCGATGACGATGCGGCGCAACGGCTTCCCGCCTTGTGCGACGCGGTCCTCGACCACGACCGGCCCATCCATGTGCCGTGCGACGACTCGGTGGTGCGCGTCGTCCACGACGAGACGGGACCCCACGAGCTGCCCATCCGCCGGTCCCGGGGCTATGCGCCGCTGCCGATCGACCTGCGCCTCGAGGGGCCCGCCGTGCTGGCCGTGGGCGGCGAACTGAAGAACACCTGCTGCCTCACCGACGGGGGTCGGGCGTACCTGTCCGGCCACCTCGGCGACATGGCCACCTGGGCGACACTGCGCGCTTTCGAGCGCGCGGTGACCCAACTCAGCGAAATCCGCGGCCGGCCGGCGCGATTGGCCGCCGACCTGCATCCCGGCTACCACACCCGCGCCTGGGCCGAGCGCCACGCGGGCGAGCGCCCGCTGGACCTGGTGCAGCACCACCACGCCCACGTGGTCTCACTGCTGGCCGAACACGGGCGCCTCGGCGAACCCATCATCGGGGTCTCCTTCGACGGCACCGGCTACGGCAGCGACGACACGATCTGGGGCGGAGAGATTCTGGCCCTCGGAACGCGAAGCCACTGTTTCGTGCGGGCCGGGCACCTGTTAGCGGTGCCGCTGCCCGGCGGCGACGCCGCGGTGCGCAACCCATGGCGGATGGCGCTGTCGCAACTGTGGATGGCCGACATCGACTGGACGCCCGACCTGGCGCCGGTGGCCGCGGCGAGCGCCGACGAACTGCGCCTCATCCGTTCGCAATTGGAGACCGGGACGGGTTGTGTGCCATGTTCGAGCATGGGCCGGCTGTTCGACGCCGTCGCCTCCCTGCTCGGCGTGCGGCAGCGCATCGACTATGAAGGGCAAGCCGCGATCGAACTCGAGGCGCTGGCGCAGTCGGCCGGTGTGGCACGCCCGCAACCCTCCCTGCCGCTGGCGGTGCGCCCCGACCGGGTGATCGACCCCGCCCCGATGGTGCAGGCCATGGTCGCCGCGCTGTACGCCGGGACACCGCCGGCGGCGCTGGCGGCGGCGTTTCACCATGCCGTCGCCGACGCCGTCGCCGAGGTGGTCGGCCGGGTGCCGGGCGGCACCGCGCTGGTGGGTCTCACCGGCGGGGTCTTCCAGAACGTGCTGCTGCTGCGGTCATGCCGTACCCGGCTGCAGCACAAGGGGTTTGAAGTGCTCACCCACCACGTCGTGCCGCCGAACGACGGCGGGCTGGCCCTGGGCCAGGCCGCGGTGTCGGCGCTGATCGCGCAAGAGGAGGAATCGACGCGATGATCACCACAGCGATCGATCGCGGCCTGAGTGCCGAACTGGCCGAAGACCTCGCCGCCACCGCACTGACGCTGGCCAAGCGATTCGCCGCCGGCGCCACCATGTGGTCCATCGCCCCGTCGTGGGAACCCCATGCGCTGCACATCGCGGTCGAATTCGTGCATCCGGTGATCATGGGTAAGCGGGCGCTGCCGGCGGTCGCGCTGACCGGCCCGGATCTGGTGGATCTGGTACGGGTCTCGGTGCGGCCCGGCGACATCGTGGTCGCGATCGCGGGTGCGGACAACGCGCAAGTGCGGTCGGTGATGCGCCGCGGCCCGGCCTGGGGGGCCACCACGATCTGGATCGGCAGCGGCGACCCGCCCGCGGCCGCGATGGCCGATCACGTGCTCTGGCTTGACGATCCCGACCCACGCGTGCCCGCCACCGGCGGCTTCGTGCTGTTCTACCACCTGCTGTGGGAGCTGACCCACGTATGTTTCGAGCATTCCGGGTTGCTCAAACCCACGCGGTGCGAGGACGACGAGGCGTGCGTGACGTGTAGCGACGAAGGCCGCCTGGGTGAGGTGGTGAGCGCTGCGGTCGGTGACCAGGCGCGGGTGCGCACGGCGCGGGGAATCGAGGACGTGATCACCACACTCGTCGACCCGGTCGCGCCCGGCGAGCTGGTGCTGGTGCACGCCGGCATGGCGATCAGCCGCGTCTGTGACGAAGATGCCGGCGCAGCCGGGATCGGAGGAGCAGCGCCATCGGTCCCCGTCTGTGACGAAGAGCAGGAAGGTGTTTCATGAGTCCCGCCGACGAACCCACCAACTTCCTGTACCCGTTCATCGACGCCGAGGAAGACGATCCCTGCGCCCTGCTCGCCGACCTGGCCGCGTCCGCCCACGCCAAAGCGGCCGAAAGCCTGGCGCTGCGGCGTTCCACCCTCGAGGCCAACGCCGACCTGCTGGCGGCGGCCGCCGCCGAGTTGGCCCGCCGATTCGCCGCTGGCGGAAGGATGTTCACCTTCGGCAACGGCGGCAGCTGCACCGACTGCACCACGCTGGCGAGATTGTTCGCCCGGCCGCCGCTGGGCAAGCCGCTGCCGGCGTGGTCGCTGACCGCCGATCAGGCGATCCTGACCGCACTGGGCAACGACGTCGGGTTCGAGCTGGTGTTCGCCCGGCAGCTGATCGCCCGCGCGCGCGACGGCGACATCGCGATCGCGATGTCGACCAGCGGCAACTCACCCAACCTGCTCACCGCGCTGGCCGAGGCGCACAAGCGCAGGCTCTACACCATCGGCTTCGCCGGCTACGACGGCGGCGCCTTCGTGAACAACCCGAACGTGGACGCCTGCATCGTCGTTCGCTCGCAGAGCGTGCACCGGATTCAGGAATCGCAGGCGCTGGTCGGCTACCAGTTGTGGCTGGCCGTCCACGAAAGCCTGGGCGGCGACCAAGGTTTGGGGGCCGCATGACGAACAAACAGGCCAGCGACTACCTGTCCTCGGGGCCGCGGTTCGGCGAAGGCGACGTGATCGAGCGGATCGAGTCGTTCCGCCGGCGCCGGCCCCGACTGCTCGACGATCACGTGACCCTGGCACACGGCGCGGGCGGCAAGGCATCGGCGGCTCTGGTGGACGCCGTGTTCTTGGAGGCGTTCCGCAATCCGCTGCTCGAGTCGCTCGGTGACGGCGCCGTCCTGGCGTTGCCCGGCGGCGAGCGGGTGGCGATGTCGACGGATTCGTTTGTGGTGCAACCCCGCCGGTTTCCCGGCGGGTCCCTCGGCGCCCTCGCCATCCACGGCACCTGTAACGACTTGGCGGTGGCCGGTGCCGTGCCGTCCTGGATCTCGGCGGCGTTCGTGCTCGAAGAGGGCTTCGGGATCGCCGAATTGAAGGAGATCGTCGCCGACATGGCCGCGGCGGCCGCGGCCGCCGGTGTGCAGGTGGTCACCGGCGACACGAAGGTGGTGCCCCGGGGCGCTGCCGACGGATTGTTCATCAGCACCGCCGGAATCGGCGTCATCCCCGCGGGCCGCGCGCTGTCGGCGCAGTCGGTGCGCGCCGGAGACAAGGTGCTGTTGTCGGGGTCGATGGGCGACCACGGCATGGCGGTGATGCTGGCCAGGGGCGATCTGGCCATCGAGGCCGACATCGCCTCCGACACCGCGTGCCTGAGCCCGTTGGTGGAGCTGTTGATGGCGGCCGCCCCGTCCACCCGATGGATGCGTGACGCGACGCGCGGCGGCGTCGGCACCGTGTGCAACGAGCTGGCCCAGGCCTGCGGACTCGGGGTGTTGCTCGACGAGGAGCGACTCCCGGTGGCGCCCATGGTCACCGGCGCCTGTGAGTTGCTCGGCATCGATCCGCTCTATGTCGCCAACGAGGGCAAGTTCGTCGCCGTCGTCGCACCGCAGGAGGCCCAGGCCGGACTGGACGCGTTGCGCTCGCATCCGTTGGGCGCCGATGCGGCCGTGGTGGGCGAAATCGTCGCCGAGCCCGCCGAAAGCGTGGTGCTGCGTACGGGATTCGGCGGCACCCGGATCGTCGACATGCTGGTCGGCGACCCGCTGCCCCGGATCTGTTGATAGATGAGGAGATACACCAACATGTGCCTAGGGATTCCGGGCCGGATCGTCGAGATCACCGACCCAGCCAATTGCTTGGCGAAGGTGGACGTCAGCGGTGTGCAGCGGACCATCAGCGTCCGGCTGTTGGAAAACGACCCGCCCGCACCGGATGACTGGGTGCTGGTGCACGTCGGGTTCGCGATGGCCAAGATCGACGAGACCGAGGCGCTGCTGACCCTGGCCGCGATCAAGAAGCTCGGCGACACCTACACGACCGAAATGCAGGCCTTCGATTCGTCGGCCATCGTTTGACGAGGAGCGGCAATGAAATTCGTTGACGAATTCCGCGACCCGGCCGCGGCGCGCAAGCTGCTGGTGGCCATCGAGCACCTGGCCGGGACCGACGGCGAGGAGTTCAAGTTCATGGAGGTGTGCGGCGGTCACACCCACACCATCTACCGGCACGGCATCGAACACCTGCTGCCCGACAACGTCGAACTGGTGCACGGCCCGGGCTGTCCCGTCTGCGTGATCCCGATGGGGCGCATCGACGACGCGATGTGGCTGGCCGGCCAGCCCGACGTGATCTTCACTTGTTTCGGCGACATGATGCGGGTGCCCGGCTCGCACGGCAGCCTGCTGGACGCCAAGGCCCGCGGGGCCGACGTGCGGTTCGTCTACTCGCCGCTGGACGCGTGCAAGATCGCTGTCGACAACCCCGGCAAGCAGGTGGTGTTCTTCGCCATCGGTTTCGAGACCACCGCACCCTCGACCGCGGTGACGCTGGTGCGGGCCCGCGAGCTGGGCCTGCCGAACTTTTCCGTGTTCTGCAACCACGTCACGATCGTGCCCCCGATCAGGGCCATCCTGGAGTCGCCGGACCTGCGGCTGTCCGGCTTCATCGGCCCCGGGCACGTCTCCACCGTGGTCGGCAACCGGCCCTACCGGTTCGTGCCCGAGGTGTACCGAAAGCCGTTGGTGGTGGCCGGTTTCGAGCCGCTGGACATCCTGGCCTCGGTCGCCATGCTGCTGCGCCAGATCCGCGAGGGTCGCTGCGAAGTGGAAAACCAGTACAAGCGCGTGGTACCCGAGCGCGGCAACCCCGCGGCGCTCGCGTTGATGGGCAAGGTGTTCACGCTGCGGCCGCACTTCGAATGGCGCGGGCTGGGCTTCATCTCGCAAAGCGCCCTGCGACTGCACGACGATTTCGCCGAATTCGACGCCGAGCTGCGGTTCGCGATGCCCGGCGTGCGGGTCGCCGACCCGAAGGCGTGCCAGTGCGGCGAGGTGCTCAAGGGTGTGCTCAAGCCTTGGGAATGCAAGGTTTTCGGCACCGCCTGCACCCCCGAGACCCCGATCGGGACGTGCATGGTCTCGCCCGAAGGGGCGTGCGCGGCCTACTACAACTTCGGGCGCATGCACCGCGACGCGGTCAAGCTGGTGGGGCGCACTTGACCTCTGCCGAGGGCGCAGAGATGTTCGCCCGCTACGCCTATGCCCCCAACGCGCTCGGCTATTGCGGCCCGCCGCTGGGAGCGACCCTGCGCGACGGGTCGGTCGCCGAGGTGCGCAGGGCGGCGACCAGGTTCTCCGGGGCCTGGCCGTATCTGCGGGTGCTCTCGGAGCTGACCGGCATCGCCGATCCGCTGGATTACCGTCTGGTCGAATCGTATTGGCTCGGCGGCGGGGTCGCCGCCGAGCTGGACCCCCAGGAATTCTTCGACGCGCTGCTCGCGATCATCGGCCCGCAGGCGGGCCACTACTGGTCGCACCTCACCGCGGATCTGGCGTGTGAGGCCGCCGGCAACCACTGTTTCCACGTGTTCGGGGTGTATCCGTGGACGCGCTTTTTGGGGCGAGGTATCGACGAACAACCGCTGAGCGTGCTGGACAACTGCCGAATCACTTCCGGCACAGTGGTTTCCCGCGCCGCGGACCGCGTCGAGGTGGTGTGCCGAAACCTGACCTGGGACGGTCGGGCGCTGGCGCTGTCGCAACCGTCGGCGCGCGTGCTCGACGTGTGGGTCGACGGGTACAGCGCGGTGCCCGACGTGGCCGCCGGCGACGTGGTGGCGATGCACTGGGGCCGGTTGTGCGGCCGGCTCTCGCCGGCGCAGCTGTGCGCGCTGACCGACAGCACGGCGCGGCAGCTGCTGGTGACCGGCCACCGACTGGCGCGCGTCTGACTTCGCCACCAGACTGGCCTGCGTGCCCGGTTCTCTTTGCGACGTGCTGCCCGCCGCCGCCGGACTGCTCGGGGTCCCGGACGGCCCGAACCAGCCGGACGCCCTGGCGGTGGCGGACTGGGTGGACGCGGACCGGACCGACCGGGTGCTCGTCGTGCTGGTGGATGGTCTGGGCTGGCACCTGCTGCCGCAGCTGGCCGGCAGCGCCCCACTGCTGGCGTCCGTGCTGGCCGGTGGCACCGGACGGCTGACCCAGCTGGACTGCACCTTCCCGTCGACCACGCCCACCAGCCTGGTGTCGCTGGGCACCGGCGCGCTGCCGGGCGAGCACGGGATCCTGGGCTTCACGCTCAGGGTGCCGGGCACCGATCGGGTGCTGCACCACGTCCGGTGGCGTGACGACCCGGCCCCCGCCATCTGGCAGCCCGTGCCGACCTGGTTCGAACGGCTCAAGAATGCGGGCGTGAGCGCCCGCGCCGTGCTGCCGGCGCTGTTCGTGGGCAGCGGCCTGACCGAGGCCGCCTACCGGGGCGCCGAGCTCCACCCGGCGGAACCGACCGACGACTACCCGGGGCTGGTGGCCGACGTGCTGCGCGCGGCACCCGGCCTGGTCTACGGCTACACCGCCGAGCTCGACACCGCCGCCCACGTCTTCGGCGTCGGCTCGGAGCAGTGGCACGCCGCGGCGACGAATGTCGACACGCTGCTGACGCGCCTGCTCGAGGCGCTGCCGGCGAACGCGGCGATGCTGGTGACCGCCGACCATGGCGGCATCAACGTCCCGGCCGAGGCGCGCATCGACCTCGACACCGCCCCCGGGCTGGCCGAGGGAATCGAGGTGGTGGCCGGCGAGCCCCGGGTGCGGTATCTGCACACCGCGCCGGGTGCGGCCGGCGACGTGCAGGCCGCGTGGGCCGAGCTGTTGGACGGCCGCGCCGCGGTGTACAGCCGCGAGCAGGCGGTGGCCACCGGCATGTTCGGGCCGGTCGCCGCGCCACACCTGGAGCGCCTCGGCGACGTGGTCGTCGTCTGTTCCGGCGACACCGCGGTGCTGGCGAGCGCGCATGAGCCCCCGGAAACGTCTCGGCTGGTGGGCTTTCACGGCGGGGCCACCGCGGCGGAGATGGCGATACCGCTCATCGTTTTCCGGCCGTAGCTGCGCAAACACACACCGGACTCGGATCGAGTTCACAGCTCGTTGCGACCGTTCGCCGATTTTCGCGCGGTACATTCGGTGCACTGTGACTTTCCGGGGCGTTGGCGAAACTCGGCGATGGCAGTCGGCCATCGCGGTTGCCGCGGCGCTGGCCGCGTTCACCGCCCTGATCACGGGTTCGGCGCTGCGGTCCACCTTCTCCGCGGCGGCACTGCCGGAGCCCGCCGCGTGGTCCGCGGGCGTCGGCGCGTCCGCGGGCCTAACCCATGGCCGTCCCGCCGCCCTCAACCAGTCCGCCGTGGCCGCCTCGCGATTCGGCGCGCCCGCGAACAAGACCAACAAGAAGCCGTTCGGCGGCGCGTGGATGACGAAGGAACGGCCCCCGACGTGGAACCGCACGTCGGCACAGTCGGTGCTGACGACGGCGCCATTGTCGTTCACCCCAATAGGGTTTGCGCCCGCGGGCGCCCCCTCGCGGGCGCCGGCGGCCATTCCGTCCGACCGAGATATCTTGACCCAGATCTGCGTCGCCCGCAGCTGAGCGTGACGCCCGGGCCGAACGTGCCTGGCCCACCGGCTTGTAACCCCGGCGTCTATCTCGTGAAGGAACACCCTCATGCTTTCGGGCACAACTCATACCGCCACAGCGGGGCGGAGGCTGTAATGGATTTCGCGACGCTACCCCCGGAAGTCAACTCCGGGCTGATGTACTCCGGTCCCGGGGCGGGCTCGATGACGCAGGCCGCCGCGGCATGGGATGCGTTGGCCGCGCGGCTGTTTACCGCGGCGGCCGACTATCGGGCGGTGACCGCGAAGCTGGCGGCGACCGGCGAGAGCCCGGCCGCGGCGGAGCTCGCCGAAGCCGCCGCGCCCTACGCCGACTGGCTCGACACCGTCGCGGCCCGCAGCGAGCACGCGGCCATCCAGCTCGCCGCGGCGGCGGATGCGCACCAGTCGGCCTTCACGGCGACGGTCCCGCCACCGGCGATCGCCGGCAACCGCACCCGACGCTTGTCGCTGGCCTCGACGAATTGTCTGGGCCACCACAGCACGGCGATCGCCGATGTCGATGCCGAGTACGACGCGATGTGGGCGCAGAACACGGGCGCCATGTACGCCTACGCCCGGGCCGCGGCCGGCGCCGCGGCGATGGCCCCCTTCCCCGCACCACCCGGCAATCCCGCTGTGGCCACCCGTAATTGGGCCTTGCAGTCGGCCCCCGACGTCATATCGGCCGGCGGCCAGGTGATGTCGGTGATCCCCGTCGCGTTGGCACGGCTGTCGTCGTCGCCCGTGCACACGATCGACGCGTCCCTCGCACCGATCACCGCGCCGCTGTCGAAGCTCAACTCGATGACCGCGCCGTCGGATTTCGCAATCGCCCACCTGAATTCGGTGAACAAGACCGCGGCCCTGCAATCGCTCTTCCCGAAGCCGGTCGCCACCAACGGCGTGAAGGCGGGCCTGGGTCGCGCGACGCCGGTCGGCGTGCTGTCGGTGCCACGCGCCTGGGCGGCCGCCGCACCCGCGCTGGAGCGGTCGCTCGAGGAGCTGGCGGGCGAACCCATCCACCTGGTCGCGGTCAGCGCGCCGCCCGGCCCGCATGCGGCCCATGAGTCGGGTTAGAGCGGGGTGACATAGGCGGCGCTGATGCCCCCGTCGACCATGAACGTCGAAGCGGTGATGAACGACGCGTCGTCGCTGGCCAAAAACGCCACCGCTGAAGCGATTTCGTCAGGATCGGCGAAGCGGCCGACGGGGACGTGCACCAGCCGGCGCGCGGCCCGCTCGGGGTCTTTGGCGAAGAGCTCCTGCAGCAGTGGGGTGTTGACCGGCCCCGGGCACAGGGCGTTGACGCGGATGCCCTGCCGGGCGAACTGCACGCCCAGCTCGCGCGACATGGCCAGCACCCCGCCCTTGGACGCGGTGTAGGAGATCTGCGACGTCGCCGACCCCAGGACGGCGACGAACGACGCCGTGTTGATGATCGAACCCGTGCGCGCGGGCACCATGTGGCGCAACGCGGCCCGGCAGCACAGGTACACCGACTTCAGGTTGACGTCCTGGACGCGTTGCCACGCCGGCAGCTCGGTGTTCTCGATCAGGTCGTCGTCGGGCGGTGAGATGCCGGCGTTGTTGAACGCGATGTCGATGCGCCCGTGCGCGCGCGCCGCGGTATCGAACAGCGCGTCGACCGCGCCCTCGTCGGAGACGTCGGTGGGCACGAACAAGCCGGACAGCTCCTCGGCCGCCGCGCCACCCGCGTCGGCGTCGACGTCGCCCACCACGATCGTGGCGCCCTCGGCCCGCATCCGCCGCGCCGCGGCCAGCCCGATGCCGCCACCGGCGCCGGTGACGACGGCCACCCGTCCCGCCAGTCGTTGGGTGAGATCGACCGCCACCACCTACTCCTCTCCGATCGCGATGAACACGTTCTTGGTCTCGGTGAAATGCAGCGGCGCATCCGGGCCCAGCTCACGGCCGAGCCCCGACTGCTTGAACCCGCCGAACGGGGTGTTGTAGCGCACCGACGAGTGCGAATTCACCGACAGGTTACCGGCTTCCACCGCCCGGGAGACGCGCAGCGCGCGGGACAGGTCGTCGGTCCAGATCGAGCCGGACAACCCGTAGCTGGTGTCGTTGGCCAGCGTGATGGCGTCGTGTTCGTCGTCGAAGGGCAGCACCGTGACGACCGGGCCGAAGATCTCCTCGGTGACGCAGCGGTCGGTGCGGTTCGGCGTCAGAACCGTCGGCGGGAACCAGAATCCGCGGCCGGACGGCGCGGTGCCGCGAAACGCGACGGGGGCGTCGTCGGGCACGTAGGACGCCACCTTGTCGCGGTGCGCCGCCGACACCAGCGGCCCCATCTCGGTGTCCCGCGACGCCGGGTCGCCGACGACGACGCGCGTGACGGCGGGCTCGAGCAGCTCCATGAACCGGTCATAGACGCTGCTCTGCACCAGGATCCGGCTGCGGGCGCAGCAGTCCTGGCCCGCGTTGTCGAACACCCCGGTTGGCGCGGTCGCGGCGGCGCGCTCGAGGTCGCAGTCGGCGAAGACGATGTTGGCGCTCTTGCCGCCGAGTTCGAGCGTCACCCGCTTGACCTGGGCGGCCGCACCGGTCATCACCGTCTTGCCGACCTCGGTGGAGCCGGTGAACACGACCTTGCGGACTCCCGCGTGGGTGACGAACCGCTGCCCCACCACCGCGCCCCGCCCCGGCAGCACCTGCAGCAGGTCCGCGTCGAGTCCGGCCTGGGCCGCCAGCTCACCGAGCCGGATCGTGGTCAGCGGCGTCACCTCGGCGGGTTTGACCAGCACGGCGTTGCCCGCGGCCAGCGCCGGTGCGAAACCCCACGACGCGATGGGCATCGGGAAGTTCCACGGGGTGATCACACCGACCACGCCCATGGGCTCGTTGAACGTCACATCCAGACCGCCGGCCACGGGAATCTGCTTGCCGGACAAGCGTTCCGGGCTGGCGGCGTAGAAGCTCAACACGTCGCGGACATGACCGGCTTCCCACTCGGCCGACGCGATGGGATGCCCCGAGTTGGCGACCTCGAGGGCGGCCAGCTCGTCGAGATGGGCGTCGACGGCGGCGGCGAAGGCCCGCAGGCCGTCGGCCCGTTCGGCCGGGGCCAACCGCGCCCACCTGCGCTGGGCGGCCCGCGCCCGGGCCACCGCGTCGTCGACCGCCGCGACGTCGGCGTGCTCGACCGACCGCAACACCTCCTCGGTCGCCGGGTTGATCAGTTGCGCGGTACTCACCTCAGCTCACGCGTCCCGCGTAGGACCGGGCCGCGTCCACGATCGCGGTGAACAGCCGCACATCGTCCAGCGACTGTTCCGGATGCCATTGCACGGCAAGCACAAACCGGTCCCCCGGCAGCTCCAGCGCCTCGACCACGCCGTCGCCATCCCGCGCGCTGACCACCAGACCGTCCCCCACCTCGTCGATGGCCTGGTGGTGATAGCTCGGCGCGTCGGTGGCCTCCCCGATCAGCGCGGCCAGCCGGGTGCCCGCCACGGTGCGCACCGGCAGCCTGGTGAACACCCCGTTGCCCGCCCGATGTCCGCTGTGCCCGAGCACGTCGGGCAGGTGCTGGTGCAGCGTGCCGCCCAGCGCGACGTTGAGAATCTGTGCGCCGCGGCAGATTCCGAGCACCGGCAGGCCCCGCCGCAGCGCGCCGCGCAGCAGCGCGAACTCCCACGCGTCGCGGTCGGTCCGGGGCTCGTCGGTGCTGGGGTGCGGTCGCTGGCCGTAGCTGGCGGGGTCCACGTCGTAGCCGCCCGTGATCACCAGCGCGTGCAGGCTGTCGAGAACCGATTCGACGATCTCGGCGTCCACAGGCTGCGGTGGCAGCAGGACCGCGATCCCGCCGGCCAGGATGACGCCCTCGAAGTAGTCGGCGGGCAGGTACCCGGCGGGGATGTCCCAGATGCCGGTCTGGACTCGCTCCAGGTACGTCGTGAGGCCGACAACCGGGCGGCGCCGGTCGCAGTCGGACCTAAAGCCGTTCAAACCCACGCATCCTCTCCCAGTCGGTGACCGCCGCGTTGAACGCCGCCAACTCCACCCGCGCGTTGTTCAGGTAGTGGGCGACGACGTCGTCGCCGAACGCGTCGCGCGCGAGCGTCGAGCGCTCGAACACCGCGGCCGCGTCGGCCAAGGTGACGGGCAACCGCTCGACCCCGGGCGTCTGGTAGGCGTTCCCCGCGCACGGCTCCGGTAGCGCAAGGCCCCGTTCGATACCGTACAGCCCTCCGGCGACGATCGCCGCCACCGCCAGGTACGGGTTGACGTCGCCGCCGGGAACCCGGCACTCGACGCGGGTGCTGCGCCCATGGCCGACCACCCGCAGCGCGCAGGTGCGGTTGTCCAGCCCCCACGCCAACGCGGTGGGCGCGAAGCTACCGTCGGCGAATCGCTTGTAGGAGTTGATGTTCGGCGCGTAGAACACTGTGAGCTCACCCAAGCTGGCCAGCAGGCCGGCCAGGAAGCTGCGGAACGTCGAGGACATGCCGTGCGGACCGCTGGGGTCGGCGAACACCGCACCGCCCTGCGGGTCATGCAGCGAGAGGTGCACGTGACAGCTGTTTCCTTCCCGCTCATCGTATTTCGCCATGAACGTCAGGCTCTTGCCGTGCCGGTCGGCGATCTCCTTGGCGCCGTTCTTGTAGATGACGTGGTTGTCGCAGGTGACCAGGGCGTCGGCGTAGCGGAATCCGATTTCCTGCTGCCCCCTGTTGCATTCGCCCTTGACGGCCTCGAAGCGCAGGCCGGCGCCGATCATCCCCTGCCGGATGTCGCGCAGCAGCGGCTCCATGCGCGACGACGCCGCGATCGCGTAGTCGATGTTGTAGTCGCTGGCCGGGGTCAGCCCGCGGTAGCCGGCGGCCCACGCCTGGCGGTAGGGCTCGTCGAAGACGATGAATTCCAGCTCGGTGGCGACGTCGGCGGCCAGGCCGCGCTCGGCCAACCGGTCCAGCTGGCGGCGCAGGATCGCCCGCGGCGACACGGTGACCGGACTGCCGTCGGCCCAGCCCACGTCGGCGATCACCAACGCCGTCCCGGGCAGCCAGGGGATGCGCCGCAGGGTGGACAGGTCGGGGCGCATCACCGTGTCGCCGTACCCGGTGTCCCAGCTCGACATCGCGTAGCCGGTCACGGTGTTCATGTCGACGTCGACGGCGAGCAGGTATCCGCAGCACTCGGCGCCGTGCGTGGCCACCTCGTCGACGAACAGCCGGGCGTCGACCCGCTTGCCGACCAGCCGCCCCTGCATGTCGGCGAAGGCCACGATGACGGTGTCCACCGCGCCGGCGCCCACCAGCCGCTGCAGCGCGGTCAACGACAGCATCCCGCCGCCCTCGGCATCGGTCACGGCGGGTTCGTCACTGGCCATGACCGTCAGTCAACCAGGCCCTACCAGGTGCTGGTGCGCAAGATGATCTCGGCGGCCAGTTGGGCCGTCGACTCCTGCACCGTGCGCCGCCCCAGGTGCACCACCCGGTAATCGGCGTACACGTAGCGCTGGCTGGCCTGGGCCACCGCCCGGGCGGCCGGCGAGCTGACCAACACGGTGGTGCCGATCTCGACCGGCGGGCAGTGCCCGTCGGTGACGGCGCCCTCGTAGTTGGCGGCCCGCGGGTGGCCGCGGTCGATCACCACCAGTCCGACGAAGCGGCCCAGCCGGGTGGCGGTCAGTTCCCAGGCGAGCTCAGCGCCGGCGCGATCACCCATCACCACGGCCCAGCCGATCCCCAGCGCGTCGAGGATGCCGATAACCGACTTGGGGGTCAGCCGCGCGTCGAAGCCCACCACGACCGTGCGAAGCGATGCGGTGTGCAGGCGCTCGCAGACCGCGTCGTACGCGGCCGGGGCGCGGTCTTCGTCGGCCAGTATGACAACGACGACGCCGTTCTCCGGGCCGGCCACAACCACCGGGACACCGAACCCGTCCAGGGTGGTCATCATCGAGGACACCCCCGCACGCTACAACCAAACGGCATGTGTGCGCGACGATTCTTGCGCATCTAATACCCGGATCCGTTTACTGACCGCGCCGTCAACGGCGGCGTTCACACTGCGTTCGGCGCGAATGCCCTACGGCCGCAAGGTACTTGCCAGCTGCGGTCGCCGCGGCGGCGGACCATCAAGCAGGCTGAGAATGGCGTCGATGTCGAGATGGGTTGCCAGCAAATCGGCGGCGACATCGAGTTGGGCATCGCGGCGGGCGGCGACGTCGGTGTCGCCCACCACGAAGCCGCCGCGCCCGGCCGCGTCGGCGACCCGGCGCAGCCACGCGCGCCGGAACGCGTCGTTGTCGAGCAGTCCATGCCAGTGGGTCCCGAAGACCGCCCCGCGCACCACGCCCTGCGGGTGTGGATCGGCGTCGCAGTCGAACCAGCTCGCCTCGGCGCAGCGGGTGACCCGGCCGTGGTGGATCTCGTATCCGGTGAGCGGCCGCTGCCAGCGGCGCAGGGTCTTGTCGGGATCGAAGGCGATGTCGGCGTCGAGCAACCCCAGCCCGGCCACGCCCGCGGCCCCGGATTCCACCGGATCGTCTAGGCGAGTGCACAGCATCTGAAAGCCGCCGCAGATTCCCAGCACCGGCTTGCCGGCGCGGGCGTGCGCGGTGATCGCGTCGGCCAGGCCGTGACCGCGCAGCCACGCCAGGTCGGCGACGGTGGCCTTGCTGCCGGGGATGACGATCAGGTCGGCGTCGGTGACGTCGGCGGGGTCGGTGACCCAGCGCACCAGCACACCCGGTTCGCAGGCCAGCGCCTCGACGTCGGTGGAGTTGGAGATCCGGGGCAGCCGGACCGCGGCCACCCGCAGCCACTCGTCCCCGCACGGCGGTGTGGGCGTGCCGATGACGCGGTGCGCCACCACCGACAGCGAGTCCTCGGCGTCCAGCCACAGCTCGTCGGCGTAGGGCAGCACGCCGTAGGTGGGCCGGCCCGTCATGTCACGCAGCTGGCGCAACCCGGGCTCGAGCAGCGCGGGGTCGCCGCGGAACTTGTTGACGATGAAGCCCGCGATGAGGGCCTGGTCGTCGGGATCGAGCACCGCGACCGTCCCGAACAGGTGCGCCAGCAGCCCGCCGCGGTCGATGTCGCCGACCAGCACCACCGGCAGATCCGCCGCCCGGGCCAGCCCCATGTTGGCCAGATCGGTGGCGCGCAGGTTGATTTCGGCCGGCGAACCGGCCCCCTCGCAGATCACCGCATCGAATTCGTCACGCAGACAGGACAATTCGTCGAGAACGATCGATGACAGCTTATCCCGGTGTCGCACATAGCTTTTCGCGCTGACCGTGTCGGCGACCCGACCCTTGATCACCAGCTGCGAGGTGCGGTCGCTGCCCGGCTTGAGCAGGATCGGGTTGAATCGCACGCTGGGTTCCAGCCCCGCCGCGCGCGCCTGGATGGCCTGGGCGCGGCCGATCTCGCCGCCTTCGACGGTCACCACGGAGTTGTTGGACATGTTCTGCGCCTTGAATGGGGCGACGCGGACCCCACCGCGGGCCAGCAACCGGCACAGCCCCGCCACCACCACCGATTTCCCGGCGTCGGAGCTGGTGCCCGCGACCAGCAGGGCTCCGGTCATCCGGCAAACGTCATGGCAAGGTGAGGATTTCGACGCCGGTGTCGGTGACCAGCAGGGTGTGCTCGAACTGCGCGGTCCACTTGCGATCGCGGGTGACCACCGTCCAGCCGTCGTCCCAGATCTCGTAGTCCAGGCCGCCGAGGTTGATCATCGGTTCGATGGTGAACGTCATCCCCGGTTGCATGATGGTGGACACCGACGGCTGCTCGTAGTGCAAGACGACCAGGCCGTTGTGGAACGTGGTGCCGATGCCGTGACCGGTGAAGTCACGAACGACGTTGTACCCGAACCGGTTTGCGTACGATTCGATGACGCGTCCCACGACCGACAGCGCCCGCCCGGGTTTGACGGCGTTGATGGCCCGCATCGTCGCCTCGCGGGTTCGTTCCACCAGCAGCCGGTGCTCCTCGGACACGTCGCCGGCCAGGAAGGTCGCGTTGGTGTCGCCGTGCACGCCGTTGATGTAGGCCGTGACGTCGATGTTGACGATGTCGCCGTCCTCGATCACCGTCGAGTCGGGGATCCCGTGGCAGATGACCTCGTTGAGCGACGTGCAGCACGACTTCGGATAGCCCTTGTAGCCCAGTGTGGACGGGTAGGCGCCGTGGTCGACCATGTACTCGTGGGCGATGCGGTCCAGCTCGTCGGTGGTGACCCCCGGGGCGACGGCCTTGCCCGCCTCCACCAGCGCGCCGGCCGCGATCCGTCCGGCGACGCGCATCTTCTCGATCACCTCGGGCGTCTGCACCCACGGTTCGCTGCCCTCCTGGGCCGTGGGCTTGCCGACGTATTCCGGGCGCGCGATACTGCCGGGCACCGGCAGAGTCGGGGACAACTCTCCGGGGGAAAGCGCGGTGCGAGCAGGCATGCGACCAGCTTAACGATGCGCACCGGGCGTCGGGTTCGCCCAGGCGGTAATCCCGCGGGCCGCTACTCGCTTTTCCGCCGCAACTTTTCAGGCTCGGCTAGGGCCGCTGGCGGCGCAGCAGCGAGCGGCGCGGCCCCCGGATGATCACCGAGCCGCACACCACCCGCCCGGTCAACACGACGTGCGGCCTGCCCTCACCGGGCGGGTCTTTGCGGCGGTCGCTGGCGCTGCCCACATAGACCTCGACGTCGTCGATCGAGGCGCTGGCGCCGTCGGGCAATCGAATCTCCACCGAGCCGAACCTCATGTCGAGTTCGATGACCACCACCGGGCCGGCGAACCGGGCCTTGGTGAGGTCGAGTTCCACCGAGCCCAGCCGGCGGACCAGCGCCAGGCGGGTGGGCACCTGCCATTCGCCGTGGCGCTTGAGCGAACCCGCCCAGCCCCGCAGCTCCACCCGGTCGGCCGCGGAGGTGACGATCGCGCCCGGCCCCGGCAGGTCGCCGACCAGATGGTCGAGCTCGCCGCGCGTGCGCGCGTAGGACACCTGCGACGAACGCTGCTCGAACTCGTCGATATCGATCAGCCCGAGCGCGACGGCGTTGTGCAGTCGCCGCATCGTGCCGTTGCGGTCGGCGTCGGAGACCCGCAGGGCCACCATGTCGCCGCCGGTATCGGTCATGTTCGCAATTTACCGCCGATGCGGGCCAGCGGCGCTTGCAGGATGGCGCCGCCCCGCTGCGCCCGGCGCGGGCGCCGCGCTTGCGAACGGCGCTAGGCAAGGAAGTTCGGCGGCAGCGCCTCGAACATGAACTTGGTCATCCGGACCGCCCACTCGGAGCTGCCGCCCCCCACGATCAGCGAGGCGAACGCCAGGTCGCCGCGGTAGCCGGCGAACCAGGAGTGCGATCCGCCCGGGAACTCGGCCTCACCGGTCTTTCCGTAGATCTCGCCGCAGCCGGCGATCTCCTTGGCGGTCCCGTTGGTCACCACCAGCCGCATCATCGGCCGTAGCGCGTCGATCATCTTCGGGCTGATCGGGGTGGTGTCCCCCTGGACCGCGGTCTGCCGGCCCACGATCAGTTGCGGCACCGGCGTCTTGCCGGCGGCGACCGTGGCCGCCACCAGCGCCATGCCGAACGGGCTGGCCAGCACCTTGCCCTGGCCGAAGCCGTCCTCAGTGCGCTCGGCCAGGTCCACCGTCGGCGGCACCGACCCCGTCACGGTGGTGACGCCGTCCACCGTGTAGTCCAGGCCGATCCCGTATTGCGCCGCCGTCTGGGTCAGGCCGCGGGGCGGCATCCGGCTGCTCAACTCCGCGAACGTGGTGTTGCACGAGCTGGCGAACGCGCGTGACAGCGACACCACGCCGAGATCGAAGCCGCCGTAGTTGGGCACGGTGCGATGCCCGATGTCGAGGTGGCCCGGGCAGCCCAGCATCGAGTTGGGCGTGGCCATGTCGCGGTCGACGGCCGCGCCGGCGGTGATCATCTTGAACGTCGACCCCGGTGGGAACAGGCCGTTGGTGGCGGGCAATCCGTCCGCGTCGGCCCCGCCGTTCTGCGCGATCGCGAGGATTTCTCCGGTCGACGGCTTGATCACCACGATCATCGCCTTGCCGCCCTTGTTGTCGACCGCGCGCTGGGCGGCGTTCTGCACCGTGCGGTCCAGGGTGATCGACACCGACGGCGCCGGTGACCCCTCGACCTCGTGCAGCACCTCGACCTCGACACCGTTCTGGTTGACGCTGACCACCCGCCAGCCCGCCTCGCCGTCGAGCTGGTCGACCACCGCCTTTTTCACCGCGGAGATGACCGCCGGGGCGAAATGCGGGTCGGTGGGCAGCATTTCGGGCTGGGGCGTGACCACGACGCCGGGCAGGTGCCCCACAAGCGGGGACACCTTGTCGTTGTCGTCGGGGTGCAGCGTCACCCCGAGATCCACCGGATGGGGCGTCGAGCTGGCCTGCTCGGCGAGCAGCTGCGGATCGTTGAGCGCGCCGTTGAAGGTGTGCAGCACGTCGACGACGGCGTGCGCCGTGCCGATCAGCGCGGGCCCGGCCTGGGTGGCGTCCAGCGTGTAGTGGTACAGGTAGCCCGGCACCAGCACGTCGCTGCCGCCGAGCTCGTTCACCGAAGCGCGGTGCGGCCGGTCGGCGCGCAGCGCGAACGTCTGGTGCTCGCCCAGCTTGGCGTGCAGCGCGGTGGTGGTCCAGCGCACGGCCCAGTGCCCCTCGTCGCGGGCCATCTTCAGCTGGCCGTCGTAGGTCCAGGTGCGGTTCTTGGGCAGGTGCCAGGTGAAGCGGTAGCCGACCGTGCCGCTGTCCTCGGCGTACTTGGCGTTGAGCAACTGGGCGTCGAGGTGGGTCGCCTGCAGGCCGGACCACGCCGCGTTGAGGGCTTCGCGGGCCTCGTTCGGGCTGTCACTGAGCTGCGCGGCGGTCGCGGTGTCGCCGATGGCCAGGGCGCGGAAGAACTTCTCGGCGGCCGGGCCCGGGCCGTCGGGCCGCGGCGTGCATCCGGACAGGGCGACGACCGCGACGAGCAGCGCGCCCGCCGCCGTCGATACCAATGGGGTTCTTGTGACCATCGGTACAGATGTTATGAATGTGGACCGCCGCGGGGGCGTCGACACACCGAGACCCAACCGTTATCCGCGGATTGAGGGCCCATCGATGCGAGTGTGCGGCCAGCCGCGCAGTCGGTGCCGAGGGTGCGGACAACCGCACACTGGCCCGAAAGGGGTGAACGCGCGCTAGTCGAGCAGGACCGTCGCGAAGGTGCCGATCTCGGTGAAGCCGACGCGGGCGTAGGCGGCACGCGCGACGGTGTTGAAGTCGTTGACGTAGAGGCTGGCGGTGCGCCCGGTGCCGACGATCACCGCGGCGACCGTCGCGGTGCCGGCGGTGCCCAGGCCCAGGCCGCGCCACTCCGGGTGCACCCACACCCCCTGGATCTGGCCCACGCCCGGCGACTGCGAACCCACCTCGGCCTTGAAGACGACCTGGCCGTGTTCGAACCGCGCCCAGGCCCGCCCGGCGGTGATCAGGCTGGCCACCCGGCGCCGGTAACCGCGTCCGCCGTCGCCGAGCCGCGGGTCGACGCCCACTTCGCCGATGAACATGTCGACGGCGGCCACCAGGTAGGCGTCCAGCTCCTCGGGCCGCACCTGCCGCACCCCGGGATCCAGCCCGCAGCTGGGGTGGCTGGACAACGCCAGCAG
Source organism: Mycobacterium colombiense (assembly GCF_003284935.1). Lineage (GTDB taxonomy): Bacteria > Actinomycetota > Actinomycetes > Mycobacteriales > Mycobacteriaceae > Mycobacterium > Mycobacterium arosiense_A. Next base: position 36,868 of record NZ_QMEV01000017.1, read on the forward strand.
CGGCTGGTGGTCGCGCACGTCGCGGGCCGGGCCCCAGGCCGCCTCGAGCCGCTCCCACATCGGCATCACCAGCTCGGCCCTGCCGACCAGCGACGAGCAGCGCCGCGTCCCGCGCATGGCCTCATCGGCGAACGCACTCAGATCGGCCGGCGCGCCCCGCAGCGGAATGAGGTTGGCGCCGGCGAAGCACAGGGATTCGTCGGCGCCGCGCAGCGTCCACAGTTCGCCGCCGATCGAGTTGGGATCGATGCCGTGGTCGGCCACCCGGGCCGCGACCATGCACGCGGCGACCGGATCGTCGTCGAGCACCCGCCAGACGGCGGCCGCGTCGCGCACCACCGACACCCGTCGCTCACCGACAAGGCGGAACAGGGGCGGAGCCGACATGGGGGCGAACTCTCTGTGTGCGAATTCCTTAGGCCAGAACGGCGCTGGCCTTCATCAGCTTACGGTGACAACAGGTGAACCGCTTGATGTTGCTTCCGGTCCGTCGTCGCTGTTCATCTCGTGGCCCATGTCAGCGGCGAGCCGCATGGCCTCTTCGATCAGCGTCTCGACAATCTGGGCTTCGGGCACGGTCTTGATCACCTCGCCGCGAACGAAGATCTGGCCCTTGCCATTTCCGGATGCGACGCCGAGGTCGGCCTCGCGCGCCTCGCCCGGACCGTTGACCACGCACCCCATCACGGCCACGCGCAGCGGCACGTCGAGGCCGTCCAGGCCGGCGGTGACCTCGTTGGCCAGGGTGTAGACGTCGACCTGGGCGCGACCGCACGACGGGCACGACACGATCTCGAGCCCCCGCCGGCGCAGGTTCAGCGACTCGAGGATCTGGATGCCGACCTTGACTTCCTCGACCGGCGGCGCCGACAGCGACACCCGGATGGTGTCGCCGATCCCCCGCGACAGCAGGGCGCCGAAGGCGACCGCGGACTTGATGGTGCCCTGGAAGGCGGGACCGGCCTCGGTGACGCCCAGATGCAGTGGGTAGTCGCATTGTTCGGCCAGCTGCTCGTAGGCGGCCACCATCACCACCGGGTCGTTGTGCTTGACGCTGATCTTGATGTTGCCGAAGCCGTGCTCCTCGAACAGCGAGGCCTCCCACAGCGCGGACTCGACCAGCGCCTCGGGGGTGGCCTTGCCGTACTTCTCCATGAACCGCTTGTCCAGCGAGCCCGCGTTGACGCCGATGCGGATCGGGATGCCGGCCGCGCCGGCGGCCTTGGCGACCTCGCCCACCCGGCCGTCGAATTCCTTGATGTTGCCGGGGTTTACCCGCACCGCGGCGCACCCGGCGTCGATCGCGGCGAAGATGTACTTGGGCTGGAAGTGGATGTCGGCGATCACCGGGATCTGGCTGTGCCGGGCGATCTCGGCCAGCGCGTCGGCGTCCTCCTGGCGCGGGCACGCGACCCGGACGATGTCGCAACCGGCGGCGGTCAGCTCGGCGATCTGCTGCAGCGTCGTGTTGACGTCGTGGGTTTTGGTGGTGCACATCGACTGCACCGAAATCGGATAGTCGCTGCCCACGCCGACGTCGCGGACCATGAGTTGGCGCGTCTTGCGGCGGGGGGCGAGCGTGGGCGCCGGCGCGTCCGGCATGCCCAGGCCAACGGTCACTGTGGTAGTTCCTTAGCTATTGGAAGAGCCTGATCGGGTTGACCAGGTCGGCGGTGACGGTCAGCAGCATGTAGCCGACGACGAACACCAGCACGACGTACGTCGCGGGCATGAGCTTGAGGTAGTTCACCGGCGCGGCCGCGACCATGCCCCGCGCCGACCGCACCAGGTTACGGATCTTCTCGAACACCGCGATGGCGATGTGGCCGCCGTCGAAGGGCAGCAGCGGCACCAGGTTGATCGCGCCCAGGATGAGGTTCAGCTGGGCCAGGAAGAACCAGAACGCCACCCAGAGCCCGTGATCGACGGTGTCGCCGCCGATGATGCTGGCCCCGACGACGCTCATCGGGGTCTGCGGGTCGCGCTGCCCGCCGCCGATGGCGTGCACCAGCGCGCCGACCTTGGTCGGGATGGCCACCAGCGCCTTGCCGACCTCGCCGGTGAGGTCACCGGCGAAGGCGACGGTGGCCGGGATCGCGGTGAACACCCCGTAATGCGTGGGCGCCACCTTGACGGCGCCGACGCCGATGGCGCCGACCGTCGAGGGTTGCTGCGCAGCGCCCTGCCCGTTGCTCAGGTAACGCTGGGTGGTGGTGACGTCGACGTAGGTGGTGATCTTGGTGCCGTTGCGCTCGGCGACGATCGGGACGTTGCCGTGCACCTTGCGGATGGCGGCGGCCATGTCCTCGAAGCTCGACACCGGGGTGTCGCCCACCTTGACGATGACGTCGCCGGGCCGGATCCCGGCCAGCGCCGCCGGCCCGGGGCCGGTGCAGTCCGCGATCTTGCCCGGCGCCACTTCCGGTGCCACACAAGCGGTTTCGCCGACGACGGCCTGGGTCGGCGGGTGCAGGTTCGGCAGCCCCCAGATCAGCGCGATGCCGTAGAGCAGCACCAGGCAGATGATGAAGTTCGCGGCGGGGCCGGCGAAGAGCACCGCGACCCGCTTCCAGACCTTCTGCTTGAACATGGCGCGGTCGGCCTCGTCGGGGGCCAGTTCCTCCACCGAGGTCATGCCGGCGATGTCGCAGAAGCCCCCCAGCGGAACGGCTTTGAGGCCGTACTCGGTTTCCCCGCGCCGAGTCGACCACAGCGTGGGCCCGAACCCGACGAAGTAGCGGCGCACCTTCATGCCGGTGGCGCGCGCGACCCACATGTGCCCGCACTCGTGCAGGGCCACCGAGATCAGGATGGCCAGTGCGAACAGCACAATGCCGATTACGAACATCATCTGGACTGCTGGACCTTTCTCACACCATTCCGGAGGCTTTTGCTGAGACCGTGGCGGGGCGGGCGTGTGCGACGCAACGCCGAGCCCGCTCACGTGCCCAGCGCTGCGCGTCGAGTACCTCATCCACGGTAGCGGGTGAAACGGCCCATTGGTCGGCGGCGTGCAGCACGTCGGCGATGGTTTCGACGATCGCGGGGAATCCGACGCGGCCCGCGAGGAAGGCCTCCGCCGCCTCCTCGTTGGCCGCGTTGTAGACGGCGGTCATGCAGCCGCCGGTCTGCCCGGCGTGCCGGGCCAACTCGACGGCGGGAAAAACGTCGGCGTCCAGCGGCTCGAATTCCCAGCTAGACGCCGTGCTGAAGTCGCAGCTCGCGGCCGCTCCGGCAACCCGCTGCGGCCAGCCCAGGGCCAGCGAGATCGGCAGCTTCATGTCCGGCGGGCTGGCCTGGGCCAGGGTCGAGCCGTCGATGAAGGTGACCATCGAATGAACAATCGACTGGGGGTGCACCACGACCTCGATGCGGTCGTAGGGGATGCCGAACAGCAGGTGGGTCTCGATGAGTTCGAGGCCCTTGTTGACCAGCGAGGCCGAGTTCAGCGTGTTCATCGGGCCCATCGACCACGTCGGGTGGGCCCCCGCCTGTTCCGGGGTGACGCCCTCGAGCTGGGCGGCGGTCCAGCCGCGGAACGGGCCGCCGGAGGCGGTCAGCACCAGCTTGGCGACCTCGTCGGGGGTCCCGCCGCGCAGGCACTGGGCCAGCGCGGAGTGTTCGGAGTCGACGGGCACGATCTGTCCCGGCCCGGCGGCCCGCAGCACCAGCGGACCGCCGGCGATCAGCGACTCCTTGTTGGCCAGCGCCAGCCGGGCGCCCGATTCCAGCGCGGCCAGCGTGGGCCGCAGGCCCAGCGCCCCCACCAGGGCGTTGAGCACGACGTCGGCCTCGGTCTCCTCGACCAGTCGGGTGGCCGCGTCGGGGCCGCAGAACGGGATGTCGCCGGCCCGCTGCGCCGCGCGCTCGTCGGCGACCGCGACATTGGTCACACCGGTCTCGGCGCGCTGGCGCAACAGCGTGTCCAGGTTGGCGCCGCCCGCGGCCAGGCCCACCACCTCGAAGCGGTCCGGGTTGGCGGCGATGACGTCCAGCGCCTGGGTGCCGATGGAGCCGGTGCTGCCCAGCACCAGCACGCGCAGGCGGTCCCGCGTTTGCCCATCGGTGGTCGGGTTGGTCACCCATTCATTGTGCCGCCCAGCGCCGACGCGGGCCATGCCCCGCAAGCCCGGTGGCGGGTATGCCAGAATTTGGGTTCGACAAGCCAATCCGATCCGAAGGGGATTCGCCGTGGCCAGTACCGAGGTGGAGCACTTCAACGGCGTCGACGCCGTCGAGGTGCCGTCGGCAGCGTGGGGTTGGAGCAGGATCAACCACCGGACCTGGCACATCGCCGGGCTGATCGGATTCGGCTTCCTGCTCGCGATGCTGCGCGGCAACCACGTCGGCCACATCGAGAACTGGTTCCTGATCGGGTTTGCCGCGCTGATCCTCGTGGTGCTGATCCGCGACCTGTGGGGCCGCCGCCGCGGCTGGATCAGGTAGCCGCCCCGCCCCTTGTCCTAGCGCCGCGCCCGGCGATGCCGGGCGCCGCCGATCACCACGACCGTCAACGCGAGCACGGCGATCACCCACGGCCACATCCCGTGCTGATGCACCCAGCCGGCCGCCGCGCCCTGCAGGCGCCCGGCCGCGGTGATCACCGCGTCCCGCGGATTGCCGTTCGCGCCGAACAGCCGAACCTCGTAGCTGCCGTAGTAGGCCACATACAGCCCGACGAGCAGCAGCAGCGCGCCGCCGATCCGGTTGACGAACGGCAGGACGCGGCGCAGCCGGTCCACCATCGCCGTGCTGGCCGTGGCCGCGGCGACGGCGAGCACCCCGACCACCAGGGTCAGCCCGGCGCTGTAGGCGAGGTAGATCGCCACGCCGGTGACGACCGATCCCCCGCGCAGGCCGGCGGCGGTGACGGCCAGAAAAGGCCCGATGGTGCACGACAGCGAGGCGATGGCGTAGCTGACGCCGTAGCCGTACATGGAGCCCAGCCGGGCGGTGGGGGCCCACCGGGGGCCCAGCGGTCGCGGGGTCAGGGCCGACAGCTCCCGGCCCGACAGCAGCCACCCCCCGAGCCCGATCAGCACCACGCCCACGCCGACGGTGGCGTACGGCAGCCACCGCTGCACCGTCGTCGCCGCCGAGACGGTCAGGGCGCCGAACGCGCCGAACACCGTCAGGAAGCCCAGCGCCATCCCCGCGGTGGCCGCCAGCGCCCGCCCGGCGGCGGCCCCGCCCGACGCCGCCCCCGAACCCTGGCCGCGCACCACCAGCAGCAGGTAGGCGGGCAGCATGGCAAACCCACACGGGTTCAGCGCGGCCACCAGTCCGGCGGCGAAGGCCAGGCCGACCAGACCCTGGTCCACCGAGCTCAGGACCTCAGGGCCGAGACCCGGTCGGAGAGTTCCTGCTGGGACATCGCCGAGGTCGGGTTGTTGACGAACGTCGAGCTGCCGTCCGCGCGGTAGAACACGTAGGCCGGCTGCCAGGGGACGTTGTAGCGGGCCCAGATCGAGCCGTCGGCGTCGTTGAGGTTGGTGAATCTCAGGCCGTACTTGTCGACGAAGGTCTGCTCGGCGCCGACGTCCGAGTGCCCCGCGATCCCGACGAAGGTGACACCGGGATTGGCGGCCGCCACCTGGCTGACGCCAGGCGCCTCGGCGTTGCAGAACGGGCAGAACGGCGCCCAGAACCACAACACCGCGGGCTTGCCCTGCAAGCTGGCGCCGTTGAACGGCGCACCGCTCAGGGTCGTCCCGCTGAATTGCAGCCGGTCATCGGCGGCGGCCGCGCGCGGCGCGCCGCCGAGTACCACTAGTAGCGCGGCGGCGATGACGGCCGCGACAAACAACTTGAGTGGAGAGAACAAGCGGATCACGGCGCACCCCCGGGTTTGCTGACGTTATGCCTTTAAGACGTGCGCGCCGCCCCGCAGGTTCATTCGCCCGGCAGCTACCCGCCTTCGGCGGCCAGCTGTCCGCACGCGGCGCTGATCTCCCGCCCGCGCGTGTCGCGCACCGTGCAGGAAACCCCCTTGCCGCGGACGCGCCGGACGAATTCCCGCTCGACCGGCTTGGGGCTGGCGTCCCACTCGCTTCCCGGGGTCGGGTTGAGCGGAATCAGATTGACGTGCACCAGCGGCCCGAGCGCGCGGTGCAGCCGTTGGCTCAAAAGGTCTGCGCGCCAAGGCTGGTCGTTGACGTCGCGGATCAACGCGTACTCCACCGACACCCGCCTGCCGGTGGCGTCGGCGTAATACCGCGCGGCGTCGAGGGCCTCGCTGATCTTCCAGCGGTTGTTCACCGGCACCAGGGCGTCGCGCAGCTCGTCGTCGGGCGCGTGCAGCGACAGCGCCAACGTCACCCCGAGCCGTTCGTCGGCCAGCTTGCGGATGGCGGGGGCCAGCCCCACCGTCGACACGGTCACCGAACGCGCCGAGATGCCGAAGCCGTGGGGCGGCGCGGCGGTAATGCGCCGCACCGCGGCCACCACGCGGGCGTAGTTGGCCAGCGGCTCCCCCATGCCCATGAACACCACGTTGGACAGCCGGTCCCCGAAGTCGTCGCGCAGGGCCGCGGCGCCGGCGCGCACCTGCTCGAGGATCTCGGCCGTCGACAGGTTGCGGCTCAGCCCGCCCTGCCCCGTCGCGCAGAACGGACACGCCATGCCGCAGCCCGCCTGCGACGAAATACACACCGTGTTGCGCTGCGGATAGCGCATCAGCACCGACTCGACGGTGACCCCATCGAGGGCCCGCCACAACGTCTTTCGCGTCTGGCCCGCATCGCAGGTCACCTCGGAGGCCGCGGTGAGCAGGATCGGGAACATCGTCTCGGCGATGGCGTCGCGCAACCCCGCCGGAAGGTCGGTCATCTGCCGGGGGTCGGCGATCAGCCGCGCGTAGTACTGATGCGCCAGCTGCTTGGCGCGAAACGCCGGCAAGCCCAGCTCCGCGATGGCCGACGCGCGACCCTCCTCATCGAGGTCGGCGAGGTGCCGCGGCGGCCTGCCGGGACGCGGCTCGGAGAAAACCAGTTGTGCAACCATGACCCGTCCAGTATCCCCTGTCGCCGGGTCGGCCTAAGGAACGAGCGTCAGCACCGTCCAGGCGGCGACCGCCGAGGGCAGCACGCCGTCGAGGCGATCCATCAGACCGCCGTGGCCGGGCAGCAGCCGGCCCATGTCCTTGATGCCGAGATCCCGCTTGACCTGGGATTCCACCAGATCGCCCAGCGTGCACGTCAGCACCAGGACCACGCCCAGCAGCACGCCGATCCACGGCGGCTTGTGGGCCAGGAAGACCGCGGCCAGCGTCGCGGCGGTGATTCCGAACACCATCGAGCCGGCGAATCCCTCCCAGGACTTCTTGGGGCTGATCGCCGGGACCATCGGGTGCTTGCCGAACAGCGCCCCCACGGCATATCCGCCGGTGTCGGAGGCGACGACGGTGATCATGAGGCAGAACACCCGCCCGGCACCGTCGTGCGGGTAGACCAGCAGCACGCCGAAGGAGGCGAACAGCGGCACCCAGGCGGCCAGGAACACCGTCGCCGAGGCGTCCCTGAGGTAGTTGGCCGACGGTGACCCGTCGAACGGCTCGGGCCGTTTGCTGTTGTCCTGCATGAACAGCCGCCACACGTTGCAGACCACGACGGTGACACCGAAGCCGGCCAGGGCGCCCGCGGCGTGGAACGGCCAGGTCAGCCAGACGGTGAGCTGCCCCCCGGCCAGCAGCGGGATGACCGGTATGACGTAGCCGGCCTCGCGCAATCGACGCACCACTTCGTGGGTGGCCACCATGATGGCCAGCGCGACGATGGGGACCCAGAAGCGCGGGGCGAACACCAGCGTGACGATCAGCACGCCGCCGATACCGGCCCCCACCGCGATGGCGGCGCGCAGGTCACGTCCGGCCCGGGATGTCTTCTTGCCCGGCTGGGCGCTCGTTTTTTTGGCGGCGCGCGCCGAACGGTCGGGCGGGTTGCCTGCGCCGGGTTCTGGGGTAGCCACTGGCCTGGATGAACTTAGCTGCTGAGCGGTCGCTAGACCTCCAGCAGTTCGCCTTCTTTGTGCTTGACCAGCTCTTCGATCTGGGTGATGTACTGGTGGGTGGTCTTGTCCAGGTCCTTTTCGGCCCGGCCGACCTCGTCCTCGCCCGCCTCGCCGTCCTTACGGATGCGGTGCAGCTCCTCCATCGCCTTGCGACGGATGTTGCGCACCGACACCTTGGCGTCCTCGCCCTTGCCCTTGGCCTGTTTGACCAGTTCGCGGCGGCGTTCCTCGGTGAGCTGCGGCACCGCGACCCGGATCAGGGTGCCGTCGTTGGTGGGGTTGACGCCCAGGTCGGAGTTGCGGATCGCCGTCTCGATCGCGCCCACCTGGCTGGCCTCGTAGGGCTTGATGACGACCAGGCGCGCCTCGGGGACGTTGATGCTGGCCAGTTGGGTGATGGGCGTGGCCGTGCCGTAATAGTCGATCACGATCCGCGAGAACATGCCGGGGTTGGCGCGCCCCGTCCGGATGGTCGACAAGTCGTCGCGGGCGACCGCTACGGCCTTCTCCATTTTCTCTTCCGCGTCGAAGAGAGCCTCGTCAATCATGTGCGCCGCTCCTCCTCAGCTGCGTTGCGGATCCATCGCAAGCGCAAATCATCGCGTCTTCGGTTCAGGTGGTGACCAGAGTCCCGATCTTCTCACCAGCGACCGCCCGGGCGATATTGCCATTGGTCAGCAGGTTGAACACCAGGATCGGCATGCCATTGTCCATGCACAGGCTGAAGGCGGTGGCATCGGCCACTCGTAGCCCGCGGTCGATGACCTCACGATGACTGATCGCGGCGATCAATTCGGCGTCCGGATGCTCTCGCGGATCCGCCGAGAACACGCCGTCGACGGCCTTGGCCATCAGGACCACCTCGGCGCCGATCTCCAGGGCGCGCTGCGCGGCGGTGGTGTCGGTGGAGAAGTACGGCAGTCCCATGCCGGCCCCGAAGATCACCACGCGCCCCTTCTCCAGGTGACGCACGGCGCGCAGGGGTAGGTACGGCTCGGCCACCTGGCCCATGGTGATCGCGGTCTGGACCCGGGTGACGATGCCTTCCTTCTCCAGGAAATCCTGGAGCGCCAGGCTGTTCATGACGGTGCCCAGCATGCCCATGTAGTCCGACCGGGTGCGTTCCATGCCGCGCTGCTGCAGCTGCGCGCCCCGGAAGAAGTTGCCACCGCCGATCACGACGGCCACCTGGACACCGTCGCGGACCACCTCGGCGATCTGCCGGGCCACCCGAGCGACGACGTCGGGGTCCAAGCCGACCTGGCCGCCGCCGAACATTTCGCCGCCGAGCTTGAGCAGCACTCGCGAATACCTGGACCGGCTCGGCGACCGGTCGGAAGCCAGCCCGTTGTCCGGTGCAGATTTCGGTATGCCGTTGCTGGCGGTTGTCGGCTCCGGCCTCGGAGCCGCCGAGCCGGCGACTTGGGGCTCCCTGGACTCCGTCATCAGACTCCTCGCATGAGAGTGCCATCCCGGGCGATCTCCATCCGGAACGGCATTTCACATCCTGCCTCATCGCAGCACAATGCGACGTCGACGGGGTGCATTATGCGCATAGTTGGCGTGCCGGACCAATTTTCGAGTCTCTCGGTACCGGAATGCATCGGCGTCCATGCGCTTGGCGGCCCCGCGTTTGAGCGATGGATGGCTTGGGAACCCGCAACAACGCGGCAGAATTACGCGGTCTTAAGCAACGAGGACCAGCCTCGCCGTATGACCGGGTGGATCGCTCGCGATCGCCGTTGAGCGTGGATCGCTCAGAGTACGCCAACGAGGAGGAACACTTTCCATGGCTGAAGAAAACAAGTCGGGACCTGCCGAAGCTGTCAAGGGCGTCGTCGAGGACGTCAAAGGAAAGGCCAAGGAGGCCGCCGGCGCGGTGGCCGGCCGTGACGACCTGACCCGCGAGGGACAGGCGCAGCAGGACAAGGCCGACGCGCAGCGCGACGCGGCCAAGAAGGAAGCCGAGGCGGAGGCCGCGCGTGGCGGCGCCAAGGCGGCCGAGGAGCGCCAGAAGGACAACCAGTAGCAGGTGTTAGCGATGGGCCTGATCCGTGAAAACGGGTCGGGCCCATCGTCTTTCTTCCGGCCGAGCGGCCGGTAGACAGGCCCGGCCCGCATGGCTTTGCATAGTTTTCGGCGGGACGGGTATCCAGGCGTAGCGCTGTAAGACATCTCCGCAGAGGTGCCTACGGACCGGGGGGAAGCCGGGACGTGACGAGGTTTGGAGATGTTGTTGGACGTGGTGGTGCTCACCGACGAGGATGATTTCGAATCGGCCCTGCCGGATTTGGCCACGTTCGCCCAACCGATTCGGCGTATCACGCTGACGGCCGACACCGACGGGCACTACGCGACGGCCGACATCGCGATCATCGATGCGCGCAGCAACGTGTCACTGGCCCAGGCGGTCAGCCATCGCCTGACGACCGACAACCCCGCGACCGCGGTGGTGGCCCTGGTGGCGCCGTCGGACTGCGCGGCCGTGGACGTCGACTGCAATTTCGACGACGTGATGCTGCCCGGCACCGGCGCCGAAGAGTTGCAAGCCCGGTTGCGTCTCGCGGTCGGGCGCCGACGCAGCCTGGTCGACGGCACGCTGAAGTTCGGCGACCTCGTCCTGCATCCGGCGAGTTTCACCGCATCGCTGGACGGCCGCGACCTGTGCCTGACCCTCACCGAGTTCAAATTGCTGAATTTCCTTGTGCAACATGCCGGTCAGGCGTTCACCCGGACCCGGCTGATGCAGGAGGTGTGGGGCTATGACGGCACCGGTAAGGTGCGCACCGTCGACGTCCACATCCGGCGGCTGCGCGCCAAGCTCGGCGTCCGGCACCAATTCCTGGTCGACACCGTGAGGGGCGTCGGCTACCGGGCGGCCACGCCGCCGCAACCACAATGGACCGTCGCCGACGCCCCGCTGACGCCAGCCCTCACCTGAACACCCCTCCCGAGCCGAATATGTTTGGCCGCAAGGGCTTTGGTGGTCACTCAGCCGAATAAGGGGAAGGCGCGCTTACGGGCAAGCGCATCCATTCCGTCCTGGATGGCGTCTTGCACCTCATGGTATTTGTGTTCGACGTACTCGTCGTCGTCAGCGCGCGCGGGATCGTTGTCGAGTTCCACCGCGGGCATGAACCGCGTCCGGATCTTAGCCGGCAGGGGCAGCTGCGGAAGCGCCGCCGGCGCGACCCCCCACGGCAACGAGACCGCCAACGGAAACACCTTGAGCCGCAGGATCCGGTCCAGGCGCAGGGCTTTCGACAAGCGGTCGCCGCGAATCAGCACCGGCATCGCGTCGGCACCGCCGACGGTGGCGATGGGCACGATCGGCACGCCGGCCCGGATCGCCATCTTGACGAAGCCGGTCCGCCCCGCCAGGTTGGCCTGATCGCGCTCCGTCCACGGGCGCAGCGAGTCCACTTCCCCGCCCGGCCACAACGCCACGTCACGCCCCTCCGCCAAGGCGGTGGCAATCGCGTCGGGCGCGGCCGGCAGCACGCCCATCGACCGGAAGTAACGCCCGAACAACGGAATTGCCATCAACGCGTCGTGGGCCGTCCCGTGCAGGGGGCGCTCCTGTCCGAACCGCCGCCACCACTGCAGGCCGACGGTCCACGCGTCCCAGACGAACGGCGCCCCGGAGTGAATCCCCACCAACAGCGCCGGCGGCGACTCGGGAATGTTCTCCCAGCCGTCGATCTCCATGCGAAACCAATAGTCCACCAGCACGTTCCACAGATACTTCTGACGCTGCAGGGTGGCCTCGTCCTGGCCGGACAGATCCCATCTCGCCGCGCGCTCGGCGACCCAGCCGCTCACCCCGCCGCTCTGCTTGTGGCGTCGTTCGTCCATGGCCTCGCGGGCTTGCTCGGCGTGCCGCTTCGCCTGAGCGCGCACCGGCGCCGTCCTATGATCCGGGTTACTCATGAGTAGTCGCATACCCGATTCCGCCGCGCACGATTCCCCTCAATACAAAATCTCCCCGCGCCACGACGGTGTGGCGCGGGGAGATTTCCTACTCAGATCAGGTGTGGGTTGCGGGCGCAGGCGCGGGAGCCGGCGGGGCACCCGGTGCCGGGCTGTTCGGCGCACCGGGCGCCGCCCCACCCTCCACGTTGGACGTCCAGATCAGGATGTCCTGGTTGCCGTCGTTGTAGACGACTCCGTTCGGGGGCGCGCCGGTCACGTCGAAGTACAGCGTGCCGGTCGATTCATTGCCCGGCGCGATCGGCGCGGGGTTGAGCCCGTTGGGCGCCCCGACCTTGTCGATCACGCGGTAGTTCTGGCCGTTCGGCCCGCGGGCGATGAAGTCGTTGACCATCGGGGTGACCAGCCCACCGTCCGACCTGGCGCTGATGTCGGCCTGGTACAGGGTGCCTTTCGGCGTGTAACCGGGAATGGTGACATTACTGGGCTGCAGGTTGCTGACGGTGTAATTGGTGACCAGCGGCCCGTCGACGAGTTGTTCGCTGGTGCCGAACCCCTGAATGTTGGGCGCGGCAGCAGCGGGCGTCGCCGCGAAAACACTTGCCATCGCTATCCCCCCGGCAGCGGCGGCTGTGGCGACGGCGCTCTTGGTGACCTTCATTGTTCATTCCTTTCGTGTCGAACAATTGCCCCCCCAGAAGGGCATAGAGGTATACGCAGCAAATATCCAGCCGGCCTTCGCTTTAAACGCCCGCCCCCGCCCTATGGAGCCAAACCGCCCGGTTAACCGCGGAAAAGAGAAGTTTTCCGCGACAGCATCTTTCGCCACAGTTCATAACAGCCGCATCATCACTCACATCGGGCACCGCGATTAGGGCGGGTGTCGACGGGTAACCGGTGCGCTGAGGCCCGCGCCCGCAATTGCGAGGGTGGGCAGGCCGAGAGACAGCCGCAAAAGGGGCAGTGAGGTGCAACGCGGAAACTCCCAACACCCGTTGCTCGGCGTGGCCGGAACGTGAATCGCACAACCAACTTTGAATCGGTAAAGGAAATGGCATGGGCTTCGCGGCGCAACAACAATCCGTACCCGGCGTACAGGGGCAGATGGATCCGATTCCCGACTGTGGCGAAAACAGTTACCAGGGCTCGGGAAAACTGCTGGGCAAAAAGGCGATCATCACTGGCGGCGATAGCGGCATCGGGCGCGCGGTCGCCATCGCCTACGCGCGCGAGGGCGCCGACGTGTTGATCGCCTACCTCAACGAGGACGACGACGCGCGGGACGTCGCCCGCTACGTCACCAACGCCGGTCGCAAGTGCGTGCTGATGCCCGGCGACCTCTCCGACGCGGCCCACTGCCGCGCCGTGGTGGATCGGGCGGTGCAGGAGTTGGGCGGCGTGGACGTCCTGGTCAACAACGCCGCCTTCCAGATGATGCACCAGAGTCTCGACGAGATCAGCGACGAGGAGTGGGAGTACACCTTCCGGCTCAACATCGGTGCATACTTCTACCTCGCGAAGGCCGCCGTGCCGCACATGCGGCCCGGCTCGTCGATCATCGGCAGCTCGTCGGTCAATTCCGATTCCCCCAATCCCACCCTGGCGCCGTACGCGGCGACGAAGGCGGCCATCGCGAATTTCTCGGCCAGCCTGGCTCAGCTGTTGGGCGACAAGGGGATTCGAGTCAACAGCGTGGCGCCCGGTCCGATCTGGACCCCCTTGATCCCGTCGACGATGCCGCCGGACAGCGTGGAATCTTTCGGGGACAACGTTCCGTTGGGGCGTGCCGGCCGGCCGGCCGAACTCGCCGCGATCTACGTGCTGTTGGCTTCCGACGACGCGAGCTACATCTCCGGGGCCCGGGTGGCCGTGACGGGCGGCCGACCGATCCTGTAGCCAAAACCGTTGCACCGCAGCGACTTCTCGCCGACGGTCTGGACGCGGTCCGTCGGCCCGCTCAGCGACCCCGGACCCGGCGGTTGTGCTTCTTGATCGCGTCCACCAACTCCGACTTGTTCATGCGGGACCGTCCCGCGATGTCGAGCCGGCGGGCCACGTCGAGCAGGTGGGTTTTGCTGGCATTGGCGTTGACGCCCTCGGCCGACTCCCCGGTCGGCCGCAGACCACCGCGCTCGGCGCGCTCGTCGGAGGGGCCCTTCTCGTCCTTGGCCTCCCAGTGGTCGCCGACCTTCTCGAAACTGTGCTTGACAGCCGCGTACGCCACCCGGTGGGCGCGCTCCTCGCTGCCGTACTCGTCGGCGGCCGCATCATGGGCCTTCGCAAACGTGCGTTGGGCCTTGGCGCTGGAACGTTGCAACGTGCTGGGCAATTCGCTCTTTTTGGCCGCGCCGCCCTTCGTCGTCTTCGGCATCGAACCTCCTCGTGTACCACACCCGCTTCGGGTAGCCAACCGATTACCCCGTTGCGGCGCGGACAATCACGGTCGGCCCGATGTGCGCGTCGGTCCGGCGGAAATATGTCAATATCGTTGACATGATTCAGGCCGACGACGCTCCGCTGGGTTATCTGCTCTACCGGGTGGGCGCGGTGCTGCGACCCGAGGTCTCCGCCGTGTTGGGCCCGCTGGGGCTGACCCTGCCCGAATTCGTTTGCCTGCGCATTCTTTCGATGTTCCCGGGGATGTCGAGCGCCGAATTGTCTCGCCACACCAACGTCACCCCGCAGGCGATGAACACCGTGCTGCGCAAGCTGGAAGAAATCGGGGCGGTGGCGCGCCCGTCGTCGGTGTCCTCGGGGCGCGCGCTGCCGGCCAACCTGACCGGCCAGGGCCGCGCGCTGCTCAAGCGCGCCGAAGGAGCGGTCCGCGGCGCCGACGCCCGCATCCTGAGCAAGCTCACCGAAACTCAGCAGCGGGAATTCAAAAGGATGCTCGAGAAACTCGGCTCCGACTAGCGGCGATCACACGAGCGACCATCGGGTCCCGATCACCCGTCCTGGATGCGCGCCCACGGCTGCGCCTCTTCGAGCTCGAAGGCCAATTCGAGCAGCAGCGCCTCCTGCCCGATGTCGGCCGAGAGCATCATGCCCACCGGCATGCCGTCGGCGGACTGGGCCAGCGGCAGCGAGATGGCGGGTTCCCCGGTGACGTTGTGCAGCGGGGTGAACGAGACCCAGTCGATCAGCCGGCTGATCACCTGCCGGTAGTCGGTCGGTGCCAGGAACCCGATGCGCGGTGTCTCGTCGGCCAGCGTCGGCGTGAGCACCGCGTCGTAGGTGCGGGCGAAGCGCGCGGTGCGCCTGCGCGCGCGCCGCAGCCGCACGATCGCCGTCGGCAGGCGGTGGAGGTTGCGGCTGGTGTGGCGAAGCAGACCCAGCGTCAGGCTGTCCAACTTGGTGCGATCGAACGTCTCGCCGAACATGTGTCGCCCGCCGCGCACCTGGGCCAGCGCCAGAAACCCCCAGTACATGACGAAGTCGTCGACGAAACTGGCGGCGACCGGGGGCTCGTCGACGTGTTCGACGCGGTGGCCCAGCTCCTCGAGCAGACCCGCGGACTTCAGCGTCAGCTCCCGCACCTGGGGGCTGCACTCGCGCCGTATCGAGCGGGTGAGCACCGCGATCCGCAGCCGCTGCCGGCCGGGAGCCGTGACGTCGCCGATCGGTGCCAGCTTGGGGTTGCGCCAGATGCGCTCGGCCTCGCGGTAGAAGGCCGCGGTGTCGCGCACCGAGCGGGTCACCACGCCGTTGACGACGACACCGACCGGCATCCGGCGCAGCGTCGCGTCCAGCGGCAACCGGCCGCGCGACGGTTTGAGGCCCACCAATCCGTTGCAGGCGGCCGGAATCCGGATCGAGCCGCCGCCGTCGTTGGCGTGCGCCATGGGCACCACGCCGGCGGCGACGAAGGCGCCCGATCCCGACGACGACGCGCCGGCGGTGTAGTCGGTGTCCCACGGATTGCGGACCGGGCCCAGCCGAGGATGCTCGGCCGACGCGCTGAACCCGAATTCGGACAGCTGCGTCTTGCCTACCGACGTCAGCCCGGTGGCCAGGAACAGTTCGGTGAACACGCTGTCGGTGGCGGCATCGCGGCGCGTCCACGCGTCGGTGCCGTGCATCGACGGCTGACCAGCGACGTCGACGTTGTCCTTGATGAACGTCGGGACGCCGGCGAAGTAGCCCGTTGCCGGGGCGCCCGCGGCGGCCCGCGCCTGCTCGAAAGCCGCGTACGCCAAGCCGTTCAGCAGCGGGTCGACCGCCTCGGTGCGGGCGATCGCGGCCTCGATGACCTCGGCGCGGCCCACCCGGCCGGACCGAAGGGCGTCGGCCAGGCCGACCGCGTCCAGATCGCCAAGGGCATCGTCGCCGAACGCGTGCACGTGTCGCATAGCACTGACGCTAACCCGCGCACCCGCCCCACCGGGAGGTTTCCCGCCTTGTCCGCCGCCGGGGCGGTCAGGCCTCGATCAGGCCTGACCCACCTCGAAGCGAACGAACCGCGTGACCGTGACACCGGCGTCGTCGAGCAGCGCCTTGACGGTCTTCTTGCTGTCGGACACCGACGGCTGCTCGAGCAGCACCGCGTCCTTGAAGAAACCGTTCAGCCGGCCCTCGACGATCTTGGGCAGGGCCTGCTCCGGCTTGCCCTCCGCCTTGGCGGTCTCCTCGGCGATGCGGCGCTCGCTGGCCACCACGTCCTCGGGCACGTCGTCGCGGGACAGGTAGCGGGCCTTGAGCGCGGCGATCTGCAGCGCGACGGCGTGCGCGGCCTCGGTGTCCGAGCCCTGGTATTCCACCAGCACGCCGACCGCGGGCGGCAGGTCGGCGGCCCGCCGGTGCAGGTAGGTCTCGACGGTGCCGTCGAAGTTCGCGACGCGGCGCAGCTCCAGCTTCTCGCCGATCTTGGCCGACAGCTCCGCGATGGCCTGCTCGACGGTCTTATCACCGACGCTGGCGGCCTTGAGCTCGTCGACGTCAGTGGCCTTCGACGACACGGCCGCGGCCACGATCTGGTCGGCCAGCGCCTGGAACTCCGCGTTCTTGGCGACGAAGTCCGTCTCGCTGTTCAGCTCGATCAGCGCGCCGCCCTGGGCCGCGACCAGACCCTCGGCCGTCGCACGCTCGGCGCGCTTGCCGACGTCCTTGGCGCCCTTGATCCGCAGCGCCTCGACGGCCTTGTCGAAGTCACCGTCATTTTCGGCCAGCGCGTTCTTGCAGTCGAGCATCCCGGCACCGGTGAGTTCCCGAAGCCGCTTGACGTCGGCAGCGGTGAAGTTCGCCAATGGTCAGCCCTCCTATGAGGATTCAGTGGTTGATTCGGGGGTGCCCGCAGCGGCGTCGGTGGGGGCGGTGGTGGTAGCGGAGGCCAGCAGCTCCTGCTCCCATTCGGCGAGCGGCTCGGCGGCCTCGGCTTCGGGCTTGCCGTCGCCGCGGCCGACCCCGGCGCGGGCCTGCAGGCCCTCGGCGACCGCGGAGGCGATCACCTTGGTCAGCAGCGCGGCCGAGCGGATCGCGTCGTCATTGCCCGGGATCGGGTAGTCGACCTCGTCGGGGTCGCAGTTGGTGTCCAGGATCGCGATGATCGGGATGTTGAGCTTCCGGGCCTCCGCGACCGCGAGGTGCTCCTTGTTGGTGTCGACGACCCAGATCGCCGACGGCACCTTGGCCATGTCGCGGATACCGCCGAGGCTGCGCTCGAGCTTGTTCTTCTCGCGGGTCAGCATCAAGATTTCCTTCTTGGTGCGGCCCTCGAAGCCACCGGTCTGCTCCATCGCCTCGAGTTCCTTGAGGCGCTGCAGCCGCTTGTGCACGGTGGAGAAGTTGGTCAGCATGCCGCCCAGCCAGCGCTGGTTCACGTAGGGCATGCCGACGCGGGTCGCCTCCGCGGCGACCGATTCCTGCGCCTGCTTCTTGGTGCCGACGAACAGGATGCTGCCGCCGTGGGCGACGGTCTCCTTGACGAACTCGTACGCCTGGTCGATGAAGGTCAGCGTCTGCTGCAGGTCGATGATGTAGATGCCGTTGCGGTCGGTGAAGATGAACCGCTTCATCTTGGGATTCCAGCGACGGGTCTGGTGCCCGAAGTGGGTGCCGCTGTCGAGCAGCTGCTTCATGGTTACGACGGCCATGCTTGTGCCTTACGTGTGTCGGTTGTCGCCTGGCATCGGGTGACGCCGGGCCCTGGCGGCTGCTGCGATGCCGGACCCAGCCGGGAAACCCGGTCGGGACCGCCCGGCATGCGATTGCGTTCTCCTAGTGGAACCAGAGACGCGATGCAGACGCGCGAAGTCAGCCCGCGAACGAGCTGCGACCAGCAGTTTACACCGTCTCAGCAGGTGCTTTTGCCACGCTTCCCCAACCGGGCCGCTCCTGCACAGACCGGCCGGATCCGGGTGGACCGGCCCGCGGGGACGCGCTGAACTGGCTGGATGCGGTGGAGTGCGCTGCTGGTGTGCGCGTCCCTGGTCAGCGCGGCGCCGGCGGTTGCCGCCGAGGATCGCCTGGAGTGGCCGCTGCGCCCGCCGCCGGCCGTTGTCCGGGGATTCGACGCCCCGGCCCAGGACTGGCATCCCGGGCACCGGGGGGTCGACCTGGCCGGGGCGGCCGGTCAGCCGGTGTACGCCGCGGGCGCGGGGACGGTGGTGTTCGCCGGTGTGCTGGCCGGGCGGCCCGTGGTGTCGCTGGCCCATCCCGGTGGGTTGCACACCAGCTACGAGCCGGTGCGGGCGAGCGTGCGGGTGGGCCAGCAGGTGACGGCCGCGAGCGTGATCGGCGCGCTGGTCGCGGGGCACGCCGGGTGCCCGGTCGCGGCGTGTCTGCACTGGGGCGCGATGTGGGGGCCGGCGTCGGGCGCCCGCTATGTCGATCCGCGGGGATTGCTGACGTCCACGCCGATCCGGCTCAAACCGCTGAACCCGTGAGCCGGCTCAGGCCCGGGGGTGGGCCTGGTCGTGCACCGCGCGCAACCGGGACACCGCGACGTGGGTGTAGAGCTGGGTGGTCGCCAGGCTGGAATGCCCGAGCAGCTCCTGGACCACGCGCAGGTCGGCGCCGCCCTCGAGCAGGTGGGTGGCCGCGCTGTGCCGCAGGCCGTGCGGGCCCATGTCCGGCGCGCCGTGGACCGCGGCGACGGTCTGATGCACCACCGTGCGCGCCTGGCGAACGTCGAGCCGGCGGCCCCGCGCACCCAGCAGCAGCGCCGGCCCCGATTCCGCGTTGGCCAGGGCGGGGCGTCCGTCGGCCAGCCAGGCATCCAGGGCCTCGGCGGCGGGCCGGCCGAACGGCGCGCTGCGCTGCTTGTTGCCCTTGCCGAGCACTGTGACGAGCCGGTGATGGGTGTCGACGTCGTCGATGTCCAGGCCGCACAGCTCGCTGACCCGGATCCCGGTGGCGTACAACATCTCGACGATCAGCCGGTCGCGCAGCGCTAGCGGATCACCTTGCTGCGCACCGCTTTTGGCAGCGGCCATGGCGTCGGCGGCCTGGTCCTGGCGCAGCACCGCGGGCAGGGTGCGGTGCGCCTTGGGCACCTGGAGCCGCACGGCGGGGTCGGCGCTCAGCAGCCCGCGACGGACCGCCCACGCGGTGAAGGCCTTGACGGCCGAGGTGCGCCGGGCCAGCGTCGTGCGGGCGACGCCGGCCGCGGCCGCGGCGGACAACCACGAGCGCAGCAGCGGCAGGCTCAGCCCGTCCAGGCCCGCGCCGCGGTCACCGACGAAGGCGAGCAGCGAGCGCAGGTCGCCGAGGTAGGCGCGACGGGTGTGCGCCGAGCGCCCGCATTGCAGCTCCAGGTACTCGTCGAACTCGTCGAGAATCGCCTGCACTCCCCCACGGTCGCAGGGCGCAGTGGGGCGCTCTAGTCGACGCGCCGAAGCGTGTCCGGGGTGAGATCTTTGAGCGTCGGATAGCCGTCGACGGCCATGATGAGGTCGGCTTCGGCCAGGATCGAGCGCAGCACGTGCACGACGCCGTCGACGCCGCCGAGCGCTAGGCCGTAGGCGTACGGGCGGCCGATGCCCACCGCCGTGGCGCCCAGCGCGAGCGCCTTGACGACGTCGGCGCCGCTGCGGATGCCCGAATCGAACAGCACGGGCAGCCCGTCGGCCGCCTCGACGACCCCGGGCAGGCACGCGAGGGCGGGCAGGCCGCCGTTGGCCTGGCGCCCGCCGTGGGTGGAGCAGTAGATGCCGTCGACGCCGCCGTCCCTGGCCCGCCGGGCGTCGTCGGGGTGACAGATGCCCTTGATGATCAACGGCAGGTCGGTCAGCGACCGCAGCCACCCGAGGTCGTCCCAGGTCAGCGGGTTGCCGAAGGTGGTCACCCACTGCAGCACGGTGCCTTGCGGGTCCTCTTCCGGCGGGCGCTGCAGTCCGGCGCGAAAGACCGGGTCGCTGGTGTAGTTGCTCAGGCAAAGCCCCCGCAACTGGGGAAAGTTGGCCGTGCTGAGGTCGCGCGGGCGCCACCCCGGGATCCAGGTGTCCAGCGTGACGATGATGCCCTTGTAGCCGGCGGCTTCGGCGCGCTGGACCAGGCTGGCGGCCAGGTCGCGGTCCTTGGGCGTGTACAGCTGGAAGAAGCCGGGGGTGTCGCCGAACTGCGCGGCGACGTCTTCCATCGGGTCGGCGGTCAGGGTGGAGACGACCATCGGGACGCCGGTGGCCGCGGCCGCGCGTGCGGTGGCCAGGTCGCCGTGGCCGTCCTGGGCGCAGATGCCGATGACGCCGATCGGCGCCATGAACACCGGCGACGGCAAGGTCAGGCCGAACAAGTCCACCGACAGGTCCCGCGCGGCGGCACCGACGAACATCCGCGGTATCAGGCCCCAGTGATCGAACGCCTCGCGGTTGGCCCGCTGTGTGCGTTCGTCGCCGGCGCCGCCGGTGACGTAGCTCCACACCGACGGCGACATGGCCCGCTCGGCGCGGGCCTCCAGCTCCGCGAAGGCCATCGGCAGCGCGGGCGCCACCCCGCCGAGGCCCTTGAAGTAGATCTCGTTCTGGTAGTCGCCGAATGCCATGAAAAAGACAATGCCAGGCGGCCGTCAGGCTGACGAATTGGCCGACTCGGCCTGCGCCAGCTCCTTCTTCCACTGCCGGAACGTCTCTTCGGTGCGGCCGCGACGCCAGTAGCCCGAGATCGACGCCGCCCACTTGGCGTCCACCCCGCGCTCTTTGCGGATGTAGGGCCGCAGGTTGTGCATCACGGCTTGGGCCTCGCCGTGGATGAAGACGTGCACCTGACCCGGCAGCCAGGGGGCGCTCTTGACGGCCTCGATCAGCGGCGCGTGATCGCCGGCACGGTCCTCGGGGACCAGGTCGGCACGGCCGCCGCGGTACACCCAATGCACCTCGACGCCGTCGGGTGCGCTCAACGGGATCTCGTCCTCTGGGCCCGCCACCTCGATGAACGCCTTACCGACGGCGCTGGGGGGCAACGCTTCCAGCGCCGCGGCGATGGCCGGCAGCGCCGATTCGTCGCCGGCCAGCAGGTGCCAGTCGGCGGCGG
This sequence comes from Mycobacterium colombiense, assembly GCF_003284935.1. GTDB lineage: Bacteria > Actinomycetota > Actinomycetes > Mycobacteriales > Mycobacteriaceae > Mycobacterium > Mycobacterium arosiense_A. The sequence continues at coordinate 58,270 of NZ_QMEV01000017.1, forward strand.
GGTCCGGGGTGTACGCGCCGCCGGGGCCCATCAGGTAGATCGGCTGGCCGGGCTGGGCCGTCGACGCCCACTGCCCCGCCATGCCGTGCTCGCCGTGCACGACGATGTCCAGCGTGATCTGGCGCTTCTCGACATCGACGTTGCGCACGGTGAGCGTCCGCACCGACGGCTTCTTCTCCGGGGGCAGGTCGGCGAAGCTGTCGAGGGTCAGCGGCCCGGGCAAACCGGCCACGTCCACGTCGTCGGCGACGAACACCAGCTTGACGTAGGAGTCGGTGAACTTGCTCGGCACGAAGGCGTCAAAATCCTTGCTCCCGAGCACTATCCGCACCATGTGCGGCGTGAGTTGTTCGGTACCGACGACCTCGAAGCATTGCAGTGGTCGACCTGCCACTTGTCCTCCTGTTCACACCCCGACCCCCGCTCGACTATACGAGTCGCGTCGTCGCTGCAGCTCGGCCCGCGGAGGCCCGGACAATCCGCCACCGCCCGTCCTGGCGCTGCACCAGCCCGGCCAGCTCGAGCATCGCCAGCGGTCCCAGCGCTAGCTCGGGCACCATTCCCGAGACGACGGCGATCTCGTCGACGGTGGCCGCGCCGCGCCCCGGCAGCGCCTCGTAGACCCGGCGTTCGGCGTCGGTGAGGCCATCGAGCGGCGTCGCGGGGTGCGGATCCTCGGCGGCCAGCTCCCCGATGTGGCCGATGAGCTCGACGACGTGGTCGGCCCGGGTGACCAGCTCGGCGCCGTTGCGCAGCAGCGCGTGGCAGCCCGCCGACGCCGAGGACGTCACGGGCCCGGGCACCGCTGCCACCACCCGCCCGAGTGCCCGGGCCCAGGCCGCGGTGTTGGCCGCGCCGCTGCGCAGGCCGGCTTCCACCACCACGGCGGCCCCGGCCGTGGCGGCCACCAGCCGATTGCGGGTCAGGAACCGGTGGCGGGCGGGGCGGATACCGGGCGCGTATTCGCTGAACACCAGCCCGTGCTGGCCGATCCGGTGCAGCAGCGCGGTGTGACCGCTCGGGTAGGGGACGTCGAGCCCGCCGGCCAGGACGGCGACGGTGATGCCGTCGCAGCCCAGCGCGGCGCGGTGCGCCGCGCCGTCGATGCCGTAGGCGCCGCCCGAGACCACCGCGACGTCGCGCTGCGCCAACCCGGCCGCCAGTTCCCCGGCGACGTGCTCGCCGTACGTGGTGCACGCGCGCGTCCCGACCACGGCGGCCGCCCGGTGCGCGACCTCATCGAGCCGGACGGGTCCCAGCGCCCACAACACCATCGGCGGCACCATCGGCGCACCGCCGCGGGGACGCGGTGCCGCACCGCGGAACGCGGCGAACGCCAGGACCGGCCATTCGTCGTCGTCGGGGGTGATCAACCGGCCGCCACGACGGTCGAGCATCTCCAGATCGGCTGCGCTGCAGTCGAGTTCGCGCCTGGCCTGGGTGCGACCGGCCAGGCCGTCGTCGACCAGTCCGCGGCGGACCAGGTCGGCCGCCTCGACCGGGCCGACGCCCCGCACCAGCGCGGCGAGCTCGGCGCAGGGCGGCTCGGCCACCCGGGACAGATAGGCCCAGGCGCGCAGCGTGGGGTCGTCGGGCGCCGTCGTCATCGCCGTGCCCCCCGCGCCAAGGACGCGCCAAGAATCCTTTGAGCCGCGCGCGCGAGTGTGGGGTCGTCAGCCGCCCGCCGCACCCCGGCCCGCAACGAACGGAACGACCCATGATCCTCGACCTGCCGATGGTGCACAGCGTGTCCGAGCGCCCCAAGAACCCCTGGGCCGTCGCGGCGTTCGCTCTCAGCTTGGTCAGCTGGATCGGTTTTCCCATCCCCCTCATCAGCATCGGGCTGGCCTGCCTCGGGCTGCGCGAGATGGAACAACGGGGTGAAAGTGGCCGTGCCATGGCCCAATTCGCCCGGGCGTTCGCGATTCTGGTGAGCGTCGCGATCGCGGTGCGGGGTGGGCACACCGATTGGCTGACCATCGCGCGCTGGTAGCGCGCCATGGCGCTGCGTCGCGGCGCTCATCGCTGCGCCCCAGGTTGACGGAAGCTGAGTGCGGCGGCAACTTCGTCGGTCCCGGGCGAGGTGCGGCCCGCGAGGTCGGCCAGGCTCCACGCGACGCGCAACGTGCGGTCGAGGCCACGGATGCTGAGCAGCCCGCGGTCCAGCGCCCGTTGCAGCGGCTCCATCGCCGCGTTGCCGGGCCGAAACTTCCGGCGCAGCAGCGTCCCACTGACCTCGCCATTGGTGCGAAACCCGTGCGGTCGCCAGCGCTCGGCGGCGGCCGCGCGGGCCTGCGCGACCCGGTGGCGAACCTGCGCACTCGATTCGGCGTCTCTGGCCGCGAACGCCCCGGCCTTCACCTGGTGCATCTGCACGCGCAGGTCGACCCGATCCAGCAGCGGTCCCGAAAGCTTGCCCAGGTAGCGGCGTTTGGCCGCCGCCGCGCAGATGCAGTCCTGCGGGTCTGCCGGCGCGCACGGGCACAGGTTGGCGGCCAGCACCAGCTGAAACCGGGCGGGATAACACGCCACCCCGTCGCGGCGGGCCAGGCGAATCTCGCCGTCCTCCAACGGCGTTCGCAGGGCCTCCAGCGCGCTGACCCGGATCTCGGCGCACTCGTCGAGGAACAGCACCCCGCGATGGGCCCGGCTGACCGCGCCCGGGCGCGCCATCCCGGACCCGCCGCCGACCAGCGCGGCGACGCTGGAACTGTGATGGGGCGCCACGAACGGCGGCCTGGTGATCAGGGGGGTGTCGCCCGAGAGCAGCCCGGCCACCGAGTGAATCGCCGTCACTTCCAGGGACTCGTCGTCGGTCAACGGCGGCAGCAACCCCGGAAGGCGTTGGGCTAGCATGGTTTTGCCGACGCCCGGCGGCCCGGTGAGCATCAGGTGGTGGGCACCGGCGGCGGCCACCTCCACCGCGAACCGCGCCTGCGTCTGCCCGACGACGTCGACCAGATCCGCCGCGGGCTGGCCGTCGGTCGGTTTCGCGTCGATCCTGCCGTCCAGGGCGCCGGTGCCGCTGAGCCACTTGTGCAGCTGGCCCAGGGTGCGCACGCCCCACACGTCGACCCCGTCGACCAGGCTGGCCTCGGCGAGGTTGTCGACGGGAACCACCACGGCCGGCCAGCCGTCGCGCTTGGCGGCCAGCACCGCGGGCAGCACCCCGCGCACCGGGCGGACCCGGCCGTCCAGGGACAGCTCGCCGAGCAGCACCGTCTTCTCCAGCCGGTCCCAGGGGTTCTTGCGCTGCGCCGACAGCACCGCGGCGGCCAGGGCGAGGTCGTAGACCGACCCCATTTTGGGCAGCGTCGCCGGCGACAGCGCCAGGGTGAGCCGCGCCTGTGGCCAGCTGTTTCCGCAGTTGGTGACGGCGGCCCGGACCCGGTCGCGTGATTCCTGCAGGGCGGCGTCGGGCAGGCCCACCAGGTGCACGCCGGGCAGCCCGGAGGTGATGTCGGCTTCGATCTCGACGATCTGTCCGTCCACGCCGCGCACCGCGACGGAGAACGCGCGTCCCAGCGCCATCAGCCGATCCCCCGCAGGTGGGTGATTTCGGGGGTGCGGCGGCGCCCGATCCGCACCCCGATCACGTCGATGCGGATCGCGGCCCAGCGGTGGTGCTGGCCGGCCAGCCACAGCCCGGCCAGCCGGCGCAACCGCCGCACCTTGCGGGGCGTGACGGCGTGCGCCAGGCCGCCGTATCCGTCGCCGGTGCGGGTCTTCACCTCGACGAACACCAGCGTCGACGCGGCGTCGTCGCGGGCGATGATGTCGAGTTCGCCGTAGCGGCAGCGCCAATTGCGCTCGAGGATGCGCAATCCCATCCGGGTCAGATGATCCACGGCGAGCGCCTCACCCAGCGCCCCCAGCTGGATGCGGGTCATGGTCGTTTCGGTTGTCATGCGGGCCACGGTGCCCGGTGCCCCCGACGGGACGGGCCGCCGTGGCCGCCCGAAACCGCCCGCGACGCCCGGTTATCCCCAGTGCGGCGTTCCTCCACAGCCGGCGGAGAAGCGCTAGGTGATCCGCTCGGCCCCGGTGTAGATGTTCATCGAGTCCTCCCGCAGGAACGCCACCAGTGTGATGCCGGACTCCTCGGCCAGCGAAACCGCCAGCGACGACGGCGCGGACACGGCCGCCAGCACGGGAATCCCGGCCATCACGGCCTTCTGCGTCAGCTCGAACGACGCCCGCCCGCTGACCAGCAACACCGAGCCCTGCAGCGGTATCCGCTCGTGCTCGGTGACCCAGCCGATCACCTTGTCGACCGCGTTGTGCCGCCCCACGTCCTCGCGGACCACCAGCATCGCGCCGTCGGCGCCGAACAACGCCGCGGCGTGCAGGCCCCCGGTGCTGTCGAAAACCTTTTGCGCGGCACGCAATTGACCGGGCATCGCCTCGAGGGCGGCCGCGGCCACGGTCGTGTGGTCGCTGCCCGGCGAGAACCGGCTGAGCAGCCGCACCGCGTCCAGTGACGCCTTGCCGCACACCCCGCAGGACGAGGTGGTGTAGAAGTTGCGGGTGACGTCGAGGGCCGGGGGTTTCACCCCGGGGGCCAGCGTCACGTCCAGCACGTTGTAGGTGTTCTCCCCGTCGACGGCGCCACCGCAATACCGAATGGCCACCACGTCCTCGCGGCCCGCGATGACGCCTTCGGTGAGCAGAAAGCCTTGGGCGAGTTCAAAATCCGATCCCGGGGTGCGCATCGTCACGGTGACCGCGGCGCCGTCGACCCGGATCTCCAACGGCTCCTCGACGACCAGGGTTTCCGGTCGGGTGATCGCTGTGCCGGCGCTCAGATGCGTCACCCGCCGGCGCGACGTGACGTGCCCCACTAGGCGATTTCACCGCCGGCGGCCGCCGGGGTCGAAACGTCGCGAGAAACGACGGAACGCTCGAGACCCATCGGATCAAACTACCCTGGCCGGCGGTCGGCCGCCGAGACGAACAACGCTGTCATACCCCCGAAGCCAGCGCTTCGAGCGTGTCCGACGAGGAGTGCAGTGGGCGCCAGCCCAATTGGGTCTTGGCCTTGGTGGTGTCCATGACCATCGACGTCCGCGCGGTGTGCAGCCATTCCAGCATGGACGGCACCCGCGGTACCCGCGAGATCGCCGCGGAGGCCGCCGTCGCGGCGACGGCGGGGACCCGCACCGGCCGGCCACCCAGCGCCCTGGCCACGTCGCCCACCGTCACGACCCCGTCACCGGCGATGTTGTACACCCCCGGCGGCGCCGGGGCGGTGGCCGCCAGCGCGATCGCCGTCGCGACGTCGTCGTGGTGGACCAGCTGCAGGGGGTAGCCCGGATCGGGCACCACGGGCTTGAGCACCGGGACGGCCTTGACCACCGCCCGCACCGGGCCGGGCAGCTGGTTCCACGGCATGGCGTCGGCCAGCGCGGTGGCCTTGGGGCCCGCGACGACGCAGGGCCGCAGAACGAACACCTCGAGCGGCGAGTCCTTGGTGATGTCGGCCAGCAGCGCCTCGCAGGCGGCCTTCTGCTCGGAGTAGTAGTGCTCGGCGGATCCGCGGGCGGCCACGTCCTCGGTCAGCGGGACGGGATTGTCGGAGTGGTAGCCGTACGCGGCCACCGACGAGGTGTACACCAGGCGCCGCGGCCGTTCGGCGGCCACCGTCGCCTCGAACAGATTGCGGGTGCCCTGCAGGTTCACCCGGGCGCTCTCGTCGCGCGACCCCATGATGATGAAGGCCAGGTGGATCACGACGTCGGCCTGTGCAACCAGGGCGTCGACGGCCTCGCGGTCCAGGATGTCGCCCTGCTGATAGGTGGTCTTCTGCCAGCCGCGCGACGACGGGTCGAACGGCCGGCGAGCCATCCCGATGATCGCGTCAACGGCGGGCTCGCGTTCCAGCGCCGTCACCGCGGAGATGCCGATCTCCCCGGTTGGTCCGGTCACTGCGACGGTCACTCCCATTCAGAACGTCCTTCCCTCCTGCGGCCAGCCGAAACCCCGCGCGCGTGGTAGAACCATCTTTCCAACGTCTCGCGACCAGTGAGCCCTGGGACGTCATCGTCAGCATGTTTGGCGGTCAACGGTGACCGGCGTGATCGCCGGATCTGTGCAACCGGACGAAACAGGGTGTAAGGCTGGTACGGGCGGCGGATAATCTACGGCGATCGAATGCGGATAACACCGCCGACACCGCAGGAATGAGGCATGACATGGCGGACCAATCGAAGACTGGCGCGGACGCGCCCGCGACGGGCGGAGAGAAGGCCGACCCCGCGACGGTGTTCGCCGCCCTCGCCGAGATCATCTACCAGGGCTCCGAGGCCAACCAGATGTATGCGGCCATCTGCGTCGCCGCCACCCTGACCGTCCGCGGCTGCGACCACGCCAGCCTGCTGGTGCGCGAGAACGACAAATACGTCACCGTCGGCGCCAGCGACCAGCTCGCGAAGCACATCGACGACATCGAAAGGCGGGCCGGTGACGGCCCCTGCATCGACGCCATCGAGGAGGAGACGCCGCAGATCGACACCGATCTGACGACCCCGTCGCACTGGCCGCGACTGGCCAAAATCCTGGTCGCGGAGACCCCGGTGCGCGGGGCGATGGGATTTCGCCTCCTGGTCGACAAACGCAAAGGGGCGGCGCTGAACCTGTTCAGCGACACGCCCAACATGTTCGACGCCGAATCCGCCGGGCGGGCCGCGGTGCTGGCCGCGTTCGCCAGCGTCGCCATCAACGCGGTCGCCAAGGGCGAGGACGCCGCCAGCCTGCGCCGCGGGCTGCTCAGCAACCGCGAGATCGGCAAGGCCGTCGGCATGTTGATGCTGCTCCATGAGATGAGCGAGGACGAGGCGTTCGACCTGCTGCGGCGCCACTCCCAGGCGCTGAACATCAAGCTGGCCGACGTCGCGCGGGAGGTCATCGAGGCGCGCGGCCAGCTGCCCGCCGCCGGCGACAACCAGCTTCCGCCGAATTCGTAGCGGCTACTCGGGGAGCCGCAGCTCCGGCTTCTCGACCTCTTCGATGTTGACGTCCTTGAAGGTGACCACCCGCACCTGTTTGACGAACCGCGCCGGCCGGTACATGTCCCACACCCAGGCGTCGGACAGTCGCAGCTCGAAGTAGACCTCGCCGTCGGCGTTGCGCGGCGTCATCTCCACACTGTTGGCCAGGTAGAAGCGCCGCTCGGTCTCCACGACGAAGCTGAACTGGCCGACGATGTCCTTGTATTCGCGGTACAGCGAGAGCTCCATCTCGGTTTCGTACTTTTCGAGATCTTCTGCACTCATCTGCTCAGACGTCCTTCTCCCAGACAGTTTTCCCGGATATCCCCGCGCTAGCGGCCGTTCGCCGGGGTGGGAATCCTGTTCCCATCTTTCCTCACCGGGATCCGTCGCGCTGCAGCGGTGGGTCCGGTTTGCACTCGGCCACCACCCGGCCGCCCGAACCGTTGGCCACCCGCCGCACGTTGATGAACGAATAACGATGCTCGGGGCACGGGCCCAGCCGCGCCAGCGCGGCGCTGTGTGCCGGCGTGCCGTAGCCCTTGTGCAGGGCGAAACCGTAACCGGGATGGTCGTTCTCCATGGCGACCATCAACCGGTCCCGGCTGACCTTAGCCAGCACGCTGGCCGCGGCGATACACGCCGCGACGGCATCGCCGCCGATGACCGGCAGCGACGGGACGGCCAGGCCGGGCACCCGGAAGCCGTCGCTGAGCACGTAGCCGGGCCGCATCGACAGCCCGGCGACGGCACGGCGCATGCCCTCGATGTTGGCGACGTGCACGCCGCGCCGGTCCACCTCGGCCGGCGGGATGAACACCACGTGGTAGGCCAGCGCGTAGCGGCGAATCAGCGGGAACAGCTTCTCCCGGGTGACCTCGGTGAGCTTTTTGGAATCATCAAGGGCGGCAAGGCTTTCCAAGCGCCCCGGCCCGAGCACACAGGCCGCCACCACCAGCGGCCCGGCGCAAGCGCCGCGGCCGACCTCGTCGACACCGGCGACCGGGCCCAGCCCGCTGCGGTACAGCGCCGACTCCAGGGTGCGTAACCCCGACGACTTACGGATCACCGTCCGCGGCGGCCACGTCGTGGCCATGACTACTTATTTTGCTGCGGGTTCACCGATCCCACGCCGCCCCATCGGGACGGCGGCCACACGATGAACCTGGCTTTGCCGATCACGTTGGACACCGGCACGGTTCCCGAGCTGGGGTCGCCGGTGCACAGCACCCCCTTGAGGGCTTCGGCCGGCACGCTGGTGCAGTGGGCGCGCGAGTCCGCCGAGTGCGTCCGGTTGTCGCCCATCACCCACAGCCGCCCCGCCGGGACGTGCACCGGCCCGAACTCGCTGCCCAGGCACGGGTACACCGACGGGTCGGCGGCCATGGTGGTGCGGTCCAGGTACGGCTCCTTGAGCGGCTTGCCGTCGACCGTCAACCCGGTCTCGGCCCGGCACTGCACCGTCTGCCCGCCGACCGCGATGACCCGCTTGACCAGGTCGTTCTCGTCCGGCGGCACGAACCCGACGAAGGACAGGGCGTTCTGCACCCAGCGCAGCACGGTGTTGTTGGACCGGATCGACTTGTAGCCGAGGTTCCACGGCGGCGGCCCCTTGAAGACGATGACGTCGCCGGGGCGCGGCGCGGTGAAGCGGTAGCTGACCTTGTCGACCATGATGCGGTCGCCGACGCAGCCCGTGCACCCGTGCAGCGTGGGCTCCATGGATTCCGACGGGATCAGGTAGGGCCGCGCCACGAAGGTCAACATGACGTAGTAGAGGACGACGGCGATCACCGCCAGGATCGCGAATTCACGCAACGTCGACCGCTTGGGTTCCGCCGGGTCGGCGGCCTCAGGCGTCTGGGCCGCCGGCCCCGGTTCGGGTATCGACCCGGCCGTCGCCGCGGCGTCGTCGGGGCGTGTCTGAAGGTTGCGGGTAGAGACCTTCGGATCTGACTCGCCGGCGGGCGGCTCGGGCTTCGATGAATCCGCGGTATCGGTCACGAGATCAGCGTAGTCAGCGCGCGGTGTGGGTCGCGAAACCGGCAAGCGATCCGCCGCCGGAAACGAGGGGACGAATCATCAGCGCCGCCAAGGCGTCCCGGCTCAGCGCTTCTCCTTGATCTTGGCCTTCTTGCCGCGCAGTTCGCGCAGGTAGTACAGCTTCGCGCGACGGACGTCACCGCGGGTCACCACCTGGATGTGGTCGATGTTGGGCGAGTGCACCGGGAAGGTCCGCTCGACGCCGACGCCGTAGCTTTCCTTGCGCACGGTGAAGGTCTCACGGATGCCACCGCCCTGGCGGCGGATCACCACGCCCTTGAACACCTGGATGCGCTCCTTGGCGCCCTCGATGACCTTCACGTGCACGTTGATGGTGTCGCCCGGGCCGAAAACCGGGATGTCGTCGCGCAGCGACGCCTGATCGACGAAGTCCAGCCGGTTCATGCGAGACACTTCCTTGAGGTCGCGGCCGACGGCAGCTACCCACACGCAGGTGTGAGGCGGTCGCCAAGCCGATGGTTTCGGGCTTTCTGGCGTATCTCGCAGCAGGCGGGAAACGGCTCGACCGGCCTGCAACCGCTGGAGACAACTGGTCAATTGTGCCAGACGGGGCGCGTGCCGCGAAAATCACAGCAAGTCGGCGGTTCGTAACGCGCCAAACGCGCTGGTAAATGGTACATATGACTGGGGTCAGAACGCGCTACCCGCACACCAGCGTGATGGCCGCTGCAGGTGGCGCGACGGGTCCCGCCCTTGCACTGTGTTCCAGTCACGCCGGAGGAGACGAATGCGGGTACGTCCGCTGACGCTAGTCACCGCCACCGCGGCGGTGACGTTGGTGGTTGCCGCGGGCTCCGAGGCGCTGGTGCAGGCGAAGGTCTACACCCTGCCGGTCGCCGCGCCCGTTCGGGTCATCTCGGCGCCCCCCACGTCGCCTCCCCCGCAGTCCGCCACGGTGATGCTGGAGGCGGCCGCCCCGGCGCAGGCACCGCAGGCGCTGCCGAACCCGGGATTCCCCCAGCTGCAGACCCGCATCCAGCAGGCCGCGGACGAGGCCGCCGGCAGCGGGGCCGCCCTGTCGGTGGCCATCCTCGACCGCACCACCCATCAGCTGGTCACCAACGGCAACAGCCAAGTGATCGGCACCGCGTCGGTGGCGAAGCTGTTCATCGCCGACGACCTGCTGCTGCACGAATCCGAGGGCAAGGCGCCGCTGAGCGCCGACGACCGCCAGGCGCTGGACATCATGCTGCAGTCCTCCGACGACGGCGCGGCCGAGAGGTTCTGGGGTCAGGGCGGCGGGGCCGCCATCATCACCGAGGTGGCCGCCCGCTACGGCCTGGCCTCCACCACCCCGCCCAGCGACGGGCGCTGGTGGAACACCATGAGCTCGGTGACCGACCTCATCCGCTACTACGAGATGCTGCTGGACGGCTCGGGCGGCCTGCCCGCCGATGACGCCAAGATCATCGTCAACGACCTGGCCCAGTCCACCCCCACCGGGCTGGACGGCTACCCGCAGCGGTTCGGCATCCCGGACGGCCTGTACGCCGAGCCGGTCGCGGTCAAGCAGGGCTGGATGTGCTGCATCGGCAGCGATTGGATGCACCTGTCGACCGGCGTGATCGGGGCCGACCGCCGCTACATCATGGTGGTCCAGTCCCTGCAGCCCGCCGACGACGCCACCGCCCGCGACACCATCACCCGGGCGGTCAAGACGATCTTTCCCGACGGCCGCATCGAGGCGCCGCGACACGGGCTCTAACGAGCCGAGTCGTCGCCGGGCTCAAGCAGTTCGGGGCGCCGGTCGCGGGTCCGCTGCAGCGAGATCTCGCGGCGCCAGGCGGCGACGCGCGCGTGGTCACCCGACAGCAGCACCTCCGGGACGTCCAGCCCGCGCCAGCTCGGCGGCCGGGTGTAGCTGGGCCCCTCCAGCCGCCGGTCCAGTGCCGGTGAGTGCGAATCCTCGCGGTGCGACGCGGGATTGCCGAGGACCCCGTCGAGCAGGCGCAGCACGGCCTCGATCATCACCACCGCCGCCGACTCGCCGCCGGGCAGCACGTAGTCGCCGATCGAGACCTCTTCGACGCGCATGCGCCGCGCGGCGTCGTCGATGACCCGCTGGTCGATGCCCTCGTAGCGACCGCACGCGAACACCAGGTGGGTCTCGGCGCTCCAGCGCGCGGCCGTCGCCTGCGTGAACAGGCGCCCGGCCGGGGTGGGGACAACGAGAAGCGTTTCCCCGGAGGTGATTTCGTCAAGCGCGTCGCCCCACACCGGCGCCTTCATCACCATCCCCGGGCCGCCGCCGTAGGGGGCGTCGTCGACCGAGCGGTGCACGTCGTGCGTCCAGCGCCGCAGGTCATGCACGTGCAGATCGACCGTGCCGGAGCGAATCGCCTTGCCCGGCAACGACTGCCGCAGCGGGTCCAAAAAGGCCGGAAAGATCGTGACGACGTCGATTCTCATAGTGAAGCCCTACAGATCCAGCAGGCCTTCGGGCGGATCGATCTCCACGGTCCCCTCGTCCAGCGACACCGAGGTGACGATCGCGGTCACGAACGGCACCAACACTTCTCGCCGCCCGTCGCCGGAATCCTGCCGCACCGCCAGCAGTTCACCGGCTGCGGTGTGCAACACCTCGGCGACGACGCCGACCTGCTCGCCGGCGGTGGTGTGCACGCGCAGGCCTTCGAGCTGATGGTCATAGTAGGTGTCCGCCTCGTCGATGTCGGGCAGGTCCGCGGAGTCGACGACGAACACCATGCCGCGCAGCGCGTCGGCGCCGTCACGGTCGGTGACCCCGGCCAGCCGCACCAGCAGCCGCCCGCCGTGCTCGCGCACGGCCTCGATGACACAGCTGCGTTCCGCACCGCCGCGAGAGGGCTTGGCGCGCAACGTGTTACCCGGCGCGAACCGGGCGGCGGGATCGTCGGTGCGGATCTCCACCACCAACTCGCCGCTGATGCCGTGGGCTTTCACCACGCGCCCGACGGTCAACTCCAAGGGAGTTCCATGAGCAGCGCTGGCCTACTGGTCGGTGTCCACCACGTCGACACGGATGCCGCGGCCGCCGATGCCGGCGACCAGCGTGCGCAGTGCGGTGGCCGTGCGGCCCCCGCGGCCGATCACCTTGCCCAGATCGTCGGGATGGACGTGCACCTCGACCGTCCGCCCCCGGCGGCTGGTCACCATGTCCACCCGGACGTCATCGGGGTTGTCGACAATCCCGCGAACCAGGTGCTCAACAGCGTCAACGACAACCGTACTCATCGCCGCTATCAGCTTTCGGTGGTCGGCGCGGCCTGCTCGCCGCCCTCGGCGGGCGCCTCGGCCTGCTCGGCGGTCTCCGCCGGGGCCTCGGCTGCGGCCTGCGGCTCGGCGGCTTCGGCAGACTCGTCTGCGGCCTTCGCGGCCTTCTTGGCCGGGGCCTTCTTCTTCGGCTTGGCGGCCTCGGTGGTCGGTCCGCCGTCGGCCTCGGCCAGCGCCGCGTTGAACAGCTCGAGCTTGCTGGGCTTGGCGGGGGCGGCCTTCAGGCGGCCCTCGGCGCCGGGCAGGCCCTTGAACTTCTGCCAGTCGCCCGTGATCTGCAGCAGCTTGCGGACGGGCTCGGTGGGCTGGGCACCCACGGACAGCCAGTACTGGGCGCGCTCGGAGTTGATCTCGATCAGGCTCGGCTCTTCCTTGGGGTGGTAGCGGCCGATGACCTCGATGGAGCGGCCGTCGCGCCGGGTGCGTGCGTCGGCGACGGCGATGCGGTACTGGGGATTGCGGATCTTGCCAAGCCGGGTGAGCTTGATCTTCACAGCCATGGTTAAGCGAATTCTCCTGTGTGTGTCACGCTGCAATTCGGCGATCGGGGCCCGATGCCCGGATCCGGTTTTGCCTCGCGTGTGTGACCGGTCGGCGATGCATGATCGCTCGGCGGACAGCCGCCCATTGTGCCAGAACAGGGGCGATGACCAGAAATCGCCCGCATAGCCAAGGCCGAGCTCACATCACTTTTTGAAAGACCTTGGTCTCGGCCCGCCGGCTCATGCGCCACCCGTCGGGCGTGCGCACGAACTCGTCGTCGTACCAGAGCCCGCAGAACAGCGCTCTTTCCTCCTCGCCGTCCTTGGTGCCGCCCAACACCATCGGGTTGAAGCAGATCACCCGCGACGAGGCCGTGTCCCCGTCGATCCGGACCGAGAAGTTGCCGAGCATGTGGGCGTACACCGGGAAGTTGGGCAGCACCTCGGCCAGCCACTTCTTCACCTCGGGGTACTGGCCCTCGATGCCGCCCAACGCCGTGTAGTCGATGTAGGCGTCGGGGGTGAACACCATGTCCAGATCGTCGAATCGCCGGTTGTCGATGGCGGTGGAGTAATCCACCAGCAGCTGCTGGATCTCGAGGCGATCCGAGATCTCTTCCAGGCTCAACATGCATCGGACAGTACTGAAGATCCGCCCGGGGCAGGGCCGGAAGTTAGACTTTGCGGCCATGCGCAAGCTCACGGCCCGGGGGGTCAGGATGGCCGCGACCGTCCTCGCGCTCGGTACCTGCACCGCCACCGTCGCCATGTCCACCGCGTGGGCCGACAGCAGCCAACCGGTCGGGTCGCTGCCCATTCCCGACGGGCCGGCGCAAACCTGGATCGTCGCCGACCTGGATAGCGGGCAGGTGCTGGCCGGGCGCGACCAGAACGTGGCCCACCCGCCGGCGAGCACCATCAAGACGCTGTTGGCCCAGGTGGTCCTGGACTCGGTGAGCCTGGACTCGACCGTCGTCGCCGACGTCGCCGACACCCAGGTGGAGTGCAACTGCGTCGGCATCAAACCGGGCCGCACCTACACCGCGCGCCAGCTCCTCGACGGCCTGCTGCTGGTCTCGGGTAACGACGCCGCCAACACGCTCGCGCACATGCTGGGCGGACCGGACGTCACGGTCGCCAAGATGAACGCCAAGGCGGCGTCGCTCGGGGCCACCAACACGCACGCGGCGACGCCGTCCGGGCTGGACGGGCCCGGGGGTTCGGGCGCGTCGACGGCGCACGACCTGGCGGTCATCTTCCGCGCCGCGATGGCCAACCCGGTGTTCGCGCAGATCACCGCCGAGCCGTCGGCGATGTTCCCCGGCGACAACGGCGATCACCCGATCACCAACCAGGACGAGCTGTTGGCGCGCTACCCCGGCGCGATCGGCGGCAAGACCGGGTTCACCAACGCCGCGCGCAAGACCTTCGTCGGGGCCGCCGCCCGCGGGGGCCGCCGGCTGGTGATCGCGATGATGTACGGGCTGATCAAAGAGGGCGGACCGACGTACTGGGATCAGGCGGCGACGCTGTTCGACTGGGGATTCGCGCAAAGCCCGCAATCCAGCATCGGCTCGCTGTAACTCCCGTCAGGAGTCCGGCAGCGCCGCGGTGAGCAGCGTCATCAGCACCGGGATCCGCTGTGCGGCGATATCCGGTTGCGGCAGAACGCCTTCCACCACGGCGGCGCCGTCGAACACGTTGGTCATCAGCGCCACGAACACCGGGAAGGTGTCCTCGGGGAAGCGTTCGGCGCCCGGGAGCGCGCGGGCGGCGTCGTGGATCTTTGCGGCGTACTGACCCAGCTCGTGTTGCAAAGTCTCCCTGAGCTTTTCGTCGGTGCGGGCGGCCACCAGCAGTTCATAGATGACGGCGTTGGCCGGGCCGCTGGTGATGTCACGCAGGATCCCCAGGGCCGCCTCCAGGGCCGGCCGGTCGGCGGGTATCTCGGCGACCCCCTTGGTGAACGAGTCCAGCTGGCGGCGCAACACCTCCGACGCCGTCGCCGCCATGAAATCGCCCATCGTGTCGAAGTGCCGGAACAGCGCGCCCACCGACACCCCGGCCCGCTTGGTGATCACCGCGGCGGACGCCCGGGCGTAGCCGACCTCGATGATGGTGGCGATGCAGGCGTCGATGAGCCGTCCGACGGTTTCCTCGCGGCGCTGCTGCTGTGTCCTGGCCATGTCAGGCGGGCACGCTCAGCGCGCCGCGTTCCCGGTGCGCGCGCTGTCCCGCCCGCAGGTAGCGGCCCGACCGCACGGATTGGCCGTAGCCGTCCCGGAATTCGCCCCTGGAGTGGCTGCCGCCGAAGACGACGACGCCGCCCACCCCGGTGGCGACCACCGCGCCGTCGTTGCGGTTGACCATGCGGCGCAAACCGCCGTAGAACGGCACCGCTTCCTCGTGGTAGCCGTCGACGGATTCGTCGAGCCCGGCCGGGTCGATCACCACGAAGTCCGCGCGGTCGCCCTGGCGCAGCGTGCCGGCGTCGATGCCGAACCACTCCCCCAGCTCCCCGGTGAGCCGATGCACCGCGTGCTCGATCGACATGAAGGGCGCGCCGGCCCGGTAGGCGTCCCGGGTGCGCTTGAGCATCCGCAGCCCGAAGTTGTAGAAGGCCATGTTGCGCAGGTGCGCCCCGGCGTCCGAAAAGCCCATGTGCACGCTGCCTTCGGTGGCGAGCGCGTCCAGCAGCTTGGGGCGATGGTTGGCGACGACGGTCGTCCACCGGACGTTGCGCTCGCCGTTCTCGACGAGCACGTCCAGGAACGCGTCGAGCGGGTGCAGCTTGCGCTCGACGGCGATGGCGCCAAAGCTCTTGCCGATCAACGACTTATCCGGGCATTCGACGATGACGGCGTCGTGGAAGTCGCGGTGCCACAGCGACGGCCCGAGCTTGACGCGGTCGAACTCGCGCCGGAATTTCCGCCGGTATTCCTTGTCCGCCAGTAACTCGTTGCGCTCCAACTGGTCCCGCAGGTGCAGGGCGGCCGTCCCGGCGCCGAACTCCTCGAAGACCGGCAGGTCGATGCCGTCGGAGTACAACTCGAAGGGCACCGGCAGGTGCTGGAATTTCACGCTGGACCGCAGCAGCTTGTTGAGCAGACGAGTCCCCGGGCCGAAGACGTAGACCGACAGCGGCATCGACTTGGCGTCGGCGGACACCAGCATGCTCATCCGAACACCCTTGCCCCAGTTCAGTATTCGACTGCTGGCCAGGAAGAAGAGCATTCCGGTCGACGGCTTCGCCACGTTGGGGGCGCTCTGCAGGATCCGGCCGCGCTTGCGCAGCACCTTGATCAGCCTGCGGCGCTCCCGCCACGTCGCGAAGGTGGACGGCAGGGCGCGCGAGCGGAAACGTTCACCGTCGAGTTTGTCGATGGGCGCGTCCATCCCGGACATGCCGAGCACACCGGCGTCGAGGGCCTCGCCCAACAGGCCGGCCATTTTCTCCAGCTCGGCCTCGGTGGGCCGCACCGTGGGGTCGGTGGCCCGATCCAGCCCGAGCACCGCGGTCCGCAGGTCCGAATGCCCAAGCAGCGAACCGACATTGGGACCCAGTGGCAGGGCGTCGATCGCCGCGATGTATTCCGCGGCCGTCGACCAGGTGCGGTTCGAATCCAGCGCGCCGAAGACGTATTCGCGCGGCACCGCCTCCACCCTGCTGAACAGGTCGGCGGCGTCCTGGGAGTCGGCGTAGACCGTCGACAACGAGCAGTTGCCCAGCAGCACGGTGGTGACGCCGTGGCGCACCGACTCGCGCAGCCCCGGGTCCAGCAGCACCTCGGCGTCGTAATGGGTGTGCACGTCGAGGAAGCCGGGCACCACCCATTTGCCGGCCGCGTCGATCACCTCGGGGCAACCGGTCTCGTCCAGCGGCTCGGTGGAGACCGTGGCCACCACGCCGTCGCGGATGCCGAGCGTGCGGGTCAGCGGCGCGCTGCCGGTGCCGTCGAACCACAATCCGTCGCGAATGATCACGTCGTAGGCCATGGGTTCCTCCATGTCGTTGATGCCGGGAACGCTAACATAGATAGCGATCACTCGCAATCTTTTCTCAGCGAAACTGCAGGATCCATGCGGGACTATGGGTCAGTGTGCGCCACCGAGTGGCGCCGCGGCCGCAACCACGGTGGCCTCGGCGCGGCGGCCGGGAACGCGGCCTTCATAAGAGGTCGCCGCTTAGGCGGGCGACCGAAAGATCTTGCCGCGCAACATGATCAGATCGGGACTGTTCAGCACGGCGGGGCCCGAGCGCGGGTCTTGGGCGTAACAGAGCAGGTCGGCCGAGGCACCGTGATCGAGCCCGGGCCGGCCGAGCCAGCGACGCGCGTCCCAGCACGCCGCGCCCAGCGCCTCGGTCGGGCTCATGCCGATGCGCTTGAGCGCCTCGACCTCGTCGGCGATGCGTCCGGGCGCCACCATGGTGCCGGCGTCGCTGCCGGCGTAGATCGGCACGCCCGCCTCGCGGGCCGCGGCGATCCGGGACAGGCCACGGGCATGCAGGTCGCGCATGTGCGCGGCATACGCCGGGTACTTCGCGGCGGCCTCGGCGATCCCGGGGAAGTTCTCCACGATGTTGACCAGCGTCGGGACCAGCACGGTCCCGCGAGCGGCCATCAGCTCGATGGTGTCGTCGGTCAGGCCGGTGCCGTGCTCGATGCAGTCGATGCCGGCGTTGATCAGCCCGGGCAGGGCGTCCTCACTGAAGACGTGCGCGGTGACCCGGGCGCCGTGGGCGTGCGCGGTGTCGATGGCGGCTTTGAGGACGTCGTCGGACCACAGCGGGGCCAGATCGCCGACGCTGCGGTCGATCCAGTCGCCGACCAGCTTGACCCAGCCGTCGCCGCGCTTGGCCTCTTCGGCGACGGCTGCCGGCAGCTGCCATTCGTCCTCCAGCTCGCGGGAGAAGCCCGCCGCGTACCGCTTCGGCCTGGCCAGATGCTTGCCGGCGCGGATGATGCGGGGCAGATCCTCGCGGTCGTCGAGGCTGCGGGTGTCGGTGGGCGAACCGCAGTCCCGCAGCAGCAGCGCGCCGACATCGCGTTCGATCTCGGCCTGGGCGATCGCATCGTCGAGGGGGATCTCGCCGTGCTCCCCGAGGCCGACGTGGCAGTGGGCGTCGACCAGGCCGGGCACGATCCAGCCGCCGTCGAACACGGTGTCCGCGCCGGCGAGGGGTTCGGCGCTGATGCGGCCGTCGACGATCCACAGGTCGATCTCGGTCTCGTCGGGCAGCCCCACACCCCGCACGTGCATGCGCACGGCGGCTACTTCCGATGGTGACGACCCGCTTCGCCCGGCTCCGCCGCGCTCGCGATCGTCACGACTTGCCCGGGAACTTCAGCTTGGACAGGTCGAAGTCGGCCAGACCGGGCGGCAGCTCGTTGAGGCCCTCGGGCATCTGCGACAGGTCGGGGAAACCGGCCGGCATGCCCGGCATCCCGGCGGCCAGCGGGTTGCGGGCCTTCGGCGGCGTCGGGCCGCGTCCGCCCTTCTTGCCCTTCTTGCCGGCCTTGCCCTTGGCCCCCTTTGACTTCCGGGTCGCCGACTTGCGGCCCAGACCGGGGATGCCCATGCCGCCGAGCATGGAGGACATCATCTTGCGGGCCTCGAAGAAGCGGTCCACCAGCTGGTTGACCTCGGACACCGTGACGCCCGACCCGTTGGCGATGCGCAGCCGGCGCGACGCGTTGATGATCTTCGGGTCGGCGCGCTCGGCCGGGGTCATGCCGCGGATGATGGCCTGCAGGCGGTCGAGCTGGCTGTCGTCGACCTGGGCCAGCGCGTCCTTCATCTGCCCGGCGCCGGGCAGCATGCCCAGCAGGTTGCCGATCGGGCCCATCTTGCGGATGGCCAGCATCTGTTCCAGGAAGTCCTCGAGGGTGAGCTCGCCGCTGCCGATCTTGACGGCGGCGGCCTCGGCCTGCTCGGCGTCGAAGACCTGCTCGGCCTGCTCGATGAGGCTCAGCACGTCGCCCATGCCCAGGATGCGGCTCGACATCCGGTCGGGGTGGAAGACGTCGAAGTCCTCCAGCTTCTCGCCGGTGGAGGCGAAAAGGATTGGGACGCCGGTCACCTCGCGGACCGAGAGCGCCGCGCCACCGCGGGCGTCACCGTCGAGCTTGGTCAGCACCACGCCGGTGAACCCGACGCCCTCGCGGAACGCCTCGGCGGTGGTGACGGCGTCCTGACCGATCATCGCGTCCAGGACGAATAGCACTTCGTCGGGATTGACGGCGTCGCGGATGGCCGCGGCCTGCGCCATCAGCTCGTCGTCGATGCCCAGCCGGCCGGCGGTGTCGACGATGACGACGTCGAAATGCTTGGCCCGCGCCTCGGCGAGCCCCGCCGCCGCGACGGCGACCGGGTCCCCGGGCCCGGACTCGGGGGAGGCACCGGGATGCGGCGCGAAGACCGGCACCCCGGCGCGCTCGCCGACGACCTGCAGCTGGTTGACGGCGGCCGGGCGCTGCAGGTCGCACGCGACCAGCAGCGGGGTGTGCCCCTGCCCGCGCAGCCAGGCGGCCAGCTTCCCGGCCAGCGAGGTCTTACCGGAACCCTGCAGACCGGCGAGCATCACCACGGTCGGCGGCGTCTTGGCGAACGCCAGCTGGCGGGTCTGTCCGCCCAGGATGCCGATGAGTTCTTCGTTGACGATCTTGACGACCTGCTGCGCCGGGTTGAGGGCGCCGGAGACCTCGGCGCCCTTGGCGCGGTCCTTGATCCGGGTGACGAACGCGCGCACCACGGGCAGCGACACGTCGGCTTCCAGCAGCGCCAGCCGGATCTCGCGGGTGGTCGCCTCGATATCGGCGTCGGTCAATCGACCCTTGCCGCGCAGCCCCGCAAGGGCACCGGTCAATCGGTCGGACAGCGATTCAAACACCCCGACAGCCTAGTGGTGATCGCCAACCCCGCGCCGCGGGGCGCAGCGGGTCACCACTCATCGGGCCGAGCGGAGCCCGGCGGGGTGGACTCGTCGCCGCCCGTCGGCGCGACACTGCAGCGACGCACACGACACGCCGGTAACGGTGTCCGTCGTTTCAGTCTCGGCGAGGCGGCGAGCGGGCTTGAATGGTCGAGTGCTCGAGGTGATCGACAAAGGGTCCTGCACCGACGCGCATCCGGTGCCGCTGCTGTTCGTGCACGGCGGCTGGCATGGCGCATGGTGCTGGGAACACTTCCTGGACTACTTCGCCGGCGCCGGCTACCGCGCGGTCGCGATGAGCCTGCGCGGACACCGCGCCAGCCCCACCCCCAAGCCGCTGCCGAAGGTGTCCATCGCCGACTACATCGACGACGTCCGATCGGTGGCCGACGACCTGGGCGGCGCCCCGGTCCTGGTCGGCCATTCGCTGGGCGGGTTCGTGGTCCAGCGCTACCTCGAGGATCGGCGCGCCCCGGCCGCCGTGCTGGTGGGCTCGGTGCCGCCGCAGGGCGTGCTGACGCTGGCGTTGCGGGTGTGGCGCCGCCGGCCGGCGATGACGGTGGAATCGTGGAGCGATCCCACGCTGCTGAGATTCCTCGCCACCCCGGCGCTGGCCCGCGAGTACCTGTTCTGTCCCGACACGCCCGAGGATGTCGTCGAGGCCTGCCGGCAGCGCGCCGGCGCCGAGAGCGTCCGCGCCGCCATGACCGACCCGATCGTCCGACGCGTGCGCACCAAGCGGGTGACGACCCCGATCCTGGTCCTGGGCGCCGAGTACGACGGCTTCGTCAGCGTCCGCGAGGTGCGCAACACGGCGCGCGCCTACCGCACCGAGCCGGAATTCTTTTCCATGGGCCACAACATGATGCTCGAACCGGGCTGGGCCGACGTTGCCGCACGCATCCATGAGTGGCTGCAGACCCGCGAAGCGGTGAGTCCGACACGATAGCCAGTCGAGTCGTTACTGCGCCGAAAAGCGTTGGCGTGCTAGATTTCACAGCCGCCACTCAATCGAGTTGGCCGCGTCGGCGAGCAACGGAACGGGGGGCCTGTGTCGGTGCCGCTCAGCAGCATCCAGGCGCGGGCCGACAGCGATCCCAGCGACACCGGCGACACCGGCGCGCTGCGTGGCTGGCAGCGCAGGGCGCTGGTGCGCTATCTCGCCGGGCAGCCGCGCGATTTCCTGGCGGTGGCCACCCCGGGCTCGGGGAAAACCACCTTCGCCCTACGCGTGGCGGCCGAACTGCTCGGTCAGCGCGCCGTCGAGCACATCACCGTCGTGGTGCCCACCGAGCACCTCAAGGTCCAGTGGGCGCAGGCCGCGCAGCGCTACGGCATCGCCCTGGATCCCAAGTTCTCCAACAGCAACCCACGGATCGCGCCGGAATTTCACGGGGTGATGGTCACCTACGCTCAGGTCGCCGCGCACCCGACCTTGCACCGGGTGCGCACCGAGCAGCGCAGGACCCTGGTCATCTTCGACGAGATCCACCACGGCGGCGACGCCAAGACGTGGGGCGACGCCATCCGCGAGGCGTTCGGTGACGCCACCCGCCGGCTCGCCCTGACGGGGACGCCGTTTCGTAGCGACGACAGCCCCATCCCGTTCGTGACCTACGAGGCCGGCCCCGACGGGATCCGGCGGTCGCGGGCCGATCACACCTACGGCTACACCGACGCTCTGGCCGACGGCGTGGTGCGGCCGGTGGTGTTCCTCGCCTACTCCGGGGAGGCGCGGTGGCGCGACAGCGCCGGGGAGGAGCACGCGGCCCGCTTGGGCGAGCCGCTGTCCGCCGAGCAGACCGCGCGGGCCTGGCGCACGGCGCTGGACCCCGCGGGCGAATGGATGCCCGCGGTGATCACCGCGGCGGATCTGCGGCTGCGCCAGCTGCGCACGCACGTGCCCGACGCCGGCGGCATGATCATCGCCTCGGATCAGACCGCGGCCCGCGCCTACGCGGCCCTGCTAGCCAGGCTGACCGGCGAGGCGCCGACGCTGGTGCTCTCCGACGACCCCGGCTCGTCGGCGCGCATCAGCGAATTCGCCGCGAGCACCAGCCGCTGGCTCGTCGCGGTGCGCATGGTCTCCGAGGGCGTCGACGTGCCGCGGCTGTCGGTCGGGATCTACGCCACCAGCGCCTCGACGCCGCTGTTCTTCGCTCAGGCCATCGGCCGGTTCGTCCGGTCGCGCCGCCCGGGCGAAATCGCCAGCATCTTCGTGCCGTCGGTGCCCAACCTGCTGCAGCTGGCCAGCGAGCTGGAGGCCCAGCGCAACCACGTGCTCGGCGAGCCGCACCGCCCGTCCGAGGGCGACCCGCTCGACGGCGATCCCGCCACCAAGACGCAGGACGAGAAGACCGAGCCGGACAAGGGATTCACCTCGCTGGGCGCCGACGCCGAGCTCGACCAGCTGATCTTCGACGGGTCGTCGTTCGGCACCGCCGCCCCCGCCGGCAGCGACGAGGAGGCCGACTACCTCGGCATCCCCGGGTTGCTCGACGCCGAGCAGATGCGGGCGCTGCTGCACCAGCGTCAGGACGAACAGCTGCAGAAGCGTGCCCGCCTGCAGAAGGAGGCCGGATCGCCGGCGGCCGTCGAAGCCCCGTCGGCGACGGTGCACGGCCAGCTTCGGGAGCTGCGCCGCGAGCTCAACACCCTCGTGTCGATCGCCCATCACCGGACGGGCAAGCCGCACGGCTGGATTCACAACGAACTGCGGCGCCGCTGCGGCGGCCCCCCGATCGCGGCGGCCAGCCGCGAACAGCTGCGGGCGCGCATCGAGGCCGTGCGCCAGCTCAACGCCGAGCGTTAGCCCCTAGTCGCCGACGGGTTCCTCGAGCACCTCGACGGCGGGGCCTCCCAACACCGCCAGCAGACTCTGCTCGACCGCGTCCCGCGCGCCGTGCTCGGCGTCGCCGGCCGCCGCGGCCGCTTGTTGGGACACGGTCACGCAGAAGACGTCGGCCGCCGTCGACCCGAAGGTGTTGACCTTCGCCCACACGATGTCGGTGCCCGCGCGTTCGAGCGCGCGGGTCAGCAGCGCCAGCAGCCCGAGGCGGTCCATCGCGCGGACCTCGACGACCAATTGATCGGGTGAGCCCGAGTCGACCCACAGGATGCGGGGTGGGGCGCTCGACCGCGTGACCGGCACCCCGACCTGGACCTCGCCGGCCCGGCTAGTCGCCGCGGCCACGGCGTCGCTGTCGCGTTTCTCCAAAGCGCCCAGCACGTCGACGTCACCACCGAGCGCGCCGGTGAACTGCTGGCGCAGCAGGCCCGCCTCCGGCGGCGAACCGAACAGCGGCGACACCACGAATTCGACGATGGCGAATCCCTCGTGGGTGCTGGCCGATGCCGAATGGATGCGCAGCGAGTTCAGCGCCAGCACGGCCGCGGCTTTCGACACCAATCCCCGCTGATCCGGCGCGGCCATCACCACGTCCAGGCGTTCGCCGCCACTAGGTTTGATGTCGACGTGGACGCCGCGGTCGGTGGCCAGCGAAAGATATTGCGGCGCAGCGGGTTCTACTTTAGGTAGCGGCTCGCCGGCCATCAGCAGCCGGCACCGCCGAACCAGGTCCTCGATCAGCGACGCCTTCCAGTCGCTCCACACCCCGGGACCGGTGGCCTTCGAGTCCGCCTCGGTCAGGGCGTGCAGAACCTCGAGCAGAAGCGCGTCGCCGCTGAGCGCTTTCACCACGCGCTCAATGGTTTTGGGGTCGTTGAGATCGCTACGGGTGGCCACCACCGGCAGCAGCAGGTGGTGGCGCACCAGCTGGGCGAGCAGCTCGACCTCGACCGGCGCCATGCCCAGCCTAGGCCCGATCTCGAGCGCCAGGCCCGCCCCGAGCACGCTGTGGTCGACGCCGCGACCCTTGCCGATGTCGTGCAGCAGCGCGCCGAGGGCGAGCAGGTCGGGTCGCGCCACCCGGGTGGACAGCGGTGCGGCGTTGACGGCGGTCTCGATGACGTGGCGGTCCACCGTCCACTTGTGCGCGACGTCGCGGGGAGGCAGGTCGCGGATCGCATCCCATTCCGGTAGCAGCCGCCCCCACAGCCCGGTGCGGTCCAGCGCCTCGATCGTCGCGACCGTGGTCGGCCCGGCCGACAGCACAACCAGCAAGTCGTCCAACGACTCTCGCGGCCAGGGCACCGGCATCTCGGGTGCGCTGGCCGCCAGGCGGCTCAGCGTGGCGGCGCCGATCGGCAATCCGGTGTCGGCCGACGCCGCGGCCACTCGCAACACCAGACCCACGTCGGTGTCCGGGCGTGCGTCGCGGGCCAGCACGATCTCCCCGGCGTATTCGACGACGCCCTCGTCCAGCGGGCGGCGCTTGGGCCGGCGGACCAATGCCGTCACCCCGCGGCGCGGCAGCGCGTTCTCGGCGGTCCGGATGCCCGTCTCGGCGTGGTAGGCGATCGTGCGCCCCGCGTCGGATAGCTTGCGCGCCAGGTCAAATCGATCACCGATGTGCAGCGCGGCGCTGATCTCGTCGGCGTATTGGGCCTGCAGCTGATCGCGTCCGCGGCCCGAGACCCGGTGCAGCTCGGTGCGCACGTCGAGCAGCGTCAGATGGGCGTCGTCGAGCGAGCCCCCGGGTGATTCCGGTCGGGCCATGCCGTGGCGGTCGATCAGCTGCGCCACCCCCAGCGCGTCGAGCAGTTGCACGTCGCGAAGTCCGCCGCGGCCCGATTTCAGGTCCGGCTCGGCGCGCTGCGCGATGCGGCCACACCGTCCCCAGCGCGCCTGTGTCATCTCGACGAGCTCGTTCATCCGGGACCGAATGGCGCTGCGCCACTGCCGTCGTGCGCCGGCGATCAGTTCGTCGGACAAGCGCGCATCGCCGGCGATGTGACGGGCGTCGAGCATGCCCAGCGCGGCGATCATGTCGGCGTTGGCGACGCCGAGGGCCCCGGAGACGGTCCGCACGCTGTGGTCAAGCCGAACGTTGGCGTCCCACAGCGGATACCACAACTTGTCGGCGACCTTGCCCAGCACGTCGTCGGACTTGTTGTCGTGCAACAGCATCAGATCAAGGTCGGAATACGGCAACAGCTCGTGGCGGCCCAATCCGCCGATCCCGACGATCGCGAAGCCGCTGTCGTCGCCGATCCCGATCTCGGCCGCCTTGGCCATCAACCACGATTCGTGCAGATCCAGCCAGGCGTGTCGCAGCTCGGCGGCGTGCAGCTTGCTGCCCTCAGACAACAGTTGGCGCCGCGCGGCAGCCAGATCGACTGCCCCGCAGGCGCTTTCTGTCCCGGCTGGAGGCCCGGACGAGTCGGGGTCGTTCGGGGTCATGCCCTCCCGGCCCGCCCGGGTCGAATCAGCAATTGACAGCGGATGTCATAGCGCATCGGTTCCGCGCTCGCCGGTGCGCACCCGCACAATGGTTTCCACGGGGCTCACCCACACTTTGCCGTCACCGATCTTGCCGGTGCGTGCCGCCCGGACGATGCTGTCTACGACCTTGTCGACGATGGAGTCGTCGACGACGACCTCGATGCGCACCTTGGGCACGAAGTCGACCGAGTACTCGGCGCCCCGGTAAACCTCGGTGTGGCCCTTCTGCCGTCCGTAGCCCTGGATTTCGCTGACCGTCATGCCCAGGACGCCCGCGTCCTCGAGGCTGGTCTTCACGTCATCGAGCGTGAACGGCTTTACGATCGCGGTGATCAGCTTCATGACTGCTCTGCCTCCACTTTGTCGCCCACTCGCTCCTCCTCCAGGCCGTTGCGGGTATCCGCCACAGGGACCCGGGGCGGCAGAACCGAACCGGTAGCCACGGCGAAATCGTAACCACTCTCGGCGTGCTCGGCCTCGTCGATGCCCGTGGCTTCCGCCTCTGGGTTGAGACGAAGCCCGATGGTGTACTTCAGGATCAACGCCAGGATCAGCGTAACCACCCCAGAGTAGATGAGGACACTGAACGCGCCGACTGCCTGCCGCTCGAGCTGAGCCCAGCCGCCGCCGTAGAACAATCCCTTGGACACGCCGGTGACGCCGTTGATGGCGGGGGTCTCCGGGGCGGCGAGCAGCCCGACCAGCAGCGTGCCGGCCAGACCGCCGACCAGGTGCACCCCGACCACGTCGAGCGAGTCGTCGAAGCCCAGCTTGAATTTCAGGCCGACGGCCAGCGCGCACAACACGCCCGCCACCAGGCCCACCACCAGCGCGCCCAGCACGTTGACCGACGAGCAGGACGGCGTGATGGCGACCAGCCCCGCGACGATGCCCGAGGCCGCGCCCAGCGTCGTCGCCTTGCCGTCGCGGATGCGTTCGGTGAGCATCCAGCCCAGCATCGCGGTGGCCGTCGCGACCGTCGTCGTCATGAAGGTCGACCCGGCGACTCCGTTGGAGCTGGTGGCCGACCCGGCGTTGAACCCATACCAACCGAACCACAGCAATCCGGCACCGAGCATCACGAACGGCAGGTTGTGCGGCCGGAACAACGTGGTGGGCCATCCGCGACGCTTGCCCAGCACGATCGCCAGCATCAGGCCCGCCACACCGGAATTGATGTGCACCGCCGTCCCGCCGGCGAAGTCGATCGCGTGCAGCTTGTTGGCGATCCAGCCACCCTTCTCGGAGGCGAAGCCGTCGAACGCGAAAACCCAATGGGCGACCGGGAAGTAGACGAACGTCGCCCACAGACCGGCGAACACCAGCCAGGCCCCGAACTTCAGCCGGTCGGACACCGCGCCGGAGATCAGGGCGACGGTGATGATCGCGAACATCAGCTGGAACGCCACGAACACGGTGGCGGGCAGGGTGCCTGCCAGCGGAATATCCGTTGCCGCAACGCCTTTGCTCGGATCGGCGGCCACGGCGTTGACGCCGATAAGGCCCTTGAGTCCCCAGAACGACGTCGGCTTCCCGACGACGCCGCCGGCGTCATCACCGAACGCGATCGAATAGCCGTAGAGCACCCACAACACGGTGACCACGCCCATCGCGCTGATGCTCATCATGAGCATGTTCAGCACGCTTCTGGCGCGCACCATACCGCCGTAGAAGAACGCCAGACCCGGCGTCATCAACAGCACCAGCGCGGAACTGGCCAACATCCAGGCGGTATCGCCGGTATTGGGCTGGCCCAGTATCGGGTATGTCACTCGCAATCTCCTCCGGTCGGCCCACGATTGGCCGCCAGACTCACGTCTGATGACCTGACCAGAAGATTGCGCAATCGTTGTTTCGGCAATGGTGCGGCCGTGTTTCGGTGGGATTAACGTCCCGCTCGCCGTGTGAGGGCGGTCAGCCGAGCAACGCGTCGACGAAAGCCGCCGGTTCGAACGGCGCCAGATCGTCGGGACCCTCCCCCAGGCCGACGAGTTTGACCGGCACACCGAGTTCCTGCTGAACCCGAAAAACGATGCCGCCCTTGGCCGTTCCGTCCAGTTTGGTCAGCACGGCGCCGGTGATCTCAACCACCTCGGCGAACACCCGGGCCTGGGCCAGCCCGTTCTGCCCGATGGTCGCGTCGAGCACCAGCAACACCTCGTCGACCGCGGCCCGCCGTGTTACGACCCGCTTAACTTTGTCGAGCTCGTCCATCAGCCCGACCTTGGTGTGCAGCCGGCCCGCGGTGTCGATGAGCACCACGTCCGCGCCCGCCGCGATGCCCTTGTCGACGGCGTCGAACGCGACCGAGGCCGGGTCGGCGCCTTCGGCCCCCCGCACCACCTCCGCGCCGACCCGCGACGCCCAGGTCTGCAGCTGGTCGGCCGCCGCGGCGCGGAAGGTGTCGGCGGCGCCCAGCACGACGCGTCGGCCGTCGGCGACCAGGACCCGGGCCAACTTGCCCACGGTGGTGGTCTTTCCGGTGCCGTTCACGCCGACGATGAGCAACACCGAGGGGTGGTCGGCGTGCGGCAGCGCGCGGATCGACCGGTCCATGCCGGGCTGCAGCTCGTTGATCAGCACGTCGCGCAGCACGGCCTTGGCGTCGGCCTCGGTGCGCACGTCGCTGCTGGCCAGTCGTAAGCGCAGCTGGGAGATCACGGATTCGGCGACCACCGGGCCCAGGTCGGCGATCAGCAGCGTGTCCTCGACGTCCTGCCAGGCGTCCTCGTCCAGGTCGCCGCCGCCGATCAGGCCCAGCACGCTGCGCCCGAGCGCGTTCTGCGACCGGGCCAGCCG
>NZ_QMEV01000018.1 GCF_003284935.1 Mycobacterium colombiense
GGCCGGCAGGTGGGCCTGCAGACCGGGTTCCACCCCGGCCGCGGGCACATGTTGCACCGGTGCGCTGGGCTCGGCGACGAACTGATTGACCGCCGCC
Organism: Mycobacterium colombiense; assembly: GCF_003284935.1. Classification (GTDB taxonomy): domain Bacteria; phylum Actinomycetota; class Actinomycetes; order Mycobacteriales; family Mycobacteriaceae; genus Mycobacterium; species Mycobacterium arosiense_A. The sequence goes on from NZ_QMEV01000018.1 coordinate 98, forward strand.
GCAACGTTTTTCGACTCGTTGGGCGTGGTCGGGTTGTGAGCGAAGGCTTGCGCTGCGGCCATCAGCAGCTGTGTCGCCTGCTGCGGGTCGGTGGCCGCTTGTTGGATGAGGGGGCTCAGCTGCGACAGGGCAGGCAGACCCGGCAGCCCTGGGGCCGCATTCGGTTGCGGTATCGGCTGCGGCGCCGCCGGGTCGGCTGCCGCGCTCGGGCAGAACCCGAACGCGACAGCCGATGCCGTGACGACAGCGGCCAAACCTTTGGACAGATTCCAAGTGGTTGCCACGGTGTCCTCCGGTTCTCAGTGGTGATTTAGCTGTCTAGGAACTGATCAGGGCAGGGCGGCCAGCAGCGGCGCTGCCGGTCCGGCGGGGCTGGCCGCCGGTGCCGCCGGTGCCGCGGGTGCGGCCGGAGCCTGTCCCGAAGCGAGCGCCGGCAGGTCCTGCGGGAGCATCACTTTCGGAGGCACACTGACCGGCAGGCCAGCCGGCATCGCCGGCATGTTGACCTGCGCCTGCGGCAGCTGCGGAGCGGCCGGAGTGGCCGGTGCCGCCGGTGCCGACAGTCCCGGGATCGCGGGGAGGCCCGGGATCGACGGAGCGGCCGGAGCGGCGGGACCCGCGGCAGCAGGCTGCGCACCCGTCAGGCCCTGGATCATCCCGGGAATGCCACCCGTCGCCGAAGACGGCGCGGCGGGCGTCGCCGACTGCGCCAGCCCCGGAAGGAAGGGGTTGGCCGCCGGAGAAGGCACCTGGGCGGCGGGGCTGGTCGGCGCGGTCAGTCCGGGAATCGACGGAAGACCGGCCACCGGAGCCGCCGGGGTTGCCGGCGAGGTGGCCGCCGGGACACCCGGGAAGCTGATGCCCGGAGTGGCCGGAGCCGCCGGCGGTGTGGCGCCGAGTGCGGTCGCGAGGTTCTGCAGGATTTGCGGTGCGTTGGCCGCCGAACTGATCAGCTGCTGCGGAATGTTCGGCATGGCCGGGGCCGGCACGGGGTCGGCATGGGCGATACCGCCCGTCAATAGTGCTGCGGACGAACCGACCACGACGGCGGCTGCACGCATGTAAGTCCAGATGGTTGGCATGACTCTCCCTGATTGATCGACTACAGGTTCGGGGCTGAAGTTACTTTGATGCAGATGGGACTCAAGTGACACGTGTGGCATTTATGAACTCGTTATTGATACGAGTGAGACCGGTGACCGAACGCGCGAAATGTGCGGCCCTAGGGCTGATGTGCGGACCGACGGCGCCGTGCCGCGCCTCGCGCTCGCTAAAGTCGGGCGGATAGACACCACCTCGGCCGCAGTGGCGGCGCCCAATACCCGGCGGTTGGCGAGTCTGCTGCAGGCGGCCGCGCCGATGCTGCTCGTCGCGAGCATCGCCGCGCGGCTGGCCTGGACCTATCTGGCCCCCAACGGCGCGAACTTCGTCGACCTGCACGTGTACCTGGGCGGATCCGCCGCGATCGACCATCCCGGCAGCCTGTACAGCTACGTCTACGCCGACCAGACGCCGGACTTCCCGCTGCCGTTCACCTACCCGCCGTTCGCGGCCGTCGTGTTCTACCCGCTGCACCTGGTGCCGTTCGGCCTCGTGGCCTTCCTGTGGCAGATCGCCACGATGGCCGCGCTGTACGGCGCGATCCGGCTCAGCCAACGCCTGATCGGCGGGGCGGCCGGCGGCACCGGCCGGCGTGTCGCGATGTCGTGGACGGCGGTGGCCATCTGGATCGAGCCGCTGCGCAGCACCTTCGACTACGGGCAGGTCAACGTGTTGCTGATGACCGCGGTGTTGTGGGCGGTGTGCAGCACGCGGTGGTGGCTGTCGGGGTTGTTGGTCGGCGTCGCGGCGGGCATCAAGTTGACCCCCGCGATCTCCGGCGTCTATCTGGCGGGCGCGCGGCGCTGGGGCGCCGCGGCGTTCTCGGCGGTCGTTTTCCTTGCCACCATTGGGATTTCGGTCCTGGTCGTCGGCGATCAGACGCGCTACTACTTCACCGACCTGCTGGGCGACGCCCACCGGGTCGGCCCCATCGCGACGTCGTTCAATCAGTCCTGGCGCGGGGGCATTTCGCGGATTCTGGGCCACGACGTCGGATTCGGCCCGCTGCTGGTGGCCGCCCTTGCCGTCACCGCCGTCCTGGCCGTGCTGGCCTGGCGCGCCCTGGACCCCGCCGATCGGCTGGGCAGGCTCTTGGTGGTGGAACTGTTCGGGCTGCTGCTCTCACCGATTTCCTGGACCCATCACTGGGTGTGGCTGGTACCGCTGATGATCTGGGCGATCCACGGGCCGGTGCGCGAGCGACGCGGAGCGCGCCTCGTGGGCTGGGGCTGGCTGGCCCTCACGCTGATCGGCGTCCCGTGGTTGCTGAGCTTCGCCCAACCGACCATCTGGCAGATCGGCCGCCCGTGGTATCTGGCCTGGGCCGGGTTGATCTACATCGTCGCGGCGGTGGCGACGTTGCTCTGGATCGCGGCCACTCGCCCCGCGGGCCGCGGGGACCGCGCCGAGCGTCACCCCGGCGTGGCCGTCGGCGCCGAGCATCACGCCGGCGCGACCGCCGACGGGGGCGAGGGCTCGAGGGACTAGCTGTCGACGATCCCGTTGATGTCGCGTGCCATGTCGATATCGTTTTGGGTGATGCCACCCTCGGAGTGGGTGACGAGAGCGAAAGTCACTGTCCGCCAACGAATATCGATGTCCGGATGGTGGTCTTTGCTCTCCGCGTGCTCGCCCACCCGGCGCACGGCATCGATGCCGGCGAGAAAACTCGGAAATTTGATCGAGCGGCGCAGGGCGCCGTCGGCGCGCTCCCATCCGTCCAGCTCGGGCAGTGCGGCGTCGACTTGCTCATCCGTTAACACGGCCATACCGGACTCGTCCTCTCCTGTCGGATAACGGGGTGATCGACGGGCGGCCCTTGCCGTGACCTCCCCGCGAAGGTGGTCACCTACGAGGCTACGGCGGGATTACCCGGTGCTTGACTCTTCTGGTCCAAGGCCACGACGACGCCCGCGTCCGGGAGGCTCTGTCGTTGCTGGTAAGCGGACTCCAGGCTGGCGGGAACGTCCTGTAGGTCGCGGGCCACGCCCATCAGTTCTTCCAGGATCATGATCCGTTGCTGATTCGCCTCGTCCATCGCCCGGTGGGCTCGCTCATCGAACTCGTGAGCCTTCTGCTTTGCGTCGGCGAGCAGCTGCTCACGCTCGTGCTGGGCGTCCTGCCAGGCCGCATCGATCAATGACTGGGCTTCGGCCCGCATCCCGGCGAGGTCGGCGTCGAGCTTTTTCCTGGTTTCCTCACACTCGACTTCGAGCGCTTTTCGCTGCGCGGCCATGTGCTCCAACAACTCTCGGTGTTCTCGCCGCGCGGCCTCCGCCTCGGCCGCGGCATCCGCGATCAGGGCATCCGCCTCGGCGCGTGCGTCGGCCTGCATCCGGGAAACCTCATCGAGCGCGCGCCGCAACAGCTTCGCCATCCGATGCTGCATCGCATAGGGCGTCGGTGACGTGTCCGAGAGTGCGGCGACCTCATCCCGCAGGCAGGCGACCTCGATCCGAAGCCCGGCCGCTTCATTGCTGGATTCGTCGCGCTGGTTCCTGAGGTTCAGGACTTCGTCGATGAGCAACTTCTCCTTGGCGAGCAACGCCTCGATGTAGGGGTCGACCAGAGCCGGGTCATAGCCCCGGAAGATCCGAGTGAACGATTTTGCGGGTTCGGTGATCATTGCCAACTCCCCTCATTGGAAGTGCCTGTCGTGGTCGTGACCGACTAGGGTCGAGTATTCCACGGGGGCGCCTAAACCGTAAGAGAGTCGTTGTGTCCCAAGGTAATTCGATAGCAAAATCGACCGGTGGAGCCGTCTCGGCGGCAGTTCGCAGTGTGCGGCTGCACGGCCCTTGCTCCGGCGCGCGAAGACGTTCGCCCTCGCAGGCGGGGGCGCGCAGCCGTCCGGATCCCACCGGCGTTGCGCCCAGGCGTTGCCGAGCGGTGGTGTTGCGCAACGGGCGCCGTATACCGTGACTGGCCATGCCGACCCAGATCGTCGTCGCCGGCGCCCTCATCCGCGACGCCAAGGTCTTGGTGGCACAGCGCGTCCGTCCGCCGGAGCTGGCCGGGCGGTGGGAGCTGCCGGGCGGCAAGGTCGCGCCCGATGAGACGGAGCGCGACGCGCTGGCCCGCGAGCTGGCCGAGGAGCTGGGTCTTGGCGATGGCGACGTCGCGGTGGGTGGCCGGCTCGGCGGCGACATCGTGGTGGACGGCGGGTTCACGCTGCGCGCCTACCGCGTGCGCCTGGTCCGGGGCGAACCCGATGCCCGCGACCATCGGGCGTTGCGCTGGATAACCGCCGCTGAGCTGCACGATCTCGACTGGGTCCCGGCCGATCGGGGCTGGTTGGCGGACCTGGCCAAAGCTCTCTAGGAGCTACCTCATAACAAGTACACAGAGTTCCGGCAGCTTATGTACAGCCGCGTTGCAGGTCTTCGCAGTGAACTGAAGACAACAATATGACGTGTAATAACGACGCCACACGAAGCTGCCCTGGATGTGCGTGCCGATAGCGAGCCGAACGCTTGTGCAGACCAGGCCGTCGCGGCCGCGGTGCCGGGACGGCGGGTCTCCCGGTGCGCAAAAACGACTGCTCATGACGCCTTTTTCGAACAATCGCCCGCGCGCGGGGAGGCCGGTTTCACCCTCGACCCAGACCTATGCTGGTGCTGTATCGCCGCCCAGCCCGCGGGCCAGACATGCCGAGCGCTGAGCCGATCCGAGCTGGTGCGGGCGGGCGGATCAGCGGGCTGACTGCCCATCACGACGCAGGCCGGGTCGACCGCGGGGCCCGGCGACGAGGCGCGACGCTACCGAATCGGAGGACCACTTCTTGACTGTCACACCTCACATCGGCGGAGTGCTCGAGGAGCTCCTGGAGCGCAGCGGGCGGTTCTTCACCCCCGGAGAGATCTCGGCCGACCTGCGCACGGTCACCCGGGAGGGCGGCCGTGAAGCCGACGTGTTCTACCGGGACCGGTGGAGCCACGACAAGGTGGTGCGCTCGACGCACGGGGTGAACTGCACCGGATCGTGCTCATGGAAGATCTACGTCAAGGACGGGATCATCACCTGGGAGACCCAGCAGACCGACTACCCGTCGGTGGGCCCGGACCGGCCCGAGTACGAGCCGCGCGGCTGTCCCCGGGGCGCGTCGTTCTCGTGGTACAGCTACTCGCCCACCCGGGTGCGCTACCCCTACGCCCGCGGGGTGCTGATCGAGATGTACCGGGAAGCCAAGGCGCGCCTCGGCGACCCGGTGCTGGCCTGGGCCGACATCCAGTCCGATCCGCAGCGGCGTCGTCGCTATCAGCGGGCGCGCGGCAAGGGCGGTCTGGTCCGGGTCACCTGGGCCGAGGCCACCGAGCTGATCGCGGCCGCCCACGTCCACACCATCAAGACCTATGGACCGGATCGCGTCGCCGGATTCTCCCCGATCCCGGCGATGTCGATGGTGTCCTACACCGCGGGCTCGCGGTTCTTCGAGCTGATTGGCGCCCCCATGACGTCGTTCTACGACTGGTACGCCGACCTGCCGGTCGCCTCGCCGCAGGTCTTCGGCGACCAGACCGACGTGCCCGAATCCGGGGACTGGTGGGACGCAGCGTATTTGATGATGTGGGGTTCCAACGTCCCCATCACCCGCACGCCCGATGCGCACTGGATGGCCGAGGCGCGCTACCGCGGCACCAAGGTGGTGACCGTCAGCCCGGACTACGCCGACAACACCAAGTTCGCCGACGAGTGGATGCCGTGTGCCGCCGGCACCGACGGTGCACTGGCCATGGCGATGGGCCACGTGATCCTCTCGGAATGCTATGTGCAAAAGCAGGTTCCGTTCTTCACCGACTATTCCCGCCGCTACACCGACCTGCCCTTCCTGATCAAGCTCGAAGAACGCGGCGACATGCTGGTGCCAGGAAAGAACCTCACGGCGGCGGATCTGGGGGAGGCCGTCGAGAACGCCTCGCTCAAACCCGCTGTGCTGGACCAGATCACCGATTCGGTGGTGGTGCCGCACGGCTCGCTGGGATTCCGGTACGGCGAGTCGGGTGTGGGGAAGTGGAACCTCGATCTCGGTGACCTGACGCCCGCGCTCAGCGTGCGAGACGCGCAGGGCTGCAACGGTGACGCCGAGACCGCGCTGGTTCACCTGCCCAGCTTCGACACGGTCGACGGCGAGGGCACCACCGTGGCGCGCGGCGTCCCGGTGCGCCGGATCGGCAAGCACGTGGTGTGCACCGTCTTCGACCTGATGCTCGCCCAATACGGTGTGGCACGCCCCGGCCTGCCCGGCGAATGGCCCACCGGCTATGACGACGCCACCCAGCAGAACACCCCGGCCTGGCAGGAAGCGATCACCGGCGTGTCGGCGGCCCAGGCCATCAGGGTGGCAAGGGAATTCGCGCACAGCGCCGAGGAATCCGGCGGCCGCTCCATGATCATCATGGGCGGCGGTATCTGCCACTGGTTCCACAGCGACGCGATCTACCGTGCGGTACTGGCGCTGCTGATGCTGACCGGGTCGATGGGCCGCAACGGCGGCGGCTGGGCCCACTACGTCGGCCAGGAAAAGGTGCGCCCGCTCACCGGATTCCAGACGATGGCGATGGCGACCGACTGGGTGCGCCCGCCGCGGCAGGTGCCCGGCGCCTCCTACTGGTACGCACACACCGACCAGTGGCGCTACGACGGATACGGCGCGGACAAACTGGCCAGCCCGGTGGGCCGCGGCAGGTTCGCGGGCAAGCACACCATGGACCTGCTGGCCTCCTCGGTGGCCATGGGGTGGAGCCCCTATTACCCCCAGTTCGACCGATCCAGCCTCGACGTCGCCGACGAGGCGCGCGCCGCCGATCGCGACGTCGCCGACTACGTCGCCGAACAGCTGGGCCAGCGCAAGCTCAAGCTCGCCGTGACCGATCCCGACAACCCGGTGAATTGGCCACGGGTGCTTACCGTTTGGCGCGCCAACCTGATCGGCTCGTCGGGCAAGGGCGGCGAATACTTCCTGCGTCATCTGCTGGGTACCGATTCCAACGCCTCGGCGCTGCCCCCGGAGGACGGGGTGCGGCCCACCGGCGTGACGTGTGAGGGCGACATCCCCGAGGGCAAGCTCGACCTGATGATGTCGATCGATTTCCGGATGACCTCGACCACGCTGGTGTCCGACATCGTGCTGCCGGCGGCCACCTGGTACGAGAAGGCCGACATCTCCAGCACGGACATGCACCCCTACGTGCATGCGTTCAGCGCGGCGACCGATCCGCCGTGGGAAACCCGTTCGGACTTCGACGCTTTCGGTGCGATCGCCCGTGCCTTCAGCGCCATGGCCAAGGACCATCTGGGCACCCGCACCGACGTGGTGCTCACCGCGCTGCAGCACGACACCCCGGATGCGATGGCCTATCCCGATGGCACCGAACAGGATTGGCTGCAGTCCGGTGCGATGCCGGTGCCCGGCCGCACGATGGGCAAGCTCACCGTGGTGGAGCGCGACTACGGCGCCATCTACGACAAGTGGCTGACCCTGGGGCCGCTGGTCGACAAGTTCGGTTTGACCACCAAGGGCGTCACGGTGCACCCCTTCCGTGAGGTCGAGGAGCTGGCCGCCAAGTTCGGTGTGCTGAATTCCGGTGTGGCGGCGGGGCGTCCGGCCGTCACCACCGCGTCGCGGATGGCCGACGTGCTGCTGCTGCTGTCCGGCACCACCAACGGACGGCTGGCGGTCGAGGGCTTCCACGAACTGGAGAAGCGCACCGGTCAGCGGCTGGTGCATCTGGCCGAGGGCAGCGAGGACAAGCGCATCAGCTACGCCGATACCCAGGCCCGGCCCGTCCCCGTGGTCACCAGCCCGGAGTGGTCGGGCAGCGAAACTGGTGGCCGTCGCTACGCGCCCTTCACCATCAACATCGAAAACCTCAAGCCGTTCCACACCCTGACAGGGCGGATGCACTTCTATCTGGCCCACGACTGGGTCGAGGAACTCGGCGAGCACCTGCCGGTGTTCCGCCCGCCGCTGGACATGGCGCGGCTGTTCGGCGCACCCACGCTCGGCGCTACCGAGGACGGCATCGGCCTCACCGTGCGCTACCTGACCCCGCATTCGAAGTGGTCGTTCCACTCCACGTATCAGGACAACCTGTACATGCTGTCGTTGTCCCGCGGTGGCCCGACGATGTGGATGAGCCCGGGCGATGCGGCGAAAATCAATGTGCGCGACAATGATTGGGTCGAGGCGGTAAACGTCAACGGCATCTACGTGTGCCGGGCGATCGTCTCGCACCGGATGCCCGACGGCGTGGTCTACGTCTACCACGTCCAGGAGCGCACGGTGGATACCCCGCGCTCGGAGACCAACAACAAGCGCGGCGGGAACCACAACGCGCTGACCCGGGTCCGCATCAAGCCCAGCCACCTGGCCGGCGGCTACGGACAGCACGCGTTCGCGTTCAACTACCTGGGTCCGACCGGCAACCAGCGCGACGAGGTGACGATCGTCCGTCGTCGTAGCCAAGAGGTGGTGTACTGACATGAAGGTCATGGCCCAGTTGGCGATGGTGATGAACCTCGACAAATGCATCGGCTGTCACACCTGCTCGGTGACCTGTAAGCAGGCGTGGACCAACCGACCCGGTACGGAGTACGTGTGGTTCAACAACGTCGAAACCCGTCCCGGACAAGGCTATCCGCGCACCTATGAGGACCAGGAGCGCTGGCGCGGCGGGTGGATTCGCGACAAGAGGGGCCGCCTGCGGCTTCGCGACGGGGGCCGGCTGCAAAAGCTGCTGCGCATCTTCGCCAATCCGAAGCTGCCCGTCATCGGCGACTACTACGAGCCCTGGACCTACGACTACGAAAACCTGACCACCGCCCCGGCGGGTGACACCTTCCCGACGGCCGCGCCCCGAAGCCTGATCAGCGGTGAGCCGATGAAGGTTTCGTGGGGGCCGAACTGGGACGACAACCTGGCCGGGTCGCCGGAGATCCTGGCTGGGGACCCGATTCTGAAGAAGGTCAGCGAGGAGGTCAAGCTCTCGCTGGAAGAGACCTTCATGTTCTACCTGCCCCGGATCTGCGAGCACTGCCTCAATCCGTCCTGCGTGGCGTCGTGCCCGTCGGGCGCGATGTACAAGCGCAGCGAGGACGGCATCGTGCTGGTTGACCAGGACCGGTGTCGCGGCTGGCGGATGTGTGTGTCCGGATGTCCTTACAAGAAGGTGTATTTCAACCACAAGACGGGCAAGGCCGAGAAGTGCACGCTGTGTTATCCGCGGATGGAGGTCGGCCTGCCGACCATCTGTTCGGAGACCTGTGTGGGCCGGCTGCGCTACCTGGGTGTGGTCCTCTATGACGTCGACCGGGTGTTGGAAGCGGCGTCGGTGGAAAAGGAGACCGATCTCTATCCGGCGCAGTGCGAGATCCTGCTCGACCCCAACGATCCCGACGTCATCGCCGGTGCGCGGGCGGAGGGGATACCGGACGAGTGGATCGAGGCGGCCCAGCGTTCGCCGGTCTACGCGCTGATCCACACCTACAAGGTGGCGCTGCCGCTGCACCCGGAATACCGGACCATGCCGATGGTCTGGTACATCCCGCCGCTCTCGCCGGTGGTCGACGCGGTCAGCCGCGACGGGCACGACGGTGAGGACCTCGGCAACCTGTTCGGTGCGCTGGATGCGCTGCGGATCCCGATGCAGTACCTGGCCGAACTGTTCACCGCCGGCGATACCGCCGTGGTCGAGGGCGTGTTGCGCCGGCTGGCGGCGATGCGCTCCTACATGCGCGACATCAACCTCGGCCGGGAAACCCAGCCGCACATCCCGCATTCGGTCGGCCTGACCGAAGAAGAGATCTACGAGATGTACCGGCTGCTGGCCATCGCGAAATACGAAGAGCGCTATGTCATTCCGACGGCCTTCGCACCGCAGGCCCGCGACCTGGAGGAGATGGCGGGCTGCTCGTTGACCGGAGACGGCGGGCCGGGCATGTACGAGTCGGATCCGGTGCCGGTGTCCGTCGAGACCTTCCACACCCTCAAGCAGCGCGGTGACGATCCCGCCAACGCGCGGCGGTCGGGCCGGGTGAACCTGCTGAATTGGGACGGCGGCCAGGTGCCCGCCGGCATGTTTCCCGAGGGGCGGCAGCGATGAAGCTGCTGTCGGCGCTGCGCGAGCGGTCCACCACCCGGGCGATGCAGGATCGCCTGGTGTGGCAGGCGGCGTCGCTGCTGCTGGCCTACCCGGACGACGGGTTGGCCGGGCGCCTGGACGCCGTCGAGGAGCTGTTGGGGCATGTCAGCGGTGCGCCGGCGGCGCTGCTGGGGCAGACGGTCGCGGCGCTGCGTGCGACCGAGCCGATGACCGCGGCGATGGACTACGTCGCGACGTTCGACATGCGGCGGCGCGCCACCATGTACCTGACCTACTGGACCGCGGGCGACACCCGCAACCGGGGCCGGGAGATGCTGGCGTTCGCCACCGCCTACCGGGAGGCGGGGGTGCAACCGCCGGGCGGTGAGGCGCCCGATCATCTGGCCGTGGTGCTCGAATTCGCCGCCACCGTCGACCCCGACGCCGGGCGGCGACTGCTGAACCAGCATCGGGTGCCGATCGACGTGCTGCGCGGCGCCCTGGCCGACGCGAAGTCACCCTACGAACCGACGGTGGCGGCGGTCTGCGAGACCCTGCCGGACGCGACCGATCAGGAAGTGCGCCGGGCCGAGCGGCTGGCGCAAGCCGGCCCGCCGGCGGAAGCCGTTGGACTGCAACCGTTTACCTTGACCGTGCCACCCCGCAAAGGATCGCCAAGTGTTTAGCAACGTCCTGTTCTGGGACATCGCGCCCTACGTCACGCTGTCGGTGCTGATCGTGGGCACCTGGTGGCGCTACCGCTACGACAAGTTCGGTTGGACCTCGCGGTCGTCGCAGATCTACGAGTCGCGACTGCTGAGCATCGCCAGCCCCATCTTCCATTTCGGCATCCTGGCGGTCTTCGCCGGACACGTGATGGGGCTGTTTGTTCCGCCCCGGGTGACCCACATGCTGAAGATGAGCGACCACTTCTACCACCTGCAGGCGGTCATCGCCGGGTCGGTGGCCGGCATCGCTACGCTGGTCGGCATCGGGTTGCTGATCTACCGGCGGTTCACCCGCCCCGCGGTGTCCGTGGCCACCAGCCGCAGCGACAAGGTGATGTATGTGGTGCTGGTGCTGGCGATCGTGGTGGGCCTGTACTGCGACCTGATCGGCACAGGCCCGCACGGCGGGGAGTTCCACTACCGCTACACGGTGGGCTTGTGGTTCCGCCGGATCTGGATATTCCAGCCGCACGGCGAGGTGATGATCAACGCCCCGCTGGACTACCAGCTGCACGCCCTGATCGGCATGGTGCTGTTCACGCTGTGGCCGTTCACCCGGCTGGTGCATGCGTTCAGCGCGCCGGTCGTCTACCTGTTCCGGCCGTACATCGTCTACCGCAGCCGCGAGGCGGCGGGTAAGGGTCAGCTCGTCGGCACGGCGCCGCGCCGGCGGGGCTGGTAAAGGGCGCCCGGTCACCAGCCGGTTCGCTATCCGGGGCCCCCGCTGCCACAATCACCGACGTGCTATTTCGCAACGTCGCCATCGTCGCCCACGTCGACCACGGGAAGACCACCCTGGTCGACGCGATGCTGCGGCAGTCGGGCGCGCTGCACCACCGGGGCGACGACGCGGTCGAACGCCTGATGGACTCCGGGGACCTGGAGAAGGAAAAAGGCATCACGATCCTGGCCAAGAACACGGCCGTGCATCGCAAGAATCCGGATGGAACGACGACCGTCATCAACGTCATCGACACCCCGGGCCACGCCGACTTCGGCGGCGAGGTGGAGCGCGGCCTGTCGATGGTGGACGGGGTGCTGCTGCTGGTCGACGCCTCGGAGGGGCCGCTGCCGCAGACCCGGTTCGTGCTGCGCAAGGCCCTGGCCGCCCACCTTCCGGTGATCCTGGTCGTCAACAAGACGGACCGGCCGGACGCCCGGATCTCCGAGGTCGTCTCCGAAAGCCACGACCTGCTGCTCGACGTCGCCTCCGACCTCGACGAGGACGCGCAGAAGGCCGCCGAGGCCGCCCTGGACCTGCCCACGCTGTACGCCTCGGGACGGGCCGGCATCGCCAGCACGACGGAACCGGCCAATGGCGAGAACCCCGAGGGCGACAACCTCGATCCGCTGTTCGACGTCCTGCTCGAGCACATCCCGCCGCCGCAGGGTGATCCCGAGGCCCCGCTGCAGGCGCTGGTCACCAACCTGGACGCGTCGGCGTTCCTGGGCCGGCTCGCGCTGATCCGCATCTACAAGGGCCGTATCCGCAAGGGCCAGCAGGTGGCCTGGATGCGCGAGGTGGACGGCCACCCCGTCATCACCAACGCGAAGATCACCGAACTGCTGGTGACCGAGGGCGTCGAGCGTTCCTCGACCGACGAGGCCGTCGCCGGGGACATCGTCGCCGTCGCGGGCATTCCCGAGATCATGATCGGCGACACGCTGGCCGATCCGGACCACGCGCACGCGTTGCCGCGCATTACCGTCGACGAGCCCGCCATCTCGGTGACCATCGGCACCAACACCTCGCCGTTGGCGGGCAAGGTGAAGGGGCACAAGCTGACCGCTCGCATGGTGAAGTCGCGCCTGGACGCCGAACTCGTGGGCAACGTCTCCATCAAGGTCGTCGACATCGACCGGCCCGACGCCTGGGAGGTGCAGGGCCGCGGCGAGCTCGCGCTGGCGGTCCTTGTCGAACAGATGCGCCGCGAGGGTTTCGAGCTCACGGTGGGCAAGCCGCAGGTCGTCACCCAAACGATCGACGGCAAGCTGCACGAGCCCTTCGAGGCGATGACCATCGACTGCCCCGAGGAATTCGTCGGCGCCATCACCCAGCTGATGGCCGCCCGCAAGGGACGCATGGAAGAGATGACCAACCACGCCGCCGGGTGGGTCCGGATGGACTTCATCGTGCCCAGCCGCGGCCTGATCGGCTTCCGCACCGACTTCCTCACGCTGACCCGCGGCACCGGCATCGCCAACGCGGTGTTCGACGGCTACCGGCCGTGGGCCGGGGAGATCCGCGCCCGCCACACCGGGTCGCTGGTGTCCGACCGCGCGGGCACCATCACCCCCTTCGCCATGATCCAGCTCGCCGACCGGGGCCAGTTCTTCGTCGAGCCCGGCCAGGACACCTACGAGGGCATGGTCGTCGGGATCAACCCGCGCGCAGAGGATCTCGACATCAACGTCACCCGCGAGAAGAAGCTGACCAACATGCGGTCGTCGACCGCAGATGTCATCGAAACGTTGGCCAGGCCGCTCGAACTCGATCTCGAGCAGGCCATGGAATTCTGCGCGCAAGACGAATGCGTGGAGGTGACCCCGGAGATCGTGCGGGTGCGCAAGGTCGAGCTGGACGCCACCTCCCGGGCCCGCAGCCGGTCGCGCGCCAAGGCCCGGGGTTAACACCTGGTGGTCGGACGGGCCGCTGGGCGGCTGCTCGATACCCTGATCAGCGTGCCGAGACGTGTCCGCCGTTGGTTCATGGTGCTGGGCGGACTGATCTTCCTGGTCGGACTCGTGCTCTCGGCCTGTACGGTCAACCCGCCACCGGCGCCGCAGAGCACCGACACGCCGCACAACTCCGTGCCGCCGCCGCCCCGGGTCAGCGAGATCATCATGGGCATCGACTCGATCGGGGCCGGCTTCAACCCGCACCTGCTCTCCGACCTGTCCCCGGTGAACGCGGCGATCAGCGCGCTGGTGCTGCCGAGCGCCTTCCGGCCGGTGCCCGACCCCAACACGCCGACCGGTTCCCGCTGGGAGATGGACCCGACCCTGCTGGTGTCGGCCGAGGTGACCAGCCAGAACCCGTTCACGGTGACCTACAAGATCCGACCGGAGGCGCAGTGGACCGACAACGCGCCGATCGCCGCCGACGACTTCTGGTACCTATGGCACCAGATGGTCAGCCAGCCCGGCGTCGTCGACCCGGCCGGGTACGACCTCATCACCGGCGTGCAGTCCTTGGAGGGCGGCAAGCAGGCGGTGGTCACCTTCGCCGAACCGTATCCGGCGTGGAAGGAGTTGTTCGCCAACATCCTTCCGGCGCACATCGTCAAGGACGTGCCCGGCGGTTTCGCCGCGGGCCTGGCCCGCACGCTTCCGGTCACGGGCGGCCAGTTCCGGGTGGAAAGCATCGACCCGCAGCGCGACGAGATCCTGGTGGCCCGCAACGACCGGTACTGGGGGCCGCCGGCCAAACCCGCGCTCATCCTGTTCCGCCGCGCCGGTGCGCCGGCCGCGCTGGCCGATTCGGTGCGCAACGGCGACACCCAGGTGGCGCAGGTGCATGGCGGCTCGGCGGCGTTCGCGCAGCTGTCCGCCATTCCCGACGTCCGCACCGCGCGGATCGTGACGCCGCGGGTCATGCAGCTCACGCTGCGGGCCACCGAGCCCAAACTGGCTGACACGCAAGTCCGTAAGGCGATCCTGGGGCTGCTCGACGTCGACCTGCTCGCGGCCGTGGGCGCGGGCAGCGACAACACCGTCACCCTGGACCAGGCCCAGATCCGCGCGCCGAGCGACCCGGGCTACGAGCCGACCGCCCCGCCTGCGATGACGACTCCGGCGGCGCTGGCGCTGCTGGAGGCGGCCGGTTACAAGGTCGAACCCAACACTTCGGCTTCAGCGGCCCCACCCGCGCCGGCCCCGCCGAACACCGGGCCGCCCGAGGTCATCCGCGGCCGGATCAGCAAAGACGGCCAACAGCTTTCACTGGTGATCGGGGTCGCGGCGAACGACCCGACCTCGGTCGCGGTGGCCAACACCGCCGCCGACCGGTTGCGCAACGTCGGCATCGCCGCGACCGTGCTGGCGCTGGACCCGGTCACCCTCTATCACGACGCACTGAACGACAACCGGGTGGACGCGATCGTCGGGTGGCATCAGGCGGGCGGCAACCTGGCGACCCGGCTCGCCTCCCGATACGGTTGTCCCGCACTGGAATCGACGCAGGTCCCGATCTCCAACGGCCCGGCGCCCGCGCCGTCGGCCCCTGCCGGTCCCACGCCGTCCACTGGGCCGCCCGCCAAGTCGACGACACCGACGACCACGCCGCCGCCCAGCCGCCCGGCCGACCCCAACGCCCTCGTGCAGGCGCCGTCGAACCTCACCGGGATTTGCGATCGCAGCATCCAGTCGAACATCGACGCCGCCCTCAACGGCACCAAGAACATCAACGACGTGATCACCGCCGTGGAACCGCGCCTGTGGAACATGTCCACCGTGCTGCCGATCCTGCAGGACACGACGATCGTCGGGGCCGGCCCGAGCGTGCAGAACGTCAGCCTCTCCGGTGCGGTACCGGTCGGCATCGTCGGCGACGCCGGCCAATGGATCAAGACCGGGCCGTAGCGCCGGGGCCGTCAGTCGGCGGGACGCGCCGCGCGCGGCGGTATCACGGTGTCGACGATGAGCGCCAGCTCGCGCCGGTTCGGCGGCGATCCGTTCAGCAGGAAGTGCTGGTTGATCAGGGCCGACCCGATGCGGGCGGTGAGGGGGGTGACCGTCGTCGGGTCGAGGTCACCGTCGTCGATGGCGGCCTGCAGGATCGATTCCACGATCTTCATGCGCGGCCGCACCACCGCGTCGGCGAAGATGGCCCGCATCTCGGGCTCGTGCAACAGCTGATGGATGACGTCCAGACCCGGAAAGCCGGTCTTTCCCGCCAGCAGGTCGCGCTGCGCGGTGAACATCGCGAGCAGATTTTCGCGGGCCGAACGCCCGGAACGCAGCTCGGGCAGCGGCGGTAGCGCGAATACCAGAGCGGCGTGCACCAGCTCGCACTTGGTGTCCCAGCGCCGGTACAGGGCGGCCTTGCCGGTATGGGCGCGCGCCGCGATGCCCTCCATGGTCAGGCCGCCGTAACCGACCTCGGTCAGCTCGGCCAGGGTGGCCTCGTAGAGGGCGCGTTCGAGGACCTCACCGCGCCGGCGGCTTCGGCTGCCGGTGTGGTCTGCGTCCGTGAGCTGAGGCACCCCTTGATAGTAGCCGTGCGCGTTCCTATCTGCCGCGTACCGGTGGGTAGCCGCCGGGCTGCCGAAGCCGCCGCGGCTGCCGGTAGGGTGCCGTCCATGCCTGAGACGCCGCGGCTGCTGTTCGTCCACGCGCACCCCGACGACGAAAGCCTCGGCACCGGCGCCACCATCGCCCATTACGCCGCCCGCGGGGCGGATGTCCGCGTGATCACCTGCACGCTGGGCGAGGAGGGCGAGGTGATCGGCGATCGCTGGGCCGAACTCGCCGTCGATCGCGCCGACCAACTCGGCGGCTACCGGATCGGCGAATTGACCGCGGCGCTGCACGCGCTGGGCGTGGGCGAACCCCACTATCTCGGCGGCGCCGGCCGGTGGCGCGATTCGGGCATGCGCGGCACGCCGAGGCGACACCGGCAACGCTTCATCGACGCCGACGAACGCGACACCGTGGGCGCCCTGGTGGCCGTCATTCGCCGGCAGCGCCCGCACGTCGTGGTGACCTACGATCCGGGCGGCGGCTACGGCCATCCCGATCACGTCCACGCGCACCGGGTGACGGTGGCCGCGATCGAGGCGGCGGGTGCCGGGGCCGGCTTTGCCGGCGAGCCCTGGGTCGTGCCGAAGTTCTACTGGTCGGTCTTCGCGACGAGCGCCTTCGAGGCGGCCATGGACGCGCTGACGCCCGCGGATCTGCGGCCCGAATGGTCGATCCCGCCGAAGGAAGAGTTCACCTTCGGCTACGCCGACGAGGACATCGACGCCGTCGTCGACACCGCCCCGCAGGCCGTGGCCGCCAAGCGGGCGGCCCTCGCCGCGCACGCCACGCAGGTGGTGGTCGGGCCGACCGGGCGCGCCTGCGCGCTGTCCAACAACGCCGCCATACCGATTCTGGGGCAAGAGCACTACGTCCTGGCCGGCGGCGCGGCGGGGGAGCGCGACGAGCGGGGCTGGGAAACGGACCTGCTCGCAGGGCTTGGTTTTCCATCGGCCCCGACCCGGTAGGCTGCCAATCAGGCAGCCACGGAAGGAATTCGCATGGACCCCGACCTGGACCCTAATCAGCAACACTGGCAGGACCGGCTGGACAGCCTGCAGTGGGTTATCGGCTCCATCATGTCCAACCTCGACAGCGTCCCGACCTGACCGAAACCAAGCCACGCGTCGCGTCCGTTGACGACGCCGACGCGACCGACCCCGCGATCCGTTTCGTCGTGTTGGCCCTTTTGGCGGTCGACGGGGTGCTCTCCGCACTTGCCGGAGCTCTGTTGCTGCCTCTGTATATCGGGACGGTTCCGTTTCCCATCAGCGGACTGATTTCGGGACTGGTCAACGCCGCCCTGGTGTGGGCCGCCGGCCGCTGGACGCGCGCGCCGCGGTTGGCGGCGTTGCCGTTGTGGACGTGGCTGTTGACCGTGGCGGTGATCAGCATGGGCGGCCCGGCCGACGACGTCATCCTGGGCGGCCGCGGCCTGATGGCCTACGGGGCCCTGTTGCTGCTGGTCCTCGGGGTCGTGCCGCCGGTATGGGTGCTGTGGCGGCGCGGGCAGGGCGTCTGACGCTCGGCCGGGATGTCGCCCGCTTGCCGACGCGGGGGTGCCGCTACTGTTGACTGTTGCCCATACGGGACCCGCCAACGGGTGCCACGATTTCACATGTTGGGACGCGTGGATGAAATTCGATCGTGGGGAAGTTACACCAAAGTGCTGTTGACTCCGGGCGAGGAGCCTACCGCTCTGCCCCACCCTGTGGTTCCGGCCAAGGTTTCTCCGGAAGCCCCGCCGAAGGCCGGCTCATCGGCGCTGCGGCGGGTGCTGCGACGGGCTCGAGACGGCGTGGCTCTGAACATCGATGAGGCGGCGCTCGCCATGACCGCGCGCAGTGCGGACCTCGCCGATCTGTGCGCCAGTGCGGCCCGGGTACGCGATGCGGGTCTGGAGTCGACCGGCCGGCGCGGCCCGGGCGGTGGGCTGCCGATCACGTACTCGCGCAAGGTATTTATACCGGTCACCCACCTGTGCCGCGACACGTGCCATTACTGCACCTTCGTCACCGTCCCGGGCAAGCTGCGCGCTCAGGGCGCCGGCATGTATCTCGAACCCGACGAGATTGTCGATATCGCCCGGCGCGGTGCCGAAATGGGTTGCAAGGAAGCGCTATTCACCCTTGGCGACCGGCCAGAGGATCGCTGGCCGGAGGCGGTTGAGTGGCTCAGCGAACGGGGCTATGACTCCACGCTGTCCTACGTGCGCGCGATGGCGATCCGGGTGCTCGAAGAGACCGGGCTGCTGCCGCACCTCAATCCCGGCGTGATGAGCTGGTCAGAGATGGCCCGGCTCAAGCCGGTGGCCCCCTCGATGGGCATGATGCTCGAGACGACGTCACGGCGCCTGTTCGAGACGAAAGGGCTTGCGCACTATGGCAGCCCGGACAAAGACCCGGCCGTGCGGCTGCGCGCCCTGACCGACGCGGGCCGGCTGTCGATCCCGTTCACCACCGGCCTGCTGGTCGGCATCGGCGAGACCCTCGCCGAGCGCGCCGACACCCTGCATGCGATTCGCAAGGCGCACAAGGAGTTCGGTCATGTCCAGGAAGTGATCGTGCAGAACTTCCGGGCCAAGGAACACACCGCGATGGCCGCCGTCCCCGACGCCGGCATCGAGGACTACCTCGCGACGGTGGCGGTCGCTCGGCTGGTGCTCGGTCCCGGGATGCGGATTCAGGCGCCGCCCAACCTGGTCTCGCGCGACGAGTGCCTGGCGCTGCTCGGCGCCGGAGTCGACGACTGGGGTGGTGTTTCACCGCTGACGCCCGACCACGTCAACCCCGAGCGGCCGTGGCCGGCGCTCGACGAATTGGCCGCCGTCACCGCCGAAGCCGGTTACGAGCTGGTCCAGCGGCTGACCGCGCAGCCGAAATACGTGCAGGCACCCGCGGCCTGGATCGACCCGCGGGTGCAAGGACACGTGACGGCGCTGGCCGATCCGGCGACCGGTCTGGCTCGCGACGTCAACCCGGTGGGTCTGCCGTGGCAGGAGCCCGACGACGTCGGCTCCTCGGGCCGGGTCGACCTGAACGCTGCCATCGACAGCGAGGGCCGCAACACCGAAACCCGCAGCGACATCGACAGCGCCTTCGGCGACTGGGAATCGATCCGCGCCCACGTGCACGAGCTGGCCGCGCAGGGCGCCAAAGCGCCAGAACGCCTAGACACCGACGTGCTAGCCGCGCTGCGTTCCGCCGAACGCGACCCCGCCGGCTGCTCGGACAGCGAATACCTGTCGCTGGCCACCGCCGACGGCCCGGCACTGGAAGCCGTTGCCGCCCTTGCCGATACGCTGCGCCGCGAAACCGTCGGCGACGACGTGACGTTCGTGGTGAACCGCAACATCAACTTCACCAACATCTGCTACACCGGCTGCCGGTTCTGCGCGTTCGCGCAGCGCAAGGGCGACGCCGACGCGTACTCGCTGTCCACCGAAGAGGTCGCCGACCGCGCCTGGGAGGCGCACGTCCAGGGCGCCACCGAGGTGTGCATGCAGGGCGGCATCGACCCCGAGCTGCCGGTCACCGGCTACGCCGACCTGGTCCGCGCGGTCAAGGCGCGGGTGCCGTCGATGCACGTGCACGCGTTTTCCCCGATGGAGATCGCCAACGGGGTCACCAAGAGCGGCTTGAGCATTCGCGAGTGGCTGATCAGCCTGCGCGAGGCGGGCCTGGACACCATCCCCGGCACCGCCGCCGAGATCCTGGACGACGAAGTGCGCTGGGTGCTGACCAAAGGCAAGCTGCCGACATCGCTGTGGATCGAAATCGTCAGCACCGCACACGAGGTGGGGCTGCGGTCGTCGTCGACCATGATGTACGGCCACGTGGACAGTCCGCGGCACTGGGTCGGCCACCTCAACGTGTTGCGTGACATCCAGGACCGCACCGGTGGCTTCACCGAGTTCGTGCCGTTGCCGTTCGTGCACCAGAGCTCACCGTTGTACCTGGCCGGCGCCTCCCGTCCCGGCCCCACCCATCGCGACAACCGCGCGGTACACGCGCTGGCGCGAATCATGTTGCACGGTCGCATTTCTCAGATTCAGACGAGCTGGGTCAAGCTCGGTGTCGAACGCACGCAGGTGATGCTCAACGGTGGCGCCAACGATCTGGGCGGCACGTTGATGGAGGAGACCATCTCCCGGATGGCGGGTTCGGAGCACGGGTCGGCCAAGACGGTGGCGGAGCTCGTCGCGATCGCCGAGGGCATCGGCCGCCCGGCGCGGCAACGCACCACCGACTACACGACGCTGGCCGCGTAGCTCGCTTGCGTGTCGGGGCCGTCGGGTATACCGGAGGCCGTGAAGCGACATATCGACGACGATCGGTTCCCCGAGTGGCGGCCGTTCGTGGATGCGGTGCGCCGGCACGGACCCGACGCCGGCACGTGGTGTGAGGCCTGGACGGTGCGCGACATCGTCGTTCACCAGGCCGGAAACGCCGAAGAGCTCGCGCGGGTGCTCGGCGCCCACCTGGCCGGTGAACCCGTCGCGACCCGCGGCTTCGAGGAACGCGAGGGCCCCCTGCGCGCCCTCAACGACACCGACCTGTGGGACGCGCTGCTGGACCGGATGGCCAGCCTCGAGGAGGTCGCGGTGGCCGCCGAGGCGCTCCCGGACGACACCGACGTCGCCTGGACGGGCCGCACCATGAAGGTGCCCTGGTTCGCCGAGCACATGCGCGAGGAGCTGGTGCTGCACAGCTGGGACATCACCGGCGACGAACCGGACGCCCGGGCCCGGCTCGCCGAGCCGTGGATGACCACGCACAGCGTGCTCGCGGTCGGCAGGCCGCTGCTGATGAAGGGCGCCAAGCAACTGAACGAGGGTGAGCGCATCGATGCCCGGCTGCGGGCCGACGGCAGCGACGACGTCGTGCTGGCCGCGGGCCCCGATCAGATCACCATCGGGCTCGCCAAGCCGGAAGGCCCGGCCACCCTGGAGACCGACGCGGCCGCGCGCGTGCTGTTGTTGTGGGGCCGCAGGCCCGCCGACCCGTCACGCATTCGCAGCCGCGTCGGGCCGGAAACCCTCGGGCGCGTGCGTCGCCTGCTCGGCGGCTACTGAACCGCTTCGTGCGAAGCGGTCGGCTCAGTAGTTGTTACAGGTGACCGCGACCTGGTTGATGTCGTCGTAGTACTTCTGCGCCGACGGCATGGCCTGGATCTGCTGGGCCATCTGCTGACGCTTCGGCGGCGGCGAGGCCAGGAAGTTGCGGATGTAGGACTGCGCCACCGGCGACGAGTTCAGCTGTTGGGCAGCGGCCGGGTCGGTCGCGTTCAGCGCCGCAATGACCTGCCCGTAGTTGCAGGTGGTGTTGATGATCGCGTCGGTGGGATCCGCGGACGCGATCCCGGCCCCGGCGGTCAACGCCACCGCCGCGCTGCCAACCGCAACGCCCAATTTGCTCAACGACAGCCTCATGTGTGGACACCTTCCCCAGTTAATGCACCGCTATTACGGCGAGAACGTCTGCCCAGCGGTTGCCGTCTTTCGGTTGAGATTACCAGGCCCCGCGAGCGTGCTTGCAACGCAACGGTTATCGCCGGCCACCGCCTGGGCGTTACTCTTCGCAGGTCAGCGGCGTGTCAGCGGTGTTCGCCGTCGGCGAAACGGGCGCCGGCCGACAGCTCCGAGACTGTCGGTCTTAAATCGGTGCTCGGACAGGCGCGCCAAATGGTTGACCTGTATCTGCAACGTCTAGTATCAGTAACCGAAAGCTTCATCGGAATCGGTCGGACGCGCCGGTGCGAGCTGAACAGCAGCCCACAGTTGAGCCCAAAAGATGGCCTAGTACATGGAGGAACGTCTGTGACGTACACGATCGCCGAACCCTGTGTCGACATCAAGGACAAAGCCTGTATCGAGGAATGCCCCGTCGACTGCATCTATGAAGGCGCTCGGATGCTCTACATCCACCCCGACGAATGCGTCGACTGCGGGGCGTGCGAGCCGGTGTGCCCGGTCGAAGCGATCTACTACGAAGACGACGTGCCGGACCAGTGGAGCCAGTACACGCAGATCAACGCCGACTTCTTCGCCGAGCTGGGATCGCCCGGGGGCGCGGCCAAGGTCGGCATGACCGAGAACGACCCGCAGGTGGTCAAGGACCTGCCGCCGCAGGGCGAGGGCGACTGAGCGACCCGGTGCCCCACCAGCTCAAAAAACGCCGGCCCGCGGTGTCGGCGGCGCTGCCGGCGTTCCCCTGGGACACGCTGGCCGACGCGAAGGCGCTGGCCGGCGCCCACCCGGGCGGAATCGTCGACCTCTCCGTGGGCACCCCGGTCGACCCGGTCGCCCCGGTGATCCAGCACGCGCTGGTCGGCGCCGCGGCCGCGTCGGGATATCCGGCCACCGCCGGCACCGCCCGGCTGCGCGAATCGGCGGTCGCCGCGCTGGACCGCCGGTTCGGCATCACCGGGCTCGGCGAGGCGGCCGTGCTTCCGGTGATCGGCAGCAAGGAGCTCATCGCCTGGCTGCCCACGCTGCTGGGGCTGGGCCCCGCGGACGTGATCGTGGTGCCCGAACTGGCGTATCCGACCTATGACGTCGGGGCCCGGCTGGCCGGGGCGCGGGTGCTGCGCGCCGACTCGCTGACCCAGCTGGGTCCGCAGTCGCCGTCGCTGTATTACCTGAACTCGCCGAGCAACCCGACCGGACGTGTGCTTGGCGTCGACCACCTGCGCAAGGTGGTCGGCTGGGCCCGCGACAGGGGCTGCCTGGTGGCCTCCGACGAGTGCTACCTGGGGTTGGGCTGGGACGACCAGCCGCTGTCGGTCCTGCACCCCTCGGTCTGCGACGGTGACCACACCGGCCTGCTCGCCATCCACTCCCTGTCGAAGAGCTCGTCACTGGCCGGATACCGGGCCGGTTTCGTGGCGGGCGACCCCGAGCTGGTCGCCGAGCTGCTGGCCGTGCGCAAGCACGCCGGGATGATGGTGCCGACGCCGGTGCAGGCGGCCATGGTGGCGGCCCTGGACGACGACGCCCACGAGCTGGCGCAGCGGGAACGCTACGAGCGGCGCCGCGCGGCACTGCTGCCCGCGCTGGTGTCGGCCGGGTTCACCGTCGACCATTCCGAAGCCGGCCTCTACCTGTGGGCGACCCGCGGCGAGCCGTGCCACGACAGCGTCGCCTGGCTGGCGCAGCGCGGCATCCTGGTGGCGCCGGGCGATTTCTACGGCCCGCGCGGTGCGCGACACGTGCGGGTCGCGCTGACCGCCGCCGACGAGCGGATCGCCGCCGCCGTGCAGCGACTGACTTAGCCCGACTGCCTGCCGCGCCGGCCGGGCGACCGGCAGAATGCATGTCGTGACGACGACGGCGGGCAAGACGTACATCCCAACCTCGGTCGGGGACATCGCCAAGCGCATCTTGCTGGGAAAACCGCTGATCAACGAGAGCCTGTCGACCGAGAAGTTGTCCAATCCGATTGCGCTGGGCGCTCTGTCACCGGACGCGATCTCGTCCACCGCGTATGGCACCGAACAGATTTTGATCGAGTTGCTGCCCAACGCCGGGCTCGCGGCCTTTGCCCTGTTGCTGCCCATCAACGCGGCGATTTTGGTGATTCTGGTGTTGGTGGCCGCGTCTTACCGGCAGGTCGTGATGGCCTACACGCGCGCGGGCGGTTCCTACATCGTCGCGCGGGAAAATTTCGGACCCCGGGTGGCTCAGGTGGCCGCGGCGGCGCTGCTGATCGACTATGTCGTCACGGTGGCGGTGCAGGCGGCGGCCGGGACGGTCGCGGTGGCGTCGGCCCTCCCGGTGCTGGGGCCCTACAGCCTCGCGATCACGGTGGGCGTGGTGCTGGTCATCTGTTACGCGAACCTGCGCGGGCTCAAAGAAGCCGGCGTGCAGTTCGCGGCCCCGACCTACTTTTTCGTCACGATGATCGGCCTGACGATCGTGACCGGCGTCATCCGCCAATTGTTCTGGCATTTACCGACTTACGATGCCCAACACATTGCCGGGACGGTGCCGATTCATCGGGGCGACGGGCTGGTGATGGGTGCGACGGTGCTGGTGCTGCTGCGTGCGTTCGCCAACGGCGGGTCCTCGCTGACGGGAGTCGAAGCGATTTCTAATACGGTCAACGTCTTCCGTAAGCCGCAGGGCCGCAACGCCCGCCGGGTGCTCACCACCATGGCCTGCATCCTCGGTTTCCTGCTGGCCGGTGTCGCGTATCTGACGTTTGTCACCCACGCGACGCCGTATGAGGCCGGATATCCGTCTGTGCTGTCGCAGGTTGCCCGTGCGGTCTTCGGCAATGGCCCGATCGGCAACGTCCTGTACACCCTCGTCCAGGTCGCGACGGCGGCCATCCTGTACACCGGTGCCAACACCAGTTTCAACGGATTTCCGGCGCTGGCGAGTTTCGTCGCCGAAGACCGCTTCCTGCCGCGCCAGCTCATGAAACGCGGTCACCGCCTGGTGTTTTCGAACGGCATCATCGCGCTCACCGCGCTGTCGGTGGCGCTGCTACTGGCGACGGGCGGTTCGGTCAACGCCCTGGTGCCCTTCTACGCCATCGGCGTGTTCACCGGGTTCTCGATGGCGGGCTACGGAATGACGAAGCACCATTTGACGCGGCGCGAGCCGGGTTGGCGGCGGCGGCTGGCGATCAACCTGTCCGCGGCGATTCTGTCAACGATCGTGGTCGGCATCTTCGCGGTGGCCAAGTTCACCGAGGGCGCGTGGTTGGTGGTCGTCGTATTCCCGCTGCTGGTGTTCGTGCTGATGCGACTCAACCGTGAATATCGCGCCGAGGCAGCCATTCTCGAGATGTTCCGCACCGACCGCCCCGAGCTGGTGAAGTACGCCCGGCACAAGGTCTTCGTGTTCGTGAACTCGGTTGACCTCGCGGTCATAGAAGCGCTGCGGTACGGCCGCGGATTGCGCGCCGATGAGCTGGTCGCGGTCCACTTCATGGTCGATGAAGCGCACGCCCAGTTGATCCGAACGCGTTGGGATCACTTCGAACTCGACACTCCGCTGCGGGTGGTGGACTGCCCGGACCGGCGGATCACCCGGGCCGCGCAGGTGTTGGTCGCCAAGTCCCGCGACGAGGAGCGCAACACCAACGTCACGGTGTTGCTGCCGCGCCGCACGTACGCGCCGCTGCTCGGGCGGCTGCTGCACGACCGCACCGCGGACAAGGTCTCCCGCGCGGTCAGCCTGATACCCGATGCCGCGGCGACGATCGTGCCCTATGACGTGCAGAGCCGGATCCAGCAGGCCTACCCGGACAACTTCGAGCAACGGGTCGCGCGCGAACTCGACAAGGTGGAAGCCTGGATCAGTCGAGACGAACAGCAGAACGTCGATGCCTATGAGCACCCCGACCGCGGGCCCGCGCCGATCACGGTGTCGGGCCTGATACCCGGCCAGCGGGCCACCTTTGAGGGACGGGTCAATCAAGTCGAGGACATCAACCATGGCAGGCGGACGCGCCGCCAGGTGGTCGTCGGGGACAATACCGGCGAAATCTGCGTCACGTTCCGTTCGGAACGCGGTGGGGCCGACATAGCGCCCGGGCAGTTGCTGCGGATCACCGGCAAGCCCAAGCAGAGCGGCAACCGGCCCATGTTGTTGAGCGATCCGGCCTATCAGGTCATCGAGGACCCCGCGAACGACGCCGAGTCCGACGACTCCGAACAGACCAGCGACACGTAGCCGGCCGGCGCGCTCGCCACGAATCGCCTTGCGAATCAGGCGTTTCCGACCGCCTGGGCGGCCGCCCGCGGCGCCCGGACGTCGCGGCGCCCCGGCGGGATCAGGCGCTGCCGGAATTCCGCACTGACGGCGGGGGTTTCGCGAGCGCTCGGCCGGCGCGGCCCGTTTTTGCAAGGCCGACCGGAAATTGTTTACTCCCGCTAAGCTGACCTGGTTCGAAGCTAAACAGACATCTGCATAATAAGGCTGAAAACGTGAGACCAGACGGTGCGCGCCGATGCTCACGGGCGCGCGCGCCTCAGTGATCGGGCAAGATAGGGGACTTGCACTGTGCGTGCCGTGAACGCCACACCGGTCGCCGTCATCGGGATGGCCTGCCGACTTCCCGGCGGGATCGACTCCCCGCACCGCCTCTGGCAGGCGTTGCTGCGCGGTGACGACTTCGTCGGCGAGATTCCCGCCGACCGGTGGGACGCCGACCTGTTCTACGATCCCGAGCCCGGTGTGCCCGGTCGATCGGTGACCCGGTGGGGGGCGTTCCTCGACGATGTCGGCGGGTTCGACTGCGACTTCTTCGGGATGACCGAGCGCGAGGCCATCGCGATCGACCCGCAACACCGCCTGCTGCTCGAAACGTCGTGGGACGCCGTCGAGCATGCCGGCCTGGACCCCGCGTCGCTTTCCCAATCGCAGACCGGTGTGTTCGTCGGCCTGACCCACGGTGACTACGAACTGCTGTCCGCCGACTGCGGCGCGGCCGAAGGACCGTACGGATTCACCGGCACGTCCAACAGCTTCGCGTCCGGGCGAGTCGCCTACGCCCTGGGGCTGCACGGTCCGGCGGTCACCGTCGACACGGCGTGCTCGTCGGGGCTGATGGCAGTCCACCAGGCGTGCGGCAGTCTTGGCAGCGGGGAATCGGACCTCACCCTGGCCGGGGGCGTCGTGGTGACCCTGGAACCGCGCAAGTCCGTCTCGGGCTCGCTGCAGGGCATGCTGTCGCCGACCGGCCGCTGCCACGCCTTCGACGTGCACGCCGACGGCTTCGTGTCCGGCGAAGGTTGCGTCATGCTGTTGCTCAAGCGGCTCGACGATGCGCACCGCGACGGCGACCGCATCCTGGCGGTGCTGCGCGGCACCGCGGCCAACCAGGATGGCCGCACCGTGAACATCGCGGCGCCCTCGCAGACGGCTCAGGTCGCCGTCTACCGGAAGGCTTTGCAGATCGCCGGCGTCGACGCGGCCACGGTCGGCTTCGTCGAGGCGCACGGCACCGGCACTCCCGTCGGCGATCCGATCGAATTCGCCAGCCTGGCAGCGGTATACGGCGTCGGCGCTCCCTGCGCCGTGGGATCGGTGAAGACGAACTTCGGTCACCTGCAGTCGACGTCGGGTCCGCTGGGACTGATCAAGGCGATCCTCGCGCTGCAGCACGCCGTGATCCCGCAGAATCTGCACTTCACCCGGTTACCAGACGAGATGGCCCGGATCGAGACCGATCTGTTTGTGCCGCAGAGCAATACGCCATGGCCCCTCAGGAGCCACCCGCGCCGCGCCGCGGTGTCGTCCTACGGGATGTCGGGCACCAATGTGCACGCCATCGTGGAACAGGCGCCGCGACAGCCGCCGGCGCAGGCATCCGATCCACCGGTGGGGCCGCTGCTGTTTCCCCTGTCGGCCACCTCCGCCGAGCAGCTGCGCGTCACGGCCGCCCGGCTGGCGGCCTGGATCGACGAACACGGTGCTCCGGACGGCGACAGTGGGGTGCGCCTGACGGATCTGGGCTACACGTTGTCTCGCCGGCGCGCGCACCGCCCGGTGCGCACCGTGATCTCGGCCGGCACCCTCGGCGAGTTGGGCGCCGAGCTGCGCGCGGTCGCCGACGGCGACATCCCGTACCGGCCCGCGGTGGGGCAGGGCGACCGCGGGCCGGTGTGGGTCTTCTCCGGCCAGGGTTCGCAGTGGCCGAGGATGGGCGCCGAATTGCTGGCCACGGAGCCGGTTTTCGCCGCCACGATCGCCGCCGTCGAACCGTTGATCGCCGCGGAATCCGGCTTTTCGGTGACCGAGGCCATGGCGGCGCCCGAGGCGGTGACCGGCATCGACCGGGTGCAGCCCACGCTGTTCGCCATGCAGGTCGGGCTCGCCGAGACGATGAAGTCCTACGGCGTGCGCCCCGGCGCCGTCATCGGGCACTCGCTGGGCGAATCCGCGGCCGCCGTCGTCGCGGGCGCGTTGTCGGTGGCCGACGGTGTGCGCGTCATCTGCCGTCGCTCGAAGCTGATGGCGCGGATCGCGGGCAGCGGCGCGATGGCATCGGTGGAACTGCCGGGGCAGCAAGTGTTGTCGGAACTGTCGATTCGCGGCATCTCCGACGTCGTGCTGTCCGTGGTCGCGTCGCCGACGTCGACCGTCGTCGGCGGCGACACCCAGACCATCCGCGATCTGGTGGCGGCCTGGCAGGAGCAGGACGTGCTGGCCCGCGAGGTCGCGGTGGACGTCGCCTCGCATTCGCCGCAGGTGGAGCCGATCCTCGACGAGTTGGTCGAGGTCCTCGCCGACCTGCGACCGATGGCGCCCGAGGTTCCGTACTATTCCGCGACGCTCTGGGACCCGCGGGAACGGCCCTCGTTCACCGGCGAGTACTGGGCCGAAAACCTGCGCTACACCGTCCGATTCGCGTCCGCCGTTCAGGCCGCCCTCAAGGACGGCTTCCGCGTCTTCGGTGAGCTGGCGCCGCATCCGCTGCTGACGCACGCCGTCGAGCAGAACGCCGCCAGCCTGGACATGCCCATCGCCGCCGTGGCGGCCATGCGCCGACGCGAGCCGGGCGCACCACCCGCTCGCGGGGGAGAGCTGCCGGGTGGTCTGCGCGGCTTCGTCGCCGACGTGCACAGCGCGGGCGCGGTGATCGACTTCTCCGTCCAATACCCGACCGGGCGTTTGGTGGACGCCCCGCTGCCGACGTGGACGCATCGCCGGCTGATGCTGAGTCGCGAGGGGAACGAGCACGCCGCCCACGGCGCGGCGGTCCAGGCCGTCCATCCCCTGCTCGGAGCGCACGTGCATCTGCGGGAGGAACCCGAGCGCCACGTCTGGCAGGGCGCGGTGGGCACCGAGGCGCACCCGTGGCTTGCCGATCACCAAATCCACGGTGTCGCAGCATTTCCCGGTGCCGCGTACTGCGAGATGGCGCTGGGGGCCGCCCGCGCGGCGCTCGGGGAACGCGCCGAGGTCCGCGACGTCAGGTTCGAGCAGACCCTGTTACTGGACGACCGGACGCAGGCCTCCTCGGTCGCGACGGTCGCCGGCCCCGGTGTTCTCGACTTCACCGTGGACACCCACGAGGACGGCGAACGCGTCCGCCGGGCGAGCGCGGTCCTGTGCGCTCTCCCCGGTGACAACGCGGATTCACCCGAGCCCGATCAGCCGCCCGCGCACGACATGGCGACGCTGATCGCCGCCCACCCGTCCCGCCTGGACGGTGCGGAGTTGCGAAAAGCCTTCGACGCCGTAGGGATTCAATACGGGCCGGCATTTTCGGGTCTGGCCGCGGTGCTTGTCGCCGACGGGGAGATCACCACGGTGCTGGCCGAAGTCACACTGCCGGGCGCGATCCGCTCGCAGCAGTCGGCCTATGCCGCGCACCCGGCGTTGCTCGACGCGTGCTTCCAGTCGGTCGTCGTCTCGCCCGAGGTACACAAGGCCGGCGCCGGTCTGCTGTTGCCGGTCGGGGTGCGCAGGCTGCGCACCTACCACTCGACCCGCCACGCGCAGTACTGCCTGGCCCGGGTCACCTCCTCGCGCCCCGGCGAATGCGAGGCCGACCTCGACGTGCTGGACCAGTCCGGGACGGTGCTGTTGACCGTCGAGGGACTGCGGCTCGCCGGCGGCGCCTCCGAATCCGAACACGCCCAGCGGCTGCTCAACGAGCGACTGTTGACCATCGACTGGGAACCCCGGGAAGCGCCCGAGGCCACGCAGACCGAGCCGGGCTCCTGGGTGCTGCTCGGTGCGTCCGACGGTCACGACCCGTTTGCCGCGCGACTTGCCGAGGCCCTGAATTCCGATGGCGGGCAATGTGTCTCGATCGCCGATCCCGTCGGGTCGCCGAACACCGCGCGGCTGCGTGCCCTGCTGTCCGGCGGCGGCCAGCCCGTCTCCAACGGTCACGCGCCGCTGAAGGGACTGACGGGGGTCGTCGTGGTGGCCGGGGCAGCGGAGGGCGCGGTGGGCGAGGCGCACGCCGGCCGGGATCATGTCTCGCACCTGGCGGCCGTCGCCCGTGAGCTCTCGGAGCTGCCCGGGGAATCGCCACGGCTCTACCTCGTGACCCGCAACGCGGCGAGCGTGACCGCCGGCGATGCGGCCAACCTGGCGCAGGCCGGGCTGCGTGGGCTGATGCGGGTGATTGACTCCGAGCACCCGCATCTGAGCGCGACCCAGATCGATGTGGACGACGCGACCGACCCCGAACACATTGCGCTGCAGCTGAAAACCGGGTCGGCGGAAGACGAGACCGCCTGGCGCGGCGGGCAGTGGTACGCCGCGCGGTTGCGGCCCGGCCCGCTTCGCCCGGTCGAGCGGCGCACCACCGTCGTCGATCACGGGGGTGACGGCATGCGCCTGCAGATCCGCGCTCCCGGTGACCTCGAATCGCTGGAGTTCACCGCGTTCGACCGGGTGCCGCCCGGCCCGGGCGAGATCGAGGTGGCGGTGACCTCGTCGACCGTCAACTTCGCGGATGTTCTTGTCGCGTTTGGGCGCTATCCCACGTTCGAGGGCTACCAGCAGCGGCTGGGGGGTGACTTCGCCGGGGTGGTGACCGCCGTCGGACCGGACGTCACCGAGCACAGGGTCGGCGACCACGTCGGCGGCGTCTCGCCCAACGGATGCTGGGGAACCTTCGTCATCGCCGACGCCCGGCATGCGATCACGCTGCCGCCCGAGGTGCCGTTCGACGACGCCGCCGCGGTCCCGACCGCGGCCGCCACCGCGTGGTACGGCCTGCACGACCTGGCCCGCATCTCGCCGACCGACAAGGTGCTGATCCACTCCGGCACCGGCGGCGTCGGCCAGGCGGCCATCGCGATCGCCCGGGCTGTGGGGTGTCAGATCTTCGCGACCGCGGGCAGCCCCGAGCGCCGGAAACTGTTGCGGGACATGGGTATCGAGCACGTCTACGACTCGCGCAGTACGGAATTCGCCGACCAGATCCGCCGGGACACCTCGGGATACGGCGTCGACGTGGTGCTCAACTCGCTTCCCGGCGCCGCGCAACGCGCGGGAATCGAACTGCTCGCCGTGGGCGGACGCTTCGTCGAGTTGGGCAAGCGTGACATCTACGGCGATACCCATCTGGGGCTGTTCCCGTTTCGCCGGAACCTGTCGATGTTCGCCGTCGACCTCGCGCTGCTGACGGCCAGCCACCCGCAGACGGTTCGGCGCCTGTTGACCACCGTGTACCAGCGCACCGCCGCCGGGGAACTGCCGTTGCCGAGCACCACGCACTATCCGATTCGCGACGCCGCCGCCGCGGTGCGCCTGGTCGCCGCCGCCGGGCACACCGGCAAGGTGGTGCTGGACGTGCCGCGGGTGGGAAGCAGTGTGGCCGTGGTCCCGCCGGAAACCGTGCGTCCCTTCCGCGCCGACGGCGCCTACATCATCACCGGCGGAATCGGTGGGCTGGGCCTGTTTCTGGCCGGCCAGATGGCGGCTCAAGCCGCCGGGACGGGTTGCGGGCGGATCGTGCTCAATTCGCGTTCGCAACCCGACGAGCGCGCGCGCGAGGCGATCGAGCGGCTGCGTGCCGCGGGGGCCGACATCGCGGTGGAATGCGGGGACATCGCCGAGCCGCACACGGCCGAGCGGCTGGTGGCGTGTGCCACCGCGACCGGGCTGCCGGTGCGGGGCGTGCTGCACGCGGCGGCGGTGGTCGAGGACGCCACGTTGGCGAACGTCACCGATGAACTCATCGATCGGTGTTGGGCGCCAAAGGCTTACGGCGCATGGAACCTGCATCAAGCGCTGCAGGAAGAAAAGACCGGGCGGTGCCTGGACTGGTTCTGCGCGTTTTCGTCGGCCGCCGCGCTGGTGGGCTCGCCGGGGCAGGGTGCCTACGCCGCGGCCAACAGCTGGCTGGACGCATTCGCCTACTGGCGGCGGGCCCGCGGCCTGCCGGCCACCTCCATCGCGTGGGGGGCGTGGTCGGAGGTCGGCCGCGCCACGGCCCTGGCCCGCGACGCCGGCATCGCGATCTCGCCCGCCGAGGGGTTCCGCGCATTCGAAACGCTGCTGCGCTACGACCGCCCGTACTCGGGCTACGCGCCGATCACGGGGACACCCTGGCTGACCTCCTTCGCGCAACGCAGCCGCTTCGCCGAGGCGTTCGGCTCGACGGGCCACGGCAAGCCGGACACCGGCAAGTTCCTCGCCGAGTTGCAGGCGTTGCCGCGCGAGGAGTGGCCGTCGGCGCTGCGGCGACTGGTGTCCGGACAGATCAGCCTGTTGCTGCGGCGCACCATCGATCCGGACCGGCCGTTGTCCGACTACGGCTTGGACTCGCTGGGGAACTTGGAGCTGCGCACCCGCATCGAAACCGAAACGGGGGTGCGCATCAGCCCCGCGAAGATCACCACCGTCCGCGGGCTGGCGGAGCATCTGTGTGACGAGCTGGCCGACCTCGAAGCCGCGCCCTCGACACCCTGACCCGCCCCGCGTTGCGGGTGACACAGGGAAAGACCCCGTCGGTCTGCACCCCGGCGGCCGCACCGCCGCCGCCCGCCGCGCCACCGCCGCCGCTCGCCGCGTCACCGCCGTCCAGCGACAAACTTCCGTAAGTTGGCCATCTTTACTGGTGGACTGGTTCTGATCCGGATTGATTGATAAACAATATGGTGAAGGTGGGTGGCCAGGATCGATGCGGCCGGTGTGAATCCGTGCGCATGCGTCCATGCGCGGCTGAAACGTGGTGAACAGGAGCTGGGAATGGCCAACAACATCACTTGGCACGAGCATCAGATAAGCCGCGCCGAGCGCGAGAGCCTCAACGGGCACCGAGGCTGCGTCGTCTGGTTCACCGGGCTGAGTGGCAGCGGCAAGAGCACCGTGGCCAACGTCGTCGAACAGAAGCTCTACGAACGGGGCATCCGCAGCTTCCTGCTGGACGGGGACAACGTCCGCTATGGCCTCAACGCCGCCCCGGAACTGCTCGAAGAGCGGCACGGATCGGAGTTCGCGAAGCGGTTCGGCCTCGGTTTTTCCGCCCAGGATCGCGAGGAGAACATTCGCCGCATCGGCGCCGTCGCGAAGCTGTTCTGCGAATCCGGTGTCATCGCGCTGACGGCCTTCATCAGCCCCTACGTCCGCGATCGCGACGCGATCCGGGCCACCCTGAACGACGGCGATTTCCAGGAGATCTTCATCGACACCCCGATCGAGATTTGCGAGCAGCGCGATCCCAAAGGCCTCTACAAGAAAGCCCGCGCCGGCGAGATCAAGGGATTCACCGGGATCGACGACCCCTACGAGGCGCCGGGGCGGCCCGAGCTGCGGCTCGACGGCGGCAACAAGGACGCGGACACGCTGGCCGAGGAAGTGATCGCCCATCTCGAACGGGTGGGCGTCATCTCGGGCGCGGTCCGGGACGCTTAGCGCCCTGGTTCGGCAAGGACGGCCGCGGGAGCCGTTCACCGCACGGGCAACCGCCGATTACGCGAAACGAGGTCACTCACATGAGCTACCAGGGTCATAACGGCAAGCCGATCGTGGAACGAGTATCCACCGAAGGTGCGGCGAGCCGGATCGACGGGTTGCCGCGCATCCCGATCTCGAAAGCCACCGCGCACGAGGTGATCAGCCTCTCCTACGGTTTCTTCACCCCGCTCAGCGGGTTCATGGGCCGGCGCGAAGTGGACAGCACGCTGGACGACTTCGCGCTGCCCGACGGCACGCTGTGGAGCATCCCGATCGTGTTCGACCTTTCCGCCGAAGACATCGAGAAATTCGGCGTGAAGGAGGGCGAAAGCGTCGTCCTGGAATATCTCGACGCCCCGATGGCGCTGTTCGAGGTCTCCGAGATCTACGAGTACGACTTGGAGCGCATGGCCGAAAAGACCTACGGCACCAACGATTCCCGGCATCCTGGTGTCAAGAAGACGCGGGCGTATGCGGATCGTTTCATCGGCGGCGACATCACGCTCATCAACGAACCGGTGTTCAACGAACCCTTCAAGAGCTTCTGGCTCACACCGCGGCAGCACCAGGACGCGCTGGCGAAAAAAGACTGGAAGCGCGCCGTCGCCCATCAGACCCGAAACGTTCCGCACACCGGCCACGAGGCGTTGATGAAGCAGGCGTGGCTGGCGGCGAACGAGGACCAGCCCGTCGACAGCCTGAACACCGGCGTACTGGTCAACGCCATCATCGGCCAGAAGCGCGTCGGGGACTACATCGACGAGGCGATCCTGTTGGCCCAGAACGAATTGCGGGCCAGCGGGTATTTCCGCGAGGAAGTCCACCTGGTGTCGTTCACGCTGTGGGACATGCGCTACGCGGGGCCCAGGGAGGCCATCTTCCACGCGATCCTGCGGACCAACCTGGGCTGCACGCATCACATGTTCGGCCGCGACCACGCGGGCGTGGGCGACTTCTACCACCCCTACGATTCCCAGAACATCCTCAAGCAATACCGCAGCGGGCTGGGGATCAAACCGGTGTTCCTGCGGGAGAACTGGTACTGCCCGGTCTGCCAGGAGGTCACCAACTCGGCCCTGTGCGGACATGACGATCAGTCACAAAGCTTCAGCGGCAGCCTGATTCGAAGCATCCTGACCGACGAGGTCAAGCCGACCCAGAAGGTGATGCGGCACGAGGTGTTCGAAGTCGTGATGGACAGCGCCGCCAAGTACGGGCAGGGGTCGCCGTTCGTCACCGAGGAGTACCTGAAAGACAGGCTGCCGGTCTTCACGCTGAACCCTTTGGAGAACTCATGAGCACGGCCGAAAAGAACATCAAGGTCAACGTCTGGATCAACGAGGAACGGCTGGAAGCGCTGGCGAACGCCGGAATGGCGGACCGGGCGATTGAGGCGTTCGCCGGCATGAAGCTGCTCGAGATCTACGCCACCGAAGCACAGAAAGATGTTCTCCTGCAGCAGTTTCCGGGAGCCAAATACGACTCGGCCACCACGCGGTCGATCGAGTTGCTGCCCAAGCAGGTCAAGGACAGGCTGCTCGAGCTGTCCATCAAGTTGCACTCCAACGGCCCCGACGTCGTGGGTCACTTCCTCGAGGAAGCCCAGACGGCCAACAGCCAATAGGGCTAGGCGTCCAACCGGGTGAACCGCCGGCGACGGTACTGCTCGACACACGCCGCCCGCCGGATCTTGCCGCTCGTGGTGGTGGGAATCGATCCCGGTTCGACCAGCACCAGATCGGCGACGGTGAGCCCGTGTGAGTTCGATATCGCCGCGGTGACGTCGTTCTTGACGACGTCGAGCTCGTGGCGCGCGTCCTCGTCGGATACGCCGCGCCCGCTGAATTCGATGATGGTGACCAGCTTTTCGGTCTCGTCGACCGGGACCGCGATCGCCGCGACCCGGCCGCCGGTGATGCGCTGCACCGTCGACTCGATGTCCTCGGGATAGTGGTTGCGGCCGTAGACGATCAGCAGGTCCTTCATCCGGCCCACGATGAACAGTTCGCCGTCCCAGACGAAGCCGAGGTCGCCGGTGCGCAGCCACGGGCCCTCGGGGGTGTCGGGCGGCGGGTCGGCCAGCACGCCGCCGAAGGTGCGCTGGGTGTCCTGCGGCTTGCGCCAGTAGCCGTCGGCGACATTGGCGCCGTTGACCCAGATTTCACCGACGGTTCCCGCCGGGCATCCGGTGCGGGTGTCGGGGTCGACGATCCGCGCCGACGGCGACGCCGGCGTGCCGTAGCTGAGCAGCGGCGTGCCGGTTTCCGGCGAGCACGGTTGCGCGCTGCCCTCCGACAGCGCCTCCGGTTCGAAGTGGACGACGCGCGGGGCCCCCGCCTTGGCGCGGCTGGCCACATACACGGTCGCCTCGGCCAAACCGTAGGAGGGCTGCATCATCTCTTCGCGAAAGTTGTACGGGGCGAAGCGTTTGCAGAACCGGTCGAGCGTGGCCGGATGGATCCGCTCGGCGCCGCTGACGATGCTGATGACGTTGCCCAGGTCGACCCCGGCCACGTCCGCCTCGGTGGTCTTGCGGACCGCGAGTTCGAAGGCGAAGTTCGGGGCGGCCGAGAAGACCGGATTGGTCTGCGACATCGCGCGAATCCAGCGCGCGGGACGTTGCAGAAACGCGACCGGGCTCGTCACGTCGCCCAGGTAGCCACCCAGGATGGGCGCGATGACGCCCTGCATCAAACCCATGTCGTGGTAGAACGGCAGCCACGACACGCACACGGTGGCGCGGGGGGCCACACCGTTGAAGTCGTCGAAGTACGCGGCCATCAGCTGCTGGAAGTTCACCGCAAGATTGCGGTGCGACACCATCACCCCGGCCGGCACGCGGGTGGAACCCGACGTGTATTGCAGGTACGCGATGCTCGGGGCGCCGCTGATCCGGATGCCCGACGACCGCGGCGGGTCCAGCGCATCGACGGCGATGACGGCCGGGGCGGCGCCTCCGGTCGCCGGGGCCGTGCGGCGCAGGCACTCGTCGACGGCCGCCGCGGCCCCGACCGTGGTGAGGACGACGGTGGGGGCGGTGTCGGCCAGGACGGCGGCGACGCGTTCGTCGTGCGAGCCCGGCTGCGGCACCGAGAGCGGGACCGCGATCAGCCCGGCCTGGATCGCGCCCAGGAACGCGACGATGTAGGGGAGGCCCTGGGGCGCAAGGATGACGGCGCGGTCCCCGGTGCTGCCGTGCCGCGCGACCTCGTGCGCCACGGTCAGGGTGCGCTGATACAACTGGGCCCACGTCAGGGTCTCGGTGACGCCGGCCCAATCCTGCTCGTAATCGGTGTACCGGAACGCCAAGTCGTCGGGCTGCAGGCCGGCGCGCTCCCGCAGCAGGGCGACCACCGACGAACTTTGCATGCGGGCTAGGTTACCGCCTCGGGCTTTTCACGCCGCCCGATCGCTGGACCCGGGAAGGCGAGCGGGTCAACGGCTTTCCAGCACCCGTAATCCCAGGGAAAACAGCAGCCGCACCTCGGGATCGGCCAGCGACGTCGACAACAGTTTCTCGATCCGGCGCACCCGGTAGCGAACCGTGTTCGGATGCACCCGCAACGATTGGGCGGCCGCGGCGACGTCGCCGAACGCGTCCAGATACGTCCGCAGCGTCTCGGCCAGCGCCGGGTCGTCGTCGCGCAGTGCCACGATTCGCGGATCGACCAGCCGTTCGTCGCCGCCGATCAGCGTGACGATCTCGTCGAGCAAGACGGTGGTGCGGGCTTCGGCCAGCGACGTCACCTGACCGAACGAAATCGGGTGCCGCTCAGCGCTGTCCAGCACGCGGTCCACCTCGACGCGGGCCGCGGCCACTCCGGCAAGGGCCGCCACCGGTGCGGCGATGGCCGCCCGCAGCTGCACCCCGAGTTCGGTGCGCATGGCGCCGATGGTGCCACGGACCCACGAGGCGACCGAGCGGTTCTGAGTCTGGGGGAGCAGCACATAGATTCGCGAGCCGGACGACGCGACCTGCGCGTCGCGTCGAAAAGCGCTGGCGCTCAGCGCAATGACGTCGGCGAGCCGAGCGCGACGGGGTGAGCCGTCCGCCACGTCCCAACCGATCAGGGCCGCGTCGCCGTCGGGGGCCAGACCGAGCTCGTGGGCGATCGCGGCCATGTCCACGTGCGCAACGGATTCCGGGTCCGCGAGGCCGAGCAGTTGCTGCACCCGCCGGGCGTGGGTGGAGGGCCGGGCCGCCAGCCGCGACATGATGCGGGCGGCCAGCACGGCGGCGCCGCGCAACATCTGTTCGGCGTCGTCGGCCAGCGGTTGCGAGCCCTGCTGCACCCAGATGGTTCCGGCGAACACCGGCGGTCGCCGCGCGTCGGGGGCGGGCCGATGGATCCCGACGGCCAACCGGGGACGCAGGCTCAACTCGGGCCGCTCGGCGACCCGGACCACCTCACCGCCCGAGCGCAACGCATCGAAGATGCCCCATTGGCCGATCCACTCGAGATGCTCGGGCGGGCCGGCCCGGCCCAAAATGGACAGGCGGCGCAGCTCGTCGGCTTCGTCGTTGGACGCCGAATAGGCCAAGACGTGCGACTGGGCGTTTTCGATGCTGACCATGCCGTGGATCCGGTCGGCGAGCGACTGGGCCAACCCGAAGAGATCGGTGCCCGAGTCCTCCGGGGCGTCGGGGCCCTCCCCGTGATGTTCCAGGACATGGTTGACCAGCTGATAGAGCCGCTCCCAGCGGGCCCGCGGCTCGACCGCCACCACCGCCGACCCGGCCGCGATGGCCCTGGCCACCAGCGCATCCGACGGCCCCTTGACGAAGATGGCCACCGGCACGCGGTCGCGCGCCTGCTTGTCCATCCAGCGCAGCGCCTCGTCGTCGGCGATGCCCAACAGGAAGAAGACGTCGGCGGAACCCGGCGCGGCCGCCAACCCCAGCCGCACGTCGTCGCTGTCGATCAGCGCCGCCGACGCCACCGGCAGGTCCAGGCCCCGGGGCGCGTCGACCAGGCTCACCAGGGTCGCGTCCAGCGCGAGTAGCAGCTGCCCCAGCCCCACACCGGCCATGTTGTCCGATTTTACTATCGATCCCGCTCTACCTTGTCCGATCGGCTAATTCTCTGCGCCGCCACGGCGAGGATCCTGGCGACATGGACGCGATCACCCAGGTCCCGATGCCGGCCAACGAGCCGGTCCACGACTATGCGCCACGCTCCCCGGAACGCGCCCGACTGTTCGCCGAGCTGGCCCTGCTGGCCGATAACCCGATCGATCTGCCGCATGTCATCGGCGATACCCACCGGATGGGCGACGGTGAACGCATCGATGTGGTTCAACCGCACCGGCATGCCGCGACGCTGGGCACCCTGACCAACGCGTCGCACGCCGACGCGGCGGCGGCGATCGGCGCCGCGATGGCTGCGAAAAGCGCCTGGGCGGCAATGCCGTTCGACGAGCGGGCGGCGATCTTCCTGCGCGCCGCCGACCTGCTCGCCGGGCCATGGCGGGAGAAAATCGCCGCCGCCACGATGCTCGGCCAGTCCAAGTCGGTCTACCAGGCCGAGATCGACTCGCCGTGCGAGCAGATCGATTTCTGGCGCTTCAATGTGGCGTTCGCGCAACGGATCCTGGCCCAGCAGCCGATCAGCGGGCCGGGTGAGTGGAATCGCAGCGACTACCGCCCACTGGATGGCTTCGTGTATGCGATCACGCCGTTCAACTTCACCTCCATCGCCGGCAATCTGCCGACCGCGCCGGCGCTGATGGGCAACACCGTGGTATGGAAGCCGTCGATCACCCAGACGTTGTCGGCCTACCTGACCATGCAACTGCTCGAGGCGGCGGGGTTGCCGCCCGGGGTGATCAACCTGGTGACCGGCGACGGGCTCGCCGTCTCCGATGTGGCGCTGGCCGATCCGCGGCTGGCCGGCATCCACTTCACCGGGTCGACGGCGACGTTCCAGCACCTGTGGCAGCGGGTGGGCGCCAACGTCGGTCGCTACCAGAGCTATCCGCGCCTGGTCGGCGAGACCGGCGGCAAGGACTTCGTCGTCGCCCACGCCTCGGCGCGACCGGAGGTGTTGTGCACGGCCTTGATTCGCAGCGCGTTCGACTACCAGGGCCAGAAATGCTCGGCGGCGTCACGGGCCTTCATCGCGCAGTCCGTGTGGCGGCGCATGGGCGACGACTTCCTGGGGAAAACCGCCACCCTGCGCTACGGCGATGTCACCGACCTCACCAACTACGGGGGAGCGCTGATCGACCGGCGCGCCTTCATCAAGAACGTCGACGCCATCGAGCGGGCCAAGGGCGCGCCGCACGTCACCGTCGCGGTCGGCGGCGAATACGACGACGGCGAAGGCTATTTCGTGCGCCCCACGGTGCTGCTGTCCGACGATCCGACCGACGAGTCGTTCGCGACGGAATACTTCGGCCCGCTGCTGTCGGTGCACGTGTACCCCGATGGCGACTACGAGCGGATCCTCGACGTCGTCGACACCGGATCCCGCTACGCGCTCACCGGCGCGGTCATCGCCGACGACCGCGACGCCGTGCTGACCGCCCAGCACCGGCTGCGATTCGCCGCCGGAAACTTCTACGTCAACGACAAGCCGACCGGCGCGGTGGTCGGGCGCCAACCGTTCGGCGGCTCACGCGGTTCGGGCACCAACGACAAGGCCGGGTCGATGCTGAACATGTTGCGCTGGACGTCGGCGCGCACCATCAAGGAGACCTTCGTCCCGGCAACCGACCACACCTATCCCCACATGGGCGCCGACTGATGGCCGGGCTGTTCGCCAGCACCCTGCGCCCGGCGATCATGGCCGCCAGCCGCCGCGAAGCCCTGCGCCGCACCGCCGAGCGCTTACCGGTCACCCGTCGCGTGGTGCGACGCTTCGTCCCCGGCGAGACGATCGATTCGGCGCTGAACAGCGTTGCCTTGCTGCGGGGTTCGGGACGCTTCGTCAGCGTCGACTATCTGGGCGAGGACGTCGTCGACGCCGACGGCGCCGACGCGGCCGTGCGGACCTACCTGGATGTGATCGACGCGTTGGGTGGGCTCGCTACGGCGGGCGAGGCGGTCCGGCCGCTGGAAGTGTCGGTCAAGCTGTCGGCGCTGGGGCAGGCGCTCGAGCGCGATGGCGACAAGATCGCCCGGGAGAACGCGTGGTCGATCTGCGACGCCGCCCGGCGGGCCGGCGTGTGGGTGACCGTGGACGCCGAGAACCACACCACCACCGAGTCGACGCTGTCCATCGTGCGCGACCTGCGGGCCGAATTTCCCTGGCTGGGCCTGGTTTTGCAGGCCTACCTGCGGCGCACCCTGGACGACTGCGAGGAGTTCGCGGCCGCCGGCGCCCGGGTCAGGCTGTGCAAGGGCGCCTACGACGAACCCGCCTCGAGGGCCTACCCGAAACCCGTCGAGGTCACCGACTCCTATCTGGCGTGCCTGCGGGTGCTGATGGCCGGGTCCGGCTACCCGATGGTGGCCTCCCACGATCCCGAGATCGTCGGCGCGGTGCCCGCCATGGCGCGTGAAACAGGGCGTCGCAGCGACGAATTCGAATACCAGATGCTCTATGGCATTCGCGACGACGAGCAGCGGCGTCTCGCGGCCGCCGGCAACCAGCTGCGGGTCTACGTCCCGTTCGGCGGCCAGTGGTACGGCTACTTCATGCGCCGACTCGCCGAGCGGCCCGCCAATTTAGCGTTCTTCCTGCGGGCTCTGGCGCGGCCGTGACGGTCGCAAGCGCGGCGAAGCGGGGCGCGGCGGCCCGGTGATTACTGCCGCCGTCACTGAGTGGGAATCGTCGGCGGCCAGTGTGAACGCCGGGCGGTGACACGCCGATAATTACCGCCGAGGATTCACGCGCGAAACCCAGGATTCACCACCGACGCCGTCCTCAACGCCGCCGGGGGCGGTCGCTGGCGAAGCCGCGCACCACGTGGGCCCGAACGAATTCCGCCGCGACCTCGGGATCGTCCATGTCCAGCGTCGAGGACGGCGTGCTGAACAATGAGAACAGGATGCGCGCGAACCACTCGCCGGCGGCCTCGATGTCGAGGTCCTTGCGCACCTCACCGGTGAGCCGGGCGGCCGACAGGTAGGGGGCGAAGAACTCGACGCACTCGCGCAGCAGCACGGCGGCGTCCTTGGTCAGCAGCAGGCTGATGGCATCCTCGTCGAAATACTTCTCCGAGGCGATGACCCGGCGCGCCTGGGTCACGAAAACCGCCGCGGCACACAGCTTGTCCTCCAGCGTGCCGCTGGGGTCCATGGCCTTGGTCATCTCGCGGTAGAACCGCTGCGACGCGTGCTCGGCGCACGCCTCGACGATCGAGGCCTTGTCGGAGAAATATTCGTAGATGGTGCTGCGGGACACGCCGGCGTGTTTGGCGATGTCGACGATGGTCGCCTTCTGCAAACCCTGCTTGCCGAAGCACGCGAACGCCGACTCCACGATGAGCTCGCGGGTGTCGGTCACCGCGGTCGCCTGAGTCGTCACGGGATCAGCGCCCCCCGCGGCACCAGCCCGGCATCGGCCGAGGCGAACGCCGCGTTGACGTCGGCCAGATGGAACGGTGTGGGCATCAGCCGCTCGAACGGAAAGCTGGTGTGCTGCAGGAACTTCAGTCCGGTGGCCAGGGTGACCGGGTCATAGAGCATCACGCCGCGCACGGACTTGTTGCCGTAGACCAGCGCGCTGGGGTCGAGCTCGAAGGTGCGCCCCATCCCGACGTTGCCGACTTCGAGCAGCGTCCCGCCATTGTTGAGAAACCCGATCCCCTCCGGGATGACGCCCGGCACGCCGACGACCTCGAGCACCCAGTCCGCACCGATGCCGTCGGTGTGTGTGCGTACGTGCTCGCTGACCTCGGCCGCCGAGATCGCGCCGGCATCGATGCAGTGGGTGGCGCCGAAGTCGGCGGCGACGTCGAGTCGTTCGGCGATCTTGTCGATGACGATGACCGCCGCGGCGCCCGTCGTCCGGGCTACGGCCGCGGCGTTGATGCCCAGCCCGCCGGCGCCCTGAATGACGACGGTGTCCCCGAGACGCACGTCGCGCAGGGCGAAAAGCACTTGAGCCAGCGCGCAATTCAACGGGGCGACCGCCTCGTCGGGCAGCTCGTCGGGCACCTTGTACAGCGGCTGCCGGCGGCTGGT
This sequence comes from Mycobacterium colombiense, assembly GCF_003284935.1. Lineage (GTDB taxonomy): Bacteria > Actinomycetota > Actinomycetes > Mycobacteriales > Mycobacteriaceae > Mycobacterium > Mycobacterium arosiense_A. The sequence continues at coordinate 42,752 of NZ_QMEV01000018.1, forward strand.
GTAGTAGTACTCACCGTAGGCGGCGACGAAATGCGGCGCCTGCTCGTGGCTGCGGTACTCGCCGGCCATCAGGTTCTGGCAGGCATACGAGCGTCCGCGCGCGCACGCGTGACAACTGCCGCAAAACCAGAAATACGGCGCCACCACCCGATCGCCGACCGCCAACGGCTTACCGGTCGCGTCGGTGGTCAGGCCCTCGCCGAGTTCGGCGATCTCACCGACCATTTCGTGGCCCATGGCGAACGGGCACGGCAGCGGCAGTTCGCCGCGAAAGATGTGCAGGTCGGATCCGCAGATACCGGCCATCCGCAACCGCAGCGCCGCGGTGCCCGGCGCCGGTGTGGACAACGGGAATTCGGCCAGTTCGATGGGTCCGCCGTGGGCGGTCAGGAGCGCGAGCCTGGGCATGACGGTCCCCTCAGCCGGCCGGCGCCAGAATCAGGCCGCTGGTCGGCACCCCGGTTCCGGACGTGACCAGCACGTGCTCGACGTTGTCGACCTGGTTGTACGACGTGCCGCGCACCTGGCGCACCCCCTCGGTGATGCCGTTCATGCCATGGATATAGGCCTCGCCGAGCAGTCCGCCGTTGGTGTTGATCGGGAACTCGCCACCCAGCGACAGCCGTTCGATGGTCGCGAAATCCTTGGCCTCACCCCGCCCGCAGAACCCGAGCTCCTCGAGCTGGGCGAACACGAACGGCGTGAAATGGTCGTAGATGAAGGCGGTTTGGATGTCTTGCGGTTTGAGGCCCGAGTCGCGCCACAGCTGACGGCCCACCACACCCATCTCCGGCAGCCCGGTGATCTCGTCGCGGTAATAGCTGGTCATCATCTCGCCGTTGTGGGCCGCGCCCTGGGCGGCCGCGGCGATGATGGCAGGCGGTTGCCGCAGATCCCGGGCGCGTTCGGCGCTGGTGATCACCAGCGCGACGCCGCCGTCGCTCTCCTGGCAGCAATCCAGCAGGCGCAGTACGGGTTCGACGATCCAGCGCGAGTTCTGGTGATCCTCCAGGGTGATCGGTCGCTGATAAAACCAGGCATCCGGATTGGTCGCCGCGTGCTTGCGGTCGACGACCGCGACCCTGCCGAAGTCCTCGTTGGTGACGCCGTACGTCGACATGTAGCGCTGGGCGTGCACCGCGACCCAGGACGCCGGGGTCAGCAGTCCGAACGGGGCGTAATGCGCCATGAACAACGGTGTTTCGGCCATGCTGCGGCCGCTGCCGCCGAACCGGAAGCCGGAGCGCTCGTTGAAGGCGCGCCAGCACACCACCACGTCGGCGACGCCGGTGGCGACCGCCATCGCCGCGTGCACGACGGTGCCGGCGGCCGCGCCACCGCCGTGGTGTACCCGGGAAAAGAAGCTCAGGTCCCCGATGCCCACGTTGCGGGCGATGTCGATCTCGTCGCTGGAATCCATGGTGAACGTGACCATGCCGTCGACGTCGCCGGGCGCCAGGCCCGCGTCGTCGAGCGCCGCACTGACCGCCTCGCACGCCAATTGCAGCTCGCTGCGCCCGGATTCCTTGGAGAACTCCGTCTGGCCGATCCCGACGATGGCGCAACTACCGGGGAGCCGACTCACGCGCCCACCCCGTCGAGCAGGCTGAGCACCGCGGTGCCCGAGACGTGGTCGCCCAGGCTGTTGGAGCCCTTGAACGTCACCTCGACGAAGTTCTCACCGCCCGATCCTTCCGTCTTGCCGGTGACGCTGCCGGTGAACCGCAGCGGGTCGTCTGGAAAACACGGCACCCCGAGGCGGATCGACAGGTTCTTCACCATCGCTTCGGGCCCGGCCCAGTCGGTGAGGAACCGCACGCAGTAGCCGTTGGTGGTCAGGATGTTCATGAACAGGTTGGGCGAACCCTGCTGCTTGGCGTAGTCGCGGTCGTGGTGCACGGGCATGAAGTCCCGGGTGGCGATCGCGCCGGCGACGATCATCGTTGTGGTGATCGGGATTTCGAGCGGCGTGACCTCGTCGCCCTCCGCGATGTCGCGCCAGCGCAGGGTCGCGGTCCGGCTGGAGGTGGTCGTCATGCGGATCCTTCCGAATAGGTTGCGCCGAGGTGGGCCAGCTGCGCCGATGCCGGGCCGAGGGTCAGCTCGTTGTGTTTGGCCCACAGGAAATAGCGGTGCAGCGGATAGGTGACGTCGATGCCGATGCCGCCGTGGACGTGCTGGGCGGTGGCGGCCACGCGGGCGCCGGCCTCGGCGGCCCAGAACTTCGCGATGCGCGCCGCCCGCTGGGCCTCCTCGGGGGGCCTTTCCCGCGCGATCAGCCAGGCCGCCTGCCAGGTGGTCCACCGAATGGCCTCGACGTCGATGAAGGCGTCGGCCATCCGCTGCTGCACCGCCTGGAAGCTGCCGATCGGCCGGCCGAATTGCTCGCGGCCCGTGGTGTATTCGGCGGCGATGCGCAGGGCCCGCTCGGTGACGCCGAGCTGGATCGCGCACAGCGCCACCAGTGCCCGGGTGTGCAGTGACTCGACCAGTCCGTCGCCGGCGATCGTGTCTTTCTCGGAAACGATTGCGCCGTCCAGGAATACGTCCGCGTGCGGTTCACGATTGGTGGTCGGGGCGGAGCGGATTTCGACGCCGGCGGCGTCAGCGCCGAGCAGGAACAGGCGCACTGTGCCGTCGTCGAGGGCGGCCGGGATCAGGATGGTGTCGGCGAGCTGCGCGGCCGGCACCAGCTCCTTGACGCCGTCGAGGCGCCAATTCGGACCGTCGCGGCGTGCCGTGGTGCCCGGGTGAGCCGGGCACGAGCGGCCGGGCTCGGCCAATCCCGTTGTCAGGATGCAAGATCCGCTGACCACGGCCGGCAGGAACCGCCGTCGCTGTTCGTCGTTGCCGTGCCGGGCGATCGGGTCGGCGCCCAGCACCAGCGTGGCGTACACCGGCACGGGCGCGACGCTGTAGCCGACCTCGGCCAGCAGCACCCCGAGTTCCACGAAGCCGCCCCCGTTGCCGCCCACCGACTCGGACAGGGCGGTGCCGAGCAGGTCGGCGGCGGCCAGCTCATCCCAGAGCTCGGCGTCGTAGCGGACATCGCCGGCTTCCAGTTCGGCCAGCCGTTCCGGCGTGGCGCGGCGCTGCAACAGGTCGCGGGCCAGCGTGGCGATCGTCTCCTGCTCTTCGGTGAAGCTGAAATCCATGGCAGGCCTACGCGCTCGGCCGGAACTGATGCAACACCAGGTCCTCGGGGCCGGAACCGTCGAACGCCTGGTAGTAGACCTCGACCGGCATTCCGGTTGTCACGTCGGCCGGATCGATGCCGGTCAGGTTGGAGACTATTCGCACCCCTTCCTCGAGTTCCACCAGTGCGACGACGTAGGGGTATTCGAAGAACGGAAACTTCGGCTCGTGCGGCATGACGTAGCTGTAGACGGTGCCACGACCCGACGACTCGATCGCCTCCCATTCCAGCGAGCGACAGTGCGGGCACATCGGCCGGGGCGGGTGACGCAGCTGCCCACAGCCGCCACAACGCTGGATCAAAAGCTTGTTCTCCCGCAAGCCGTTCCAGAAGAACTCGGTGTCCTTGGTGATCGCCGGTGCCAGACGGGCCGCCATCAGCTTGCCGGCCTGAATCGCAGGACCCGGAATCGCTGCCGCCCCAACACCTCACCGTGCTGATCGGTGTAGGTCGTCAGCCAGGTCAGGAAGAAGCCGCTGCCCAGCGCCGTCTTCTTCTCGTCGGAGACCGACTCGTAGACCGTCGTCGCGCTGATCACGTCGCCCAGCCTGGGGTAACGCTCGATCTCGAACTCCGAATTGGTCGCCACCGTGCTGGTGTATCCGGCCTCGTCGAGGAATGCCGTCGGGTTGCTGGTGATCTCGATCGGCGCCCCGCCCCGTTCCCCGATTCCCTCCAGCTTCGGCGAAGGCATGGTCCAGGACTGCAGCATCACCGGCGGCGACACGATGCCGCCGAACCGTGACGAGGCGGCGAACTCCGGGTCGATATAGACGGGGTTCATGTCGGCCATGGCGTACGCCCAGTGCCGGATCATCGGCTGGTTCACCGGGTCTGGAGCCACCGAAGGTTTCCCGGTGCCACCGGTCGGCTGCCCGACGAGGGCCCGCACTTTGGCGCTGACCGTGTCTGAGTCGCTCACTGAATACTGTCCTCCTGACTATTTCGCGGCCCGCAGGTCGCGCGGTGCCCGGGGCATGCCCAACCCGGCCATGGCGATGATGTCACGCTGAATTTCGTTGGCCCCGCCCCCGAAGGTGTTGATGACGGCCTGCCGGTAGGCCGATTCCAGCGCGCCGCGCAGCGGAGCGTCGCCGCCGCGCCGCACTCCGTTGCCGTCGAGCACTTCGAGCAGTTCCCGGGCGACCTGTCCGGTGAGCTCGGTGCCGAACACCTTGGCCGCCGACGCCTCTCCCATGCTGAGCGCGCCCTTGGTCATCGCCGCGTTCACCCGCAAATTGATCAGTTTGTACGCGGCGACTTGCGCTTCGACGCGGGCCAGGGCCTGCTGCACCCACGGCCGGTCGATGACCCGGCCGCCGTCGAGTTCGGTGGAAAGCGCCCAGTGCAGGGTCTTTTCGAACAGCGGCTCGAGCGCGCCCAGGTTGCCAAGCGCCGCGCGTTCAAAGTTCAGCTGCGTGGTGACCAGCTGCCAGCCCTGGTTTTCGGCACCCACCAGCGCGCTGACCGGCACCCGAACGTCGTCGTAGAACGTGTAGAACGTCGAGATGCCCGGCATGGTGTGCAGCGGCTGCCAGGAGAATCCCGGCGACGAGGTCGGCACGATGAGGATCGAAATGCCCTTGTGCTTCTTGGCCTCCGGATCGGTGCGCACGGCCAGCCAGATGTAGTCGGCGTAGGCCGCGCCGCTGGTGAACATCTTCTGGCCGTTGATCACATACTCGTCACCGACACGGACGGCCGTCGTCCGCACCGAGGCGAGGTCGCTGCCCGCGCCGGGTTCGGAGTATCCGATGGCGAACTCCACGGTGCCGTCCAAGATCGCCGGCAGGAACCGCCGCTTTTGCTCGTCGGTGCCGTAGTGCATCAGCGTCGGCCCGACGGTGTTGAGTGTCACCAGCGGGATGGGCGCGCTGACCCGGCGCGCCTCTTCGGAGAAGATGAACTGCTCGATGGCCGAGAACCCTTGTCCGCCATATTCTTTAGGCCAGCCGACGCCGAGTAGATTGGCCGCGGCCAGGGCGCGGACGCATTCGCGCACCGCGGGCCCGCCCTCCATGTGCTCGCTGACCGCGGCGACGCGTTCGGGCGTCATCACGGTTTCCAGGCTCACGCGGATCTCGGCGCGCAGCTTGCACTGCTCTGGCGTGTATTCGAGGTCCATCGGCTCACCCGCCCATCCGCACCGGCATGCGTTTCACGCCGGGCACCATGGTGGCCCGCATCCTGTCCACGTCGCCCACCAGCTCCATGGTGGGGAAGCGGCGCAGCAGCTCGTCGAACAGCACCGTCGCCTCCAGGCGCGCCAACTGCGCACCGACGCAGGAGTGTTCACCGCAGCCGAAGGCGATGTGCGGGTTCGGGTGGCGGCTCACGATGAACTCCTCGGAGTCGGGACCGAACACGTCCTCGTCGCGGTTGGCCGACCCGTACAGCATCACCACCACCTCGCCGGCCCGGATCCGCTGGCCGCGGATCTCGACATCGGCCGTCGCGGTGCGGGCCATGTGCACCACCGGGCTGTTCCACCGCAACATCTCTTCGACGGCGAGCGGGATGCGGGCGGGGTCCTCGACCAGCAGGCGGCGTTGGTCGGGATGCGCGATCAACGCGCACGTGCCCAGGGCGATGAGGTTGCGGGTGGTTTCGTTGCCGGCCACCAGCAGCAGGAAGGCGAAGTTGAGCAGGTCTTCATCGGTCAGCCGGTGCTCGTCGATCTCGGCCTCGGCCAGGACGGACAGCAGGTCGTCGCGTGGGTGCACCCGCCGATCGGCGATCAGCGCCTGGAAGTACTCGAAGAGCTGTCCCATCGCCACCAACGAGTCGAGCTCGATCTCGGGGTCGGCGGTCCCGGTGGCCGCATCCGACCACGCCCGGAACTGCTCCCAGTCGTCGGGCGGGGCGCCGATGAGTTCGGCGATCATCCGGGTGGGCAGCGGCGCCGCCACCTCCTCGGCGAACTCGTGCACCGAGCCGGGTTCGATGCCGTCCAGAATCCCGCGCACGATCTCGCGAATCTTCGGCTCCAACACGGCAACCCGCCGCCGGGTGAAGCCCGAATTGATCAGCTTGCGCAATTGGCGATGCCGGGGCGGGTCGCTGAAGATCAGGTTGCCCGCCTGCACGGGGTTCGGATTCGCCGGGTCCGGAATGGTGATGCCCTTCGTCGACGAGAACAGCGCCGGGTTGCTCGACACGAACCGGATGTCCTCGTACTTCAGCAGCGCCCAAAAGTTGGTGACGTCGTTCCAGCGCACCGGTGTGGTGGCGCGCAGCTCCCGGTAGGCCGGGTAGGGATCGCCGGCGTAGAAGTCGGGGGAGTGCAGCGGGAAGCTCGGCGGGCGCAGCGGCGGATGAGTCTGCACGGCAAGCCCCTCTCGCAGGACACCCGATCCGACAGATTGACGCAATCTGTCCTGCGGACTGTGTCTACTCCGTGCCGTCGCACGCTGTCAATACGACACGTACATATTGCTAGAGCTCGTAATTCACGCGATTGATGATTGACGAGGGCGACGCGGGGGTGTACACCAAGTGATCAGATGACCGGAGGAAGCACATGGCCGATTCGCCCGCTCTTGTCCAGACCTACCAGCTCTACATCGACGGCAACTGGGTCGAGCCGGCCGACGGCCGCTACGACGACGTGTCCCCATCCACCGAGGCCGTCCTGGCCACCGCCCCGGACGCCAGCGTCGCCCAGGTCGGCGACGCCATCGCGGCCGCGCGCCGCGCCTTCGACAGCGGACCGTGGGGCACGATGACCGCCGAGCAGCGCGCCGGGTGCCTGAACCAGTTGGGCGAGGCACTGACCAAGCACGCCGACGACTTCTTCGCGCTGTCCCAGGCGGAGTGGGGCTGCATCGCCAACGAGCGCATCATGCAGATCGACGGCGCCGGGTTCATGTCCATGCACGCCGCACAGCTCGCCACCCAGCTGGTCGACCAGGAGGTGTCCGGCATCAGCGCCGGAACCACCGTGTTGCGGCACGCCCCGCTGGGTGTGGTGTCGGTGCTGACGCCGTGGAACTTCCCGCACTGCCTCAACGTGATGAAGCTGAATCACGCTCTGGCGGCAGGCAATACGGTCGTGCTCAAGCCGTCACCGCTGACACCGCTGGCCGGTCTGGCGTTGGCACGGCTGATCGACGAGCACACCGACATCCCGCCCGGGGTGGTCAACGTCGTCACGCCCTCGGGCGTCGAGGCGGCCAAGCTCTTGACCACCGATCCGCGCATCGACATGGTGAGCTTCACCGGCAGCTCGGTCGTGGGCCGCCAGGTGATGTCCGCCGCGGGGGACACGATGAAGCGGATCCTGTTGGAGCTGGGCGGCAAGTCCGCCAGCATCGTCCTGGACGACGCGCAGGTCACCGACGACATGCTGCGCCAGATGCTGTTCGAATCCTGTTCGCTGCATGCCGGGCAGGCCTGCATCCTGCACAGCCGGCTGCTGCTTCCCGACTCGCTGCACGACGACGTCGTGGACCGGCTCGCCGCCCTGGCCCGTGAGGTCAAGGTGGGCGACCCCACCGACCCCGAGGTGCAGATGGGTCCGCTGATCAGTGCGGCCCAGCGCGACCGGGTGGAATCACATGTCGCCGGCGCGCGCAGTGACGGGGCGAGGCTGGTGACCGGCGGGGGCCGGCCGGCCGGGTTGGACGCCGGGTTCTATTTCGAACCGACGATCCTGTCCGAAGTGGACCCGAATTCGACTCTCGCGCAAGAGGAAGTGTTCGGTCCGGTGTTGGCCGTGTTGCGCTACCGCGACGACGACGACGCGGTCGCCATCGCGAACAACTCGCAATATGGGCTCTCCGGTGCGGTGTGGGGCGGCGACGTGGACCGGGCCGTCGGCGTGGCGCGCCGCATCCGTACCGGTCAGATCGCGGTCAACGGTGTCAGTCCCGGTGGCGCGCCGTTCGGCGGCTTCAAACTCAGCGGGCTGGGCCGCGAGGGGGGCGGGATCGGCGGCTTGTATCAATACATGGAACCGATGGCCATCGGGGTCCCCGCGTGACGGGACCCCTTGCGGGGCTGCACGTCGTCGACATCGCGAGCGAGATCTCGGGTCCGTACGCGGCAAAGCTTTTGGTCGACCTGGGCGCCGAGGTCATCAAGATCGAGCCGCCCACCGGAGACCCGCTGCGGCGCTGGGGCCCGTTCCCCGACGGCGTCCTCGACCCGGATCGGTGCGGTTTGTTCGAGTACCTCAATGCGGGCAAACGCGGTGTCGCACTTGATCTCTCGGATGGACAGGACCTGGCAGCCGCGCGCGAGCTCATCGCGCGGGCGCATCTTCTGATCGAAGACTGCCCGCCCGCCACGCTGGAGGGCTGGGGGCTGGGCGCCGGCGACCTGCAGCGCATCAGCCCAAACCTGGTGGTACTACGCATCACCGCGTTCGGTCAGTGTGGTCCATCCCGTCATCGCCCCGCCACGGCGCTCACCCTGCAGGCGGCATCGGGCTGGGTCAGCTCCCGGGACCCGCAGCGCCCGCCCGTTCAGGTCGGCGCGCGGATCGCCGAGTACGTCGCGGGTGCCTACGGTGCGCTGGGCGCGTTGACCGCGCTGCGACGGCGACCCGACGGCAGGGTCACGGAAGTCGATGTCGCACAATCCGAATCGTTGCTCTCGACGCTGCCCTATCCGATGTTGATGGCACAGCGGATGCAGCGCCTCGGCCTGCCCGCCAACCTGCGGTCGGCGCCCATGCTGGGTGTCGTCCGGGCCGCCGACGGCTGGGTGGGCATCAACTGCCTGACGGGTCAGCACTGGCTCGACGTCTGCGCCATGCTGGGCCTGCCCGAGTTCGGCGAGCACCAGATCGCGATCATGATGGGCGGGCCGGAGCGCGACGACTTCCTCGCCAAGGCCGAGCCCGCGCTGGCCGGCCAGACCGTCGCCGAGCTCGTGGAACTCGCTCAGGCCCTGCGCATCCCGGCCGCGCCCGTCAACGACGGCGCGACCGTGCTTGAGTGTCCGCAGTACGCGGCGCGGGGGTTCTTCGTTCACACCGGGGCGGCTCGGCGCCCCGGTCCACCGTTTCGGTTCTCGAAAACCCCTGTGGCGCAGCCCCGTCCGGCACCGGCCTTGCAGAGGCGGCCCCTGACGTGGGCCGGTGAAGGTCGATCGCTGCGGGCCGCGCCGGAGCCGCTGCCCTTCACCGGTCTGCGGGTGCTGGACCTGACCACGTTCTGGGCCGGGGCGTATCTGACCTGCTACCTCGGGGCGTTCGGCGCCGACATCGTCAAGGTCGAGTCGATCCAGCGGCCCGACGGGCACCGCTATTCGGGCGCCTTCGCCTACGAGGGCGACGACTGGTACGAGCGCAGCCCCATCTGGCAGGGCACCAACCTGAACAAGCGCGACCTCACGCTCGACCTGACTTCGCGGCGGGGCCTCGACATCGCCCGGCGGCTGGCCGCGCAGGCCGACGTCGTGGTGGAGAACTTCTCACCGCGAGTGGTCGAGCAGTTCGGCCTGGATTACGAGTCGCTGATATCGCTGAAGCCCGACGTGATCGTGGTCCGGATGCCCGGGTACGGCCTGCAGGGTCCGTGGCGCGACTATGTCGGCTGGGCGCTGAACTTCGAACAGACCTCGGGGATGTCGGCGGCGACCGGATACGCCGACGGGCCGCCGTGCAACCCGCAGGGGCCCGCCGACCCGATCGTCGGCGTCCATGCCGGGGTGGCGCTGCTGGCCGCCCTCGAGCACCGGCACCGCACCGGCGCCGGCCAACTCATCGAGATCGCCCAGATCGAGGTCGCCGCGGCGGTGACCGCCGAACCGGTGATCGAGTACTCGATGAACGGTGTGGTGCGCCCGCGGGAGGGCAACCGCCGGCGCGGCTACCTGCAGGGGGTCTACCCGACCAGCGAGGACGACGTGTGGGTGGCGCTGTCCGTGCCCGATCAGGCGATCGATCATGACGTGTTCGACGAGCTCGTCGCCGCCTGGACCCGCACGCAGACCGCCGCCGCGGTCGTCGCGACGCTGCAAGCGCAGGGCATCGCGGCGGAGCGGGTGATCACCGGGGACCGGATGTATGACCCCGAACTCATCGGGGCCCAGCTCGACGCCCGCGGTTACTACCAGGAGCTCGAACACCCGATCACCGGCCCGCACCGCTATCCCGGCTGGCCCTTTCACATCACCCCCGGGCCGCGGCGCCACCACCGCAGCCCGCCGCCGACGCTCGGCCAGCACAACGACGAGATCCTGCGCGGGCTGGGTTTGTCCGAGGCGGAGGTGGCCGACCTGCGCCACCAGCGGGTGATCGGCGAACGGGTGCTTAACGCCTAGGCGCCCTTTTGTAAACCGCGCGTCCCATGCCAAGCTGCTCGACATGGTCATCGAGATCGCCCGCCCCAAACTCGAAGGAAACGTCGCCGTCGGCGAAGACCGCCAGATCGGCTTCGCCGAGTTCGGCGACCCCCAGGGACGCGCGATGTTCTGGCTGCATGGCACCCCCGGCGCCCGCCGGCAGATCCCGGTCGAGGCCCGGGTCTACGCGGAGCAGCACGGCATCCGGTTGATCGGCCTCGACCGGCCCGGGATCGGTTCGTCGACGCCGCATCGTTACAAGAACATCCGGGCGTTCGCCGACGACCTGCGGACCATCGCGGACACGCTCGGCATCGACAAAATGGCCGTCATCGGCCTGTCCGGCGGCGGCCCGTACGCGCTCGCGTCCGCCGCGGTGCTGTCCGATCGGGTCGTCGCCTGCGGCGTGCTCGGCGGCGTCGCGCCGTTCCTCGGCGACGAGGGCATCACCAGCGGGCTGATGAACCTGGGCAAGCGGGTGGCGCCATTGCTGCGGCTGGGCGGTGACCCGCTGCGGATCGGCGCGAGCCTCGTCGTCCGGGCGATCCGCCCGGTCGCCAATCCCGCGCTGTATCTGTATGCCGCCATATCGCCCGAGGGTGACCGGCGCCTGCTGACCCGGCCCGAGTTCGGCGCCATGTTCCTCGACGACCTGCTCAACGGCAGCCGCAAGCAGCTAGCGGCCCCGTTCAACGACATCATCCTGTTCACCCGCGACTGGGGATTCCGGCTCGAGGAGGTCAAGGTCCCGGTCCGGTGGTGGCACGGCGACAGCGATCACATCGTGCCGTTCGCCCACGGTCAGCACGTGGTGTCCCTGCTGCCCGACTGCGAGCTCATCGTGCTCCCCGGCGAGAGCCATCTCGGCGGGCTGGGCCGCGGCGAGGAGATCCTGTCGACCCTGACGAAGATCTGGGACGAGAAAGGCTGACCGTTCCGGACGCCGGGTAGCCTGCTGACGTGCTGCTGGCGTCCCTGGATCCCTCCTCCCTGACCGCCACCGATATCGGCGACGCGGTGCGCATCGACGGCGCCGTGCTCAGCCGCAGCGACCTGGTCGGCGCCGCCACCTCGGTGGCCGAACGGGTCGGCGGCGCGGGCCGCGTCGCCATCCTGGCCGCCCCGACCGCCGCGACGGTGCTCGCGGTCACCGGCTGCCTGATCGCCGGGGTGCCCTTCGTCCCGGTGCCCGCCGACGTCGGCGCGGCCGAGCGCCGGCACATGCTCACCGACTCCGGCGTGCGGGCCTGGCTGGGCCCGGCGCCCGACCAGCCCGAGGGGCTGCCGCACATCCCGGTGCGCCTGCACGCCCGGTCCTGGCACCGCTACGCCGAGCCGTCACCCGACGCCACCGCGATGATCATCTACACCTCGGGGACGACCGGGCTGCCCAAGGGCGTCGTGCTGAGCCGGCGCGCGATCGCCGCCGACCTCGACGCCCTGGCGGAAGCCTGGCAGTGGACCGCCGACGACGTCCTGGTGCACGGCCTGCCGCTGTTTCACGTGCACGGGCTGGTGCTGGGGCTGCTCGGGTCGCTGCGGATCGGGAATCGCTTCATCCACACCGGCAAGCCGACACCGGCGGGCTACGCCCAAGCCGGCACCGACCACGGCGGCACGCTGTACTTCGGGGTGCCCACCGTGTGGTCGCGGGTGGGGACCGACGAGGCGGCCGCCCGAGCGCTGCGGCCGGCGCGGCTACTGGTGTCCGGAAGCGCGCCCCTGCCGGTTCCGGTGTTCGACCGGCTGGCCGAACTCACCGGCCACCAGCCCATCGAACGCTACGGCGCCTCGGAATCGCTGATCACGCTGTCCACCCGCGCCGACGGCGAGCGGCGCCCCGGCTGGGTGGGACTGCCGCTGGCCGGTGTGCAGACCCGGGTGCTCGACGACGACGGCGGGCTGGTGCCGCACGACGGGGAGACCGTCGGCAAGCTGCACGTGCGCGGGCCGATGATGTTCGACGGCTACCTCAACCGCCCGGACGCGACCGCCGAGGCCTTCGACGCCGACGGCTGGTATCGCACCGGCGACGTCGCGGTGATCGACGCCGACGGGATGCACCGCATCGTCGGGCGCGAATCGGTCGACCTGATCAAGTCCGGCGGCTACCGCATCGGCGCGGGTGAGATCGAGACGGTGCTGCTCGGGCATCCGGGCGTCCACGAGGCGGCGGTCGTCGGGATGCCCGACGCGGACCTGGGCCAGCGCATCGTCGCGTTCGTCGTCGGATCGGCGTCCGGCGACGAGCTGATCGACCATGTCGCCCAGCAACTTTCGGTGCACAAGCGCCCCCGCGAGGTGCGCATCGTGGACGCCCTGCCCCGCAACGCCATGGGCAAGGTCCTCAAAAAACAGCTGCTGACCGACGGCTGAGCGCCCGCTCAGCCGACTGGGCGCCCGATCGGCCGGGCGCCAAGACACGCAGCAAGTTGCCAGCTTCGGCGCCGGGCGTCGTCGCGAAGCGTCACCTACCGTCGTATCCGTGTATCGATGCAACCGCACGGTGAGCGGCCGGCATGGGTGAGCCCACCCGGCCCGTGGTCACCGCCGCCGCGCCCGCTCCTACCCCCATGCGCCGCATCGCGGTCGCCTGCCTGGTGGGCTCGGCGATCGAGTTCTACGACTTTCTGATCTACGGGACCGCGGCGGCGCTGGTGTTCCCCGCGGTGTTCTTCCCGGGCCTCGGTCCGACCGTGGCCACCATCGCCTCGATGGCGACGTTCGCGACGGCGTTCCTGTCCCGGCCGTTGGGGGCCGCCGTCTTCGGGTACTTCGGCGACCGGCTGGGCCGGAAGAAGACGCTGGTGGCCACCCTGCTCATCATGGGCGCCTCGACCGTCAGCGTGGGCCTGGTGCCCAGCACGGCGTCGATCGGGATCGCCGCGCCCCTGATCCTGGTCGTCCTGCGGCTGTTTCAAGGGTTCGCCGTCGGCGGCGAATGGGCCGGATCCGTCCTGCTGAGCGCCGAATACGCGCCCGCGGGCAGGCGCGGCTGGTACGGCATGTTCACCTCGCTGGGCGGTGGGACGGCGGGGATTCTGGCCAGCCTGACCTTTCTCGCGGTCAGCCTCACCATGGGCGAGAGCAGCCCCGCGTTCATGCAGTGGGGATGGCGGGTGCCGTTCCTGATCAGCAGCGGGCTGATCGGCATCGCCCTCTACGTGCGGTTGAACATCGACGAGACCCCGCTGTTCGTGGAGGAGAAGGCCCGCAACCTGGTGCCCAAAGCGCCGCTGGCCGAGCTGGTCCGGTTGCAGCGGCGCGAGATCGTGCTCGTCGCCGGCTGCTTCCTGGGCGGCATGGGGTTGGTCTACCTGGGCAACACGTTTCTGGTCATGTACGCCCACTCGCAATTGGGGTACTCGCGCAGCTTCATCTGGGCGGTCGGCGCGCTGGCCGGGCTGACGAGCATCGCGTTCGTGTCGTTCGGCGCCTGGCTGTCCGATCGGGTCGGGCGCCGCCGCGTGATGCTGTGCGGGCTGGCCGCGTGTCTGCCGTGGTCGTTCGTCGTCATCCCGTTGATGGATACCGGCAACCCCGTCATGTACGTGGTGGCCGTCCTGGGCTCGTTCGCCTGCGCGGCGGTGACCAATGGCCCCACCGGGGCGTTCGTTCCCGAACTGTTCGCCACGCGCTACCGGTACAGCGGCGCCGCCGTGGCGATGAACCTGGCCGGCATCCTCGGCGCGGCCGTGCCACCGCTGCTGGCGGGCACCCTGCTGGCGACCTACGGCAGCTGGGCGATCGGGCTCATGATGGCGACCCTGGTGGTGGCCAGTTTCGTGTCCGTCTACCTGCTGCCCGAAACCAAGGGAACCGCGCTGCGCGCCGTTCCGGCCGCCGAGAAGGTTTCCGCCGACTTGTAGGTGCGCGCGTCAGTTGGCGTGCAGGTCCTCGTTGAGCGCGATGCCTTGACCGCCGCGGGCCACCACTTCGACCGCCCCGCTCACCGAATTGCGGCGGAACAACAGGTTGTTGCCGCCGGAGAGCTCCAGGGCCTTCATCGTTTTGCCTTCGGGCGTAATGACTTTGGTGCCCGCGGTGACATACAGGCCGGCTTCGACGACGCAGTCGTCGCCCAAGGAGATGCCCAGGCCCGCATTGGCGCCGAGCAGGCACCGCTTGCCGATCGAGATCACCTCGGTGCCGCCGCCGGACAGCGTGCCCATGATCGAGGCCCCACCGCCGACGTCGGAGCCGTCGCCCACCACCACGCCCGCGGAGATGCGGCCCTCGACCATCGACGCACCCAGCGTGCCGGCGTTGTAGTTGACGAAGCCCTCGTGCATCACCGTCGTGCCCGGGGCCAGGTGGGCGCCCAGGCGCACCCGGTCGGCGTCGGCGATGCGCACCCCGGCAGGCAGGACGTAGTCGACCATGCGGGGGAACTTGTCGACGCCGTAGACGGTCACCGGTCCGTGCCGGCGCAACCGGGCCCGGACCGCCTCGAATCCCTCGATGGCGCAAGGCCCGCGGTTAGTCCACACGACATTGGTCAATACCCCGAATAAGCCGCCGGCGTTCAGTCCGTGCGGCGCCACCAGCCGGTGCGAGAGCAGATGCAATCGCAGGTAGGCGTCGTAGGCGTCGGCGGCCACGTCGTCCAGCGAGCCGATGACCGTGCGCACGGCAACGGTCTCGGTGCCGCGGTCGTCGTCGCGTCCGATCAGCGTGGTCAGTTCCGGGGGGATGTCGGACAGGGCCAGCCGCGACGTCCCGCTGGTGCCCGAGTCGGTCAGTTCCGGTGCGGGAAACCACGTGTCGAGGATCGATCCGTCGGCGGCCAGCGTTGCCAGGCCTATTCCTTCGGCACCTGCTGCTCTTGTCACGGCGGTCAGGTTACTTGCCGCACGGCAGCGGATAACCTGGGACCCGTGCTGGACTTACCCGGAGATCCGATCGCGCTCACCGCCGCGCTGGTCGACATCCCCAGCGAATCGAGGGACGAAGCGCGGCTGGCCGACGAGGTCGAGGCCGCGTTGCGGGCCCAGACCTCCGGGTTCGAGATCGTCCGCAACGGCAACGCCGTGCTGGCGCGCACCCACCACCAGCGGCCGTCGCGGGTGCTGCTCGCCGGGCACCTGGACACCGTGCCGGTGGCCGGAAACCTGCCCAGCCGCCGCGAGGGCGGCGACCTGTACGGCTGCGGCACGGCGGACATGAAATCCGGCGACGCGGTTTTCCTGCATCTGGCGGCCACCGTGGCCGACCCGGTGCACGATCTCACGCTGGTGATGTACGACTGCGAGGAAATCGACGCCGCCGCAAACGGATTGGGCCGCATCGAACGCGAGCTGCCCGAGTGGCTGTCCGCCGATGTCGCCATCCTGGGCGAGCCGACCGGCGGCTACATCGAAGCCGGCTGCCAGGGCACCCTGCGGGTGGTGGTCAGCGCCACCGGGACCCGCGCCCATTCGGCGCGATCCTGGTTGGGGGACAACGCGATTCACAAGCTGGGCGCCGTGCTGGAACGGCTGGCCGCCTACGAGGCGCGCAGCGTCGACATCGACGGTTGCGTCTACCGCGAGGGCCTGTCGGCCGTGCGCATCGACGGCGGCGTGGCCGGCAACGTCATCCCCGACGCGGCCGCGGTGACCGTCAATTTCCGCTTCGCGCCGGACCGTTCGTTGCCCGACGCGCTGCAACACGTGCATGACGTGTTCGCCGGGCTGGACGTGCGCATCGAACAGACCGACGCGGCGGCCGGTGCGCTGCCCGGGCTGTCCCAACCCGCCGCCAAGGCGCTGGTCGAGGCGGCCGGCGGCAACGTCCGCGCCAAGTACGGCTGGACGGACGTGGCACGGTTCGCGGCCGTGGGCATACCGGCGGTCAACTTCGGGCCCGGCGATCCCAACCTGGCGCACAAGCGCGACGAGCGGGTCGCGGTCGCCAACATCACCGCCGCGGTGGACGTGCTGAGGGGCTACCTGAGCGGCTAGGCCTTACCGCCGCCACACCGTTGCGCCTGGGCGGCCGCGTCGGCGGCCGCCGCGTGCATGCCGATCGACGTCAACTCGTCCGACACCGCCCGCAGCCCGGCGCCATCGCCGGCGGCCAGCGCGCGGGCGTGGGACAGCGCGAGCCTGCCTGCGACGCAGTCGATCTCGTCGCATAGCCGGCCCAGGGGATCGGCGGCCCGGACGTCGCCCAGCCGCACCGCCTCGTGCCAGACCCGCAACGCCACCCCCCGCTGCCCGCCGCGTTCGGCCAACCGGGCGGCGTCGCGCGCGGCGGCCACCGCGCCATGCGTGTCCCGCACCAGGGCCAGCCGCCACGCTCGCGCCACCCCGAGCTCGGGCGCGAACAGTGCGGACTTGGTGCCGTGGCGGGATTCGGCCCGGCTCAACGCCTTTGCCGCCGCGGCGGTATCGCCCCGCTGGGCCAGCGCGGTGGCCAGCAGTGTCAGTGACAACGGACCCCACGAATAACCGGTGCGCTGTAAGGTGGCGGCAGCCGGACCCAATAGCTCTGCCGCGGAAGCGAATTCACCACCGGCGATCAGCACGTGCGCCAGCAGCACCTCACCGATCGCGCGACCCGGCTGCTGCAGCTCGGCGAAATCGGTGAACTGCTGCGCGAGCTGGCGCGCCTGGTCGGGCCGGCCCGCCATCAACAGCGCGGTGGTCTGCCCCAGGCCGATGGTGAAGCGCAGCAGCCCGGGATGTTCGGCGCCCAGGGCCCGCTGCGCCAGCGGCTCGACATCATCGAATCGGCCCTCGCGCGCCGAGCACAATGCGGCCGCACTGGCCGCCCAGGCCACCGCCTGGTCGTCGGCCGCCGGCGACGCGAGGACGTCGCCGGCGACCTTCACCGCGTGACCGACGTTGCCGGCGTTCATCGCGAACGTCGCGCTCAGCGCGTCCAGGGTGGTGCGCAGGCCGGTATCGGTGACCCGGTTGCGCACCGTTCGCAGGAACGCGGTGGCGCGCTCCGGTTCGCTCAGCATCCAGAATTGGTTCGCCGCCCGCAGCAGCGCCCAATCCATCAGCGCCGCTTCGGTCAGCGCGCTGGAGTCGACATCGGCCAGCACCGCGTCCGCCTCGCGGCCGCGGCCCTGCCACGCCAGGGCGTGCGCCAGCGCGAGCCGCGCCGCCAGCCCGCCGGACCGCTGCAGCGCCGACCGGGCCAACCGCTCACCCAGCGCCAGGTCGCCCAGCCGCAGCGCCTGCTGCGCGGCGGCGGAGACGTCGGCGGTCCGCGGCAAAGTATCGCTGTCCAGCGCCAGCGACACCAGCCGCAACCGGTCGCTGAGGTGGTCGGACGGCCGCCGCTCCAGCAGCGTGACCAGGTCGGTGCGTCGATGCCGGGCGTCGTCGGGATCCAGCGCGGCCCGCGTCCGCTCGGCGAACAGCGGATGGGCGGTGTAGACCACCGGATCGTCGGAGGAACCGCCGCGCGCCCGGGTCTCGGCCGCGCCCCACGCCACCGCGTCGGCCACCGCGCCGTCACCGGCGAGCGCGGTCAGATCGGCGACCGACAGCGGCTCGGCGACGGCCAGATACTCCAGCACCGACCGCGCCCCGGTGGGCAGCTCGGCGAGGAACGCGTCGATCTCCGCCGGGGTGGTCGCCCCACCCGGCGGCGCGATGTCGATCCGGGTGAGCAGGTCGTCGCCCCACAGCGCCGCGACCGCCTCGGGAGCGGAATCGGCGCGGGCGGTGACGATGAGAAGTCCGGCGCCGTCCCGCGCCAGCTGGTACACCAGCGTGGCCGACAACACGTCCAGGTGGTGGGCGTCGTCGACCACGAGCAGCAGGTCGTCACCGCCCAGCGACGCCCGGGCGGCCCGCAGCAGCGCGGCCGGCTTGCCGAGATCGGCGATCTCCACCAGGTGGCTGAACGCCCCGAACGGAACCGCGCGTTCGGTCGGGGTGCCGGTCACCCAGCGGAGGAGCGTGGCGGGATTGCGCTCGGCAAAACGCTCGGCGGCCACCCGGGCCAGCGTGGATTTGCCGACGCCGTCGGGCCCCACCACCACCGCTCCGCGCGCCCCGCCGGCCAACGCCGCATCGAGCCGCTCGGCGGCCGTCGCATGTCGGGGGACGTTCCATCGAATCGGCACCGCCGAATTTTATGGCGCGCGACCCGCGCGGCAGGGCGAAAGCCCCACATATGACGGGCTGTAGGCGGTTGGTCTACCTTTGGCGGATATGCCCGGCGAACCCGATTCATCAGGCGAGTGGTCGGTCTGCGTGTACTGCGCATCCGGCCCGCAGCACCCCGAATTGCTCGGCGTCGCTACGGAACTCGGCGAGGCGATCGCCGAGCGCGGCTGGACGCTGGTGTGGGGCGGCGGCCGGGTCTCGGCGATGGGTGCGGTCGCGACGGCCGCGCGCGCCCGCGGCGGCCGGACCGTCGGCGTCATCCCCAAGATCCTGATGCGCCGCGAGATCGCCGACGCGGACGCCGACGAGCTGATCGTCAGCAACACCATGCACGAGCGCAAGCAGCTCATGGAAGACCGGGCCGACGCGTTCGTCGTCCTACCCGGTGGCATCGGCACCCTCGACGAGTTGCTCGACTCCTGGACGACGGGCTTCCTGGGCCTGCATGACAAACCCATCGTGCTGCTGGACCCCTTCGGCCACTACGAGGGGCTGTGGACCTGGTTGTGCGGGTTACTGGACAGCGGCTACGTCTCGCAGGTGGCGATGGACCGGTTGGTGCTGGTCGACAAGGTCAGTGCGGCGCTGGACGCCTGCGCGCCCGCCTGAGGCCGCCGCCCGGTTTGCCACCCCTATTAGGCTGTCCGCCGAGCTTGACTTTGGAAAACGAATCGAGGGGATCACGTGTCCGATCGTGACGGGGGAGCGCGCACGGCGGTCAAACTGACCGACGTCGCATTTCGGGCGCCGGCCGTGCTGGCCGACCTGCCGGTGATCGTGCGCGGCGCGATGACCGGGCTGCTGGCCCAGCCGGGCTCGAAGAAATCGATCGGCACGGTGTTCGCCGACCGGGCCGCCCGCTACGGGGACCGGATCTTCCTGCGGTTCGGCGATCAGCAACTGACCTACCGCGACGCCAACGCCGCCGCCAACCGATACGCGGCCGTGCTGGCCGCGCGCGGTGTCGGCCAGGGCGACGTCGTCGCCATCATGCTGCGCAACTCGCCGCAGACCGTGCTGGCCATGCTGGCCGCGGTCAAGTGCGGCGCGGTGGCCGGCATGCTCAACTACCACCAGCGCGGCGAGGTGCTCGCGCACAGCCTGGGCCTGCTGGACGCCAAGGTGCTCATCGCCGAGGCCGACCTGGTCAGCGCGGTCGCCGAGTGCGGCGGCGCGGGCAGCACCGAGACGCTGACCGTCGAGGACCTGGAGCGGTTCGCGGTGAGCGCCCCGGCCACCAACCCGGCGTCGGCGTCGGCCGTGCATGCCAGGGACACCGCCTTCTACATCTTCACCTCCGGCACAACCGGTTTCCCCAAGGCCAGCGTGATGACGCACCTGCGGTGGCTCAAGGCGCTCGCGGCGTTCGGCGGCATCGGGTTGCGGCTGAAGAGCTCCGACACCCTCTACTGCTGCCTGCCGCTGTACCACAACAACGCGCTGACGGTGGCGCTGTCCTCGGTGATCAACTCGGGCGCGACGCTGGCGCTGGGCAAGTCGTTCTCGGCGTCGAAGTTCTGGGACGAGGTGATCGCCAACGAGGCCACGGCGTTCATCTACATCGGCGAGGTGTGCCGGTACCTGCTCAACCAGCCGGCCAAGCCCACCGACCGCGCGCACAAGGTGCGGGTGATTGCCGGAAACGGCCTGCGCCCGGAGATCTGGGACGAGTTCACCAGCCGGTTCGGCATCGCCCGGGTCTGCGAGTTCTACGCCTCCAGCGAAGGCAATGCCGCGTTCATCAACGTCTTCAACGTGCCCCGCTCCACCGGCGTCTTCCCCATGCCGCTGGCCTACGTCGAGTACGACCCCGACACCGGCGCCCCGCTGCGCGACGACAACGGGCGGGTGCGCCGGGTGCCGGCCGGCGAGCCCGGTTTGTTGCTCAGCCCGGTCAACCGGCTGCAGCCCTTCGACGGCTACACCGACCCCGAGTCCAGCGAAAAGAAGTTGGTGCGCAACGCCTTTCGTGAGGGCGATTGCTGGTTCAACACCGGCGACGTGATGAGCCCGCAGGGGCTGGGTCACGCCGCGTTCGTCGACCGGCTCGGCGACACGTTCCGCTGGAAGGGTGAGAACGTGGCCACCACGCAGGTCGAGGCGGCGCTGTCGTCCGACGGGCACGTCGAGGACTGCACGGTCTTCGGCGTCGAGGTGCCGCGCACCGGCGGCCGCGCCGGGATGGCCGCGGTCAAGCTGCGCGAGGGCGCCGAGTTCGACGGGAAGTCGCTGGCCCGCGCCGTGTACGAGCAGCTGCCCGTCTACGCACTGCCGCTGTTCGTGCGGGTGGTGGAGTCGATCGAGCAGACCACCACCTTCAAGAGTCGCAAGGTGGAGCTGCGTGAGCAGGCGTACGGCCCCGACGTGAAGGACCCGCTGTACGTGCTGGCCGGGCGCGACGAAGGCTACGTGCCGTACTACGACGAGTACCCCGACGAGGTAGCCGACGGTAAGCGGCCGAAGGGCTGAGCGTCCCGTTCCCGCCGAGTGTGCGCCTAGCCGCACGTTCGGCGTGGAGTGTGCGGCTGGCCGCACACTCGATCCCCGGGCCGCATCCGGCGCGGTGACCGGGCACCATAGACGTGTGCATTCGAGCTTCTGCGGCCGCCCGGTCGCCGGCGATCGCGCGCTGATCATGGCGATCGTCAACCGCACCCCGGACTCGTTCTATGACCGGGGCGCGACGTTCAGCGACGAGGCCGCCAGGGCGGCGGTGCATCGGGCCGTCGCCGAGGGCGCCGACGTCATCGACGTCGGCGGGGTCAAGGCCGGGCCCGGTCAAGAGGTCGACGCCGACACCGAGATCGCCCGGCTGGTGCCCTTCATCGAGTGGCTGCGCGACGCCTATCCGGATCAGCTGATCAGCGCCGACACCTGGCGCGCCGAGGTGGCCAAGGTGGCCTGTGCGGCCGGTGCGGACCTGATCAACGACACCTGGGGCGGCATCGACCCGGCGCTGCCGGAGGTGGCCGCGGAGTTCGGCGCCGGCCTGGTGTGTTCGCACACCGGCAACGCGCTGCCGCGCACCCGCCCGTTCCGGGTGAACTACGGGACCACCACCCGCGGCGTGGTCGACGACGTCATCGCCCAGGTCACCGCGGCCGCCGAGCGGGCGGTGGCGTGCGGTGTGGCCCGTGACCGGGTGCTGATCGACCCGACCCACGACTTCGGCAAGAACACCTTTCACGGGCTGCTGCTGTTGCGCCACGTGGGCGATCTCGTGAACACCGGGTGGCCCGTGCTCATGGCTTTGAGTAACAAGGACTTCGTCGGGGAGACTCTGGGGGTGGAATTGACCGAACGCCTCGAGGGGACGTTGGCGGCGACCGCGCTGGCGGCCGCCGCCGGTGCGCGGATGTTCCGCGTCCACGAGGTCGCGGCCACCCGCCGGGTGCTGGAAATGGTGGCC
Organism: Mycobacterium colombiense; assembly: GCF_003284935.1. Lineage (GTDB taxonomy): Bacteria > Actinomycetota > Actinomycetes > Mycobacteriales > Mycobacteriaceae > Mycobacterium > Mycobacterium arosiense_A. The sequence goes on from NZ_QMEV01000018.1 coordinate 64,755, forward strand.
TCGATCCAGGGGACGCGCCCGCCGACGCGCACGGTGCGGGGGCTGGCATGACGGCCTCGGACCTGGTCGCCGGCGATCTCGCCAACGGCAGGGTGCATGCCGCCCGGCCCGGCGACGTGTGGCTGGCCAACGACAGGCGGAACCGTCCGGGCTGGACCATCGCCGACCTGGAGGCCGCGAAGGCCGGGCGGACCATCTCGGTGGTGCTGCCCGCCCTCGACGAGGAAGACACCATCGCGTCGGTGATCGAGAGCATCTCACCGCTGGTAGACGGGCTGGTCGACGAGCTGATCGTGCTGGACTCCGGCTCCACGGACGACACCGAGATCCGGGCCGTCGCCGCCGGCGCCCGCGTCGTCAGCCGCGAGCAGGCCTTGCCCGAGGTGCCGATACGCCCCGGGAAGGGCGAGGCGTTGTGGCGCTCACTGGCGGCCACCAGCGGCGACATCGTGGTGTTCGTCGACTCCGACCTGATCAACCCGCACCCGATGTTCGTGCCGTGGCTGGTCGGCCCGCTGCTCACCGGCGACGGCGTGCACCTGGTCAAAAGCTTCTACCGACGGCCGCTGCGGGGCAGCGAGCTCAGCGACGTCGGCGACGTCGGCGGCGACGTCAGCGCCACCGGCGGTGGGCGGGTCACCGAGCTGGTCGCCCGGCCGCTGCTGTCGGCGCTGCGGCCCGAGCTGGGTTCCGTCCTCCAGCCGCTCGGCGGGGAGTACGCCGCCACCCGGGAACTGCTGACCTCGGTGCCGTTCGCGCCGGGCTACGGCGTGGAGATCGGCCTGCTGGTGGACACCTTCGACCGGCTGGGTCTCGAGGCGATCGCGCAGGTCAACCTCGGGGTGCGGGCGCATCGCAACCGGCCGCTGGCCGACTTGGGCGTGATGAGCCGCCAAATCATCGCGACCCTCCTCTCGCGCTGCGGGATCCCGGACTCCGGCGTCGGGCTGACTCAGTTCGTCGCCGACGGTCCCGAGGGGCACGGCTACACCCAGCGCACCTCGCCGGTGTCGCTGGCGGACCGGCCCCCGATGCAGGCGATCAGACCGCGGTAGGCCCGCGGCGGGTCACGCTGGCCGCCGCGGTGTCGGTGGCATAGGGCAGTATCGATCCCGTGGCGTTGGTGTTGCTGTACCTGGTGGTTCTGGTGCTGGTGGCGATCGTCCTGTTCGGCGCGGCCAGCCTGTTGTTCGGTCGCGGCGAGCAGCTGCCGCCCTTGCCGCGGGGGACGACGGCCACGGTCCTGCCCGCGTTCGGGGTGACCGGCTCCGACGTCGACGCGGTCAAGTTCACCCAGGTGCTGCGCGGCTACAAGACCAGCGAAGTGGACTGGGTGCTGGACCGGCTCGCGCGGGAGCTCGAGGCGCTGCGCGGCCAGCTGGCGGCCGTGCACGCCGCGCCGGCGGCCGGGACCGAGGCCGAAGGCGAATCCGGGGAACCCGACGACGGCGAGGATCGTCAGGACTCAATGTGAGTGAAGACGAGCTGGTTCGCTGCAGTTGGGCGACCGTGCGGCCGGGACCCGATTTCGAGCTCTACCGCGACTACCACGACCGCGAGTGGGGCCAGCCGGTGCGCGACGGGGTCGCGTTGTTCGAGCGGATGAGCCTGGAGGCCTTTCAAAGTGGCCTGTCGTGGCTGATCATCCTGCGGAAACGGGAGAATTTCCGGCGCGCGTTCGACCGCTTCGACATCACGGCGGTCGCCGAATACACCGATGCCGACGTGCAGCGGCTGCTGGCCGACCAGGGAATCGTGCGCAACCGGGCCAAGATTGAGGCGACGATCGCCAATGCGCGGGCCGCCGCCGAACTGGGAAGCGCGGCGGACCTGGCCGACCTGCTGTGGTCGTTTGCGCCGTCGCCGCGATCCCGGCCGGCCGACCCGGCCGAAATCCCCTCGGCCACTGACGAATCGAAGGCCATGGCGCGTGAGCTCAAGCGGCGCGGGTTCCGCTTCGTCGGGCCCACCACCGCCTATGCGCTGATGCAGGCGACCGGGATGGTCGACGACCATATCCGCGGTTGCTGGGTGCCCGCGGCGGCCCGCTGAGCGCACAGGAGTGGGTCTTTGTACAAGTGATGACCTGGATAGGGAACAATGGGGGGGTGATAAGGCAGTTCGATGCCGGGCATGGCTTGAAGTTCGCTGGCGGGGCTTGCTCGGTGCCGACCAGGTCCGCACGGGCGGGCCAGCTCGAATCTGGAGGGAGTACTCGATGGCGGCGATGAAGCCCCGGACCGGAGACGGTCCTCTGGAAGCAACAAAGGAGGGGCGCGGCATCGTGATGCGGGTACCACTTGAGGGAGGCGGTCGGCTGGTCGTCGAACTGACGCCGGACGAAGCCGCCGCCCTCGGTGACGAACTCAAGGGCGTCACGAGCTCCAGCTAGGGCTTGCCGCCGAACGGATGTCGGCGGCGCTACGCACACACCTTCCGATAGATCTCCAGGGTCTGCTCGGCGACGTGGGCCCAGGAGAACTCCTCGACGCAGCGTTGGCGTCCCGCCTTGCCGTAGCGCTGCGCTTTGTCGCGGTCGGCGATCAGCTCGTTGACCGCCTCGGCCAGCCCGGCCTGATAGCCCCGAGCGTCCTCGGGGTCGTAATGCACCAGCGTCCCGGTGACCCCGTCGGCGACCACCTCCGGGATTCCGCCGACATCGGAGGCCACCACCGCGGTCGAGCAGGCCATCGCCTCCAGATTCACGATGCCCAGCGGCTCGTACACCGACGGGCACACGAAAACCGATGCGGCCGACAAAATTTCGCGTAGCTCCCCGGTGGGCAGCATCTCGCGGATCCAGAACACCCCGCTGCGACTGCGGGACAGGCCGGCCACGGCGTCGCGAATCTCGTCGGCGATCTCCGGGGTGTCGGGTGCGCCGGCGCACAACACCACCTGCGCTTCCGGGCTGAACCGGTGGGCGGCCGCCACCAGGTGGGCCAGCCCCTTCTGCCGCGTGATCCGACCGACGAACACCACGATGGGCCGGGCCGGATCGACGCCCAGTTCGGCGAGCATCGATCCGGTTTGCATCGGCCCGGCCGGGTACCAGACGTCGGTGTCGACGCCGTTGCGGATGACGTGCACGGCGCTGGGATCCAATGCGGGATAGACGCGCAGGACGTCCTCGCGCATCGCGCTACTGACCGCGATGACGGCATCCGCGGCCAGCACGGCGGTCTGCTCGACCCAGCTCGAGATCCGGTAGCCGCCACCGAGTTGCTCGGCCTTCCAGGGGCGCAGCGGCTCGAGCGAATGCGCGGTCAGCACGTGCGGAACCCCGTACAGCAACGCGGCCAGATGCCCGGCCATGCCGGCGTACCAGGTGTGCGAATGCACCACGCTGGCTTCCGATGCCGCGTTGGCCATCATCAAATCGGCCGACAGGATCGACATCGCCGCGTTGGCGCCCTGCAACCGCGGGTCGGGCTGGTGCACGTGCACTCCCTGGGCGCCGGGGCGCGGCGCGCCCATGCAATGCACGTCGACCGCGCACAGCCGGCGCAGCTGGGCGACGAGCTCGGTGACGTGTACCCCCGCGCCCCCGTAGACCTCCGGTGGGTACTCCCGCGTCATCATCGCGACCCGCATACCCGCACGGTAGTTCGCGAACGAGGCCCGCCGCGAGGCGGGTGGGCCACAAAGTCGGGGCGATCGTGGGAGCGTGCGCGGCCAAATACCTTGACGGACAGCCGCACAGAACTTCGCCAATCGACCGTTCCCCCTGGCAGCCCTTCGCCACGGCCGATAGGTTTGACACCATGAGGGAAGCGCCACACGTGCTGGGCATCGTCCTGGCCGGCGGTGAGGGCAAGCGGCTGTATCCGCTGACCGCGGACCGCGCCAAGCCCGCCGTTCCCTTTGGCGGCGCCTATCGGCTGATCGACTTCGTCCTGTCCAACCTCGTCAACGCCCGGTATCTGCGCATCTGCGTTCTCACCCAGTACAAGTCGCATTCACTGGACCGTCACATCTCGCAGAACTGGCGGCTGTCCGGCCTGGCCGGTGAATACATCACGCCGGTGCCCGCGCAGCAGCGCCTCGGCCCGCGCTGGTACACCGGCTCGGCCGACGCGATCTACCAGTCGCTCAATCTGATCTACGACGAAGACCCCGACTACATAGTGGTTTTCGGCGCCGACCACGTGTACCGGATGGACCCCGAGCAGATGGTCCGGTTCCACATCGACAGCGGCGCCGGCGCGACGGTCGCCGGCATCCGGGTGCCGCGCAGCGAGGCCACCGCGTTCGGCTGCATCGACTCCGACGAGTCGGGCCGCATTCGCAACTTCGTGGAGAAGCCGCTCGATCCGCCGGGGACCCCGGATGACCCCGAGCAGACGTTCGTGTCGATGGGCAACTACATCTTCACCACCAAGGTGCTCATCGACGCGATCCGCGCCGACGCCGACGACGACCACTCCGATCACGACATGGGCGGTGACATCATCCCGCGCCTGGTCGCCGACGGGATGGCCGCCGTCTACGACTTCAACGACAACGAGGTGCCCGGGGCCACCGACCGCGACCGGGCCTACTGGCGCGACGTGGGAACGCTGGACGCCTTCTACGACGCGCACATGGACCTGGTGTCGGTGCACCCGGTGTTCAACCTGTACAACAAGCGCTGGCCGATCCGCGGTGAGTCGGAGAACCTCGCGCCGGCCAAGTTCGTCAACGGCGGTTCCGCGCAGGAGTCGGTGGTGGGAGCGGGCAGCATCATCTCGGCGGCCTCGGTGCGCAACTCGGTGCTGTCGTCCAACGTGGTGGTCGACGACGGCGCGATCGTGGAGGGCAGCGTGATCATGCCCGGCGCCCGCGTCGGTCGCGGCGCGGTGGTGCGCCACGCGATCCTGGACAAGAACGTCGTCGTCGGGCCGGGGGAGATGGTGGGCGTGGACCTGGAAAAGGATCGCGAGCGCTTCGCGATCAGCGCCGGCGGCGTAGTCGCGGTGGGCAAGGGCGTCTGGATCTAGCCCGGTATCTCCGGAATCAGCAGTTGGGCGTCGCGCTGCGCACCCCAGTGCAAGGTGATGCGACCGCGCGGCGAGCCCTGGTACCACGCCGGAAACTGGCCGGTGAGTGGGTTTCTCGGAGACAGCCAGCGACCGGCGATCACCAACCGCAACTGTTCGCCCGCGCGGAACAACGTCGCCGACGGGCCCAGCTCGACTTCGACCTCGGCCAGCTCGCCGGGCGAGAGCGGTCGCGCGGCGGTTCCCGTGCTGACGGGTTCGTCCGGCCGGGTCCCGGAATCCAAGGCGCGCAGCGCGATCCGTTGCCATCCGGTGGTCACCCGATCGCGGCCGTAGCCGTAGGAGCCCTCGAATCCGACGAACCGTCGCCCGAACCGGCCGCGGCGCCACTTTTCCACGCCGACGAAGAGATTGGCGTCGTCACAGCCGCTGAGTTCGACCCACAACCGGGCCACCATATGACCGGTCAGCTCGACGTCCTCGGGCACCGTCCAGACGAAAGATGCTGCGCCGCAACGTGTGCCGAAGTCGACGCGGCCGGAATCGGCTGACGGCTCGGGCGTCAGCGTGTCAGCGTCGCTCAGATACATTGCGCGCCAACGGGTGCGGGCCAGCGGCCATTCGGCTTCTTCGCGCACCGCGGTGACGGTGTCGCGGTCCTCGCGCACTTCCAGGCGCACACTGCGGGAGCCCGGGACGCCATCGAGCACATCGCGGAAGAACTTCAGCTGCTCGCCCAACGCCGCTTCGGAGTAGAAGGTCGCCCACTTGCCGCCGCGATGGGTGTACAGCCGGGCGTGCTCGGAGCCGGCGTGTACGAAGGCCCGCATCGAACCGCGGCTGTGCAGGTTGTTGTCCGAGAAGCTGCCGCAGACGAGCATCGGGACCTTGATCGCCGACAGGTCCGGCGCCAGCGAGCGCCAGAACTCGTCGCGCAGCGGGTGTTCCTGTTGCATCCGTGCGAGGTCGTAGCTCTGCCGGGTGTCGCGACTGAGGTTGCGCGACCACAACCGGCTGAAGCCGATCTCGTGCACGCCGCCGGGAAACATCAGGTCGCGGTAGGCGTCGGTGAAGCCCTCCCACGGGCAGATCGCCCGCAGCGCGGGTGGCTGCAGCGCGGCGACGGCGTACTGGCTGATGGCCAGGTAGGAGACCCCGAGCATCACCACGTTGCCGTCGCACCAGGGCTGTCCGGCGATCCACTGCACCAGGTCGTAGGTGTCCTGCGCTTCCTGGAGAGACAACAGGTTCCCGGTGCCGTCGGAATGGCCGCAGCCGCGCGCGTCGGCGTTGACGACGACGAAGCCGCGCGCGGTCCACCATGCCGGATCCGGTGCCTCCCAACCGGTCAGGGTGGAAAAGGTCACCGGTTGCGGCTGACGAATCATGCGGTACTGCATCGAAAACGTGGTCTTGTTGCCGCGGCGGGTCGGCAGGTGGTCCTTGCCGTAGGGGTGAATGCTCAGGATCACCGGCCGCGCCTCGTCGCCGGCCGCCCGAAAGACGTTGATCCGCAACAGCGTTCCATCGCGGACCGCGACGGCCACATCGCGCTCGAGGCGCAGATCGGCGGGTGGGTCGGTGACGGTGACGGGCGGGCGGGCGATGCCGCGAATCCGGTTCCACGCGTACCGCAATGCGCCGGGGCGCCGCCATGGGCGGTCCCGGGCGGGCGGCCGACTGCCCAGCACGCCCCTACCCTAAGCGGCCGATCCGGCGGCTACCAGAGGTAGGGCACCAGCCGGTACCGGACCCGTTCGGCGTATTCGCGGTAGCCGGGCAGTTCGTGGTTCAGCAGCTTTTCTTCGTCGAAGATGCGCAGCGTGAGCACCAGGGTGCCGGGGATGACGAAGAGCAGTCCCCAGTAGGAGCCGAGCGCCAGGGGGATACCGATCATCATGATGACATTGCCGACGTACATCGGGTGGCGCACGAATCGGTACAGGCCGTTGGACACCACCGTCTGGCCCGTTTCCACGGTGACCGTGGCCGCGGCATAACTGTTCTGGACGATCACCAGCATGGCGATGCCGAGCCCCGTCGCCACCAGGACATCGCCGAGCACCGAGAGCCAGGGCGGCACCGACGACCAACCGAACCGGTGATCGAGCGCGCTGAACACCATGGTCGCGAACAGGCCCACAAACGAGCCGGTGATGATGAACTTTTGCGCCTTGCGGGGTTCGGCCCGCGGGCCCGCCCGCATGCGGCGCTGCAGCGCCGCGGGATTGGTGCGGCCCAGGTACACGGTGGGGACGATGGTGGCCACCGTGAACACGGCAATGAAGAGCCAGGCCTGCCAGTAGTGCAGCGTGCCCGCCGGTAGCAGCAGGATCAAGATCCACGAGAGGATGCCCCAGATGGAGGTCGCCGTCACCCGGATTCCGGTTTTCATCGCGCTCCTAGCTGCGTAGATCGCGGCGCCGAAAAGCCATGGCACCCAGAATCATCAACCCTACGTCGATGGCCAGTAGCCATAACAGTGGTACGACGGTGAAATCTGAGCCGATCCGCGGGATGTGCGCGAACGGTTCGGCGTCGAGCAACCATTGCGAGAACCCGGCCAACGACCCGATCAGGTACAGGGCGACGAAGCCGACCAGCACCGCCCAGGCCACCGGCGTCAGGCGCGGCGCGACGCCGAACACGCAGACCGTCACCGCCGACAACAGCCACACCGCCGGCAATTGGACGGCCGCGCTCGCCACGACCATCGGCAGCTTGGCGGCGACATCGCCGGACGCGACGCCGTAGACGACACCCGCGGTGAGTCCGCTGGCCAGCATCGCCACCGCCGAGCCGCCGAGCGCCGTCACCAAATGGCTTGCCAGCCAACGGGTTCGCGACACCGCGCCGGCGAGCACCGTTTCGGCTCGCTGACTCGACTCTTCCTGGTGCAACCGCAGGGTCAGCGAAACGGCGAACGCGGCGGCCACCATGCCCGTCATGGTGAACGCGACGGCGATGAACGCCTCCTCGATCGCGCTGGTGCCGCCCATCCGCGCCACGACGTCGCGCGCCACCCCGCTGTCACCCAGCTCGTCGCCGATGCCGTGCGCCACGCTGCCGATCAGCAGGCCATACAGGCACAGGCCCGCGGACCACAGCACCAGCGCGGCGCGGTCCAGCCGCCACGTGAGCCCGAGCGAGTTGCCCAGCGCCGGTGCGGCCTCGGCGGGACCCGGTCGTTCCGCGATGAGCCCGGCGCCGACGTCACGGCCGGCCAGCAGCCGATACGCCACCAGGGTCAGCGCAGCCGTCGTCACCAGGTGCAGCACCAGCACCCACCACCGATCGCCCGCATAGGGCTTGACCTGCAACGACCATCCCAGCGGCGACAGCCACGACAGCGTGCCGTCGCCGGCGTCGCCGACGGCGCGCAGGGTGAACGCCGCACCCAGGACGGCGAACGCGGTGCCGCGGGAGAACCGGGCGCTCGGCGACAACTGCGCGGCCACCGCGGCGACGGCGGTGAACACGAGGCCAGAGCAGGCCAGCGCCGCCCCGAAGGCCAGCGACCCGGCGGCCGGGACGTCGGTGCTCAGCAGCCCGGCCGCACCGATGGCCCCGGTGGCAACCGACGCGCCGAACGACAGCAGCAGCGCGGCGCTCAGGGCGGCGTAGCGGCCGATCGCGGTGGAGTCCACCAGCTCGGTCCGCCCGTTCTCCTCGTCGGCGCGGGTGTGCCGGATCACCGTGAGGATGACCGCCACCGCGATCAGGACGTGAAACATTCCGGCCTTCCAGACGCCGACGGCGCCAAGGCTGTCGTTGTATACCCTGCCGTACAGGGCGCGTTGGGCCGGGCTTGCCATGATCGAGGCCACGAACCCGGCGCGAGCGGAGGCGGCGGGGTAGACCTTCTCGATGCTGCCGACGTACACGGTGGCCAGGGGCACCGACAGCAGCAGTACCCATAGCGGCATCGAAACCCGGTCGCGGCGCAGGTACAGGCGCAGCATCGACAGCGTTCCGGTGAAGGGCGAACCGCCAAGGGGCGCAGGCGATGCCGACGCGAACGGCCGGTCCAGGGTGGTGGTGCTCATGACAGCGAGACCTTTGCCGCATCGCGTCCGTGCCGGCCGTCGCCGCCCGAGGTGTCGTAATGGCGCAGGAAAAGCTCCTCGAGGGTCGGCGGCTGGCTGACAAGACTGCGCACCCCGGCGTCACCGAGCACGCGGATGAGCTCACCGAGGCTTTCGCTGTCGACCTGGGCGCGCAGCGTATTGCCGTCGACGCTGACGTCCTCCACGCCTTTGATCCGCCTGAGATCACCGGGATCGCCGGTCATTTCGGCCTTGATCGAGGTGCGGCTCAGGTGCCGCATCGAGCTCAGCGACCCGCTTTCGATGGTCTTGCCGGCCCGGATGATCGTCACGCGTTCGCACAGCGCTTCCGTCTCGGCCAGGATGTGGCTGGACAGCAACACCGTCGCGCCCCGGTCGCGGGCCTGCGCCACGCACTGCTGAAACACGTTCTCCATCAACGGGTCCAGCCCGCTGCTCGGCTCGTCGAGGAGCAGCAGCCTGGCGTGCGACGAGAAGGCCGAGATCAGCGAGACCTTCTGGCGGTTGCCCTTGGAATAGGTGCGCGCCTTCTTGTGCGGGTCCAGGTCGAAGCGCTCGATCAGCTCGGCGCGGCGGTTCTTGTCGATGCCGCCGCGCATGCGGGCCAGCAGGTCGATGGTCTCGCCGCCGGTCAGTGACGGCCACAGCGTCACGTCGCCTGGCACGTAAGCGATGTGGCGATGCAAGGCGACGGCCTGGGTCCAGGGGTCGCCGCCGAGCAGCCGCACACTGCCGCCGTCGGCTTTCACCAGACCCAACAGGATGCGGATCGTCGTCGACTTCCCGGCGCCGTTGGGCCCGAGGAACCCGTGGACTTCTCCCTCCCGCACCGTGAGGTCCAGGCCGTCCAGCGCCCGCACCGCACCGAAATTCTTCGTGAGACCACGGATCTCGATGGGGGCGAATCCGTCGGCGTTCTCAGTTGGCATCAGATCCTCCTTGATCTTCGGCGGCCAGGAATGCGTCGTACATGGTCCGGTCGGTCAGCAGTCCTTCGGTGTAGACCTCGAGCGCGGGCAATATCATGTCGCGCGAGTAATCACGCAGCACCGCACGCAGATCCGTTGGCGTTTCATGCATTTGGATGTAAAGCAGGAAGCCACCGCCGCCGGTGATGGCCAGGTACCTGGCCCGCGCCTTGGGGTCTCGGCTGGGTTTGATCGTCCCGGCGCGCACGCCCTCTTCCATGTATTCCTCGGCGTTGTCAATCATGCGGCGCCACAACATGTTTGCCAACTCGCCGCCGGTCTGCATGCTGCGCATCAGATACGCCATCAACGGGGCGTACTCCTCGATCTCGGCCATCTGGGCGAACCAGGTGGCGGGATCGTTGGATCGCAACGCCTCCGACTTGGTGCCGCGGATCGTCTCGGCGATGTGGTCCTCGCACGCCTTGCGCAGGCCCTCCTTGGACCCGAAGTGGTGGATGACCAGCGCGGCACTAACACCGGCCGCCTCGGCGATGGAGCGTAGGCCCACGCCGAACCCGTGCTCGCCGAACTGCTCGATGGCCGCGTCTCTGATGCGGGCGGCGGCCGTCAGGTCGGCTGAACGCATGTTCAGTAGACTAAACACTCGTTCAGTCCGTCGTCAAGGACGGCGCGCGTCAAGAATTCATAAAGATCCGACCGCCCCGAAAAGCCCTGCTCGAAGGTGGCGGCCGGTACCGATCAGTCGCGAACGGCCGCAAGGATGCCGTCGCCGAGCGGCACCAGCGCCGGGGTGAGCCGTTCGTCCTCGGCGATCAGGCGGGCCGCCTCGCGCACCGCGGCCACCTCGGCGTCGCGGGCGGCCGGATCGCCTGCCCGCCCGCCCAGCGCGGCGCGGTGCACCACGATCACGCCGCCCGGGCGCAGCAACCGCACGCCCTCGACGACGTAGTCCGGTTGGTCGATCGGGTCGGCGTCGATGAACACCAGGTCATACGACGCGTCGGCGAGCCGGGTGAGGACCTCCTGGGCGCGGCCACCTATCAGCCGGGTGCGCGACGGACCGATGCCGGCCTCGGTGAACGCCTGCTTGGCCAGCCGCAGGTATTCGGGCTCGAGGTCGATCGTCGTCAGGACGCCGTCCTCGCTCATGCCGGACAACAACCACAGGCCGCTGACGCCCGCGCCGGTGCCCACCTCGGCGATGGCCTTGCCACCGCTCAGCTTGGTCAGCAGGCTCAGCAACGCGCCGACCGCCGGCGTCACCGCGCCGGCGCCGATGTCCACGGCCCGCTCGCGCGCGGCCGCCAACAGCGCGTCTTCCGATATCGAGCTTTCGGCGTGTGCGACGAGCGACTCGGCCCGGCTGGGCGCTGTCTGGCCGGGGGCTTCTGCGTCGGTGCCGTCCATGCCCGCAGCGTATTCCACTTCGCCGCGCAGTCCGGCAGGCGCGCCTGATTCCCATTGTGGTGACACGCCCAACGGGCCCGACGCGTTTAAGGTCACTGCGCGCTGGATATCTCCTGCACAGCGCAGGTAACGATCCGGTTTCTCAGGTTCAGCTCAGACTGTTCATATACCGCACATACTCCGGTACGCGACGGTAGCCCTATGGATCGCGGAGGGCGTTGGACCGGGAATACCGACTGGGAACTACCTGTTGCCGCCAGTGACGAAGTGTCACTGCTCGTCACACCCGATTCGGAGGATTCGATCATCACCACGCTTCTCGGCCCGTCCAGCATGTCGCACGCGCAGGGTGTCCCCGCGGACGAGTGGGTGGAGCCGTCCGATGCGCCGCACGGCACCGCGGTATTCGACGCGACCGGAGACAAGGCGGCCATGCCGTCGTGGGACGAGCTGGTGCGCCAGCACGCCGACCGGGTGTACCGGCTGGCTTACCGGCTTTCGGGCAATCAGCACGACGCCGAGGACCTCACCCAGGAGACCTTCATCCGGGTCTTCCGGTCGGTGCAGAACTACCAGCCGGGGACGTTCGAGGGCTGGCTGCACCGCATCACCACCAACCTCTTCCTCGACATGGTGCGGCGGCGCTCGCGGATCCGGATGGAGGCGCTGCCCGAGGATTACGAGCGGGTGCCCGCCGACGAACCCAACCCCGAGCAGATCTACCACGACTCGCGGCTGGGCCCCGACCTGCAGGCCGCGCTCGATTCGCTGCCGCCGGAATTCCGCGCCGCCGTCGTGCTGTGTGACATCGAAGGCCTGTCCTACGAGGAGATCGGCGCCACGCTGGGCGTCAAACTGGGCACCGTGCGCAGCCGCATCCACCGCGGCCGCCAGGCGCTGCGGGACTACCTCGCCGCGCACCCCGATCACGACGCCGTGCGCGCCCGCGTAACCACCCGACCGCCCGCCTAACGTTCGGGCAGCTATTCAGCGGCTTTGCGGTCTTACCCTCGGTATCGCGCGACCTGTCGCGCTACATTCGACATAAGGCGGCAATAAGAAATGAATGGCGAGGAGTTGGTGATGCCCGATCGTGGACATGTGTTCCGCCGCGCGTTCTCCTGGCTCCCCGCTCAGTTCGCCTCCCAGAGTGACGCGCCCGTCGGCGCACCGCGCCAGTTCGGCTCCACCGAGCACCTGTCCGTCGAGGCGATCGCGGCGTTCGTCGACGGCGAGCTGCGGATGAACGCGCACCTGCGCGCCGCGCATCACTTGTCGCTGTGCGCCCAGTGCGCGGCCGAGGTCGACGACCAGAGCCGGGCGCGCGCGGCGTTGCGCGATTCGCGGCCCATCCGCATCCCCAGCACCCTGCTCGGCATGCTGGCCGACATTCCCTACGAAGCGCCCGAGGACTCCTCCGTGGCCTCCGACCGGTTCGCGGACCGTGACGGCCGCGAGCGGCGTAGGCGCCGGTAGCGGATCAGCGCCCGCGCGCTCGAGGCGTCCCGCGCGCGCGTTCATGCCGACCAACGGCGCGCCATGGATACTAGGGTGGACACGGACAACGCCGGTGCCGCGTGTTTCGCCCGGCAAAGGCCCGTCTCGAGCGCTCAAGCAGAGGATCCAAAAGGGACAACGTGACCTCCGACCAAGGCTACGACCAAGCAAAAGACAGCGGCAACCGCTTAGCGCCGCGCCCCATCTCGCGCCCGCCGGTCGACCCCGCGTCGCGCCGGGAGTTCGGTCGTCCCGAGGGGCTGCGCGGGTCGTTCCTGGCCGAACGGGTCCGCCCGCAGAAGTACCGCGACCAGGCCGAATTCCGGCCGAGCAACCGACCGGCCGACCCCGTCCTGCAGGAGGCGTTCCACCGGCCGGACGGCAGTCCCGACTCGCTGCAGCGCCACCCGGTGGACGCCAACGCACTGGCCACAGAGAAGAACGGTGTCGGGCCCGACGAGGTCGACGATCCCTGGCGCGACCCGGGTGCCGCGGCGGCGCTGGGCACGCCGGCCGTGCCGCCCTCCCGATCCGGCACCGCGCTGGGCTACGGCGGCAAACTGGGCGTGCGCGACGTGTTGTTCGGCGGCAAGGTGTCCTACCTCGCGTTGCTGATCCTGCTGCTGATCGCGCTGGTGATCGGCCTGCTCGGCGGTGTGATCGGTCGTAAGACGGCCGAGGTCGCCGAGGCGTTCACCACCTCGAAGGTGACGCTGTCCACCAGCGGCAACGGCGAGGGCCCGGCCGGCCGGTTCGCCAAGGTGGCAGCGGCGACCGCGGGCGCCGTGGTGACCATCGAGTCCAAGAGCGACCAGGAAGGCATGCAGGGCTCCGGCGTCGTCATCGACGGCCGCGGCTACATCGTCACCAACAACCACGTCATCTCCGAGGCGGCCAACAACCCCAGCCAGTTCAAGACCACCGTGGTGTTCAACGACGGCAAAGAGGTCCCGGCGAACCTGGTCGGCCGCGACCCCAAGACCGACCTGGCCGTACTGAAGGTCGACAACGTCGACAACCTGTCGGTGGCGCGCCTCGGTGATTCCGACAAGGTGCGGGTGGGCGACGAGGTGCTGGCCGCGGGCGCGCCGCTCGGGCTGCGCAGCACCGTCACGCACGGCATCATCAGCGCGCTGCACCGGCCGGTGCCCCTCTCGGGCGAGGGCTCGGACACCGACACGGTGATCGACGCGCTGCAGACCGACGCGTCGATCAACCACGGGAACTCCGGCGGTCCGCTCATCGACATGGATTCCCAGGTGATCGGAATCGACACCGCCGGTAAGTCGTTGTCCGACAGCGCAAGTGGGCTGGGCTTCGCCATTCCGATCAACGAGGCCAAGCAGGTCGCCCAGACGCTGATCAAGGACGGCAAGATCGTGCACCCGACGCTGGGGGTCAGCACCCGGTCGGTGAGCAACGCGATCGCCTCCGGCGCACAGGTGGCCAACGTCAAGGCTGGCAGCCCCGCGCAAAAGGGCGGGGTGCTGGAGAACGACGTCGTCGTCAAGGTCGGTAACCGCAAGGTCGCCGACGCCGACGAGTTCGTCGTCGCCGTGCGGCAGCTGACCATCGGTCAGGACTCGCCGATCGAGGTCGTCCGCGACGGCCGGCATGTCACGCTGACCGTCAAACCAGACCCCGACAGCTGATGTTCGGCAGCCTGAGCTGGGAGCACATGCTCGTCCTCGTCGTGGTCGGGCTGGTGGTCCTCGGGCCCGAGCGGCTGCCGGGTGCCATCCGGTGGACGTCCAACGCGCTGCGTCAGGCGCGCGACTACCTCAGCGGGGTGACCAGCCAGCTGCGCGAGGACCTCGGACCCGAGTTCGACGACCTGCGCGTTCCGCTGAGCGAACTGCAGAAGCTGCGGGGCCTGACACCGCGTGCGGCGCTGACCAAGCACCTACTGGACGGCGACGACTCGTTTCTGACCGGAGCGTTCGACAAACCGGCCAACGGCGCCCCGCCGCAGACCCCCCATCCGGCCCCGCCCGCCGCGAACGGCCAGGCGCTGGCGGCCGAACAGCAGTCCGGCGCTCACACGCCATTCGACACCGACGCGACCTGAAAACGCGGCTCAAAGCCTGGCGGTCGTCGCGGTCCTCAGCGCCGGGTCGGGTCGAGCCCCAGCGATACGCCGGCAAGCCCGCGCTTGCGTGACGACAAGCTGTCGGCCACCCCGCGCAGCGCCTTGCCGACCGGCGAATCGGGAGCGCTCAACACCAGCGGCGTGCCGGAATCGCCGGCGGCCACCAGCTCGGGATCCAGCGGGATCTGCCCCAGCAGCGGCACGTCGGCGCCCACCGCGCGGGTCAGCCGCTCGGCCACCTGCCGGCCGCCGCCCTCGCCGAACACCTGCAGCGTCGAGCCGTCGGGCAGGGTGAGGCCGGACATGTTCTCCACGACCCCGACGACGCGCTGACGGGTCTGCAGCGCGATGCTGCCGGCCCGCTCGGCGACCTCGGCCGCGGCCAGCTGCGGCGTCGTCACCACCAGGATCTCGGCGTTGGGGATCAGCTGCGCCACCGAGATGGCGATGTCACCAGTGCCCGGCGGCAGGTCGAGCAGCAGCACGTCCAGATCGCCCCAATAGACGTCGGCCAGGAACTGCTGCAGCGCCCGGTGCAGCATCGGCCCGCGCCACACCACCGGGGTGTTGCCCTCGGTGAACTGGGCAATCGAGATCACCCGCACGTCGTGCGCGATGGGCGGCAGGATCATCGACTCGACCTGGGTGGGCCGGTCGGTGGTGCCCATCATGCGGGGGATCGAATGGCCGTGGATGTCGGCGTCCAGCACACCGACCGACAGGCCGCGGGCCGCCATCGCCGCCGCCAGGTTGACCGTGACCGTCGACTTGCCGACGCCGCCCTTGCCGGACGCGACCGCATACACCCGGGTGAGCGAATTCGGTTGCGCGAACGGGATAACGGGCTCGCGGGCATCACCGCGCAACTGCTTGCGCAACTCGGTGCGCTGCTCGTCGTTCATCACGTCCAGGGTGACTTTGACCGCGCCGGTCCCCGGGACGTCGGAGACCGCCTGGCTGACGCGGTCGCTGATCTCGGTCTTCTTCGGGCAGCTGGCCGTGGTCAGGTAGATCGCGACGTGCACCGCGCCGTCGGGCTCGGTGTCGATGCTTTTGACCATCCCGAGTTCGGTGATCGGACGCCGCAGTTCGGGGTCGATCACCTTGCCCAGGGCGGTGCGGATAGCCGCGTTCAGGTCGGCTGCTGAATCGGAAGGGTCATGGCGGGACATCACCGCCGAGTGTATGCGCCTGCGACGACGCCGTTTGGGGGCGACCCGCTGCGTCCGGTCAGGTGGCCGGACCGACTCCAGGTTGCTTGGGCTTGGCAGCGCCGGGCGCCGCGCCCGACGGGCCGGCGGGCTTGGGCGCCGGTGCGGCTTGCGAGGGTGCGGCGGCCGGGGGCGCCGGCGGGGGACCCGCATCCGGGGGCGGCGCCCCGAACGGTGGTGGCGCGACCGGCCGCGGGGAAATCGCCGGCGGTGTTC